>NZ_CP092106.1:2400000-3000000 GCF_029016485.1 Vibrio sp. JC009 | reverse complement strand
TACTCAGTGTTTATAGCAAATAGAGGCAACGTATGAGAAATGGCATACCTTATATAGCGGCGGGGATTTTATTCTTCTATCCGCCGTTAGCCTCCTGCTCCGAAATGATCTCTGCACAAGTTGCTGCAGATTACTGGTACCCCTCCAGTAAACTAAACAAAGAGCCATCTGTTGATGATGAGGCCGTCTCTTTGTTTGCTGCGATTGAACATGAGTTCAGCTACCTTCCCAATGTCAAAATCCGATATAGCAATGTTGATTCCCGCAGTATTGACCTGGATAAGTATGACTTCACGTTTTACTACAAGCTGATAGAAGATGAGTCCCTTCATTTTAACGCAGGTATCTCAGCCTCTCAGTACACAGATACTCAGCTTATCGATGAACAAAATGATAAATACAGTTTCGATGGCTGGGTTTGGAGTCTTTACGCCGCAGGTGCTATCCGGATCCCTGATACAGCGATAGAGATTATTGGTGAATATGATTTCTCTGACAGGAACGGAAAGAAAACAGCGGATGTGTTGGCAGGCCTCGAGTATGCTTTTGATGCCGGAAGCACGAAGGTATCACTCAGAGGTGGTTATAGAGTAATGGATTATACCTTTACTGAAATTGCGGACCGGGAGATGGACTGCCTGATAAATGGTTGGTTTGCCGGAGTTAAGCTGGCTTACTAAATTGCGTACCTTTGTTTTCTATGGATCAGTTTAATAGCACCGTTTTCTAATGCGGTGCTTTTTTATATCTAAATTTAATTAAAAGTAGCATATTGCTGTGTTTGAGCCATGCTTATATAGGTAAATAGTCAGTAACGTCATAGTCGATTGGATAACACGGGGGCGGATATGACACTTACAGAACTAAGAACTCTTTATAGAAGCAACCAACTGGTGGAGGCGATCATTGAGCCTTCTATTCAGGAAGAGGGTTGGGTTGTCGAATTCCGCCATGCTAAGGGTGGATTCGTCATTATGACAGACATACATGGAGAAGAGTGCCAGTACTACGATTTGGATCTTGCATCTAAGTCAGCTATGGCTGTGGGATTTAAGCAGGTTCGGGTAGAAGAAAAGTAAAACACTTTATTATCGGGTTTAGTCATCCTCTTCAGAAAAACAAATCGGGGCCTTCCTGTCAGGAAAGGCGCTTTCCTTGTCTATTTTTTGGTCTGGATTTAATAAATCTGTGGATAAATTGTGATTTTTGGCTTAATAAACATGTACAAATAAGCCTTTCAGAAAGATTCTCGTGAAAAGTGATTTTTTTTAGAAAAAAGCCAAAAAAACGCTTGCCAAGAATAATTCGATCTCTATAATGCCCCCTCGCTGACACGGTAAGCCTCGCAAGAGTTTAGCCGATGTTCAGAAGGTCAAAATGAAAATGCGAAATAAATTTTGTTTCTACTGATAAAGTAAAAACAAAAAAGTGAAAAAAGTATTTGACACTGTGATTTATCTCGATAAAATGACCGTCCGTTTTGAGAGTTCTGTAACAAGAACGTAATCAAAACCTGCTCTTTAACAATATAAACCTATCAATCTGTGTGGGCACTCGTTGATGACAATCAAAATAGTTTCTTCGGAAACAATTTGGTTTCAATGAACTGAGTGACCAATACGAATGAGTAATCATTCGGCACAGTCAATTCAACATTACTTAGTAATGAAATCAGTATTCATTGAGCCGACAAAATCTTAAATTGAAGAGTTTGATCATGGCTCAGATTGAACGCTGGCGGCAGGCCTAACACATGCAAGTCGAGCGGAAACGACATAAACAATCCTTCGGGTGCGCTTATGGGCGTCGAGCGGCGGACGGGTGAGTAATGCTTAGGAAGTTGCCCTGTAGAGGGGGATAACCATTGGAAACGATGGCTAATACCGCATAACCTCTTCGGAGTAAAGTGGGGGACCTTCGGGCCTCACGCTATAGGATACGCCTAAGTGAGATTAGCTAGTTGGTGAGGTAAAGGCTCACCAAGGCGACGATCTCTAGCTGGTCTGAGAGGATGATCAGCCACACTGGAACTGAGACACGGTCCAGACTCCTACGGGAGGCAGCAGTGGGGAATATTGCACAATGGGCGCAAGCCTGATGCAGCCATGCCGCGTGTGTGAAGAAGGCCTTCGGGTTGTAAAGCACTTTCAGCAGTGAGGAAGGTAGTAAGTTTAATACGCTTATTATTTGACGTTAGCTGCAGAAGAAGCACCGGCTAACTCCGTGCCAGCAGCCGCGGTAATACGGAGGGTGCGAGCGTTAATCGGAATTACTGGGCGTAAAGCGCATGCAGGTGGTTTGTTAAGTCAGATGTGAAAGCCCGGGGCTCAACCTCGGAAGGTCATTTGAAACTGGCAAGCTAGAGTACTGTAGAGGGGGGTAGAATTTCAGGTGTAGCGGTGAAATGCGTAGAGATCTGAAGGAATACCGGTGGCGAAGGCGGCCCCCTGGACAGATACTGACACTCAGATGCGAAAGCGTGGGGAGCAAACAGGATTAGATACCCTGGTAGTCCACGCCGTAAACGATGTCTACTTGGAGGTTGTTCCCTTGAGGAGTGGCTTTCGGAGCTAACGCGTTAAGTAGACCGCCTGGGGAGTACGGTCGCAAGATTAAAACTCAAATGAATTGACGGGGGCCCGCACAAGCGGTGGAGCATGTGGTTTAATTCGATGCAACGCGAAGAACCTTACCTACTCTTGACATCCAGAGAAGCTAGAAGAGATTTTAGTGTGCCTTCGGGAACTCTGAGACAGGTGCTGCATGGCTGTCGTCAGCTCGTGTTGTGAAATGTTGGGTTAAGTCCCGCAACGAGCGCAACCCTTATCCTTGTTTGCCAGCGAGTAATGTCGGGAACTCCAGGGAGACTGCCGGTGATAAACCGGAGGAAGGTGGGGACGACGTCAAGTCATCATGGCCCTTACGAGTAGGGCTACACACGTGCTACAATGGCGCATACAGAGGGCGGCAAGCTTGCGAAAGTTAGCGAATCCCAAAAAGTGCGTCGTAGTCCGGATTGGAGTCTGCAACTCGACTCCATGAAGTCGGAATCGCTAGTAATCGTGGATCAGAATGCCACGGTGAATACGTTCCCGGGCCTTGTACACACCGCCCGTCACACCATGGGAGTGGGCTGCAAAAGAAGTAGGTAGTTTAACCTTCGGGGGGACGCTTACCACTTTGTGGTTCATGACTGGGGTGAAGTCGTAACAAGGTAGCCCTAGGGGAACCTGGGGCTGGATCACCTCCTTAAACGATAGATTGTTGTTGATTAGTGTCCACACAGATTGATGGTTTATAAAGTAAAGAGAAAAGAAAGTGCCCAACACTTTCAACAGTTTTGGTTCTGCTTTTTTAAAAGTGGAAACAAATATAGTGTCCCGTTCGTCTAGAGGCCTAGGACACCGCCCTTTCACGGCGGTAACAGGGGTTCGACTCCCCTACGGGATACCACTTCTTTTCGAAGTAAAAAGGGTCGTTAGCTCAGTTGGTAGAGCAGTTGGCTTTTAACCAATTTGTCACAGGTTCGAATCCTGTACGACCCACCATTTTCTCAAGATATGGGGCTATAGCTCAGCTGGGAGAGCGCCTGCCTTGCACGCAGGAGGTCAGCAGTTCGATCCTGCTTAGCTCCACCATTCTTGGAAAACCTCAGTTTTGCTTCTGCTTTTTCAAAAGCGGAGACAAACAAGCTGTGGGCGATTAGCTCAGTTGGGAGAGCACCTGCCTTACAAGCAGGGGGTCACTGGTTCGAGCCCGGTATCGCCCACCACTCTCTAAGTATTTTTGGACGTTGTAATCCAAACCAATAAGAAGTATCGAGTTGGTTGGATTTTTGAGCTCTGAGAATCTTTAGAAAGTGCGATTCTTTAAGTAGAAAGTAACACTTTGCTCTTTAACAATTTGGAAAGCTGACAAAATAACAATTGATTATTGTTATTTGTAAAAGTTCTCAAATCTTAATCGAAAGATTAAGTACCAAAACAACACATTCAAGTGTTCTTGGGAACAACATTTATGTTGTTCATATTTGAGTCCGGCAAAATCGTGTCTGCATCATGTCCTGTTTGTCTTCACTTTTCAAAGTGAAAGCAAAGAGTTAATTGCAGACAACTTTGGTTGTTTAACAAAGACCCTTTGGGGTTGTATGGTTAAGTGACTAAGCGTACACGGTGGATGCCTTGGCAGTCAGAGGCGATGAAGGACGTATTAACTTGCGATAAGCCCAGATTAGGCAGTAAAAGCCACTTGAGTCTGGGATTTCCGAATGGGGAAACCCACTTACATAAGTAAGTATCCTTAACTGAATACATAGGTTAAGGAGGCGAACCGGGGGAACTGAAACATCTAAGTACCCCGAGGAAAAGAAATCAACCGAGATTCCGAAAGTAGCGGCGAGCGAAATTGGACTAGCCCTTAAGCTTTTAATGATACAGGTGAAGGCTCTGGAAAGTGCCGCGATACAGGGTGATAGCCCCGTAACCGACATGTCATTTTAAGTGAAATCGAGTAAGGCGGGACACGTGATATCCTGTCTGAATATGGGGGGACCATCCTCCAAGGCTAAATACTACTGACTGACCGATAGTGAACCAGTACCGTGAGGGAAAGGCGAAAAGAACCCCTGTGAGGGGAGTGAAATAGAACCTGAAACCGTGTACGTACAAGCAGTAGGAGCCCCATCACTAAGCTTGGTGATGATGTGCTCATTGCGAGTACTTTTGCTGATGGCGGTTAACAATGCGTCTTTTTGCATTGTTCAACCTACCAAATCAAGCAGAGGTGGCTTAGTGATGGGGTGACTGCGTACCTTTTGTATAATGGGTCAGCGACTTATATTCAGTGGCAAGGTTAACCATTTAGGGGAGCCGTAGGGAAACCGAGTCTTAACTGGGCGCATAGTCTCTGGATATAGACCCGAAACCAGGTGATCTAGCCATGGGCAGGTTGAAGGTTGAGTAACATCAACTGGAGGACCGAACCGACTAATGTTGAAAAATTAGCGGATGACTTGTGGCTAGGGGTGAAAGGCCAATCAAACCTGGAGATAGCTGGTTCTCCCCGAAAGCTATTTAGGTAGCGCCTCGGACGAATACTACTGGGGGTAGAGCACTGTTAAGGCTAGGGGGTCATCCCGACTTACCAACCCTTTGCAAACTCCGAATACCAGTAAGTACTATCCGGGAGACACACGGCGGGTGCTAACGTCCGTCGTGGAGAGGGAAACAACCCAGACCGCCAGCTAAGGTCCCAAATTATAGCTAAGTGGGAAACGATGTGGGAAGGCTAAAACAGCTAGGATGTTGGCTTAGAAGCAGCCATCATTTAAAGAAAGCGTAATAGCTCACTAGTCGAGTCGGCCTGCGCGGAAGATGTAACGGGGCTAAGCTATAAACCGAAGCTGCGGCTGCATACTTTGTATGCGGGGTAGGGGAGCGTTCTGTAAGCCGTTGAAGGTGTATCGTAAGGTATGCTGGAGGTATCAGAAGTGCGAATGCTGACATGAGTAACGATAATGGGGGTGAAAAACCTCCACGCCGGAAGACCAAGGGTTCCTGTCCAACGTTAATCGGGGCAGGGTAAGTCGACCCCTAAGGCGAGGCTGAAAAGCGTAGTCGATGGGAAACGGGTTAATATTCCCGTACTTCTTACAATTGCGATGGGGGGACGGAGAAGGCTAGGTGGGCCTGGCGACGGTTGTCCAGGTTCAAGTGCGTAGGCTTGAGAGTTAGGTAAATCCGGCTCTCTTTAAGGCTGAGACACGACGTCGAGCTGCTACGGCAGTGAAGTCATTGATGCCATGCTTCCAGGAAAAGCCTCTAAGCTTCAGATTGTAAGGAATCGTACCCCAAACCGACACAGGTGGTCGGGTAGAGAATACCAAGGCGCTTGAGAGAACTCGGGTGAAGGAACTAGGCAAAATGGTACCGTAACTTCGGGAGAAGGTACGCTCTTAACGGTGAAGTCCCTTGCGGATGGAGCTATTGAGAGTCGCAGATACCAGGTGGCTGCAACTGTTTATTAAAAACACAGCACTGTGCAAAATCGTAAGATGACGTATACGGTGTGACGCCTGCCCGGTGCCGGAAGGTTAATTGATGGGGTTAGACTTAGGTCGAAGCTCTTGATCGAAGCCCCGGTAAACGGCGGCCGTAACTATAACGGTCCTAAGGTAGCGAAATTCCTTGTCGGGTAAGTTCCGACCTGCACGAATGGCGTAATGATGGCCACGCTGTCTCCACCCGAGACTCAGTGAAATTGAAATCGCTGTGAAGATGCAGTGTACCCGCGGCTAGACGGAAAGACCCCGTGAACCTTTACTACAGCTTGGCACTGAACATTGAGCCTACATGTGTAGGATAGGTGGGAGGCTTTGAACCCGTGTCGCCAGATACGGTGGAGCCATCCTTGAAATACCACCCTTGTATGTTTGATGTTCTAACTTAGCCCCATTATCTGGGGTGAGGACAGTGCCTGGTGGGTAGTTTGACTGGGGCGGTCTCCTCCCAAAGAGTAACGGAGGAGCACGAAGGTGGGCTAATCACGGTTGGACATCGTGAGGTTAGTGCAATGGCATAAGCCCGCTTGACTGCGAGAATGACAATTCGAGCAGGTGCGAAAGCAGGTCATAGTGATCCGGTGGTTCTGAATGGAAGGGCCATCGCTCAACGGATAAAAGGTACTCCGGGGATAACAGGCTGATACCGCCCAAGAGTTCATATCGACGGCGGTGTTTGGCACCTCGATGTCGGCTCATCACATCCTGGGGCTGAAGTCGGTCCCAAGGGTATGGCTGTTCGCCATTTAAAGTGGTACGCGAGCTGGGTTTAGAACGTCGTGAGACAGTTCGGTCCCTATCTGCCGTGGGCGTTGGAGAATTGAAAGGGGCTGCTCCTAGTACGAGAGGACCGGAGTGGACGAACCTCTGGTGTTCGGGTTGTCATGCCAATGGCATTGCCCGGTAGCTAAGTTCGGAATCGATAACCGCTGAAAGCATCTAAGCGGGAAGCGAGCCTTGAGATGAGTTCTCCCTGGCAGTTTAACTGTCCTAAAGGGTTGTCGTAGACTACGACGTTGATAGGCAGGGTGTGTAAGCGTTGTGAGGCGTTGAGCTAACCTGTACTAATTGCCCGTGAGGCTTAACCATACAACACCCAAGGGGTTTTGATGGACTCAAAGCAAGAACGAATAAACTTGAATGTGAATTGAGAATCTGGCCCTGGGCCCTGGGAACGGACTTCGTCCTACAGGCACTGGGAAAAGAAAAGACAGCTTTCCGAATTGATAAGGTACTTTGTCCCAGGGCCTATAAACCCAGGGCCCAGGGCCTTATAAAAAGAATTTGCTTGGCGACCATAGCATTGTGGACCCACCTGATCCCATGCCGAACTCAGAAGTGAAACGCAATAGCGCCGATGGTAGTGTGGGGTTTCCCCATGTGAGAGTAGGACATCGCCAGGCTTTGAACACCTTTTTGTTTTCAGATTTTTCGGAAAAATCTAAAGGCAAAAACTGATAGCTGACAGCTTAGGACTGACAGCTTGATGAGTGGAGCGGTAGTTCAGTTGGTTAGAATACCGGCCTGTCACGCCGGGGGTCGCGGGTTCGAGTCCCGTCCGCTCCGCCACTTTATATGAAACCTCAGTCGAAAGGCTGAGGTTTTTTTGTGTTTGGGATTTATGTGCCTATTTCGGTTTTTGTGGTATGGGCTATGGGACGGACTTCGTCCTTGAGGGGGATAGGGCTATAGAGAAAAGCTTAAAGAGCTTGACACCATATGCAGCCAATTCAAACTTTGCATAGCCCCATAGCCCCATAGCCCCATAGCCCCATAGCCCCATAGCCCCATAGCCCCATAGCCCCATAGCCCCATAGCCCCATAGCCCCATAGCCCCATAGCCCCATAGCCCCATAACCATTTCCCAATCCCGATCACATTTTCCTCGACATCTCCGCCGCCATACGCTAAATTGGCTATATAGACGTCTAGATAGCTTATGGAGAGAGTTGTGCCTATTAAGATTCCTGATCAATTACCTGCGACCGATGTACTAAGAAACGAAAATATTTTCGTTATGCCTGAAAAACGGGCATCTACACAGGAAATTCGTCCGCTTAAAGTCTTAATTCTTAACTTGATGCCTAAGAAGATCGAGACTGAAACTCAGTTTTTACGTCTGTTGTCCAACAGTCCGTTACAGGTGGATGTTGAGTTATTAAGAATTGATAACCGCCCGAGTAAGAACACACCGACTGAGCACCTGGATACTTTTTACCGACAGTTTGAGGCTGTAAAAGACAGAAACTTTGACGGCCTGATTATTACGGGTGCGCCGCTGGGTCTGGTTCAGTTTGAGGATGTGGTTTACTGGGATCATTTGCAGACAATTATGACCTGGGCACACAAGCACGTTACATCGACTATGTATGTCTGCTGGGCTGCACAGGCCGGTCTGAAGCTGTTTTATGATCTGCCTAAGCGTACGCGTAAAGAGAAGCTGTCTGGTGTGTATCATCATCAGATTCATCATAAGCATCATTCTCTGCTAAGAGGCTTTGACGATACATTCCTTGCTCCGCATTCACGTTATGCAGACTTCTCTCCAGAGTACCTTGAAGAACATACTGACCTGGACATTCTTGCTACTTCAGATGTTGCAGGTGTTTATCTGGCAGCAACTAAGGATAAGCGAAACATCTTTGTAACCGGACATCCGGAGTATGATTCTCGTACCCTGCACAATGAGTATGTTCGCGATCTGGGAGAAGGGATGGATCCTGCTATTCCTGTGAACTACTATCCAAATGATAATCCGGATAACCCTCCGGTAGCGAGTTGGCGCAGCCACGGACACCTGCTGTTCTCTAACTGGCTGAACTACTGCGTATACCAGCAGACACCGTACGATCTTGAACACTTCTCTGAAGACAACTTTACCGTTGATGAGTAATTCAGCGATCCATCATTAAAAATATTCAACTAGAATATGCAGAATAATCAGCACCCGGGCTCCTTTCCTCTGTGATAGGATGCCCGGAGCGTAAATATTTATTTAGGAAGTATGCACTGTGGCCGAAAGCAATATCCGTCAAATAATAGAAGAGCAGCTTAAACAAAGAATTCTGATCATCGATGGTGGCATGGGCACCATGATTCAGAGCTATAAGCTTGAAGAGAAGGACTACCGTGGTGAGCGTTTTGCCAACTGGCAATGCGACCTTAAAGGGAATAACGACCTTCTGTCTCTTACTCAGCCTGAAATCATAAAAGAAATCCACTCTTCTTATCTTGAGGCTGGTGCGGATATTCTGGAAACCAACACCTTTAATGCAACCACTATCGCCATGGCCGACTACGAAATGGAAAGCCTGAGTGAAGAGATTAACTACGAGGCAGCAAAGCTTGCCCGTCAGGTTGCAGATGAGTGGACGGCGAAGACTCCGGAAAAACCACGTTTTGTTGCAGGTGTATTGGGCCCGACAAACCGTACTTGTTCGATCTCTCCGGATGTAAATGATCCCGGCTTCAGAAACATTAGTTTTGATCAGCTGGTAGAGGCTTACTCTGAATCCACCAAAGCCTTGATCAAAGGCGGCGCTGATCTGATCCTGATCGAAACCATATTTGACACTCTTAACGCAAAAGCCTGTGCATTCGCGGTAGATACTGTATTTGAAGAGCTGGGTATTAAGCTGCCGGTAATGATCTCCGGTACGATTACCGATGCATCAGGCCGTACGCTTTCCGGTCAAACCACAGAAGCTTTCTACAACGCCCTTCGCCATGTAAATCCTATTTCCTTTGGCCTTAACTGTGCACTTGGACCGGACGAACTGCGTCAGTACGTAGAAGAGATGTCCCGCATTTCAGAAACCTTTGTTTCTACCCATCCGAATGCTGGTCTGCCGAACGCTTTTGGTGAATACGACCTGTCTCCTGAAGATATGGCAGAGCATATCGGTGAATGGGCTGACAGCGGATTCCTGAACATGGTTGGCGGCTGTTGTGGTACGACGCCTGAACATATCAGAGCTATGTACGAGGTAACAAAAACTAAGAAGCCTCGTGCGCTGCCCGAGTTGTCTGTTGAGTGTCGCCTTTCCGGACTTGAGCCACTGAATATTGCGAAAGAGTCGCTGTTTATCAACGTTGGTGAACGTACCAACGTTACCGGTTCTGCACGCTTTAAACGTCTTATTAAAGAAGAACTGTATGATGAAGCGCTGGAAGTTGCTCGTCAGCAGGTTGAGAACGGTGCGCAGATCATCGATATCAACATGGATGAAGGCATGCTTGATGCCGAAGCCTGTATGGTTCGCTTCCTGAACCTGTGTGCTTCGGAGCCTGAGATTGCCAAGGTTCCTATCATGGTTGACTCCTCTAAGTGGGAAGTGATGGAAGCCGGTCTTAAATGTATTCAGGGCAAGGGCATCGTTAACTCTATTTCGCTGAAAGAAGGCAAAGAGAAGTTTATCCAGCAGGCGAAACTGATCCGCCGCTACGGTGCTGCTGTGATTGTGATGGCCTTTGATGAAGTTGGTCAGGCAGATACCCGCGAGAGAAAGCTGGAAATCTGTACCAATGCTTATCGCATTCTGGTTGATGAAGTTGGCTTCCCGGCGGAAGATATTATCTTTGACCCGAATATCTTCGCTGTTGCGACGGGTATTGATGAGCACAACAACTACGCAGTGGACTTTATTAATGCCGTTGCGGATATCAAGCGCGATCTGCCGCATGCGATGATCTCCGGTGGTGTATCAAACGTATCATTCTCTTTCCGTGGTAATAACTACGTACGTGAAGCGATTCACGCAGTATTCCTGTATCACTGTTTCAAGAACGGTATGGATATGGGCATCGTAAATGCCGGTCAGCTTGAAATTTACGACAACGTGCCGGAGAAACTGCGTAACGCGGTTGAAGATGTTGTGCTTAACCGACATGCGGATGCGACTGAAAACTTGCTGGAAATTGCTGCTGAATATCTTGAGAAAGCGGTAGGCAAACAGGAAGACGCTTCTGCTCTGGAGTGGCGTACCTGGCCTGTAGAAAAGCGCCTTGAACACGCTCTGGTAAAAGGTATTACTGAATTTATCACAGAAGATACTGAAGAAGCCCGTCAGAAAGCAGCAAGACCTTTGGAAGTGATTGAGGGTCCGCTAATGGACGGTATGAACGTTGTTGGTGATTTGTTTGGTGAAGGTAAAATGTTCCTTCCTCAGGTGGTGAAGTCGGCGCGTGTGATGAAGCAGGCTGTTGCTCACCTTGAACCATACATTAATGCTGAGAAGCAGGCCGGGCAGTCAAGCGGCAAGATCCTTCTGGCTACCGTAAAAGGTGATGTTCACGATATCGGTAAAAATATCGTAGGCGTGGTACTTCAGTGTAATAACTTTGAGATTATCGATCTTGGCGTGATGGTTCCTTGCGAGCAGATCCTGAAAGTTGCTAAAGAAGAGAATGTCGATCTAATCGGTCTTTCTGGTCTGATTACGCCTTCACTGGATGAAATGGTCCATGTGGCGAAAGAGATGGAGCGTCAGGGAATGGATATTCCTCTGATGATCGGTGGTGCTACCACTTCCAAAGCGCACACAGCCGTTAAGATTGAGCAGAATTACTCACATCCTGTGGTTTATGTGAACAATGCTTCCCGCGCGGTTGGTGTCTGTACTTCACTGATTTCAGATGAGCTTCGTCCTGCCTTTGTTGAGAAGCTGGATCAGGAGTACGAAAAGGTTCGCGAACAACATAACCGTAAGACGCCAAGATCAAAGCCGGTAACACTGCAACAGGCAAGAGACAACAAGCTTGCGACTGACTGGGACACCTATACGCCACCAGTACCGGCAAAACCGGGCGTTCATGTATTTGAAGACTTCGACATTGCCACGCTTCGCAGTTATATCGACTGGACACCATTCTTTATGACCTGGTCTCTGTCAGGTAAATATCCAGCAATTCTTGAACATGAAGAAGTGGGCGAGGAAGCGAAGAAGCTGTTCAGTGATGCCAACAACTGGCTTGATAAAATTGAGGCAGAAAAGCTGTTTAAAGCCAGCGGTATCTGTGGCCTGTTCCCGGCTAACAGTGCTGGAGATGATATTGAGGTTTACACAGATGAAAGCCGCAGCGAAGTGGCTAAAGTGCTTTACCACCTTCGTCAGCAGACCGAAAAAGCGAAAGGCGCGAACTACTGCCTGTCGGATTACATTGCTCCGAAAGAGAGTGGTAAACAAGACTGGATTGGCGGCTTTGCGGTAACCGGCGGCATTGGTGAGCGCGAACTTGCGGATGAGTTTAAAGCCAAAGGCGATGACTATAATGCCATTATGGTTCAGGCTGTGGCTGACAGACTGGCCGAAGCCTTTGCGGAATACCTGCATGAGAAGGTACGTAAGGACATCTGGGGATATTCGGCGGATGAAAGCCTGAGCAATGAAGACCTGATCCGTGAAAACTATCAGGGTATTCGTCCTGCACCGGGTTATCCGGCCTGCCCTGAACACACAGAGAAGCAGGCTATCTGGGATCTGCTGAAGGTAGAACAGGAAATCGGTATGCAGCTGACTTCCAGCTACGCAATGTGGCCGGGAGCGTCAGTGTCTGGCTGGTACTTCTCTCATCCTGAGTCTAAGTTCTTCGCGGTTGCTCAGATTCAGCGTGATCAGCTTGAAGACTATGCCCAGCGCAAAGGCTGGACGCCAGAAGAAGCAGAGAAATGGCTGGCGCCAAATCTCTGATCTTTAGCTGGTTCTGCGTCTGAATGCTGCCAGCGCAAGTATTAACAGAGAGGCGGGGCCTACCGGGCCTCCCGAATCACTATCACTTGAGCTGGTGTCGCTGGTGGATTCCGCGATAGCCTCTGTGGAAAAGCGGAGGCTGTAGCTGTTACTCTCAGCGCTCAGGCTGGCGGTAAATGTATCCCCACTGCTGATTGCACTGTTAAGATCAAAGCTGATGCTGCAGCTTCCGTCTGTTGAATAAACCGTGCTGTCGCTGCAGCTGTCACTCCAGGTGATTACCTCAGATGCTGAACTCTCATCATCAAAGCCGAGGCTGCCTACGGAAACTGAGTCAGTGTCGTTGTAGTTATAAACACTGATCAGGCCGCTCTCAAAGGTTCCTGCATCAGTATCATAACTGGCCGTTCCCTCTTCCACGACCTGAAAACCATCAATGGTGCCGGTTATCCAGCTGCGTAGTACGCTTATCTTGGTGTAGCCGCCTGGGGCATTAAGGCAACTGCTGCTGCCCCAGCTCACCAGACCCACAAGAGTCATCTCACCTTCGGCAGTGATATATAAAGGGCCTCCGCTGTCTCCGTCACAGGTTGCTATGGTGGAGCTTTCTGCGTTGCTGACTTCTCCGGCACAGAACATTCTGTCACTGACGGACCCTGGCCAGTACGCCTCACAACTGTCATCATCGATATAGGGCAGATCAGCTTCCTGCAGAGTGTCGGGCGCTACGCCACTGACAGTGGTATAGCCATAACCGAGAGCAGTGATGTCATCACCTTCTTCCAGCGTGTTAAATCTGTCTGAAGTGGCCAGAGAAGGGCCGGGTTGGTAGTAAGTGCTGTCCAGCTCCAGAAGGGCAATATCATAGTCATAGCTATAACCCGTCCCGTTAGGATCCGTGCTGTCGGTATAGCTTGGGTGAATAGTGATACTGTTTATGCTGTAGCTTGAAAGGCCAGCACTGGTTGCGTCGGCAAGAGATGAGTAGTGAGTGGTACCGCCAATCAGAAGTGTAATAGTGTCAGTATCGACAGCGGTAACTGCGTTACTGTTGCTTGTATCAAAGGAGTCAAATACACAGTGAGCCGCAGTTGCAACCCAGCCCGAGCTGATAAGGACACCGCCACAGATAAAGGCGTCGCCGCTGTACAGTGCCACCATCCATGGGTATTCACGGGAAGAGTCATCGCCGCCGATAATATAGGCGGTGGCCTCTTCAGCGTTTGCCTGAGGGGGCAGAATTAAAAACAGCTGTGCCAGCAAAAGAAATAGCATCCGGCAGCTTTTACTGACTGACTTTTGTTCTCTTACTTTTTTCATCACTTTTGTACCTGCGCTACTGGGCCTGAGAGTTAGATAATCACTCCTGGCTAAGTTGAATTTAATGCTTATAGCGGAAGGGTATCATCGCCCCAGAGTGGTACGTGAAAATCTCCTTATTTGTCTCAAAATCTCCATAATCATAAAAAACACCCCGGCGAATCGGGCCGGGGTGTTTTGTAGCTTAATACCAATACCAGTAATTAGCTGTTCAGTGATTGCGCAGGAAAAATCGCTAAGAGCAAGGCAAAATTTGCAGTAACTAGTGGATCTAATTACAAAAATTTTAACGCAGCTATTAGCGATTTTAACAAGCAAGGATGAACAGATAATTGCTGGGATTGGTATAAGCTCTGACTGAAAGATTAATCTTCAAACAGCTCTTCATGCAGCATCTGCACCGCTCTTCTTGCCTCTGACTCTTCAATCAGGAAGCAAAGGTTATGTGCACTTGCGCCATAGCAGATCATTTTCAGGTTAAAGTCTTCCAGCGTACCAAACACCTGTTTTGCGTAGCCACGTGCTTGACTCATGTTATTACCGATAAGTGCAATAAGAGACAGTCCGTGCTCAACATCCACGGTACACAGTGCTTCCAGCTCTTTTTGTGCTTCTTCCGGTAGCTGAGGTGCGCCGCCGGCAGTATTAGTCTGATCCAGAGTCAGAGAGACACTGATTTCTGAAGTGGTTATCAGATCCACAGAGATTTTGTGCTTAGCCAGAATCTGGAATACTTCAGCCAGGAAGCCGTAGGCCTGGAACATATTTGCGCTGCGAAGCGTGATCATCGTCTGGTTGCCGCGAAGCGCCACTGCGCGGAATAGTGGTGAGCTGTCTGCTTCCTGACGAACCCAGGTGCCGCCTTTTTCCGGCTCTTTTGAAGAGCCGACAAACACCGGAATGTTGTGGCGTAGTGCTGGCACCAGTGTAGAAGGGTGCAGGATCTTTGCACCGAAGTTTGCCATTTCAGAGGCTTCGCTAAAGCTGATCTCCGGAATTGGAGAGGCTTTTGGTGCGATACGCGGGTCAGTGGTATAGATACCCGGAACATCTGTCCAGATTTCAAGACCACTTGCTTCCACCGCTTCTGCAATCAGAGCGGCGCTGTAGTCACTGCCGCCACGGCCAAATGTTGTGGTCGCTCCGTCTTCGTCGGAACCAATAAAGCCTTGAGTGATAACCACATCGTTTGCCTGGCACAAAGGAACAAGCTGCTCTTTTGCAAGCTGAGAGATGGTTTCAAGCTGTGGCTCAGCCTTACCAAAGGCGCTGTTTGTGCGCATAACATCGCGGATATTAAAGCGGGCGGCTTTCATTCCGCGCTCTTTCATAATCTGAGTCAGAATGTGAGTCGACATACGTTCGCCATAGGCAACGATATGGTCAGTCAGCTTTTCACTTGCCTGGAAAGAGGCCGCTTCACCAGCAGATGCAACGGATTTCAGCAGGGATGCTATCGCTTCTCTGGTCTCTTCCGGCTCTTTTAGCTGATCAATCACGCTGTAGTGGATGTTTTCCAGGTGATTAACGATCTCCTGGCGGCGGTTTTCTTCCTGCACACCGTTTGCCAGTTCAACCAGCAGGTTGGTGACTCCGGAACAGGCACTGCTTACGACAAGCTTGGTTGCCGGGTTACTTTCGACAACAGCTGCACAGCGGCTCATGGCTTCAAAATTGGCGACACTTGTGCCACCGAACTTAGCTACATTGAATGCGCTCACGGCATTTCTCCCAAAACTTCTTTGATACAAAAACGTGCTACTTTTTCTAGCGATATTATTTTGAAGAGAGATTCATTTAGAGCAGAGGAGATGCATAGGTAGGATGCGTACCTCAGAAGCCCTTCACCAAGTTTGTTTGGTGACAGTTAGCAGGATTCAGCCTGACTAACCGACAAACATTCACCAACAATGAATATTCATCTCGGCATTACTCCCCATCAGCGGTAAGTTTTGGAGTTGTGGCTCCACTTAACACCTGCCTGGGTAATGCTCCTCTTCTGTATTGCCTTTTATTGAACGTTTTTAAGCCATGAAAGTCAATTGGAAATATGAATGTTTAGTGAAAAAAAATTCATCAACTTTTATCTCCAGGCTTTAAGCCGGCCGACTATCGGTCATCTGGATCCGATAATCCCTGCATCTTATCATCAGCAACCAGCACTTTTATTGCCACATTGGAAAAATCGATTTCAGGGAACAGGAATTTTGCCTCGGCTCTGATCTGTTCTGCTTTACTATGCTCACCGATTCCCTGATAAGCCAGGATCAGATTGCTGTAAAGTGCAGGGCGGGGTACCTGCTGAATAACATCAAGTGACCACTGAATATACGGCTTGATCAAAGAGGGTTCATTTCTGTAAAGCCCTATATTCAGATAAGTGCTGTAGATATCCCAGTCAAATCTGTGCTTCCAGATCCCTGCATTGGTTACCTGCTCCAGAATATCCGGGTCCCTTGAGCCCGGCTTTTCAAACTGGGTCAGAACATAATTAGTATGCAGATTGGTGATCAGGAAGCTGCTTGCAATTATCGGAAGAAGCAGGCTGGTTATCCGGAAATTAAAGCGGGTGAAGCGGGTAAAGTTGTAGGTCTTGTATCTGGCTCCCCGTTGATCCAGCCAGAACAGAAAGATGACAAATGAAATCCAGTGAATAGCTGAATGATAAAACGGATATTCCAGCTGACTGTGAATGAGTATTGGCAGGAACAGGCCAAATATAGCTAGCCGGGTTCCTTTTCTGACCGAGAGCAGTTTAGCCAGGACAAAAATGACCGCCAGAGAAATACCAAGCAGAGGGACAATACCACCTTCAACCGCCCAGTAAAGCAACTCGTTATGCGGATGGTCCATTGAAGGGTACCCGGCAGGGTAACTGGAATTTAACTGATGTTGTCTGGCAGTATACAGAATGTATTCAGGTTCAAAGCGCCCGTAGCCGTAACCGGTAAAGGGCTTCTCGATAAACATATCCACAGTCTGCGGGAAGGTGAACTGCCGGGGGCTGTCAAAAGAGACCTTGTTAGTGATCTGCTCGCCACCTCCGGAGGTAAAGCCAATTATAACGCCCAGTCCGACTCCCGCGGCAACGGAAGCAATCCAGCCGGTAAGTCGTTTTGTGGTTGAAAAGCGGTACAGGTAGCGAATCATACACAGAACGCCAAGGCCGGCGCCAAGCCAGCCTGTTCTTGATGCCAGCAGAATCAGTAGTGGAGAGGTGATCAGCGGCATCAGATAAAGCAGGGATGTTCTTGATAATTTCTGTCCGTACTTCTGCTGCTGCCGGGCAAGAAGGTATCCGGATAGCACCAGTCCTGTGGCCAGGAAACTGGCCATGACATTGGGCTGCTGGAATATCCCGTAGGGGCGGGACAGTTCTGGGTTGAAACCTAGCAGGTTTCCTTTTTCCAGCAAGAAATATTGTACATAACCGAACAGGGCTTCAATCACTACGGCGACCACAATAAACCAGAGCAGCCTCTGCTTATGCTGGTTGCTGAGTGAAAATTGCTGGAAGGTAAAAAACAGAAGCCAGCCAGCCCATAAACCGAGAAGCCGGCCGGTGCTATTGTCAGGTGAAGCGTTGGTATACAGAACCGGAAGCGTCATAATTGCACAACTGATCAGAAGAGCCAGCGTCAGCTTGGTATAGCGGAACGACATATTGCGGCCTGTCTGATACAGGCCGATGCCGATGGCGATGCTGATTGCAATCCAGGTGGTGTTGTTGAAGGAGATCGCTAATCCGGCACCACCCGGATTAGGCATAAAAAAGTGCATAGCAATAACAAAAGTAAATCCCATCGCGTACATAAAGCGTCGGTTTAACGGAGCTTTGACTCCCTGAGGGGCCAGTTTCGTTCCACTGAGGTGAACAATTGCCATGGGGTAAAAAGTCCTTTGTTACTGGGCTAAGTCACTACTTTACCTTTTTTTTCTCTGTCAACATAGGCTTTAGGAAGCGGGCAGTGTGCGAGCCATCCACAAGAGCCACCTCTTCCGGTGTGCCTTCTGCAATGATTTCACCACCGCCTTCACCGCCTTCAGGTCCCAGATCGACGATCCAGTCTGCCGTTTTGATTACATCCAGATTGTGTTCAATAACCACAACCGTGTTTCCGTGATCTCTTAGCCTGTGAAGTACCGTCAGCAGTTGCTGTATATCGTGGAAGTGCAGACCTGTGGTCGGCTCATCAAGGATATACAGGGTTTTACCTGTATCTCTTTTGGAAAGCTCTCTGGCCAGTTTTACCCTTTGCGCTTCACCACCGGACAAGGTGGTTGCAGCCTGTCCCAGACGAATATAGGAAAGACCAACATCCATCAGAGTCTGCAGCTTTCTGGCGATAACCGGAACCGGATCGAAGAACTCTCTGGCATCTTCAACCGTCATCTCCAGCACTTCATCGATGGACTTGCCTTTATATTTCACTTCCAGTGTTTCGCGGTTATAGCGCTTGCCTTTACAAGAATCGCAGGGAACATACACATCGGGCAGGAAGTGCATTTCCACTTTAATCACACCGTCGCCCTGACAGGCTTCGCAGCGTCCGCCTCTGACATTAAAGCTGAATCTTCCCGGTTTGTAGCCACGGGATCTGGACTCCTGGGTACCGGCAAAGAGTTCACGAATCGGTGTAAAGATCCCGGTATAGGTTGCCGGGTTAGAACGCGGGGTTCTGCCTATCGGGCTCTGGTCAATATCGATCACCTTGTCAAAGTGCTCAAGCCCTTTGATCTTCTTATACGGTGCCGCTTCTGCCGTGGTTGCGCCATTCAGCTGGGTATGGGCGATCTTAAAGAAAGTATCGTTGATCAGTGTGGATTTACCTGAGCCGGATACACCGGTAATACAGCTGAACAGCCCCACCGGAAGTGAAAGGTCCACGCTTTTCAGGTTATTACCGGTTGCGCCGATGAGTTCAACGGTTTTTGCCGGATCCCTTGGCGTTCTCTGCTGCGGTACAATAATGGCCTTTTCACCACTCAGATACTGTCCTGTCAGTGAATTGGTGTTTTCAATAATCTCATCCATGGTGCCCTGAGCGACCACTTCACCACCGTGTACACCGGCTCCCGGGCCGATATCGATCACATGGTCTGCGGTGCGGATAGCATCTTCATCGTGTTCAACCACCAGAACTGTGTTGCCCAGATCGCGCAGGTGAGTCAGGGTTTTCAGCAGTCTTTCATTATCCCGCTGGTGGAGGCCGATAGAGGGCTCATCCAGAACATACATTACGCCAACCAGCCCTGCACCAATCTGGCTTGCCAGTCTGATACGCTGCGCTTCACCACCGGAAAGGGTTTCAGCACTGCGCGACAGGTTAAGGTAGTTAAGCCCAACATTGACCAGGAAATGCAGCCGGTCGTTGATCTCTTTCATGACTTTTTCAGCGATCTGCGCTTTCTGGCCAGTCAGTTCCAGGCTCTGGAAGAAAGACATGGCTTCGCTGATGCTCATCTCAACGATCTGCGGCAGCGCGGTTTCACCGATAAATACGTTTCTCGCTTCTGTACGCAGACGGGTGCCATCGCAGGTCGCACAGGTTCTGGTTGAAATATATTTCACCAGATCTTCACGCACTGCGTTGGATTCTGTATCTCTGTAGCGGCGCTCAAGTGTATTCAGTATCCCTTCAAAAGGATGGCGCTTTACCCTGATGTCGCCCCGGTCATTAATATACTTAAACTCAACCTCTGTTCTGCCGGATCCTTTTAAGATGATCTCTTTCGCCTTGTTGGCCAGGGACTTGTAGGGAGCATAAAGATCAAAACCATAGTGCTCTGCCAGAGAGGTGAGCATCTGGAAATAGTAGTAGTTCTTCTGATCCCAGCCTTTGATGGCACCTTCGGCGATACTCAGGTTTTCATCCACTATGATTCGCTCAGGGTCAAAATACTGCTGCACCCCTAAGCCGTCACAGGTCGGGCAGGCACCTGCCGGGTTGTTGAAGGAGAAGAGTCTTGGTTCCAGCTCCTGCATACTGTAGCCACAGTGCGGACAGGCAAAGTTTGCCGAGAAAATAATATCTTCGTTTTCTTTTTCGTCCATCCAGCATACCGCAGCGATACCACCTGAAAGCTCAATGGCAGTTTCAAAGGACTCGGCCAGTCTTTGCTGTAGATCTTCACGTACCTTAAAGCGGTCTACCACTACTTCAATGGTGTGCTTTTTATGCAGCTCCAGAGTCGGTGGATCGGTCAGGTCGCAGATCTCTCCGTCTATCCGGGCGCGGATAAAGCCCTGAGCGGCCAGGTTTTCCAGAGTTTTTACGTGCTCACCTTTACGCTCCTTGATGATAGGAGCTAAGAGCATCATTTTTGAACCCACAGGCAGTTCCAGCACTTTGTCGACCATCTGGCTGATGGTCTGGGCAGCAAGAGGGACATTGTGGTTCGGACATCTTGGTTCACCTACGCGGGCGTAGAGCAGACGAAGATAATCGTAAACCTCGGTAATGGTACCTACGGTCGATCTCGGGTTGTGCGATGTGGATTTTTGTTCAATGGAAATCGCCGGAGACAGACCTTCAATATGGTCAACATCAGGCTTTTCCATCAGGGATAAAAACTGTCTGGCGTAGGCTGACAGAGACTCTACATAACGACGCTGACCTTCAGCGTAGAGTGTGTCGAATGCCAGTGAAGACTTACCTGAGCCGGACAGGCCGGTAATAACAGTAAGTTTATCGCGGGGAATGGTCAGATTGATATTTTTGAGGTTATGCGTGCGAGCGCCTCTGACTTCGATTTGTTCCATTTTGTGAGCCTGCTGCTTTACTTCTAATCTGACAAGTATCGCATAGCTTGAAAAAAGAGCAAAGAAATACTGTATAAAAAAACAGTTGTTCAAAACTGAAAATCCCGGAGATTATCCGGGATTTTCTATGGGTAACAGGCTGAAGAAGATTACTTTTCTTTCACTGTAGAGTGCTTATCCAGCTCCTGCTTTTTCTTATCCTGTTTGTAGATATTTTCGTAGCAGAAGTTTGTCGCTTCGATATAGCCTTCAACGCTACCACAGTCAAAGCGCTGACCTTTAAATTTGTAAGCCAGTACACAGCCTGACTTAGCCTGTTTTAGCAGGGCGTCAGTGATCTGAATCTCGCCACCCTTGCCAGGCTCTGTGTTTTCGATAAGCTCAAAGATATCCGGAGTCAGGATATAGCGGCCGATAATAGCAAGGTTACTTGGTGCTGTGCCTTTCTCTGGCTTTTCCACCATGTCGTCTACGCGGTAGATATCATCTTTAATCATTTCACCCGAGATAACACCGTACTTTTCAGTCTCATCTTCAGGTACTTCCTGAACGGCAACAATGGAGCAGCGGAACTGTTTGTACAGAGCAACCATCTGCGCAAGTACGCCGTCACCTTCCTG
This sequence comes from Vibrio sp. JC009, assembly GCF_029016485.1. Lineage (NCBI taxonomy): Bacteria > Pseudomonadati > Pseudomonadota > Gammaproteobacteria > Vibrionales > Vibrionaceae > Vibrio > Vibrio sp. JC009. Next base: position 2,978,550 of record NZ_CP092106.1, on the reverse strand, counting down.
GTTCACACAAAGGTCATCAGCCAGTACTACAGCAAAAGGTTCGTCACCAACAAGCTCACGTCCCATCAGAATGGCGTGACCTAAGCCCTTCATTTCTCTCTGGCGGATATAGGTGAAGTGCGCAGAGTTCATAATACGGCGAACATCAACCAGCAGGTTTTCTTTGTTAGTGCCGCTAATCTGGTGTTCCAGCTCATAGTTGATATCAAAGTGGTCAAACAGAGAGTTCTTTCCTCGTCCGGTCACAATGCCGATACCGTCAAGGCCGGCTTCGATAGCCTCTTCAACGCCATACTCGATAAGTGGCTTGTTCACCACAGGCATCATCTCTTTAGGCATGGATTTAGTCGCAGGAAGGAAACGGGTTCCGTAGCCAGCTGCAGGGAAAAGACACTTTCTGATCATGTTTAAGCCTTTGTAATTCATGTTGACGACCATTTGGGAAGGAACATTATCATATATTTATGCCATGGCAATGTTACATTTCTCATAATGCCGTCAATTTTTCATCAGGGCAGAAATTTGTGTGCCCAGACGATTGCCTGATTCCGGCTTCTTACTCCTAATTTTTTAAATATTTTATAAAGATGAGACTTCACTGTGTGTTCGCTGACATAGAGTTCATCGGCAAGCCGGTTGTTAGACATGCCGGCTTTCAGTGACTGAAGCACTTCGATTTCTCTTTTGGTCAGGTTGATAAAGTGCGGTTCTGTGTGCCTTAGCACTACGGATTGATAGTAGCTCAGAAGCTGGCATGAAATCTTATCAGACAGCGAATAGTCTCCCTCCAGAATGGACTGAACACCGGACAGAAGGTCAGGTTCACTATCATGGGTACAAAAGTAGCCTTTTATATGCCCCAGCTTGATCAGTTCGGATGTGACTATTCTGTCCGGTGCGTTGTAAACGATGGTATGGCAGATGTTCGGGTTGGGCAGGGTGTTTTCCAAAAACGGGATGCTGTGAAGCGCCATGTTGAATTCGATAATAATATAATTGACGACTTCGGAAGATAAGAGTGGTGGCAGTTCGCTAAAAGGTATTCTTGCTGGTGCATACTGTAATTGTTCTAACTGTTTTAAGGCAGGAAAATGAGCTTCTCCATTGTCCGGTTCAATATAAAACAGATGCGATTCATTGAGCATTCGACCCCTCCTTGCTGAATCATTGCCAACAGAATGCATACTAAATGTGTATAAGCCGCAATGTTATAAGTGAATGGGTTTGGGGCTTAGTTTTGCGTTTGACTTCCCTTTTTCATAAGTAACTTATAAAAACATCAATGGAAAACTTATCTGGCTTATCGCAAAAGAAGGCAGATTCGTTGATGCAATAAGTTGTTTAAAAACAGCGGGTAATAAAAAACAGTGTAATTCTGTCTGCTTGATGATTTGAGCTTAGATTGTTACGTGCTATCCTTGCCCCCCTTAACGATATTTATAGATTTTCGGACTAAACGGAGCAGAACATGGCAAGCCGTGGAGTAAACAAAGTAATTTTAGTAGGCAACCTTGGGGGAGACCCTGAAGTTCGCTATATGCCAAGCGGCGGTGCTGTGGCAAATATTACAGTAGCAACTTCTGAAACCTGGCGTGATAAAGCAACAGGTGAACAGCGTGAGAAAACAGAGTGGCACAGAGTGGCTCTGTTCGGAAAACTGGCTGAAGTAGCGGGTGAATATCTGCGTAAAGGCTCACAGGTATATATTGAAGGTCAGCTACAGACTCGTAAGTGGCAGGATCAGAGCGGCCAGGACAGATATACAACAGAAGTTGTAGTTCAGGGCTTTAACGGCACAATGCAGATGCTTGGCGGTCGTGGCCAGGGTCAGGGCGCACCTATGGGTGGCGGTCAGCAGCAGGGCGGTTGGGGACAGCCTCAGCAGCCGGTTCAGCAGCAGCCAATGCAACAGCAACAGCCTGCGCATCAACCTGCTCCGCAGCAAGCACCACAACAGGCGCAGCCGCAATACAATGAGCCACCAATGGACTTTGATGACGACATTCCGTTCTAGATTACGTTTTTTTCAGTAATGTAAAAATAAACGAGAATATAGTTACTAACCCAGCGTAATTGCTGGGTTTTTTATTTTTTACAGCTTTACTTGCGTTTTTGGTTTTTAGTTCAATACTTTATGTATTGAAAGAGTAAAAATAAAAGTGAGTATTTAGATGCTGAAACTGAAGAAAGTGAGGTTTTCTGAAGGTGAGCGTTATGTGTTTCTTGAAGAAGAAAACGGTATGCCTCATTTTTATTCAACGCTTTGGAATACAGTAAAACTCCGTCCGGCTAACATACAAGCTTCCACGATAGAGAATCACTTAGAGCACCTGAAATGGTTTCTGGAATGGGAGGAAAGGGAAAAACGAAGTCTTTTTTCTGAATTTCAGCAGAAGCAGTTTTTGAGCCATAAAGATCTTGAAAAGATCCGCCATCATATGTCGCTGGATATTAGTTATCAAAAGGCCAAGATAAGACTGAAAAAGAAGGTCATTAGCCTTAGCGGTATGCCTCAGATAGTTGACTCGGAAGCCACTGTGAGTAAACACACACAGTATAACCGACTAACTTCGGTGGCTATGTATCTCACATTTCTTGCAGAAGTTGCGACTCAACGCATTAGCACCATGGATACGGTTAAAGCGATTGAGTTGATGGAAAAGTCGCTGAAAAGAACGAGACCAAGAGGACGAAAAGGGAGTACTACGGATTCACGTACCACTAAGGGGATCCCTTCTGAAATATTAGAGGAATTTATAGCAGTATCACGACACGATAGTGATCGGAATCCTTTCAAAAACAAGGCTGTCCGGTTGCGTAATGATTTAATGCTTCGTCTTATGGATGAAACAGGGATTCGAGTCGGTGAAATGCTTTCTCTTCCAATCAATACCATGACCTTATCTGGGATAGGTCCAAAAAGCCTTTTTGTTATTAGAAATCATGATGATGTTTTGGATACGCGAACAGATCAACCTGTAGTCAAAACCAAAGAACGTCAGTTGATACTTAAAGAGGATACAGCAAAACTGATTAATCAGTACATCATGAATTATCGCAAAAAAACACTCAAGGCCAAGATGCACCCCTACCTATTTGTTTCTCATCATGGAAAAACAAAAGGTGAACCAGTGTCTTATTCCACATTTGAAAATACTATCATTCCTACATTGAGAGCGGTCGATCGAAAGTTTTCGGTCATTTATCCTTACTTCTTTAGACACAACTATAATGACAGGCTTTCCGATAAAATAGATAAAAACAACATGCTAGCTGAAGAAGGAATTGAAGGGTATACGTACATACCATCGGCAAAAGAGGAAAAAATGCGTATGCATGTGATGGGGCATAGTGATCCGAAATCGGCTGCACCTTACACCCTGCGCCATGTAAAAAAAGAAGCAGACAGGATTCAATTACAAGAACAAGAAACAATGCAAGATATTTTGAAGCAAGGATTAGAAGTTGTGAAAAAAGGGTAGGTAGACATGAAGGTAAAACATCCTCGGTTTTTACCAAGCCAAATAAGGGTATCGAAATTAGGGTACAGTTTTGATATGTACAGTAATCTATGGGCTCTAAGTAAAAACATAACTATTAGTTTTTCTGATGACGTTTTAGCTATTGACTCAACAGTACTCGAATCTTTTAGGAAAGCATTAGCTCGAGTGGCTGAAGAGCTGTCAGCTGGCCATACTTCAAATATGTATTTACGCTTCCAAAGATTTATTCGCGATACAAATGCGCTTGAAGTTGATCTTTTCGCGCTTAAGAATTGGAGAGCGATGCTGGATGAAAGGCACGAATGGTATTTAGGCAGCCTAAGAGCTTTCTTAGTTAGTTGGCATGACTGGGGTTACAAAGGGGTGTCTAGTGAAGTAGTCGAATACCTTGAATCACTTAGATTGAAAGGATGCGTCAAAGGCGAGGCTGTGGCCAATCGATGCCCATATACCGGAGCATTTACCGACAATGAAGCTTTGGCTTTGGATGCAGAGCTCATTCGTTTGTTCAAAGGTGATGCTATTACTCTAGATGCCTTTACCTATATTATATTGCTTAAGGCAACCGCTCGCAGACCGATTCAACTTTCCTACTTAAAGCTAAACGATATTAGGGAGGAAGTCTCTGATATCAATGACGTCACTGGCAATAAGACTATCAACTATAAGCTCAATATTCCAAGAGCGAAGCAGGTTGGTATTGGCTTTCGCGAAGCAATGAGAACCCTTACTATCAATGAAGAACTTTACCTAACTCTTCAAAACCTTGGGAGTCAAAATCGTAAGCGGTTTGAATCTCTAGTTAGCATGAAATTATCGCAAGAACAAATCATGCAAATCCCCCTGTTTGTTGATTGGACATTGTTAGAAAAATTTGTAAAAGAAGGCTTGTTTACTTCAGAAATGCTGGAAACCGATGTATTTCATGCACCTACTGTTGTTTTAAAAATGATGTTAGAGCACTTCGCTAAACAGCAGTTTGCTATCAGCGAGCGGACTGGCGATGTGATGCGCATTTCAGCTAGACGCTTCAGACGTACAAGAGGCACTAATCTCGGCAAGAAAGGTATCAGCGTTGAGGTCATTGCAGAGGCTCTTGACCATTCCGATACTCAAAATGCTGGTGTTTATACGGAGAATACTGTCGAAACAGCAACGTATGTTGATGAAATTATGGGGCCAGCATTAGCACCACTGGCGGCCGCCTTTAAAGGTAAAATAATTGAAGAACCTAGCGAAGGGGAACGCGGTGATGACCCTAGTGCGCGTATCCCTAACTCTGACTGTGAAGTAGTTGGTGCCTGTGGTACTCATGATTTTTGTGTTCTGGGTTATGAGGCATGCTACTTATGCGATAAATTCAGACCACTTCTCTACGCCCCTCACGAGAAGTTTCTGTCAGACCTATACAAGGAAAAGGAAGTTCGCCTTAAGCAAACCGGAAGTGTCCAGTACGCTTCAACCAAAGACCGCTTAATTCTTGCTGTAGAAGACGTAGTAGCACAATGCAACCAAATGAAGCAAGAACGCGAACACTAAGGGGGAAGCGATGAATAGTAATGTTGTGTATTTTTCTCCCAAGCAAACACAAACTGCGAAAGAAAATCTGGATGCTTTTATTAAATTTTGCAAAGAAAAACTAACAGCGTTTGGGTCTTATGGTGAGGTTGATGGTGAATCAGGTATACCCCTCTGGGATATGAACCGATGGGAAACTGTCAGAGGTGATAAGCCTGTTCGAGCACGCTTCTCAAAGCTCGGAGAGAGAAGTCCTTCAGCATCATATGAATCGTTGTCCTCGCCATTTATTGATTTTGCAAAAGCCTATATCAAGTACAGTTATACTGAACAACCATTTCTTCAACCCCATTTTCGACTTCTTGCTCTTAGAGTTTTGGAACAAGTATTACTAAATATATATGGTGAAGCCGACCTATTAAAGCTTGATGGCCGGGGGCTGGCTCATATCCCTACGGTAGTAACAGGCGAAGGGATGAGTCCCATGGTGGCTAATAAAATGGGTTACCAGCTAGAGAAAATTCTTACGTTTTGTCGCAAAAACTTGTTCATACCGAACTTGCCTTCATGGGCAAACATTTATCCAAAGCAGAAAGATTTCACCATTTTTTTAACCGATGAATTTAAAGAAATTCAGTCTGAAAAGTTACCCACAGATGACGAAATGTATTTATTGGCTGATTTTTTCCGTGAAGCACCTAATTTAGATATAGAAGCGGAATACTACAGTTCTTTGTTTGTATTTTTAATGGTTGCGCCATCTCGGGCAGGCGAGTTGCTAGATTTGACATTAAATCCGTTTGTATGGGAAACCAATAAAGCTGGCGAAGAAAAGCTTGGTATCCGTTGGTATCCTGCTAAAGGCGGTGACTCTGGAGTGAAGTGGGTACCTGACTGCATGAAAGATGCCGTGCTAGAAGCTTATGAACGCCTGGTTCGAATTGGTCATCCCGCCCGGGAGATGGCACAGTTTGCGATTGATCATCCATACGTACTTCCACTTACAGGTGGACTACGTAGTGATGAGCTGTTAAATCCAGATATGCCAATGACGGTGGAACAGTTTAAAGGTGTTATGGGCTTTAACAATGAAGGGCTGACAAGCTTTCCTGCTAATAAATGGATCAATAAGATTCGAGAAGATAATAATGGTAATGTAACTTTTAGAGCTTTAGGGGAGACTTTATACCAGCAGAGTATTCACTCGTTCAAAAAGTTTCCGGTGCTTTCTAATAGGCAACCCCAAGCCAATGTTACGGAATCTCTACTGTTGCATAGAGAGAATGAATTTCACAAAACGGCTTCACCTACACTTTTTAGCTTCAGGTTACCAACGGTTACTGAGATTAACAATAGATTATCCGGTAGTAGCGGCAAGGGATATAAGTCTATTTTTGAGAGAACTGATTTTAGACTAAAAGATGGCAGTTTTCCTTATTTGACTACTCATCAGCCTCGACATTGGCTCAATACCAAAGCGCAGTCTGGCGGGATGGATGAATTAGTGCTGGCACGTTGGTCTGGCCGGGCAAAGCTAACGGACAACCGCAGTTACGATCATCGGACTCAGGAAGAAAAGGCACGTGAAGTCGCTTTATTAATGAATGATGATGAGATTACGATTCCTATCAAAATAAAAGCAAACCTGCCTGTTACATTTAAAGATATTGGCAAGGATCTCGATGGTGCGGCAATCGTAACTGAGTTAGGTATATGTGAACACGATTACGCTATGGCACCTTGCGGTAGGCATGGTGATTGTGAAACTTGTAAAGAGATGGTTTGTATCAAAGGTTTCAGTAGCTCTTTGGATCAATTAAAGAAAAGAGAGAAGGAAGTAGAAACGCAATTTGAAAAAGCATCCAGAGATCATGAGCGAGGTATTTTTGGAGCGGATCGTTGGGTGTCTGGTCACGCTTGGCGTTTGGCTCATATAAAAACAAAAATCACTTTACTTGAGGATGAGCGCATTCCCGATGGAACCCCTATCCGCATCCCCGAGCAGTATGATCCTTCACCAGTGAAGGAAGCGTTAAGTGACAAAGGATTTGATGTGGGCGGTGTGGAAGTTGAGGCGGAAAAAGTTGCCAATGATGTATTCAAGTTACTGGAGTTATAGCCATGCCTAAACTTACTATTACTCATGAAGATATTTCTCAGGTTGTTGCTCTTATAGATACCTGGCAAGGCAAACTCACATGGGACTTGCTGACAAAAAAAATCACTGAACTCTTTAATATTCATGGTGGTGTTACCCGACAAAGTCTGTCGTCAAAGGCTGAAATTAAGTTGGCTTTCCAGCAACGCAAAGAAAAACTCAAAGAAAAAGTAGAATCTGTCCCCAATTATTCTGTCGAGTATTTGCGAAACCAGGTAGAAAGATTGGAAGCTGAGCTCGAACGTGAAAAAGAAAAAACTGCGCGTTACGAGGCTCGCTTCGTGCGTTGGCAATACAATGCTTATCTTCATAATGCGGGCATAGAATCATTGGATGATCCTGTGGAGGCGCTAGAGAATGAAGAAATGCTGGAGATGCTAGAAAAGCCTCTCAGTGCCTTAAACCGTCAGCATAGAAAGAACAAATAGCTATGTAACCTAAGGTATGCTTTTGTTACATACTGATAGCACTCTCACAGGTGCTATTTTTGTATGTAACAAAAGGTTGGGGAGTAATAATTTGACGCTCGGTAACATAAGGCGTAGGGTTTATGTTACATATAAAAGATTCACGCAAGCACTATGACAACACAAAAAATTGGCTACGTTAGAGTTTCGAGTTCAGAGCAAAACGTTGATAGACAGTTAAGCGATTTACAGCTTGATAAAATATTCACGGAGCGCAAAAGCGGCAAGTCACGCAAAGAGCGCACTGTGCTTGCTGAATGTATTGATTATATTCGTCAGGGAGATGAGTTGTATGTACACAGTATCGACCGGTTAGCTCGTAATTTAATCGACCTACAGGGGGTAGTGGATACAGTGACCAACAAAGGTGCTTCCGTTCACTTTTGTACTGAGAAGTTAAAGTTTACTGGCGATGACGACCCATTCTCAGAGCTGTCGCTTCACTTATTAGGGGCGTTTGCCAGTTTTGAACGTAAGTTGATCGCAATTCGGCAAAAAGAAGGTATGGCTGCAGCCAAGCGGAAAGGAAAACACGTTGGTCGGCCCAAGGTCATCACGGAAGAAATTATTCAAATAGTCCGTGAGAGAGCCACTAAGGGAGATTTAAAGAAAGATATTGCTCTGGATTTGAATATTTCTAGGCAAACCGTTTATCGAATTCTCAAGAGTGAATAGGATCTGTTATGGCAAATGGGCAGCAAAAGGCACAGCAAAACCTTGAGGCATTTGAGGTGTGGAAAGCCACTCAGACCAACGATGACTTTAAGCAAATCGTGTTCCGGGGGCAGCTAAATCGAGGTGAGGTTGCAAAAGCAGTCGGCTGTGGTAAGTCGGCACTGAACCAAAATCCAGCACTGCGCGAAGCCCTGAAAGCGTTAGAAGAGAATCTACGTGATAAAGGGGTGTTGCCACCTCTAACCGAGTCGGCCAAGAATGCTGCGGATAAGCCTAAACAGTATGACAATACGGCAAATAGAAGGGCGCGGGATGACAAGCGCCTGTCCTCACTGGAAGCTGAGAATATTGAGCTAAAGTCCAAAGTGAAGGAGTTGGAACGCAAGCTTGAGCGCTTTGGTGAGCTGTCTGAAACCTTATCAGAAATGGGATTCATGCCTCGATGACACTTTCCATACATGAGGACCGGTTACGTGTCACCAGTATCCCCTTTTCCTCATCAGACATGGTGATATTTAGCGGTGTACCGCTTAATAAAAATTCCTACAAGACCAATAGCGGCAAATACTATGTCACGATAAAGGCTGCTCCCGATGCAATCCCTGTGCAGCCTGCCGTTGGTCAGCATTGGTCGGTGAAAGGGGCTAGACGGATAGAACATATGGACATGGGTGATTATGTGATGCAACAGCATACCTACGAATCACCAGAGCATATTGAATGTAGCTTGCCAGAAACCAGTGAGCAGTTAATCCGTTTTATTGCCAGAGAAAGTGACTTTAAAGGTATCGGTGAAGGTAAAGCAAGAGCGCTGTGGGAGTTTCTAGGCAAAGATTTCCATAACACCTTGAAATATGACACCGTTGAATCGAGAGAGCGTCTTAGAAGCGTTCTGAGTGAAGGTTCCATTACTGCTTTGTTTGAAGGGTATGCTAAGTACAAGAACCTAGCTCACTGCAATTGGATGACTGAACAAAAAATTCCTGCCAGTGTCCAACAACGTTTGTTAAAGCATCATGGTGAACAATCCATTGAGGCGATAAGACAGAACCCCTATGTATTAGTAGGGTTTGGTATGTTGTATCAAGACGTTGATGCCTTAGCAACAAACAGTGACTTAGAGTTTAAGGTTGAAAGCAGCGATGACCGGCGACTAAGCGCTGCCCTTGAAATTGCAATTCGGAAAGAAATAGAGAAAGGCCATACCTATACGATGCATAGTAAGGTGCGCCCTTGCTTAAGCAAATTACTCAAAGATAAAAAACTGGTCGTTAAAGCGTTCAAGGCGGGCTATGACAAGGCGCAATATATTCTTAATCCTGAAACTGGCACATACCATCCAACGGCGCAATTACTCATGGAAAATGTCGTTTCCAAGCGCCTAAAAGCACTAGCGAGCCAAGACAATCTCTATGACGATCGCGCCAATGCTGCCTATTGTTTTGCGGCAAATGAATTGCCCTATGAACTAACCAAAAAACAAACGGAAGCGGTCATAACCTGTTTAGATAATGCGGTAAGCTGTATTACCGGTGGTGCTGGCACGGGAAAAACAACTGTGCTTAGAACGGTGTTGCGTGCTTATCATCAAATGGGGTTTGAAATACATGCTGCTGCGCTTAGTGGCCGTGCTGCCATGCGGTTACATGAGTCCATCGGTTTTATTACTTCAACGATTGCAAAGCTACTCAGAGATGAACCTATTGAGCTGAATGCAGATCAATCAAACCATTTATTGGTGATTGATGAAGCCAGTATGGTTGATCTGCCGACCATGTATCGACTGATCAATCACATTCATCCATCGGTGCGTATCATTCTGGCAGGTGATCCGGACCAACTCCCCCCTATTGGTTGCGGTAAAGTACTTGCTGATATCGTGGCGGCAAAAACCATCGCTAACACCATGCTGGACATTGTGAAACGGCAGGAAGGTGTAACGGGTATCCCCGAGTATTCAAAATGTATCAATCGAGGTGAGGTGCCAGAACGACTGACTACCGGTACTATCCATTTTCATGAGACAGGCAAGGAAAATATTGCTCAGATTTGTTGTGAGCTTTACCAACAATCGCCAGGAAACAGCCGTATCATGGCTCCTACGAAAGCTCTTGTTTCTGAAATCAATAAACTTACCCAAGAAGCGGTGAACCCGGATGGGCGTCAGCTAGAGTTTCAGTTACATGGTGATCGGTTTTTCCTGAACCTTAAATTAAATGACACCATCTTGTTTACGCAAAACCATTACGACAAAGGAATTCAGAACGGAACTCTTGGTGCACTAACAAGCGTGGAGTCATCGGGGGATAGTTACGGTGAAGTAACGCTAGATACCGGCGAAAAAGTTGAAGTCACTCAATCGGTGCTGGACTGCATGGAGTTGGGTTATGCAGTAACCCTCCACAAAGCCCAGGGCTCTCAATTTTCGCGCATCATCGTTGTACTAAGCAAAGTTAAAATTGTAGATAGGTCATGGCTTTATACTGCAATTACAAGGGCTGAGGATGAAATACATATTGTAGGTAGTGCAGCAGATTTCAAGGAAATTACAGAGCATTCCAGTAATGCTAATAGTCGTAACAGTTATTTGCTTGAACTCTTAAAAAACTAATCACCTTGAAGCCTATTGTTCTTGTTGTTCTTTGGGCAAGAGGCTATCAACGTAATCCAGGAGCTGTTCTTGCTGCATGGAAGATAGCTTCGAAATCGCGATAGCCAACTTAGCCGAAGTATCATCCTCACAAAAGAAGTAGTTCAGAGGCACTCCTAGTTCCTTTGCTATCAGCTTCAGAGTCTGCACATCCGGTGTATGCTTGCCTTTCTCATACTGATTCATCCGTGGACTTGCCGAGCTTTCATCCATGCCTATGCGTATCCCAAGCTCTTTTTGGGATATGTTTGCTTTTTTTCGTGCTTCTTTAAGACGCAATGGGATTGGGTTATTGGACGACACTTATCTTTCATAATCTTTAGTCTCTACATAACTAAGATTTTCTTAGTTTTGCTTATTTCTGTATACTAAGCAATCCTTAGTTTCTGTAACGAGTTAAAATGACGATGAGTGGTAAGTCATATCTTAATAATAGAGTTTACATCTTATTGATAGATAAGAATTTAGATGGTTTAACCATACCTGAATTTAGAAACGAGCTAATTAAATCCTCAAGAGATTTTACTAGCACACATGATGCAAGAAAGTTTATATACCGGCATATGTTGAAGCTAAAACAACTGGGTTTGGTCACAACTAAAGGCAAAGGAAGGAAAACGACTTATCACAAAACCGAGTTATTTCATGCTACTGAATTTACACCAAGTACTCGAACAGTCACATCTGGTGCACTAGAGACAACCAGTAGTTCCGAGAAAAGTAATTTAAATGACCTAATACAAGAAAAGTTACGTTTTGAAGTGGAACTGAAGATAGCACTGACAGAAGTCGATGAATATCGACATCTTGCCGAACGGCTACCGGATATTGAAACAGAGCTACTCACTAAGTCGGAAGAATCACGAGAGCAATCTGTTGTATATCTTGTTAAAGTCAATGCCCTAAACCACGCTATTAGCCTAATACAACGCGCGGAGTCGTCATGCTAAGGAACTGGCAAGCTGAAAGCGTATCCCTTGCAGTTGAAAACTATTTATCTGGTAAGCGCCACTTTCAAGTTCAAGCGACACCCGGTGCAGGTAAAACAGTCATGGCTGCAGAGGTAGCAAAAAGGCTGCTTGAAGCCGATGAAATAGACCTGGTTCTTTGCTTTTCGCCTTCCCTAACTATCGCTCAGGGCATACAAGGAACCTTTGCGTGGAAACTAAACTGTGGATTCCACGGAGGCCTGGGTGCACTCGGAGCGTCCTTTACCTATCAATCAATGAAGTATCAGAAAGAAAGCTTCTGGAGTACATTACAGAAATATCGTGTGCTAGCTGTATTTGATGAACTTCATCATTGCTCAGGAGATGAATTAGAAAACGCAAATGTGTGGGGAGAGCAGATCCTTTCGCAGATTTCCGGTATCGCTAAATACACCTTGGGACTCACTGGAACACCCTGGCGTTCGGACTTGATGCCTATTACTTTGGTTGAATACATTTATCCGGACGGGGATATTAAGTGTGACTATCAGTACGGACTTAAACAAGCGATCAGAGACAATGTATGCCGGGCACCCAAAATAGTGCTGGTCGACAACGATCAGCTTTCCGTTTCAGATGATGGAGAAACAAAAAACTACTCCTCCATCTTAGAGCTATTGAAGCAATCATCGGTATCGTATCAAAACATTTTGCATAACAAAGAAGCAATGACCTATTTGCTGGGATTAGGTTGCCAAAAACTAAAAGAGATACGGTATGACAATCCAAATGCCGGAGGGCTGGTTGTAGCGGCATCCGTTAAGCATGCCATTGATATACAAAAAATATTGTCGACGGTATACAACCAGTCTACTGAAATCGTTACTTATCATCATGATAAACCATTAGATACAATAGACCAATTTAGGCATGGGGATACGCAATGGATAATCAGCGTTGGAATGATCAGTGAAGGAACAGACATTCCTCGTTTACAAGTGTGCTGCCACTTAAGTGCCGTCAAAACAGAACTCTATTTCCGACAGGTTTTAGGTAGAGTACTACGTACTAACGATGCCTTGAACCAGCAGGCCTGGTTATACACTTTTGCTGAAGAAAGCCTGGTCGCATTTGCAGAAGAAATTGAGAAGGATATTCCCGACTCTTGTCTGTATATCAAAGCGGATAAAGCTGCCCCCCCTTGTCCGGGAGATAGTACGCTGGACACCCCAAGTACATCAGAGCCCAAGGCCGGAAAACCGCCAAAACAAGAAGGTGACCTATTTTGGGGCCCAGAGACGCCATCACCTACACCTACAGGTTCCAATACAACGGTGGGCACAACTCCGAACCCTCTCACCGGCTTAAGCGAGATTAATCTGGGGCAGTTTAGAGAAAGAGTGATCGCAGCATTTTTAACATTGTGAGTCACTCGTGTATCTATATATCTTACACCTTATTAGATACACGGCTTAACTCAGGCATACCACTCGTCAGCCAACACTTCAGCCTGCTCAAGCACTAGCTTGATAGCCTCCTCAGCAGCATCCGGTGGGTATTTCCAACGGCGTAGAAGTCGGCGGACAAGGTTACGCATACGAGCACGAACACTCTCCCGCTTTTGCCAGTCAACAGTAGCAGACTTCCTAAGTTGGTGAGTTAGCTCAATCGCAAGCTTTCGAAGGTTGTCATCACCGAGTTCTCTAACAGAAGCCTCGTTGGTAACCAAAGCGCGGTAGAAAGCGATCTCGTCTACAGAAAGGTTTAACTTACCCATCATTTCAGCATCGGCCTGCATCTCTTTGGCCCACTGGATCAGCTCTTCAATAACCTGAGCAGTTTCAATATTCCGGTTATGATACTTTTTTAGGGTGCCCATGATACGGTCAGAGTACTTTTTCTCCTGAACCACATCATTTTTCATCCGAGCCTTTACCTCATCCCGAAGTAGCTTTTCCAGAAGCTCGACTGCCAAGTTACGTTCCTTCATGTGCTTAACATCTTCAAGGAACTCTTCAGAAAGCAGGCCAATGTTTGGCTTGTCGAGCCCAACCATCTTAAAGATATCATCAACACCTTCAGCCACAACAGCGTTGTCCAGAATCTGTTTCAGAGCAGAGTTTCGTTCTTCATCACTACGTTTTTTGTCTACCGTAGAATGCTTGATAAAGGCGGTTTTGATTGCTGAAAAGAACGCGATCTCATTTTTATATCCCTGTGTTTCGTCCATGGTGTTGCAAAGCGAGAAAGCTTTCATCAATGCAGCCATTACATCAAGGAAACGACGCTTACCATCTCTCTCGCCTTTAGCGTTAGTCAGGCCAGATAGGTGGTTAACAGCCCCCGGAAGCAACCTAAGTGCATCGGTCTCATAATCCGGGCGGTAATTAAATACGGAGCCCTCAACAGGAGTTGCGAACATCCCTCGGACAATATCTACTTTTTCCATCAGAACAGAAAACGCTTCTGCTGTGTCAACGGTTGGCTGCCCCTTACCTTGGCTATTGGTATAGGTTTTTAGAGCATTTTTCAGCTCGTTTGCGATGCCGATATAGTCAACAACTAGCCCGCCGGGTTTGTCCTTAAACACCCGGTTAACACGGGCGATTGCCTGCATCAGGTTGTGCCCCTTCATCGGCTTATCGACATACATGGTATGACAGCATGGCGCATCAAAACCTGTTAGCCACATATCACGTACGATAACCAGTTGCAGTTCATCTTCCGTGTCTTTATAGCGTTTCTCAAATAGCTTTTTGGTCTTCTTATCGTAGATATGGGGCTGAAGCTTCTCCTTGTCCGCTGCCGAACCAGTCATAACGATCTTTATCGCCCCCTTATCAGGATCTGGATTGTGCCACTCCGGCTTCAGAGCAACGATAGCATCATAGATATCAACGCAAATCTCACGGCTCATTGCGACTATCATCGTCTTGCCGGGAAAGGTTGCAGTCCGGGTAGTAAAGTGCTCAACCAAATCTTTGGCAACCTGCTCTACACGAGGCTTGGCCCCGACCAACTTCTCCAGAGCAGACCATTGGGATTTAATCTTTTCGCGGGATTCAGTCTCTTCATCCTCACCAATCTCGTCGTCTACCTGATCGTTGAGCTCGTCAATTTCTTCTTGGTTGATATCCAGTTTCGCAAGACGTGATTCGTAGTAAATAGGCACGGTAGCACCGTCGTCCACAGCGTCTTGGATATCGTACACAGAAACGTAATCACCAAAGACACCTCGGGTATCCTTGTCATCCATAGCGATAGGCGTCCCTGTGAAGCCTATAAACGAGGCATTAGGCAAAGCGTCACGCATATACTTAGAATAACCGTAAACGTACTTATGACCCATTACAGAGCCATTTTCGTCTTTGATCTTTGTAAGTTTTGCCTTGTTCCCGTATTGGCTTCGATGGGCTTCGTCGGAGACAACAACAATATTGGCTCGTTCAGATAGCACCGGGTGCTCTGTTTCCTCCGCTAAAAGAGCAAATTTCTGGATAGTGGTGAAGATAATCCCACCAGATTGACGACCTAAAAGCAGTTCCCTTAGTTCATCTCGATCATCGGCCTGCTGCGGGATCTGCTTAAGCGTCTCCTGAGCCATGCCAAATGTATTAAACAACTGTCCATCAAGATCATTTCGATCTGTGACTACAACGATAGTTGGGTTGTTCATTAAAGGCTGTTGCAGAAGCTTGCTGGCATAACAAACCATAGAGATAGATTTACCGCTACCTTGGGTATGCCATACCACTCCCGCTTTACCAGAGCCCTGTCTAATGTTATCTAATGCAGGAATGGCCGTCTCAATAAAATTCCCGGTTTTATTGGCCGCAAGCACAGTGGCATCAACGGCGGCACGCACAGCATGGAATTGATGATATCCGGCTATTTTTTTTATGATGTTGTCATTGTCCGTTTCAAAAAGAACGAAGTAGCGGATGTAGTCCAATAACAGCTCTTGCTTAAAAAAGCCTCGAACCATGGTTTCTAATTGAAACTCTAGCAACGGCTTGTCATCTTCAGATGAGACTGTTTTCCACGGAAGAAACCGTTCTTTGTTTGCGGTTAATGATCCCACACGAGCAGTCCATCCATCACTAATGATCAGAGCTTCGTTAAATACAAATAGATCTGCGATCTCGTCTTTATAGGTTTGGAGCTGGTTGTACGCATTCCAAATGTCTGCGTGTTCATCAGCAGGATTTTTAAGCTCCAGCACCGCAATAGGTAATCCATTGATAAACACCACTACATCCGGGCGGCGATTCCCTTTGGTTCCTGTGATGGTGAACTGGTTTACAACCAAGAATTCATTCTTGTCAGGATTATTAAAATCAATCAGGGAAACATGCGTATGCTTTGTGACAGGAACGCCGCCTTTGATAGCAGTGAACTCAACAGGAACCCCTTCTATGACGTACTTATGGAAACCCCGGTTATTTTTAATCAGGATCGGAGATTCTGGAGTGGTTATGGTAGTAACTACCCGGCTTAGCGCTTCCTGTGGAACAGTTGGGTTGATGACTTCAAGTTGAGTTAATAGCCGTTGTTTTAGAACGACTTGGTGATAATCTTCTCGTTCAGGCGAATCCCCATCAGGAGCAATATCATAGCCGTTTTTGTAGAGATAACCTTGCCCGGTAAACCACTCCAGACATTGAGTTTCCAACTGATCTTCAGTAATCATTATGTTATTTCCTGACGTTATCTATTTGTTCCACGCACTTGTTATTAGTCGGCCTGTTTGATTGTAAATGCCCACTTGTTCTATGTAGTGGTGAAAATCTGAATTTTCTAAGACGATGCGGTTTGCAGACTGCCAATCGACACCGTTGCGCTCTTTGGCAGGGATAAGTATTTGGCTGTCAAAAAGAGACTCGGTATCAAGTATCAACACACCTATTCCGTGGAGGCTGCTAAGCATTTGAAGTTCTGCCTCTACATCAGCGTTTAATCCCGTAGCAACTAAATAACCGAAGTTGGCCCAACTAGAATTAGAAACCGCTTGGAAGAAGCATTTACGTACATTTCCCTTGGTGAGGTGCTTCTTGACTTCGAATGACCAGAGACGAGTTGAGCTGTGATTTCCACTGCGCACACAGGTACGGACAATTTCATCCCACTCTTGATCAAGAGGCTCCAGAGCGACAATATCTGGATGTAACCAATGATTACCACCGCTACCATGAGTATTCTTCGACTTTCGCTCATCAATACGTTGGCAAAATAAACCAAGGTCTTTACTGAGATACTCAATTAGCATCGGATACAGATCATGCTCACTGAAGCTTTGCGACACTAACGGGGTATCAACTTCTGGCTCATCAATATCATCATTTGCATCGTCAATAGAAAGAGTTTCTGGATTATCATTCCAGTAATATATTCGTGGACGAGGCTTATCGCGAGTTGCCACATTGGCACATGCTTTTTGAGCCCTTCTGGTACGCTGACCTCCCACTTCCGCTGCTAGTTGTGCGATGAGTTTCTCTTCGGTGTCGTAACGAGGATTCATCTGCTTTTCTGCAATTGCCTCCGGGTAACGAACCATAAACTCTTTTGCGAGATCCCGAGCAGTAAATTTTTTGTCGGGATTCGCTTTCAGCGTTTCGATAATCATTTCTACTCGGGTAGTCATCAACTTACCTCTGTCAATTCGTCGTTTTGTGCTAACTCGATTTCGCCGGAAAGCAATTTAGGAAGCAGGGTATCGCGCACTCCAGATAGCGTTTCATTTTGGTTATGATTCTCTGAAATCTTTTCCATCAAAGGAGTCATTAAGCCATTAAACTTATCCAGCAATTCCTTTGGAGGTAGTAGAACAGGGATTGTTCTTAAGGTCTTCAAAGTCAGATATTGCTGAGTAGTTCCTGCCATTCTTACCTCGAGATAATGCTTCATTTTGTAGCTCTGAAGATGCCAGAAAAACAACCAAACAAGATCTGGTCGCTGCGATGTTTTAAACAATCCAACATTTTTTATCGCAAATTCAACAGGATCGTCATGAACAACAACAACTTCACCAACAGTTCCAATCATAGTTAAGAGAATATCGAGGGTATCAACTTTGCTACGCAGGTTAACTTTTTCAAAGTCATCATCGCTAATTAGGTATGCCGATGAGGTATCTATTTTTCCCTTAGTTATGTGCTTAGAAGTAACAAGATAATGGCCTTCTTCAGCTTTTTTAGGGGAGTCATGCGTGCCATCTTTAACTTCAAACAGATCTTGAGTTACTTTTATTTCCCAACCTTCCGGTATCAGACCTAAGTCGCTTTCAACGAGCTTTTCCGGGAAAAGCGAGGCAGTGGCCTTGTCCATGCCTTCCGTTTGCTCACCATTCATTTTGGCTGTTACCGGATCGAAATCGACAAACCATGACTTGAAGATGGCTTGCGCCATATCTTCTAGAGTTTGGTTGGTTTGGGTGTTGACCGAAATCTTTCGATCTATTTGTTTTAGTACGTTTGATATCTCTTTTTGAATCCTCAAAGGAGGCAGATTCAATTCAAACTTTGAGCAATCAGGAACACGAATATGGCTCACAACAGAACCACTACCCTCATGCATATTGAACTGGTGCTGTAAATCTTTTGATAAAAAGCTATATAACAAAAAGTGAGGATCAATTTTTGATTTGTCCGCTCTGTACTGCATTATTCTTTGACCGAGAAATACCGTGTCGTCAAAATCGACTATACCAACTTCTCCCATCGGAGCTTCTCTTGTAAGCAATACATCATTTCGAAGCACCTTTGCTCGTCGAGTCCATTTTTCGTAAGTATCTTCGGTCACGAATCGGCAATCATCACGAGAAATCTTCCCCCCTTTTATATTTGGGGTTCGGATCATTTTATATGGAGTCTCATACTCGACTCGTGGAGCTGTTTTATTCACACAGTCAACTATTAACTCGCATACTTCTGAGATCTGAACTCTAGGCCAGTTACAGCTCATATCCTAACCCCGCCAGATTCTGTTTAATTTCAGCTTCTAGTTTGGCAGACTCAACAAACTGATCACTTAGCTTCTTTGTAAGTACTGCCATCTTTTCAGCAAAAGGAACTCCATCATCCTCTTCCTCTGCCGCTCCTACGTAACGCCCCGGAGTCAGCACGTAATCGTGCTTAATGATTTCTTCTAGCTTTACTGACTTACAAAATCCAGCCTCGTCCTCATACGCTACAGCATGAACTTCTTCACCTGTCTTCCATGCATGGTATAGGTCAGCCACTTTCTGAATGTCATCACGGGTAAAGTCACGCAGAACACGGTCTTTCATATAACCAAGGTTACGTGCATCGATAAACAGCACTTCACCGTTACGACCACGCAACTTGCGTCCAGCCTTATCAACACGAGGATTCTTGTTCTTGGTCAGGAACCAGATACAGGCAGGGATCTGGGTATTGGTAAATAGTTGCCCCGGAAGTGCCACCATGCATTCGATCAGATCATTTTCGATCAGAGCTTTACGGATCTCGCCTTCATTATTTGTGGTCGAGCTCATAGAGCCATTTGCCAATAGTAGCGCTTGCGAACCATCCGGAGCCAAATGATGAACCATATGCTGCATCCATGCGAAGTTGGCGTTTCCAGCGGGCGGCAGGCCGTATTTCCAGCGAGGGTCGTTATCGTCTACACCCGTATTCCACTCTTTCATGTTGAATGGAGGGTTTGCCATGATGAAATCAGCGCGTAAATCCGGATGCTGGTCATTGGTATAGGTACTAGCTGGCTCTTTACCGAAGTCATAATCCAAACCACGGATTGCCATATTCATCGCGGCTAGCTGCCAAGTGGTGTGGTTATACTCCTGACCGTAGATAGAAATTTTCTGCTTCTGAGTCACCGGATCGAAGTGCTTTTCGTTTGCGTAGCGCTCGATAAACTTCTCTGACTGAACGAAGAAACCACCGGAGCCCATTGCAGGGTCATACACTCGACCTTCGAATGGTTCAATCATCTCAACAATAAGGCTTACGATGGAAGCTGGCGTATAGAACTGACCACCTTTCTTACCCTCTGCCAAAGCGAACTGACCCAACATGTATTCGTAGACATGGCCTAAGATATCTTTACTGTTCAGAGATGCATGGTTAAACGGGATGGTAGCAATCAGGTTAATCAACTCGTTTAACTTGGATTGGTCTATACGAAGTTGGGAGTAGTGCTTGTTCAGAACGCCTTTCAGCTTAGGGTTATCTCGCTCAATTCCTTCCAGTGCGTTGTCGATTAGGTGTCCTACAGAGGTAATGCGCTTGGTTTTTCCCTCGATTTCAAGGTCGGCACCACCGATAACCAGAGGGCCATTGTCTTGCAAGAACTGCCAGCGGGAGCCCACTGGTAACCAGAAAACATTTTTCTCTGTGTAAAAATCGCGTTGTTCGAGTTCGATGTTGATCTCTTCGATCAATTCTTCTTGAGAGTAGTTCTCAGGATCTAAATAGTACTCATGATCTGGATTCGATAGATCTGCCTTGATCTCCTCTTGGCGGATCTGAAATGCATCGGAAACGTATTTAACAAAGATCATACCCAGCACGGCGTGCTTGTATTGTGCGGCATCTAGGGTGGAGCGCAGCTTGTCTGCAGCAGTCCAGAGCTTGTTATCCAGCTCCTTCAGGAATTCTTGTTCTTTCTGGTTCATTTTGCGTAACTTTTTGACGTTCGAATCGGGAAATAATACTCCTAAGTTGGTGAGTTTTCATTGGTTTGTGCCATGGTTTAACTGATTTGTTACGAAAAGAGGGACATATCATGGTGGGTGGATGGAACAAAGGAATGCGAGTCGGGCAGAAGAAGGCGCTTAAGCTGGAAGATATCTGGCGCATCCGCATTCGATTAGAGCTTGAAGAGCGATTGTTTGAGTTGGCACTGTTTAATCTTGCCATTGACTGTAAGCTCAGGGCTTGTGACTTGCTAAACCTGAAAGTACAAGACGTTAGCCGTAGTGGCTGCGTAATGTCTAGAGCCATCGTGCGGCAAAAGAAGACCCATCAAGAAGTTCACTTTGAGATCACGCCAAAGACTCAGCAAACACTGTCACAGTGGATCATTCAAAATACATTGGCACCAGCAGACTATCTGTTTCCTAGCCCGCGACGAGATGGGCAGCCAATCTCATATCATTACTACACCACATTGGTTAACCGTTGGGTGACTGATATCGGTCTAGATAAAACACAATACGGGACACATTCCTTGCGCAGAACCAAGGCTTCCTTGATCTACGCTAAAACCAAGAACTTACGGGCTATCCAGTTGCTTCTTGGTCATGCTAAGCTCGAAAGCACTATTGAATATTTGGGTGTTGAGATAGAGGATGCGCTGACAATTTCTGAGAATTGTGAGACTTAAGGAAGAACAATAAGTTAAAACAGAGCATATTTAATTAGTGGCATACCCATGAAAATAAGGTGAGATATGGAACTGGATAAATTTGTGGCAAAAACCATTAGTATGATCTCAAAAGGAGTTCATGACGCTCAATCTGAATGTTCCGGTTATGGTGCAATTGTTAATGATGCTCCGGGTAGTATGCACAGAGATACTGGGGTATACGGCAGTAATTGTTCTGTATTACAGTCTATTGAGTTTGATGTTGCGATAACGACAGAAGATACATCTAATGGAGAAGGAAAAATATCAGTCATGGGTATCGGTCTAGGAGGTGGTACACAATCAAAAGATACATACACTTCTCGCGTAAAATTCAATGTGCCAGTATCGTTTGCTCAACCCGAGTAATATTTGAAGAAGTTTTGTGTTAGTGGCGTCATATCTGCTACACAAATAATTATTAGTTTAAATAATAAACGTCAGTGACAGGTCGCTTTTATGAACACACTAGGGCTACGAGCCTCCCCAACAGAAGTCACTTTCTGTGTATACAACGCAGAGGAAAAGCAGTTGATTAACGTCGAGGAAATAAAAATACCGAACGCACTTGAGATTCCAGAAAAGCTCAAATACGTACGTGCAACCATACTTGATGTATTGCATGAATATAGTATCGATTTTGCTGGTATCCGACTAACTGAAACTATTGCAAAATCCTCATGCAAAATGCGCATTCAGATTGAAGGTGTTCTGCAAGAGGCTTTTGCTTCAAGTAATCTGACTAAATATTATCAAGGTGGCTTGGCGACAATCGCAGCCAAGGTGAATGAAGATAAAACTCAGCTCAAGCGCCTCATAAACACAAAAGCCATAGACTTTGAACAAGTTGCTGATTGGCAAAGTTTCAACGAGAAAGAACGAGAGGCTATAGTTACCGCTTTGGGAGCAATTTATGCCTAATTACCATGTTGCTGCTGTGCAGTTTGAACCTATTGAGGAAATAGGCCAAGAGGGCAAGAATTCTAGGGTGTTTAAAATTAGAGATAGCGCCTTGAACGCAGAGATGGTTCTCAAGCAAGTCCCAAAAATTAAATTTCAAACTCCAGAACAGTTTTTTGACGAAGCCAGAATGCTATATGCAATACAGCATCCTAATGTTGTTGAAGTAAATTATGCGTGTTTTGACAATGACTTCGTTTATATGACCATGCCTTTTTACTCTAACGGATCTTTAAGTAGGTTCATGAATGGGCGCTTTCTAACGGTACGCGAAATTATTAGATACTCAATTCAGTTTCTAAGTGGGCTTCATCATATACACTCAAATGGGTTACTGCATTTTGACTTGAAGCCGGACAACATAATGCTTTCGGTAAGAAATGAAGCGATGCTCTCAGATTTTGGATTGGCAAAATATATGGATGCATATGGGTTCAATACACCAAGACAAATATACAGCAGTCATACACCTCCTGAACTTATAAATACCAAGTTACTCACTACGACATCTGACATATACCAAGCAGGTCTGACGATTTATCGCATGTGCGTTGGAAGTGATAATTTTAATAGTCAATATGCTAAGTTTGGAACTGGTGCAGATTTCGATCGCGCCCACTTTGAGCAGGAATTAGTAAATGGTATATTCCCTGACCGGAATGTACTCCCAGAACATATTCCGAATAAATTGCACTCAGTAATCAATAGGTGTTTAGCTGTTGATCCGGTTGATAGGTATCAGGCTGTAATAGAGGTTGTGAATGCTCTATCGGATGTAGACGATAGATACTTTGATTGGCAGTATGAGAACTTAGGACATATTCGAAAATGGTCTAAGACTTCAGATACGGGTGTATTACACTGTATAGAGCTAGATGAGAATCAGAAATCAGAGGCTTATAAAGTTAATGGTCAAGGACGCCGTACTAGAACAAGTAAATATACAAAGCCTAAAATCACCACTAGAGAGCTTAACCGCTTCTTTAAAGGTGAATAACTCCCTCATATAGAACCTTTGAGGAAGGAGTTACTTTATGAATAAAAAGGATCGCAACAATAGAAAAGGTTTCGCTAATAGAGCTTCATTAACTTGTCCAAATAAACAAGGACTTAGTTACAAAGAGCGATTAAAGCTGGCCTCAAAAGGAAAGGACTCAAGCGGTATTGATATGAGTGCTCCGATAGACTCATCCGGGTACATGGTCATAAGATGACAGAAGCCGCTCTAGTAGCGGCATTTCTATTTTTTAATGCAATTATTCAACGAGTTATAGAAGTAAAACTTGCCGGAACCGCCGCGTGACACCTTAAACACAAAACGCAACGCATAGTAAAAATGCCATGCGTTGCGAATCACTCTTAAACAACTTGTGAAATGTTACTTTTTCTCGGAACTACCCGAGCTTGAACCTGAATTACCATTTCCTGCACTTGATTGACCACTTGATGCAGGAGTACCCGGAGCCATTTGCATTGTTGGGATATCTGCACTTGCTTCAAAATCACGCCCCGGAGCAGCTTGCATTTTAGGGATGTCGGCACTGTCGGTGACGAAAACAGTTTTAGTCGTAGCTTTTTTATCACTCATGTTATGACTCTCTACATTGCATATTACAAAACCAACTACCAATGATATTGCTAGAATGAAAAACACTCCAGTTATTCTATTCAACATGTGGTTGATTTTTTGATATATGTTAGGTTCTAAGTGAGCGTTAACTATTCCCTTTATATAATAATTTTCGGCTTTAACGAGCTCTTTTGATATTGCATGATTTCCAACAAGATATGCGACTAACGTAGAAACTACAGTAAATAAAAACAAGGCCCATGCTGCTTTTATGCTCCATAAATATGAAGCTGTTTCCAAAGGAACAATGAAACGTATGGCAGTTAGCGATAAAGCTAATCCCGCTGATGACAGTGACAAAATAGCTTTGTCATAGCCCTCACTGTTTGACAGTTGACGCTTAAGAAGATCCTCTCGATATGTATCATGTATCTCTTCACACCGTTTTTGTTCTTCTGGGGTACGTTCATATCTGTTTTCTCGACTCATAACTACCTTGTACATTTAACGCTTTATCAACAGCTTTATGCCGTAGTTCTCACTATGAGTACAGCACCCTATCAAGCCTTTAAGTTCCAGATCTTACTGCAATAAAGGCAAAAAAAACAATGGGCGTTGCTATGGACAGTAGTTGCATAGCTTAATGCACGGGTTAATTTTGTAGATGCTACTGAATAAAAGCTATGACATATTGTACCTAGCAACAGTGGGTTATGTACTTGCTAGTAAGTGACCGCCGAATCCGTTTCACAACACTATAAGCTAGGAGTTGTTATGACTGAGGGGGTTGAAAACACACTTTGGGGCAAAAGCGCTTTAGGTAGTTTGCTCTAACGAGCTTTTGTCCCGATGTGACCCGGAAAGCCCGGAACCTGATCACACCCGAAATCTGGTAGCTCTAGAACAGGTTTGGACATTTTCAACTTACGATGAGAGGCTGATTTATCCCTACGGATAACTTTTAGTATTGTAAAACGCAGTCAGCTCCCACCGCTCACGGTAGTTGAGATGCAAGGAACTCAGATCCCTTGGTAATTGCGAAAGAAAGTGGAATTGAACGCTACTTAGGAGCATACTTTATATTCAATACAAAAGCTTTCTATAACAAATGGATAGATTAACTGTTCTTACGCATCTAGTTACCATACTTACTGCATTTGCAGCATTTACAGTACCAATCGCCCTTGAAGTCCTAAACCGCATTAAAGGGCGGTATGGTTCAGCTTCTTACATGGAAGTTATTGAAGAAATTATGGGTTTCACCATAAGAAGCTTATTTGGTCGATTAATAGCAGCTTTAATCTTCATTATATTCTCTATCCTGATTCTCAACTCAACTGATTCTAAAGTTATCCCTGATAATATAGTCGTGTTAATAGAAGGTGTATTTGCTGTAGCCGCTTCAGTTCTATTACTTCATGAAGTTATCTTTATCAAAACAGTTCTTCTAGCTACTCGTTCTGACAAACTCGTCCTTGACTATCTAATCAGTAAAATCTCAACGCCATCACTGACTGAACAATCCTATAACGATGAAGTAGAGCTGTTAGTGCAAATAGCTCGCTACAACATTGAAAATACGGTTGCTCCCTACAAAGGCTCAATTGAAGAAAGGCTGTTCGTATTAATAGAAGATTCATACAGCGGTAAGTCATCAATTGGCACCCAAACCATTAGAGGCCTGCTTGATGGCTTATCTGTCACTCTGAACTCAACCAGAAACACCCAAAGAAGGGACAGATATATTTCATACCAAAGGGACTACGGACATCACTTAATTCTATTCATCGATAGAAAACTTGGAGGAGCAAGAAGCTCATGGGCAAACAATCACCTATATGAAGAGACTGATAGAGAACTGAACTCAGATAGTCACTGGTTAGCAAAAGCAGACTTCCTCGCTTACGTCAACATATGGGACATTCGAAATCCCAACACGTTAGCTTTCATTGATGGGCATATTTACGACACAATCGAGCTACTTGTACTAAGAAAGCCAGAACTCGTAGCTGAGCTGATCGAGAACTATAGACAGTTCATTCACTATGAAGGGCACTTCCAAGAAGAACTACATAACTTGTCTTCCCTATTCGGTGATTACAACCCAAATCATTTCAATGAGATCTATCGGTTTACTGAGACACACAAGGACAAGTTATCTTGCGACCCACAGAGTTTTTTCAATGAATTTATTCTTTTACTAGATAAATTTGTTCAGGACAAACTTTCATCTTCAAGCCATACCGAAGTAGAGCGTTTAGAGATTCTCAGTAGAGCAACAAAATACGAGGGCGATATGCTCGAAGAGATGATTAAAGAAGTTAGTGCTTTATATGCTCGAAGGACCACTCAGTATGCGATCAGGGCGCTTGCTAGCAAAAGTCTATGGAAATGCATATTAGATTGCCAAGAGAGTTTTAACCCAGCGGCATCAGGGGTTCATATGTTAGGCATAGAACTACTGCCAGTATCTATGAGTTCGATAGTTCAAGAACTCGGTAAATCATATGGCTTTAGACGGTTAGAAGCACAAGAGTTGAATCTTGCATACATCAGAGCTACTCCTTTGTTAGTAATGTATGTACTCTATCGCTGGCGACTACAGAATCTGACAAAAAACGTTCACACCTTCATAGCAAGTACGGACACCAACTTGCACATAGGTGAGCAGACTATTCGTAATGCACAAAGACAACTGGAATCATTAGATAAGGTAATTTACTTTGCTAAGTCCTCCACATATGCAGAGGTATTCTGTTCTTATTTTGGCATTGAACACGAAACTCAGAGATTTAAGAATGCAGTGATACCCATTCTGGAAAAAGCCAAAAAAAATGTTAATGACAAACGCATTAACATGATTGACACTCAAAAACTGAGTGAAGATGTACAGAATCGTTTCATTGAGAACTGTTTCGTATCGCAGAGAGACATTTTCGAAACAAACCCTCTATTGAAATCGTATTCACTAACCTATTACAAACCAGAAGGGTTCCGAGTTTCTTTTCATTCATACAGAAGATTTCAGTTTCTGGACGATACTGATGTTCACCAATCATTTAACCATTATAGATTGCTAGATAAGTTGCATAATGCAATCGCACTTAAGGCTATTAATGAGCGAGGTCTAGATTTAGCAACGCTAGATCTTAACAAGATGGATGATAATGATTTGCTCGTAATATCTCACAAAGACTGGCAAAACATCTACGAGTCAATTGATAAGGATAAATATGGTGATTTAAAGCTACATACGGCATTCTCCAAGAAGCCCCTTGGCAAATACTACATTCACAATACAAAATCTGATCCTCTAGTGACCCTATACCACCCAGTGATTGGAGATACCAACGTAGACCTTTTAGCACTCTATAAGGCGTCCTATGAATTCAATTTCGAAGAAAGCGACGGGCTCGTAAATATAACAGCAAATGTATATATCGACTATTAACTTAAACTGAGTAGTATTGCAGTGACAGTCCAATTGAACAACTTGCTAAGCTTCTAGCCAAAAGAAACACGTAAACTGTAATACGAACTGAAGCCACTCACTCTAAAACGTTCTGGGCTAAAAACGTTTTAAAGTGGTAGCTCTAAGTCGGTTTTGTCCCATAGGGAGCGCTATAGGGTTAGGCCCGACTTTTTCCGCAATTGTGCACAGTATCGTTGATGGATAGCGTATTAAGTTGCCTAATTATCACGTTGACGTGGTTTATGGATGATACTATCTGT
This sequence comes from Vibrio sp. JC009, assembly GCF_029016485.1. Lineage (NCBI taxonomy): Bacteria > Pseudomonadati > Pseudomonadota > Gammaproteobacteria > Vibrionales > Vibrionaceae > Vibrio > Vibrio sp. JC009. The sequence goes on along the minus strand of NZ_CP092106.1, from coordinate 2,951,004 downwards.
AAGATAAAGCTGACAAAGACTAAGATAAGATATTGAATTTAAAAGAGATTGAAAATATGCCTGCAACAATCACGGTAAGTAAAAGTGCGATATTTGAGTTAATAATGGCCGGGTTAGAGGCATACGCGGTAGAGCACGATGCCAACGAAGATATAGCCATAGAAACAGGTGCTCACCTTTGGGGGTACATCAATAAAACCCAACCATTTAAATGTCGGATAGATCACGTATCGGTTGAAACTTCCGCGGAAAGAAAACGTTCATCCGTTGCATTTGCCCCCAAATCTCTTCAGATAAAAAAAGATATCGCGAGCGTCTTCGGTGACCAATACCAATACATTGGCACTGCTCATTCCCACCCCTACTTAAGAGAAGACGCGGTTGATGCCTCCGTGATTCGAAATAGTAAATTGTACGAGCTTTCTAATGCTGATCATAAATGCGAAGTTGGCTTCCCAGAAATAGAGGTTGCAGGGAAATTATATAGTGTCGCTCTTATATTAACCGTTCACTCTATGCTTAGAGCAAATGATAGAAAGGATGGTACGTTTTTCGGTGAGCCACTCGTTGAATTTTCCCTTGGAAACATCAAATTTTGGCTGTATGGCCGAGTATTTGAACACAAAAGCAAGAATTCCCTGAGTGATGACGAACTTCTATCCTTTGAGCGCTATAACTTGGAAATTGAAGACTTCTCTGACGATGAAACTCTTCCCATACCCAAGAGCACAGTTCTAGAAAGTAGCATCGCTTGGGACGCACTATGTTCGGATTTTGGAAGGCTCAAGTTCAAAGACAGTGACTCTGAATACAACTTAGCAGAAGTTGCGGAGCGTCGGTGGTAAGGCACAGCAAAATCTTAAGTGAAGCGCTTTGCTAAGGCGCTTTTGTCGGGTAGACGACACTTGTTACCAAGTGCCGTCCCCCTAAGAACCGTACGTGCAACTTTCACTGCATACGGCTCAAGCCTCCACTAAGGCGTATTATGTTACCCAGCAACCTCTCTCTACAGAGCAGCTAAAACAGGATTAAACCAAGTGTGCCTACCTACTTTCTCTCGCTTACGCTTAGCTAAATAAGCGTCAAATTGAGGATCGTAGGGCGTTGCCGCACTTTTGATTTTCACATGTCTTTTAATTGGAGTATGAGCAATTTGAACAAGATTGAACTGACAATCCATATTCGCTATTTTCTGCCAACCGTGAAACTGCCATTGACCTTTACGATTAATAAAGTATTTCCGTGCTACCCAATGTCTGCTTTTGGTTATATGGCGTCGAATAGCCCACCTCCATAACATCCAGAATATTTTATTGCCTACATAGCCAAAGACTCGTTTAGCAACACAGTGGCGGTAGTAGTTCGCCCATCCTCTCAGCTTTGGATTCATCATTTTGATGAGATCGTTCACTGGGATAGTAGGATGTTTCCTGAGAAGATCCCGCATGTTGCTCAAGAATGACAGCACATTGCTCTTGCTCGGTTTAATAAGCAGTTTATCGTTGTACTTTCTGACGTTGAAGCCAAGAAAGTCAAAACCATCATTAATATGAGTGATATGCGTTTTCTCTTCAGAGAGTGTTAAGCCTCTTTCCTGTAGGAAGCGGATCAATTGTGGTTTGACCTCATCAACGAGCACTTCCTTTGAAGTACCTGTGATGACAAAATCATCTGCGTATCCTATAAAATGGATTCTATCGTCAGTCTTACGGGCTATCGACTTGACCAGCTTTTCCAATCCAGCAAGCGTTAACAGCATAAGCGTCGGGGAGCATATACCCCCCTGAGGCGTTCCCTCTGCCGTTTTATAGAATAATCCTTTATCGATAAATCCATACCCAAGCCATTGCTTCAGCATTCTCTTGTCCGTTTGAATGTTGTCGATTAGCCATTGATGACCAATCTTGTCGAAGCAAGCTTTGATGTCTCCCTCAAGAACCCATCGCCCTGAATTCCTTTTGCTAAGGCAGTTGAAGCACTGTTCGATAGCATCAGCCGTACTACGGTTAGGTCTAAACCCGTAGCTGTTAGGGTCAGCGATTGCCTCGGACACAGGCTCCAGAGCAAGAAGATGTAGAGCTTGTTGCGCTCTGTCTATCATGCAGGGAATGCCTAATGGTCTGAGTTTGCCGTTTTTCTTAGGGATATAGATACGCCTGAGAGGTTTGGCTTTATAGCCTTTCCTGCTCAGTTGATTGACCGCAGCCATACGAAGGGTATCCGTGTTCCAGATGACACCGTCTATTCCGGGTGTTTTGCTGCCTTTGTTTTGTGATACTCGTTTAACAGCAAGCAATTTTGCTGCTCTTGAGTGAGTCAGTATCCATTGCAAAGCTTTTACTTTGCCTTGTTTACCTTCTCTGGTTGCTTTTGCAATGCGCATCTGAAGCTTTAATACGTGCAGCTCAACGGCCTTCCAGTCGATGGATTGCCATTGAGTGCCGCTGGGAGAGGCACTAACTTCATTCGAAGTCATCATTTGCGTTTTCTCCTTGAATAAAGTTCTTCAAATCATCTTGCAACGGGAGACCAGCCGGAAGTGGGCTCACTTTCGCGCCAGACAACTGTCTGTATCTGCATCATTACAATGCCGCATTTGCTTTTTCCAGCCTCCTCTACCTGCATCACTATCGGCTGACAGACAGCTTTCCCAGAAGGAGCGATACAGGCTTACCGTGTTCCGCATGGAACGCAATGTCGGGTTAGATGCCCGCTATAGTGCGGAGGGTTTAGCGATCACGAAAGAGTACGGGACAACCTCTTTCCAGCCCTCATTGCCGTTTGGCAGCAGCGTAAAAACCACTTCCGCTGTTTCTCGAATGACGCACCTTAGGCGGGTTCACTTACATTCATCATACCGACTCCCTAGCACTTACCCGACTTGTGTGGTTGTCAGGAGGAACATCCTCTCACGATTTCTTTCCCGTCCGGTGAACCGGACTTTGTTACATTGTCAGACTCGCTTCTTTATTCAGAGTCATAGGGTCATCTGGTGATACAGATGGTTCACTCTTGCAACGCGGTGAACAGCGTTCCATGCGACTTCACGTCGCACGTCCCGAATAGAGCCAGAACACCTGGCTCCCTCCCTGAACCCGGAATCATACTCCGGAACTGTCCTCGACTCGGGGTGACTTGCAAAACCAGTAGTGCTTGCAGTATGGTTTGCTGGGAGCAGTGGTCAGAAAGCAAAGGCATAGCTATGAAGTCAATAAAGCAAATGACAAAAGCTCGAAATGCGAAAATTGAAAGCATGAAAGCATGAAAGCAATTAAAGCTGCTTACCAGAAGGCTAAGGCTGAAGGAAACATAAAGACCTATCGAATTACGCGAACCTGTTACATAATGGGGTGGATTTAAGTGTAAGCTTAGGTTGCTTTGTTGTTGAATTTAAGGATAGACTAGACGCTATCAATGACAGCGGGACTTTTTCAGTACATTGATGTCTACTCTGATGAGTCGCAGGCCGCGCCGCGATAACCAAAGACCTCCGCAATTTCAATAGCCCTGTTCTCTTCCGCTCATATAGAGTATTGACCACAGGTTGCGCGTAATAGAGCCACTGACTTTTATATACAGTTAGTGGCTCTTGTCGTCTCTGGTGTTCGAAAAAGAAAAAGCCCCGCAACGGAGCTTTATTAGCTTTAAAACTTACTTGTAGTACTGATAACGTCGCTTGGAATTGTGTTTCCAACTTTTTGCTAGATAATTCACATTCGCCGGGTAGTCGTCCCATGGATCAGCTAAAGGTTTTCCTCGCGCAGCTCGTAGCTTGATTGGATACTGTCTATACTCAATCTCATGGAGGAAAAAGTAACTCTTTTCCTGCTTGGTTGAAAATTGCTTATGAGTTCCGCTACGGACACCAGGATACACATCCCCAAAATAATGCCCATGCACCTTCACTTGACTTCGGTACTGTTGCTTTAATTTTTTCATTTACCCTCCAGGTTTACATAACCTAGAAGGGATCCTCCGCAAAGTAGTACATTCTTGTCTCCATTGCCTTAACTCTGCACTATGCTGTTCAGGTCCACTGAGATTGCTGTAGCCTATCATTGATAGTGCTACTCATTGCCAGTCCCTTTTTCTCTAGCTACTAAGTCAATACCGTGCTCAATTCCATGAATTAACTCATGCTCAATAGCTTTATGAGGAGTACTCAGCCGCCCAACAACTCGACCAATTTCATTACCTAAATCGCACAACTCAATATCGCCTTCATATAGCTGGGCTAACGCTACCCTAAGTTCTTCAATAAAGGCTTTTGGATTGATTACATTTGACTCAGACTCATCAAAAACATCCACTCGCTCGGACATGAAATCATCAGATACTCTTTCTGTTTCAGCAAAAGACAACCAATCGTCTTTACTTTCTGTTGCGATAAGCTCATCAGCGTGTGCATTGTATGCTGTCATGCCTTCAAGCAATTCTTCTTCCGTAAGCCTTTTTTTACTCATCACATACACCCAAGATATGAGGTTTAGATTCGCTTAATTATAGCAAAACCATTTTCCTCCGCTTCATACAAAATGCTGCTAGAACAAGGAATGGGGCAGAATGTTAACTATCTGAACTAAAGAGCTTATTGAGGATTAGCAACATAGCCTTTGAACCTTACAGGATAATTAGTTGGGGCTCAATCTCCCAGAACTTAGAAGTGTAAAATTAAGCCGAGAAATTGATGATCCTTCCTTATTATTTTTACATTTACATGCGGTTTGTAAAAATAGACGTAATCTTGTGTGTGTGGCTTTGGTCGTAATGGGAAGTGTCATTCACTCACTCACTTACTGGCAAGAATAATACGTAACCTACCGTTCTAGGAAACGCTTATTGTCAGATTTATATAAAAAGCCGCTTTTAGCGGCTTTTGTCGTTTATAGAGACACAATACCAATCCCAGCAATTATCTGTTCATCCTTGCTTGTCAAAATCGCTAATAGCTGCGTTAAAATTTTTGTAATTAGGGCCACTAGTTACGGCAAATTTTGCCTTGCTCTTAGCGATTTTGCCTGCGCAATCACTGAACAGCTAATTACTGGTATTGGTATAAAGTCCCACTTTTATCGACATCCTCCACATTTTATTCAATATTATGCGGAATAATTACAGGTTAGCCATATAGTTAAGATATCTCACTGGTTTTGTTGTTAAACTGTATCAAGTGCTCAAGGTATAACTGCTGGATAGAAAGGGAATTTAGCGTTCATGAGATATACCCCGACGCTTAAGTTGAGTACCCGCTTAACTGCGTTTGTGACTGTTATTGTGATTAGTGCCATGTTTATCCTGTTTATAGGAGGCACACTCTCGTTTAAAAGGGTGGGGCAGGACTATCTTAACGGTTATCTTGATGGCATTGTCAGGGTTATCGATAAGGAGATGTCGGATCCCAAAGCTTCGCAGAATATGCACAGCTGGCTGCCAAAACTGCTGCAGGCAAGCAATATTGCCGAAATGGAGCTCTCTTCACCCGCCGGAACTATCTACGGATACAAAGACACTTCCCTGCAAATAGATAAAAACAGGCTATTTGAAAAATCCTACGTTCTGTCCAATAACAGCGAATATGTTCTCTCGGTTAAAGCTGTTCCTTTGTATCTGGATTCCGGTTATTCACTCAGTGCTTTGTCTTCAATCACACTGGCAATTGGTCTGGTTATCTTCTGCCTTATTCAGGGCGTGCGCTGGCTTAAAGTGCAGCTCAGAGGCAGTGAACTGCTTGAAGAGCGCGGAAGAATGATTCTGGCCGGCCGTGTGGATGATTATGCCAAAGGCGATCATCAGGAGTGGCCCTATACCGCAAGTGAAGCGCTGGATTCACTGATTGAAGAGCTGCAGGATGCGCGGCAGGAACGAAGCCGCTTTGACACCTTTATTCGTACTCACACCTTTCTCGACCAGCTAACCGGCGCTGCCAACCGGGTTCTGTTTGACAGTAAACTGGAGGCTGCGCTGCAGGAAAGTGACTCTACAGGTGGGGTGCTGCTTATCCGGGTCAGTGACTGGGACAGTGTCTTTGAGGCCAACAGCAAGAGCGCCTCGGACGAGTTTATTGTTGAAGTGGGCGGTGTGATATCCAATATTGTCCAGCGCTTTCCTGAAGTGGTGTTTGCCCGTTATTACGACTCCGACTTTGCTGTGCTTATCCCGAATCAGACCAGTAAAGACGTTACTGTTGTGGCTAACCAGTGTATTCGCCAGCTCGAAAGGATAACGCCTCTGGAGCCTCTTGAAAGTGATAACTGGTTCCATATTGGAATGACTTTCTACTCACAGGGCGAGCCCATAGGCCGGATTCTGGGTGAAGCGGAAACCGCCCTGAAAAGTGCTCAACTGCAGAGTGTGAATACCTGGAGCCGTTTTCAGAAGCAGATTAACCCGAATGATACCCGGGGAAGCGTTCGCTGGAGGGCCTTATTTGATAAATCCTTTACTCCGGAGGACGTGCTGGTCTATGAGCAGCCATGTTACCTGATTAACGGAGCCACAAATGAAGCTAAGCTTTTGCACAATGAGCTGTTTGTCAGGCTGAACGACGAGGGAGTCGGTGTGCTTAAGGCATCCCGTTTTATGGCTGCCATTGAACAGGTTGGCTATGAAGCTCAGATGGACAGGGTGGTTCTGGGTACCGTTATCCGCTTTATTAAAGCGTCCAGCCTTCAGCAGGATTATTCCGTTAATTTGAATGTGGTGCCGTTTAAAAACAAGCTTCATGTCCGATGGTTACGGGATGAGTTGCTGCAGATGACCACGGCAAAACGTCATCAGCTGAGTTTTGAATTTGTTGAAGGGGCAGTGGTGACAAACCTCGACTTTGTGCGGCCGGTCATCAAGATGATTTCCGGGCTGGGATGTTCGGTCATTATTGGCCAGGCGGGGAAAACCATCGCCAGTACGCACTACATTAAGGATCTTAATGTCGACTATCTGAAACTTCACCGGAGCCTTGTTAAAAGAATAGAACAACGGCAGGAGAACCAGCTCTTTATCCGCAGTCTGGTCGGAGCATGTGAAGGCACAGATACCAGAGTTATCGCCGTTGGTGTTGAAACCGGTAAAGAGTGGAAAAGCCTTGTTGAGCTGGGAGTGGATGGCGGTCAGGGCCGTATGTTCCAGTCAGAGACCCAGATAATACCTAAACCTAAAGCACCTCTGGTTCAGATCGGTAAAAGGAACCGCTGGCGCAAAAAATACTAAGGAATGGTAGCAGCAGATGAATATTAGCTCACTGATATCCAGACTTACGTTAAGTAAAGAAAAGCAGGGACAGATTAGCATCCTGATTCTGGGTGATGCGCTCTATATATCTGGTATAGAGCAGGGCTCAGATAATGTGGACCGATATCCGATAGACTCCGGCTGGGAGTCTACTCTTAGTGGCGCCTTGTCGGCCTCCGATTTTCGGCATAGAGAAGTGTGCGTCACTCTCGCTTCGGATTTTTATCAGAACTATCAGATTGAAAAGCCTCAGGTTCCGGTTGAAGAGTGGCCGGGTGCTTTACCCTTCCTGCTAAAAGATCTGATCAGTGAAAAAGTGACCGATATTGTGGCAGATGGTTATCCCCTGCCTGACGGTAATAAAGCGCAGGCTTATGTATTGCCGAAAACGGTACTTACATCGCTGAATCAGTTGCTTAATGGCGCGGGTGCTGAGCTGGTAAGAATTGTGCCGGAGGACGAAGCCTGGGGCTATGTGCAGGAAGAATTTGCCAACTTTATGCTGCTACACCGCAGTGAAAAGGCAAACTTCAAAATTGGAGCCTATACCGCGAAACAGAACCGCTTTCAGCGCATTATTCGTGGTGTGACTCCGCCGCTAACCGGTACCGCCATGGGAGAGTTTCAGCTGGATAATCTGGCTCTGGAGCTGCAGCGTTCCACTGACTACCTCTCTTCGCAGATTCGTGATGTCAGCTTTAACCACCTGTATATCTGTTGTGACGAGGAATCTCAGTCAGAGCTGATTCCTGCGCTGTCCGAGCGGCTGGCAATTAAGGTTCTTCCTCTGATTGAGGGGGACTCTGCCCGCTGTGGTGATGTACTGGCGCAGGCCGTTAAGCATCTTCCGGCTACCGGGGTGAACCTGTATCCGGAGTTGCTAAAACCGAAAAAAGAAATACTGAACCTGACCAATATGGCCGCCCTGTGGGGTGTGGTGGTTGTGCTCATGGGGGCACTGTACGGTTATCAGGTGGTACAAAACTCGAGTGATAAGTCGAGGCTCAGCCAGCTAAGAAGCGAAATGAGTTCACTGAGCCAGGAAGTTAAAGGTCTGCAGAAAGAGCTTGCTGGTCACAAACCTTCCCCTGCCAAATTAGCCGCAGCGGAGAGGCTGAAAAAAGAGATAGAGGACAAGGAGAAGTCTCTGTCTGCCATTCATCAGTTTAATGAAGCTGAGCAGGCCGGTTACTCAGGCGTGATGCAGGCACTGGCAAAGCTTGAGAGTCAAAGCATTTCCATTTCCTCTATCGTAATGGACCAGAATCAGCTGAATCTGGCAGGGCTGGCTAAAACGCCCGGCAGCGTTCCGAGGTGGGTTAAGCAGTTTAAAAATGAGGTGGAACTGGTTGGCCGAAGTTTTGAAAAACTGGTTATCGGCAGAAATGAGCAGGATGTGATCACCTTTTCTTTGATAGCCAGCAGAAGCGCTATCAGCGAACAGACGTCCCCATCGTCCAGTGGAGGCAAATAATATGGCAGAGTTCTGGAGCAAATATAGCGAGAAATTTCTGGCCCTGTCACAGAGAGAGAAGCTGCTGATTTCACTCGGTGGTGCTGTGGGGCTGTTCTTTATTCTGCTGACCTTGCTGGTGGAGCCGGCTATGGATATCGGCAGCTCAATGCAAAGGCAGATTAAGAGCGAATCAAACCAGATAGCTCAGGTGCGTTCACAGATTCAGCTGATAAAAGAGAGACTGAAGAAGGATCCGGACAGAGAAGTCGACGCTCAGCTAAAAAGGCTTCATGCCAAGAGTGAGAAGCTGTCAGCTTCTCTGTCAGAAGAGTTAAGCAGTCTGCTTTCCCCAAATCAGATGGCGGAACTGCTTGAGGGTGTTCTGGATAACAGTAAGTCACTTAAGCTGATTTCACTAGAGTCTTTACCGGCTGAACCTGTGATTAAAGGCGAGAAGGATACCACTGACTACTATATTCATCCGGTAAGAATCGAGCTGACGGGTAAGTATTTCGATATCAAAAATTACCTTTCCGTACTGGAAGAGATGCCGATGAAGTATTTCTGGAAAAGTTTTAACTATCAGGTTGAGGAGTACCCTCAGGCAAGGCTGATACTGGAAGTGTATACGCTGGGTACAGGACAGGAGTTTATTGGTGGATAAAGGCACGCAGCTGAGCTGCTTATTATTGTGCGCGCTTTTGCCTTTCGCATCGCTCGCTCAAAAGGATCCGACAGCTCCGCTGGACTGGGCTCAGTCCAAGTCTCAGCAGAAAGAGAAAGGGGTGGCGAAACGGCGTTTCCCTCTTCCTTCTTTGCAGAGCATTATCTGTGAAAGTGGCAATCTGAAATGTTATGCCATAATTAACAATGAATTGGTAAAGAGCAGTGACTCAATTTCAGGTTACCGGGTCAGAAGTATTACTTCTGAATCAGTCACGGTAAGCAGAGGAGGAAAGCAATGGACGTTAGAGCTTTTCCCGCAAGATATAAAACAGTAGGTTCCATGGTGGGTATGCGCAGAGTTTTAATTGGTGTAGTGATTGCTTCCCTGGTGGGGTGCTCTATGGGGCACAGAGACCCGGTGGAAATTAAAGAGGCGTTAAACCAGGCTGCGAATAATGCAACAAACCGCAGTCTGGACGAACTGCCGGAATCGGTGCAGAGCGATCTGATGCCTGAACTGGCTTTGATGGATGATACCGATTCAGCAAAACGGATAAAGCGCTTTAGAGTTCAGGCGAAGGGTGTCGGGGCTCAGGCCTTTTTTGCCGGTATAGTCAAAGGGACTGAGTTCAGTACCGTTATCCATCCGAATGTCTCCGGTGATATTACCCTGAGCCTGACAGATGTCACTCTGGATGAGCTGCTTGACGTGCTCAGAGACATGTACGGTTATGACATAGTTAAAAACGGCAAGATGATTCAGGTCTATCCGGCGGGCATGCGTACTGAAACCATCCCGGTGGATTATATCCAGTTTACCCGAAGCGGGCGCTCACTGACTTCCATTTCAACAAGCACGGTTACCACAGAAGGTTCCGGCAGCAGTGACTCTGACAGCTCCTCTGACAGTTCAAATACCACATCAGCGGGCACCACGATAGAGACACAAAGCGAAAGTGATTTCTGGGCTCAGCTACAGATTGCGATAAGTGGCCTGATTGGCAGCGAAGGCGGCCGCAGTGTGGTGGTATCACCGCAGTCCGGCTTAATTATGGTAAAGGCCTATCCTGACGAAATCAGAGAAATTAAGCAGTTTCTCGGGGCTTCTACAGAGCGCCTGAAGAGGCAGGTGATACTGGAAGCCAAGATCCTGGAAGTAACCCTGAATGATGGCTATCAGCAGGGGATTAACTGGTCAAATATGTCTCTGGGGAGCAATACCACAGTTTCACGTACCGCTGCGTCTTCTACTTTGCCGGGTATGGATACCATTGGTGAATTGCTGGGCGGGCAGACCAATATCACTATCTCAGACGGCAGTTTTGAAGGGGTGCTGAATTTTATGGCGACCCAGGGTGATCTCGATATTCTTTCCAGCCCGAGAGTCACAGCGACCAACAACCAGAAAGCGGTCATTAAAGTGGGTACCGATGAGTATTATGTGACCGATTATGAAGCAAGTTACGAAGATACAGACGGCGATGGTGACAGCGATGACCTGGTCGCTGATTACGAGCTAACGCCGTTTTTCTCCGGCATTTCTCTGGATGTTACTCCGCAGATTGATGACACAGGCCATGTGCTGTTGCATGTGCATCCCGCGGTTATCGAAGTCAGCGAAAAGAACTATGACTTTCTGGATGATGCGCCGATGGCAAGCAGTACCATCCGTGAGTCCGATTCGGTTATCAGAGCCAAAGACGGTGATGTAGTGGTGATTGGCGGCCTGATGAAAACCTATACCTATGATCAGACCTCTAAAGTACCTCTGCTTGGCGATATTCCGGGGCTTGGATACCTGTTCAGAAATATCAGTAATGTTACGGAAAAAACAGAGTTGGTTATCCTGCTGAAACCAACTGTTGTGGGTGTGCACACCTGGCAACAGGAAATTGAGCGTTCAAGGGATTTACTGCAGGAATGGTTCCCTGAATCGGAGTAGCAATGTATCAGACGTTTTTTGGCTTAAATCAGGCACCTTTTGGCCTGACCCCGGACACCGGATTATTTCATGGCCTTCCTCCACATTATGAGGCCATTCAGACGGTGATTTCTTCCATAGAAATGGGAGAAGGGGTGATAAAGGTAACCGGAGAGGTGGGAACCGGTAAGACCATGGTGTGCCGCATGTTGCTTAATCAGCTTCAGGATTCGGTTCAGCTGATTTATCTGCCAAACCCTGTGCTCTCTGCTGATGAGCTGAAAAAAGCCATCGCCAAAGAGCTGGATATCATTGTGCAGCCTGAGCAGACCATTGTGGACGCGATTCAGATGAAGCTGCTGGAGATTCATCAGGCCGGGAAAAGAAGTGTTGCCATCATTGATGAAGCGCAGGCGCTGAGCGATGAGGCGCTGGAAACCTTAAGGCTGTTCGGTAACTTTGAAACAGAAGAGAGCAAACTGTTGCAACTGGTTATTATCGGCCAGCCTGAGCTGGATGCCCGCCTTCAGGCTGAGCATTTGCGCCAGTTCAGGCAGAGAATTACTTTTAATGCCACCCTGAGACCTCTGGATCTGGATGAAGCATCGGCTTACATCAGCCACAGGCTGCAAACTTGTGGTGGCAGGGATGCTATTTTCAATTTAGCAGTGAAAAAGGCTATCTGGAAATCCAGTAAAGGGATACCTAGGCTGATTAACCAGATCTGTCATAAGTCGCTGATTCTGGCGTTTAATGAGCATAGTGTGACCGTCACCAATAAGCATCTGTATGCCGCTTTGCAGGATACCTACGATGCCCGCAAACCCAGATTTAAAACTCCGTACCTGTGGGGGTGGAGCTAGGCATGAGTGTAATAAATAACGCGTTAACCAAAGTTGCAGAAAAGGAAGAGGGAAAAGCCTCTCCGCTAAAACAGGCGGAAATACCTAAGGTGAAAAGTTCAGGGAAGCTGGCTTGGGCAGTAGGCGGTTTTGCACTGAGCATTGCGGTTGGTGGCTGGGCGGTTTCCACTCAGTTTGATGATGGGACAGAGAGCTCAGTCAGCGCGGCATCAGCGGTATCAGAGCAGCCTGAAGCGGTTAAGAGTGAAGAAGTGACCGTTATCGCGGGTAAGGCTGAAGATACCTCCGGCACAGAAAAAGTAAGCGGAGCCGTTTCTCCTACGAGCCAACAGGTTTCATCAGAAGATATTAAGGTATATGAAGCTGCCAGCTTAACCACAACAGAACCCAAGAGTCAGTCTGTTGTGCCGGAAAAGAAAAAGCAGATAACAGCAAAAGCTCAGGCTGTTAAAACCAGCCCTGTAAAAGCCAAGCAGAAGGCTTCGAAAGTCGCTAAGGTGAGCAAAGCGCAAGAAGCTGAGGAGAAACCTCTGGCGTTGGCACAGGTTGCCACCCACAAGCCGGATGTGGAACCGGTTGCGGCAAATATGACAGTTGAGCATGTTGAGCTAAGCCCTGAACAGGTCGCCAGAACCGCGATTGAAAGAGCCAAACGGGCACTGGATGCCAATGATCTGGATACCGCCATTCGCGAATATGAAACCGCACTTAAATACCGTCCCCGTGACGATAATACCCGCCGCAAACTGGCCGCGCTTTACTACGGGAAAAGCAATCTGCGTAAATCCGTCGATGTTCTGCGTAAAGGTATCCGGCTTGAAGAGGGCAATCAGAAGCTGCGGATAGCCTTGAGCAAAATTTTACTGAAAGAAGGTCAGTCAGAAGCTGCGCTAACGCCTCTGTCTTATCTTCCGGATAATCCGGGGGTTGAATACCTTTCTCTGAGAGCGGGGCTGGCACAACAGATAAAAAATAACCCTCTGGCTCTTGAGTCCTACCGGCTTCTGGTTGAGAAAGAGGGTGACAATGCCCGCTGGTGGCTTGGACTGGGCATTCAGCAGGAAAGAAGTCAGCAGCATCAGGATGCCATTCTCTCCTACGAAAAAGCGCTGGGCCGGGTGGGCGTTTCTAAAAAAACACAGACTTTTATTCGGGAGCGTTTGTCCCTTCTGAAGAGCCTGAAGGAGACAAGCAGTGGCGATTAAACTGAAGAAAAGGCTGGGTGACCTGCTGGTTGAAGAGGGCATTATTACCGACGACCAGGTGCAAAAAGCACTGACAGCGCAAAGGCAGACAGGTGCCAAGCTTGGCTCAACGCTGATTCAGTTGGGATTCCTGTCTGAACAGCAGATGCTGGAGTTTCTTTCCCAGCAGCTCTCTCTGCCTTTAATCGACCTTAGCCGGGCCAATGTGGACATTGATGCGGTGCAGCTGCTGGGTGAAGTTCACGCCCGCCGGCTCCGTGCTCTGGTGATTGATCAGGATGGCGATATTCTGAAAGTGGCCATGAGTGATCCGGCCGACCTTAGCGCGCAGGAATCCCTGCTGGACCGGTTATCCCAGTATCAGCTTGATTTTGTTATCGCGCCGGAGTCTCAGCTTGTTGACGGCTTTGACCGCTATTACCGCCGGACCAAAGAAATTGCCTCCTTTGCCGAGCAGCTTCAGGCTGAGCATCAGTCTTCCGAGACCGTCGATTTCGGTGTTCTGGATGAAGAGGGCGATGATGTTACCGTTGTTAAGCTGATTAACTCGTTGTTTGAGGATGCGGTGCAGATAGGGGCTTCTGATATCCATATCGAGCCTGATTCTAATGTGCTGCGCCTGAGGCAGCGTGTGGACGGTATTTTACATGAAACTCTGCTGAATGAGGTGAATATCGCCTCTGCACTGGTGCTGCGCCTAAAGCTGATGGCGAACCTGGATATCTCGGAAAAACGTCTGCCTCAGGATGGACGGTTTAATATCCGGATTAAGGGGCAGTCCATTGATATCCGTATGTCTACCATGCCGGTGCAGCATGGTGAATCCGTGGTGATGCGTCTGCTTAATCAGTCTTCGGGGATCCTGAAACTGGAAGAGACCGGGGTTCCTCAGGATCTTTTGCTCAGGCTGAGAAGACAGCTTAAACGCCCGCACGGAATGATACTGGTTACCGGGCCAACCGGTTCAGGTAAAACCACGACACTTTACGGTGCGCTTTCGGAATTAAATGAAGCGTCCAAGAAAATCATCACAGCGGAAGATCCGGTGGAATACCGTTTGCCACGGGTTAATCAGGTGCAGGTGAACCCGAAAATCGATCTGGATTTCTCTACGGTGCTGAGAACCTTTCTGCGTCAGGATCCGGATATTATTCTGGTGGGTGAGATGCGGGACCATGAAACCGTTGAAATCGGTCTTCGGGCCGCGCTGACCGGCCACCTTGTTTTAAGTACTCTGCACACCAATGATGCCGTGGATAGTGCGCTGCGTATGATGGATATGGGCGCGCCGGGATATCTGGTTGCCAGTGCGGTAAGGGCGGTACTGGCTCAGCGGCTGGTCAGAAAGGTCTGTCCTGACTGTGCGGTTCAGGATCATCTGGATGGCGCAAAGAAAAACTGGGTTGAAAGCCGTTTTCCTAATCAGGTTAATTCCGGCTTTGTAAAAGGGAAGGGGTGTCAGAACTGCAACCTGACCGGCTATAAAGGCCGGATTGGTGTCTTTGAACTGCTGGAACTGGACGAAAAGATGATGGACGCGCTAAGGGCAAATAAAGCGGTGGACTTTGCCGTGAGTGCCCGTCAGGCAGAAGGTTACAAACCACTTCTGGTTGCGGCCATGGAGCTTGCTCTTAAGGGCGTGATCAGCCTGGATGAAGTGATGACTATGGGCGAGGGTGACTCTTCGGGCAACAGTGAGCCAATCTATATTTAAGGGTGAGGGATGGCGAGTTTTAAGTATCAGGGAAGAAATTCTGACGGTAGCAAAATTACCGGCAATGTTGAGGCGCCGACGGAAGAGCTGGCTGCCGAGGCTCTGATCGGTAAAGGTATCATTCCTGTTTCCATTACACCCGGCAGAGGTGCTGAGTCAGATTCGGCCTTTGATTTAACCAAATTTCTTACGCCTACCATTCCGCTGGAGGTGCTGGTTATCTTCTGCCGCCAGATGTACAGCCTGACCAAAGCCGGGGTTCCCCTGCTTCGGGCAATAAAGGGGCTGACAGACAACAGTCACAATAAGCTGCTGAAAAAAGCGCTGGAAGATGTGGGCAGTGAACTGTCAAACGGCCGGAGTCTGTCTGCGTCCATGAGACGGCACTCCAACGTATTCAGCCCGCTTTTTGTTTCCATGATCAATGTGGGGGAGAACACTGGTCGTCTGGATGATGTTCTGTTTCAACTGGCTCAGTATTACGAAAATGAACTGGAAACCCGCAAGCGTATTAAGTCGGCGATGCGCTATCCGACCTTTGTGATTCTTTTCGTGGTTGGTGCCCTGTTTATTTTGAATGTAAAAGTGATCCCTCAGTTTGCCTCTATGTTCAGCCGCTTTGGTGTGGATCTTCCGCTGCCCACCAGAATACTTATTGCCACCTCGAACTTCTTTGTGGACTACTGGGTCTGGATGATTGTGGCTATGGTGCTTGCTTTTATCGGGTTCCGTACCTGGGTTTCAGGCCTTGCAGGCAGGGAGGCGTGGGATAAATTCAGGCTCAGGGTGCCGATTGTGGGTGATATTGTTAACCGGGCCCAGTTAGCCCGTTTCTCCCGGACTTTTGCGCTGATGCTGAGATCCGGGGTTCCGCTTAACCAGTCGATAGCGCTTTCTGCCGAGTCCATGGATAACAAGTTTTTAGAGCTTCGTCTGATGGAGATGAAAAATGCCATTGAGGCCGGGGGCAGTGTTTCCGGTACGGCGGTGAATACCGGGATCTTTACTCCCCTGGTGATTCAGATGATAGCCGTTGGCGAAGAAACGGGCCGGATTGATGAACTACTGCTGGAAGCGGCCGACTTTTATGATCGGGAAGTGGATTATGACCTTAAAACGCTGACGGCCAGGATTGAGCCCATTTTGCTTGTTATCGTTGCGGGAATCGTTCTGGTTCTGGCTCTGGGTATTTTCCTGCCGATGTGGGGCATGCTGGATGCAATTCAGGGGTAGCCGGAATGAGAGCGGCTAATGGTGTGGTTATGAGAAAAAATATCGATCAATCACCGGGGTTTACTCTGATAGAGATGGTTGTTGTTATCGTCATCATCGGATTGCTGGCGGTAACGGCACTGCCTAAGTTTCTGGATGTGGCCGACGAGGCGCAAAAATCCAGTATTAAGGCGGTATCCGGCAGCTTTGCCACCGCAGTGCTTTCGGTCAGAGCGCAGTGGGAAGCCGAAGCCCGGCCAGTTAACAGTGCCGGAGGAAATTCGGTTAACTATGATGGCACAGATTTTCTGCTGACCAGCTCAGATAATACGGGCTTCAGAGATGGCTATCCTATCGCGTTAGATGAGAGCGGAGCGTCTGCATCCGTTGCAACCGATATAACCTGCAAAGATTTAATGGAAGAGCTTTTGCAAAGCTCCTTATCTGTAAATGTGGAGGGAAGCACCTCCGGGGACGATAACTACTCAGCGGAGGCCATCGGAAGCTCTGAGTGCCGGTACACCCAGTTGGAAAGCTCAGATGAATATTATTTCAGTTACGATATTACCGCTGGCAGGGTAAGCGTCTCATTGGAATAACAATATTTTAATAATAATTACTTAGAACATTGCATCTAGTGTTGAAAAAAAGTGGTATCACGCTAATTATTATAATTAGCACTGTTAATTTTTTTATGAATAGAAATAACAGAACTGGTGTTTTACGGGGAGCGCACCGCGTTATGTTAAAGCGATACTAAATATTTTATGAGAGATAGTATTATGAAAAGACAAAGCGGCTTTACACTAATTGAGCTGGTGGTAGTGATTGTTATCCTTGGTATTTTGGCGGTTACGGCTGCGCCTAGGTTCTTAAATCTTCAGTCTGAAGCTCGGGCGTCAACCCTGCAGGGGATGGTAGGTGCGATGCAGGGAGCGGCGAGTGTGGTGTATGCTAAATCTGCAATGGAAGGTGAAGAGTCTGATGCACTTACAGTAGGTAGTGATGTTGATGGTATTGATACCGCTTTTGGTTACCCTGCTGCTTCAGCGACTGGTATTGTTGATGCTGTTACCGGTTTAGAGGATAGTACTCAGTGGCTATATGCATCGGATACGGTTACCAGCGGGAATCCGGCTGCGTTGCTTGTGACCTTAGCTGAGCAGGTTGACTCTGCATCAGAGACTAATATTGAAAACTCTGGATGCTACATAACATATACAACCGCAGCTGATGCGAGTACGCCAGCTACTGCTGTCATTACAGATGATAGCGGTTGTTAAACAAATATCTACAGAGAAAGGCTTGCATCGGTAAGCCTTTCTTTTCTCGTTCCCATGGTGAAGTGTGGGAACGAGGATGATATGTTCAAGGATGTATAAGGTCGCTGGCAGATGAAAATCCCCTCCCGGTACAGCCCGGGATTTACCCTGATCGAGCTTGTCGTTGTTATTATCCTGCTTGGGATTGTTTCCGTTTATGCAGCCAGCCGCTATATGGGGAAATCCGGCTTTTCTGCCTATGCCGCTCAGGAGCAGGCTATCTCAGTGATCCGCCAGGTTCAGCTTGGCCGGATGTATTCTAATGTCTCAGACTCTGCCCTCTCTGACCGTTATAAACTTCAGGTCAGCAGTAGTTGTCTTGGTTCTGTTGCAGGATGCGCGGATGGTGAAAGCAGCAGTGATAACCTTGTTCTGGATGATGACCTGACCATCAGCACTTCCTCCTCATCACCGGTGCTTTTTGACCTTCTTGGAAATCCGGCCAGCGGTGGTACCGTGACTATTACTATTTCCAGTGATAATGACTCTGTTGGCGTCTGCATCAATGAGCAGGGGTATGTCTATGGCTGCTAAGTCGGTAAAAGGCTTTACCCTGATAGAAAGTGTTATTGCCATTATTATCATGGCCTTTGCCATGCTTTCCCTGACCAGTTTTCTTTTTCCTCAGGTTGCCGATTCTGCCCGTCCTCATTATGAGGTGCGGGCATCTGCGCTTGCTCAGAGTCTGATGGCCGAAGTTCTGGCGAAAAACTTTGATGAACTCAGTGACCCGGATGGCGGTGAATTCCGCTGTGGTGAAGACCCGGCAGACTGCACCGCTGAAGCTGATTTCGGCCCGGATGGCGAGTCAGGCCCGGTGGCTTACAATGATGTGGATGACTATATTGGCACATGGCAGACAGACTGTGCCTCAGGAGATAGCAGCTGTAATAACCTGAGTGATATTTTCGGCAATGATATTTCAGATGAGTATGCCAACTTTACCGCTGAGGTGGCCGTTGTTTATGAGGACAACTCCGATATTACGCTAAGCGTCAGCACCTATGTGGCGAAACGTATCACAATTACCATTACCGCCGGAAAGTATGGCGACTTTAGCTTTTCCGCCTACAGGGGGAACTACTGATGAAGCGCAGTGGCTTTACCCTGATTGAAATGGTGATGACCATAGTGGTAAGCGGAATTATTGTTCTGGGTATCACAGGTTTTCTTCAGCTTGGCATTACGGGCTACTCGGATACTATTGCAAGGCAGAAGGTGCAGAATCAGGCCCGCTTTGCCATTGAAAAAATGTCCCGAGAAATGCGCCATGCCGTGCCTAACAGTTTTGAACTGAATGGCAGTTGCCTCCGGTTTTATCCCATCAAGTATTCCGGCTTTTACACTCAGGTGGAAGCCCAGTCCGTTGCTAACAATACCATTATGTTTATGACGGATAATCAGGCAGTGGCAAGTGCCGACTTTGAACCGGGTGACCGTTTGGTTATTAATCCCAGCAGCTTTGGTGATCTGACTTCAGATACTGCTTCCGCACCGGTTGAAGATTGTGATATCAGCTGTAGTGAAAATAACGGGATTTACACCATAAGCGATACCTTCAGCAGTTATTCGGTGGGTAACCGGCATTACATTTACGGAGAAGATTATGTTACCTACTGTCTGACATCAGGCAGTGTAACCAGAGCTGAAGGTGCGACCGGCAGTGCGGTAACCGTTGCAGACAGCCTGGATGGCAGTAGCTCCTTCAGCTATGAGTCTCCTACTTTGCAGCGGGGCGGGCTGGTTCATATGGACCTTCTTTTCGTTAATGATGACGGTGAAGAGAGCAGCTATAAACATGATGTGCAGGTGTTAAATGTCCCATAAGCAGCCAAAACGGATCAGAAAACAGCGGGGCAATATGATTCTTATTGCCGTGTTTGTGATCGTGGTGATGGGGATGCTGGCGGCTAACCTGACCCGGATACGCTGGTCAAATCAGGATACTCTTACCAGAGAATATCTGGGAACACAGGCGTGGTTTCTTGCTCATTCCGGCAATGAATGGGCGCTGACGGTGCTGTTTCCGCTTGGTAATGATCAGGAGGATCCGGATGACCTGTTACCCCGTTGCCGGGATACCATCAACGGCACAACAGGAGAAGATGCGCTTGCTGCGCTTATTTCACAGGCTGGCTTATCCTGTGAAGCCACGGTCACTTGCACCTATCCGCCGGTTGATAGCACGGATCCGAATACGCTGGACGACACTATTCCGGATGAGTTGCAGTTTTATAAAGTGACTACGGTGGCTATTTGTGGCTCATCCGGATTTCAGGTGCAGAGAGAGCAGGAAGTCTGGGCCAGGGGAGTGAAGGAATGATAAAGAAATTAGTCATACTGCTTAGCCTTATCTATTCTTCTTTCAGTTTTTCCGCGGCAAGTCCGGAAGGCGTGCTCGGGTGTCAGAACCTGAATATGAACAGCGCATTTACTATTAGTTTTTCGGTTGATGGGCCGTCTGATGATCAGTATCTCTATCTGTACCGCAGAACAGGGCTGTTCAGTACCGAGTCTGAGTTTATATGGGCTGGTTTTGATGACTACTGGCGGCGGTTTTATTTCACTAACTATTACATTGATTATCTGTTTAACGATACAAGCTTAACGGATGAGTCATACAATATAAAAATTACCCACACCTCAGATGGTGTGCTGACTTATTACATTCAGACATCTTCAGATTCAACCTGGTTAGAAAAGGAAGTGAAAACGAGTACAGAGAGCTCTTCGGGTTTTAGTCTTTATTACAACAATATAAGCAATGTACAGTGTGAAGATAGCGTGCAGTCACCGACAGGTGACGAGCCAGGAAGCTCTCAAGGATTTGCATTCTCTGAAAGTATGTGTCCCGCAACAGCAGTACAGAGCTGGGAAAACAGCGGAACCTCCACTCTGAATATTAAAAACGGTGCAAAAATTTATGATGCTGCAGACGGTTATAAAATTGGCTTTGAAGATATATCAGGCAAGGATATCCAAAGGAACCGGTGCCGACTGACAGGGAGTGGTACCAAGTACACATGTCAGCCAAGAGGTGAATATATATTAGGCTTTGATGTAGACAGTATCAGTGTGCCTGACAGTGCGGATTTTGATTATGGCACTTATAAAGAAATAAGTGGTACAGAAACCTTTTCAGCAGGTGTGCACAAGGTTGATGGTGAATTTAAGGTTACCGGTACTTTAAATATTAATGGTGACGTCACACTCTATGTTACTAAGTTTACTCTTGACGGCGGTAATGTCAGATATCAGACAGAAGGCTCTCATCTGATCGTTATTAATACCGGTTCAGATACCAGCGAGTTAAAAGACGGTACAGCCTATGGCCATTTTATCTCCAGAGAGCTGACAAAGGTGCTGGATGGAATGAAATTATACGGCACAGTTACAGCAAAGGATTTAGAGGTGGATGATGCTAATGTCTATTTCCAGGAGCCGGACTGTACAACATCACCTGTCACCGGGGATAACTACTCGGTTGCCATCACTCCATCGCAGCAGTACCTGCTCCAGTGCGAAACCTCGCCACAGGTCACCATAGATGTCACCGATGAAGACGGAAGCAGTGCGCCTTCAGGAGTTAAGGTAAACGTCAGTTTTTCCCCATCCGGAATAGGAACTGCCGGAGAATACAGTACCGACAGCAACGGGCAGGTAGTTCTGGATCTGAGCCTTTCTGCTGCTTTAGATGATTACAGTATAACGGCCACTCTGGTGGATGATACCGATGAGTCAGACAGCGCCACAGTGAGCGTTGTTCCCTATAAGTTTGATATCCCGGAAGCAGACGGAATTGCAGGTAAAGAAGAGATATTTTCAATGCGTGTGCTTGCCTGCAAAGATGATACTGCGACCCTGGTTGAAGAGTATTCCGGAAGCAAAACGTTAAGTGTTACCACCTCCATTGAAGTGCCTGCAAGCGGTGCAACCGACGGTAATTTCCAGGTAAAAAGTGACACTAATTCCACCTGGTCTTCCAGTCAGATAACTCTTGAGTTTACCAATGGCGAAGTGGATTCAGATGCAAGCAGTCCGGATGAGATTGCCTATCTGAGATACTACGAGTCGGGAACCGTTAATCTGACTATCAGCGACAGTAACTTCGACTGCCCGGAAGGCTACAGCTCCTGTGTGACTTCTAACGGACAATCTATTTTCTGGGACGGGCTAACCGGCTCTGTGGATGTGGATTTCCGCCCATGGACTTTTGCAATCTGTGACTCTGAAAACAGTGATATGGACGGCAATATTACCGATGCCTCCAGCCTGGGCTACAAAGCCGCCGGTGAGCAGTTTGATCTGCATATCTACCCGATAATCTGGCAGCAGAGTGCAGCCGAGTCTGATCCTGAAAATGACGATATTGATGTATCCGGCTACTGCGATACCGATAATGTGACGCATAACTTTTATATCTCGCCATCTGCAACGGTCACTCTGGACCATGAAGTTGCGCAGCCTTCTTCGGGTGAAAACGGCACCCTTAGTGGAACTAAGAGCTTTGCCCACAGCGCTAAATCTTCTGAAGGGGACTATTACCTGTCTGAACTTGAGTGGAGCGAAGTTGGTGTGTTGCGGGTTAAGGTTGATGCAGGTACTTATCTTGGAATGGATATTAATCAGGGTTATAGGGAGATAGGGCGCTTCTACCCAAACCATCTGGCGCTGGTGACTTCTGGTGGAGCAGATACCTGGACATATAAAGACGGGCATGCGGGTTTTGCATATATGGGTCAGTCCATCGAGCATAATTTCTTTGTCCAGGCGATGACGCGGGATGACAGTCCGGTCGCGAACTATCTCTATTTTGACTCTGATCTTGTGGCCGATCTTGAATACTACGCCATGTCAGGAACGACTTCTTTAACCGATCGTCTGCTGGACGGAACGGATTCCGTTGTGGATGAGACCAGCACCTCCTGGACTGCCGGAAGTGACTGGACTCTGATTGATGACTCCCCGGATTATGCTCAGTTGCAGGTCAATTATTCCGAATTTACCTTTGTAAAAAATGCAGTGGCAAGCTCTCCTTATGAGACTGAAGCGGACGGACCGTATAACTCCGGCTTTGGTGTCCAAATCATTACAGATAGCGGTGGAAATACCCCGGACGGCATTTCATTTAATAGCGACAGAACGGGCAGTGCAGCCCTGTCTGCACTGTTTTCCGAGCAACCGGATTTCAGATATGGCCGTATGGCACTGACCGATGTCGGTGGCAATAGTGATGCTCAGATTTCAGTACCGCTCAAAGTTGAGTACTGGGATGGAAACGAGTTTGTGACCAACACAGATGACAGTGGCAGTGCGTTTAATAGCGGCTATTACTGCCGTCAGATTATCTGGAGCGACTCTGCCAGTTCGGATGCCGGCTTTACTGTAACCACAGAAGATCCGGCTCAGGATGAAATGAAAGCTTACAGCGGTGAGTTTGATAATCTGGTTGCTACTCACAGTGGCGATGATCGTGAACAGATCCGCCTTTGGCTTCGCCAGCAAAGTACTGAACCAACTAGCGGATTTGACTGCTATAATTTGAGTGGAACTGTTGATCAACCCTGGCTCAGATACAACTGGCGTGATTTAGGTGACGAAGACCCTTCAGTTGTTGTGGTTTTCGGTACTTACAGGGGAAATGACAGAGTGATTTTCCGGGGAGAAAGCCGTCTTACAGGGCAATGAAAACCTTAATAAAAGCGGTTTTTGTTATGAATGTGAAAAAAAAGCGAGATTAAGCACAGGTTTATGCTTCAATGCCTTGCTGTAATTGCATGGCATTGGTACATTTAGTGCAATTTTGTCTTCTAATATTATCCAACGAGCGAAGAGTATGTTTAAGAAACTTCGTGGCATGTTTTCAAATGACCTGTCAATTGATTTAGGTACTGCCAACACTCTTATTTATGTAAAAGGTCAGGGCATTGTCCTTGATGAACCATCTGTAGTAGCAATTAGCCAGAAAAGAGCAGGCGGCGCAAAGAGCGTTGCAGCGGTTGGTCATGAGGCTAAGCAGATGCTGGGTCGTACTCCAGGCTCTATTTCTGCTATCCGCCCGATGAAAGATGGTGTGATTGCTGACTTCTATGTAACAGAAAAAATGCTTCAGCACTTTATCAAGCAGGTGCATGACAACAGCGTACTGAAACCAAGCCCACGCGTTCTGGTTTGTGTGCCTTGTGGTTCTACTCAGGTTGAGCGCCGTGCGATCAAAGAATCTGCACTGGGTGCCGGTGCACGTGAAGTTTATCTGATCGATGAGCCAATGGCGGCAGCTATCGGTGCTGGTCTGCGCGTTTCTGAGCCAACCGGTTCTATGGTAATCGATATCGGTGGTGGTACCACTGAAGTTGCGGTTATCTCTCTGAACGATGTGGTTTACTCATCTTCAGTCCGTATCGGTGGTGACCGCTTTGATGAAGCGATTATCAACTATGTTCGCCGTAACTACGGAAGCCTGATTGGTGAAGCAACCGCTGAAAAGATCAAGCACGAGATCGGTTCTGCTTATCCGGGGGATGAAGTGGAAGAGATAGAAGTTCGCGGCCGTAACCTTGCTGAAGGTGTGCCACGCAGCTTTACTCTGAACTCAAACGAGATCCTTGAAGCGCTTCAGGAGCCTCTGACGGGTATCGTTTCGGCGGTTATGGTTGCGCTTGAGCAGTGTCCGCCTGAACTGGCTGCTGACATCTCTGAAAACGGTATGGTTCTGACCGGTGGTGGTGCACTGCTGAAAGATCTTGACCGTCTGTTGATGGAAGAGACCGGTATTCCTGTAGTTATTGCTGAAGACCCTCTGACATGTGTTGCACGTGGCGGTGGTAAAGCACTTGAAATGATCGACATGCATGGTGGCGATCTTTTCAGTGAAGAGTAATTTCATTCGCAATCCGATTTTTGGTGATTTGGAATGAAACCGATTTTCGGCAGGGGACCATCCCTTGAGCTACGGCTAGTTTTATCCGTTCTATTATCAGCCAGCCTTATGCTGGCTGATAGTCGTATGGATGCGTTTTATAATGTCCGTTATGTGCTAAACAGTGCGGTCGCTCCTATCCAGTATCTGGCTAACCTTCCCAGGGTCATGTTTGATGACCTGTATGAACGCCTTAATTTCCGGCAAACTCTGATCGAAAACAACGCATCACTTAAGAATGAAATGTTGCGTCTTAAGAGCGATGTTGTGCTGCTTGACCAGTACAAAGAAGAGAACCAGCGTCTGAGAAAACTGCTGGGATCCTCTTTTGTCCGTGATGAGAAAAAAGTGGTTACCGAAGTAATGGCGGTGGACTCCTCGCCTTACCGGCATCAGGTGGTGATTGATAAAGGTCATGTGGACGGGGTTTATATCGGTCAGCCGGTGATCAACGAAAGAGGGATTGTCGGTCAGGTGACATTTGTTGCTTCGCACAATGCCCGTGTTCTGCTGCTGGTGGACTCAAACAACTCAATTCCGGTTCAGATTGTGCGTAACGATATCCGGGTTATTGCTTCCGGTAACGGCGACATAGATTCCGTCTTCCTTGAGCATATTCCGCTGAGCACCGATGTTCAGGTCGGCGATATGCTGGTAACCTCCGGTCTTGGTGGTGTTTATCCTGAAGGCTATCCGGTGGGCTATGTTGAGACGGTACAGAACGACAATACCCGCCAGTTTGCTTATATCAAAGCCACACCGGCTGTGCAGTTTGACCGTCTGAGATACCTGCTGCTTATCTGGCCGAATGAAGACAGACAGCATCATGTAAAAGAATCGCTGGAGACGTTAGAGAATAAAGAGGGTGGTTCAGATGGGAAATAGCCTGCTTCGCGGAAAGGGTATTATCTGGCTGACTTTTCTTGCTGCTCTGGTTTTCCAGACCATTCCCTGGCCGGGTGAACTGGACCTGCTGCGTCCGTCCTGGCTGCTGCTGGTTACTTTTTACTGGGTTCTGGCACTGCCACACAGAGTGAATGTGGGTACAGCGCTGATGCTGGGCCTGTTCTGGGATCTGCTCTTGGGCTCAACGCTTGGCATTCGCGGCATTGTTATGTCAGTGATGACCTTTATTGTGGCCACCAACTTTCTGGTGCTGCGTAATATGGCGCTGTGGCAGCAGGCAATACTGATTGGCTTCTTTACCGTTGCGGCAAAAATGCTGGAGTTTGGCGGTGAGTTTCTTATTCAGGATGTGACCTTTGATCCCATGTCTTACTGGGCGGGTCTAGTAAACTGTATTCTATGGCCATGGATGTTCCTGTTGCTCAGAAGAGTTCGCCGTCACTGGCATATCCGTTAAATAATCATGATTTGTTGGTTATGGAGTAAAGCAAATGCCAGCTGATAAAGCGCTTTATTTAGCATCGGGCTCTCCAAGAAGAAAAGAGCTTCTGACACTGCTGGGCTATGACTTTCAGACGGTTATTCCGGATATTGAAGAAGCACGCCTGAGCGGCGAAACACCGCAGGAATATGTCCAGCGCCTCTCTTTTGAGAAAGCCAAAGCCGGGCTTGCTTTAACCCAGGGTGAATGCGTTGTTATCGGCTCTGACACCATAGTGGTTCAGGGTGAGCTGGTGCTGGAGAAGCCAGAAGATTTTGCTGATGCGTCAAGAATGCTGATGTCTCTGTCCGGAAGGAAGCATCAGGTAATGACGGCGGTAACAGTGATGAGTCATCAGGAGAGCAAGACTCAACTGATAATTACAGACGTATGGTTTAAACAACTAACAGAACAAGAAATCAGACAATACTGGGAGTCTGGTGAACCATGCGACAAAGCAGGAAGCTACGGAATTCAAGGCATCGGCGGACGATTTGTTTCAAGAATTGAAGGCAGTTACCACGCGGTAGTTGGCTTGCCTATGATGGAAACTGACCAGCTCCTGCACCATTTTTTATAAATTATTGAGGGGCGCTTTATGAGTGCAGAGTTACTTATTAACGTAACCCCAAGTGAGACCAGGGTTGCTATGATTGAAGGCGGCATCCTTCAGGAAGTTCATATTGAACGCGAGTCTCGCCGGGGAATAGTCGGAAACATATACAAAGGCCGCGTGTCCCGCGTATTGCCTGGAATGCAGGCTGCTTTTGTTGATATCGGCCTGGAAAAGGCTGCCTTTCTGCACGCTTCAGATATTGTCCCTCACACAGAATGTGTCTCTGAAAACGAGAAACAACAGTTTCAGGTTCGTGATATCTCTGAGCTTGTCCGCCAGGGACAGGACATTGTTGTTCAGGTGGTCAAGGATCCTCTGGGAACCAAAGGTGCCAGACTGACCACTGATATTACGCTTCCCTCCCGCTACCTTGTTTTTATGCCGGGTGCCAGCCATGTGGGGGTTTCGCAGCGAATTGACAGTGAAGCAGAGCGTGAACGTCTTAAAAAGAACGTAATCCCTTATTGCGATGAAAACGGTGGCTTTATCATTCGTACTGCGGCAGAAGGCGCGGATGATACTGAACTTTCTCAGGATGCTCAGTTCCTGAAAAGGCTTTGGGTTAAAGTCATGGAGCGAAAAGCGAAATACAAAACCCGTTCAACCCTGTACGGAGAATTGGGGCTGGCTCAGCGAATTCTGCGTGATTTTGTCGGCACCGAGCTGAACCGCATTCAGGTGGATTCGCGTCTTGCCTTTGAAACCCTTAAAGAATTTACCTCAGAGTTTGTTCCCGAGCTGACGGATAAGCTAGAGTTATATGAGGGTGACAAGCCTATCTTTGATATGCACGATGCTGAAAATGAAATTCAGCGTTCCCTTGAGCGTAAAGTTGATCTCAAGTCCGGAGGTTATCTGATTATTGACCAGACAGAGGCGATGACCACGGTTGATATTAATACCGGTGCTTTTGTCGGCCGCCGTAATCTGGAAGAGACCATCTTTAATACCAATATTGAAGCGACTCAGGCCATTGCCCGTCAGCTTCGCCTGAGAAATCTGGGCGGTATTATTATTATCGACTTTATTGATATGGCATCAGAGGACCACAGAAACCGGGTTCTGCAGTCTCTGGATCAGGCGCTCTCTGTGGACAGAGTTAAAACCAATATCAATGGCTTTACCCAGCTCGGCCTGGTTGAGATGACACGAAAAAGAACCAGAGAAAGTATTGAACATGTTCTCTGTACCGGGTGTCCAACCTGTGAGGGGAGAGGGACAGTTAAGACCATTGAAACGGTTTGTTATGAGATTCTGCGTGAAATCACCCGTGTGAACAGAGCTTATGATGCGGATAAGTTTGTGGTTTACGCATCGCCGGCGGTGGCAGAAACACTGGAAGGCGACGAGTCTCATGCACTGGCTGAACTGGAAGTCTTTATCGGTAAGCAGGTAAAGATTCAGGGAGAACCTCTCTATATTCAGGAACAGTTTGACGTTGTCATGATGTAATGGAGCCTTTGTGGCTATGTTTATTGCCCGTCTTGGGCGTTTTGTACTTTGGCTGACAGTAACAGCAATGGTGATGCTCGCCATTGCTGTTACTGCTTTGCGCGTTGCGCTCCCCCGTCTGAATACCTACCAGAGTGAAATTGAGTTTTGGGTTAAGGAGCAGACAGGTATCCCTTTTAAAGTCAGCAGCGTAAAAGGCTACTGGCGGAACACTCACCCCTCCGTTTCTCTTGAAAATCTGGAAGCGCAGTTTGAGGGCTCAAACTCTGTCTCCTTTTCCGTTGAAGAGGTTCAGCTGGAGCTGGATCTGTTTGATACTTTGTTTACCCTCAAGCCCCAGGTTGCCATTCTGAACGGACATGGTCTGAAGCTGGATATCAGCGGAATAAACCTGCTCAATACGGGAACCGGTTCGCAATCCGGTGAAAACAAGAATTCAAACAACGCATCAAAGACACTGAGGCAACTGGATAAGCTGCTTTTACGACAGTTCCAGGACTTCACCCTGCTTGACTCAAGTATCAAATACCAGTCATTTACCGGTGATATCCGCCAGATTGATATTGAATCCCTGAAATGGCGAAACAGGGAAAAAAGGCATCAGCTGGATGGTGTTGTCAGTATTTCCGATACGCATATCAACAGCCTGGCCGTTATCGCCGACTTTGAAGATCACGGCAGCTTTTTAGATATCTCGGGTGATTTCTACATCCAGTCAGAAAACCTGCAGGTTAAGCCGTGGCTGACCAGGTATCTGACCAGAGAAACCGGCATCAGCAGCGGACAGCTCAGCTTTAACAGTTGGCTGAGTTTTGAGCGCAGCAAACCGGTTGATGCCTACTTAGAGTTTCTTCCTTCCGAGCTGAACTGGGAAAAGCAGGAAGATCAGCACTCTCTGTTTCTTGAAACGGGCGTGTTAAAGCTAAGCCCTACCGCAGAAAACGGTCTGCGTGTTAGTGGGCATTCACTTCTTCTTAGAACCGATGATGAAGAGTGGCCGGAGCTTGATCTGGCTATGGAGTGGAATAACAAGCAACTGCAGCTCAATCTTTCTGAGCTGGATATTGAGGCGCTGCTTCCACTGGTGCATTTAATGCCTGAGTCTGAATCAGTCTCTGAGTGGATTAATAAACTCGGTCCTAAAGGTATTGTTGAGGATATCCGTGTTGGCCGAAATTTTGACTCTGGGGATATCAGATATTCGGCTTCCTTAACTCAGGGCGGGCTTAAACAGTGGTATCTGCTGCCTGAAGTTCATGAGTTACAGGCGCTGGTATTCGGTAATCAGAATGAAGCTAAGGCTAAGCTGACTCTTATTGACGACACCCTCCCATACGGAGATGTGTTTCAGGCACCGCTGAAAATCAAAAAGGGCGAAGTGGATATTGTCTGGGAATCCTATGAAAACGGCTGGAGACTCTGGTCCGATAAAGTCTTTGTTGCCAGCCCGGATGTTCAGGCTCTTGGTGAATTCAGACTGGATTTCCCTAAGGACCAGCCTGCTTTCCTTTCCATTTATGCAGAAGCCGATCTGGATAAGGCGGGAGAAACCTGGCGTTATCTGCCCACCAGAGCGCTGGGACAGAACCTGACCAACTATCTTTCAACTGCGATTCAGGGGGGCAGGGCAGAAACCGCTCAAATCCTCTGGTATGGCGATCTGAAAACATTCCCGTACAGAAATAATAATGGCCAGTTCCAGGCTAAAGTTGCTCTGCAAGATGCCCAGTTTAGCTTTTTAACCAGTTGGCCTGTGGTTGAAGATCTGCAACTGGATCTGCTTTTTGAAAATGAGTCCATGTACCTGAAGTCAAACTCAGCGAAGACAATGGATGTGCTGGCCAAAAAGATAACCGGTAAGGTTAAGCATCTTGGCCCGAGCGGCGCTATTGAGATTGATGTTGTTGCCGATGCTAAAGGTAATGCCGTACGCGACTATATGATGTCTACTCCGCTGGTTGATTCAGTCGGTGCAGCATTGACAGCCGTGCAGGTTCAGGGTGACGTTCATTCTGAATTTAAGCTCAACATCCCATTTAGCGCTAAGAAAGAGCCGCGTGCCTGGGGTTTTGCTGAGCTGAACAAGAATACCATCAATGTAAAAACACCGGCCATGACACTTAAGAAAGCGCGTGGAAAGGTGTTGTTTGATAACGATGTTGTCAGCACCTCCGGACTCTCAGCCATTTTGCTGGACCAGCCTGTCTCCCTGGACTTTAAAGGTGAGAATCAAAACAGTGGTTATGGGGTAAATATCGACCTGGTTGGTGACTGGGAAGCCGCTCCGCTTGTTCCTTACATCGGTGGTGGCTGGATGGAAAGACTGCAGGGGCATGCGCCCTGGGCGATGGATATCGACTTGCAGCTAAGTGATATTGGCTTTACCTATCAGATAGACACTAAAGCGAATCTGGAATTTGTCACCAGCCAGTATCCGGCACCTTTAGCAAAAGCTCTGGGCGAAAAGTGGACGGCCAGAATGCAGGCTTCAGGTAATCAGGAGAGCATTTCCGCCAGGGTTCAGCTTCCGGGAGCTAAGTATCAGACCGAGATTGATATTACCGGCGACAGACCTGTGCTGAAAGCGACCAATATCCTGCTGGGCAAAGGCGCTTATAAAATCAGTCCTATCGTGGGGCATCATCTGACGGTGCGTACTGACAAGATCGATATGGACCGGTGGCTGGATATTGTATTTGGAAGCCATGGTCAGAAGAACACTGCTCAGCTTAGCCAGATGAATACCCCTGAGATCCCTGCTCCGGAGCGGATAAACATCAGCGTAGAGAGCATGAAGCTGGCCACCATTGACTGGAATGACGTCAGCTTTACCGGTAAGAAAAAAGGTAATGCCTGGAAGCTGAGAGCGGAAAGCTCGGAGGTAAAAGGGAAGGCAACCTATTTAGACTCTAATGACTTAAGCGTGGATCTTGAGCGTCTGCATGTCTATATTCCGGCACTTAATCAGTCAGAAGATGACAGGCCAATTGTTGAGTCAGATGAAGATGAACCTCTGATCACTGAGTTCGACCGGACTTTCCACCGCACAATGCCAAACCTGAATCTGTCTATCGATGATTTATGGATTCAGGGTTACAAAGTGGGGACAGCAAATGTTGATCTGCTGCGGCAGAGAGACCGGCTGGTATGGAACAACGCTGAGTTTTTAAGTGGCAGTAATCAGGTAAGATTAAACGGCTGGTGGGAGCTGACAGAAAACGACAGCCGTTCTACGTTCGGAATGTTCCTTAAAGGTGAAGATAACACCGAGCTGATGGAGCGGTTCGGCATTAGTTCCGGCATCCAGAGAGCGCCTTTTGAGATTAGCAGTAAGATGTCCTGGCAGGGCTCACCGTGGGCTGCAAAAGTGGAAACGCTGAACGGAAGTATGAGCACAGAATTTGGTAAAGGCGTTATCAGTGATGTGAGTGGTGCCGCTAAACTGCTGGGCCTGTTCAGCCTGGACTCCATTATCCGCCGAATGCAGCTTGATTTCTCGGATGTGTTTGATGAAGGTCTTGCTTTTAATTCCATTACAGGCAGCGGCAAAATAACCAATGGTATATTTGAAACTTCTGATATCCAGATGGATGCCATGGCCGGGGATATGTCCATAAAAGGTAATGCAGACCTTGTCCGCCGCCTTGTGGATGCGGAGGTGGAGTTTGTCCCTGATTTAACTTCGGGTATACCGGTAATCACGGCCTTTGCGGTAACGCCTCAGACTGCGGTTCTGGTATTTGCCATTTCCAAGGTAATTTCACCTGTTGTGAGTGTATTTACTAAAATACGTTATGAGGTAAAAGGTCCGCTGGATGCACCGGAAGTAAAAGAAGTATTGCGTAATCAGGGCGAGTACACCGTACCTGAAGAGCTGAAAAAACGTAACAAGTAGGAGATGGAGTCATGCAAAAAGTCGGAATAATCCAGATGACTTCCGGACCGGAACCGGAAAAGAACCTGAACTATATAAAAGCCCAGTTGGAAGTGCTGGCAAGTTCAGGTGTGTCGCTTGTGCTGACTCCTGAAAATGCGCTGGTTTTTGGTAATAAAGCGGACTACCACCGGCATGCAGAGATTCTTGGTGACGGCCCGGTTCAAAATGAACTTGCCCGGCTTGCGGCGCAGTATCAGATTTGGCTGGTGATTGGCAGTATGCCGATCAAGAGGGAAGTGGGTGTGACCACCACAACTCTGGTATATGCACCGGATGGCGAGTTAGCCGCTTATTATGACAAGCTGCATATGTTTGATGTAGATGTCGCCGATAACCACTCAAGATACCGGGAGTCGGAGACCTTTGCCTCCGGAAACCGGGTCTCTCTGGTGGAGACACCGCTTGGACGTATCGGCCTAACTATTTGCTATGATGTCCGTTTTCCGCACCTGTTTTCTGAGCTCAGGCATCAGGGTGCTAATGTGATTCTGGTTCCGGCCGCCTTTACCGCAACAACAGGCAAAGCGCACTGGGAGACTCTGCTGAAAGCCAGAGCCATTGAAAACCAGTGCTGGATTATTGCTGCCGGGCAGGGTGGCGTCCACCCTTGCCAGAGGGAGACCTGGGGACATTCCATGATTATCGATCCATGGGGCAATATTGCTATGCAGCTTGACCAGAAGGCAGGCGTACTGGTTTCTGCCATTGATCACAACATAACAAAGTCAGTTCGTGCCAATATGCCTTTAGCAGAGCATGCACGATTCACTTCAATATTTAAAAATTAATATAGGCACATAATGACAATTACCCGTGTAGAACAGGCACTACTTTCACCAACAGGACTGTCCGGGCAGGATCTTACTGACACGCTGGCAACCATAGCTACACGTCAGATTGATTATGCCGATGTCTATTTTCAGTCCAGCTGGCATGAGTCATTAGTGCTGGAAGACAGTATTATCAAAGACGGCTCTTTTAATATCGACAGAGGTGTCGGTGTCCGGGCGATCTCCGGCGAGAAAACAGGGTTTGCCTATTCAGATCAGATTGATGCTGAAAGCCTTAAGCAGAGCGCGGTAGCCGCAAGAGGCATTGCTCATGCAGGCCAGAGTGGCAAGCTTCAGGCATTTTCCCGTCACTCAAATCAGATCAATTACAGCGCTGACAATCCGCTGGAAAGTCTTGAGAAGCAGCAGAAAATCGATCTGCTGAAAGAGCTCGATGCTTATATCCGCACTAAAGAGCCTCTGGTTCAGGAAGTCTCTATCAGCCTGAGCGGTGTGTTTGAGCAGGTATTGGTTGCAGCGACAGACGGTACTTATTCTGCTGATATCCGCCCGCTGGTAAGACTGTCGGTGACAGTTCTGGCACAGAAAGGTGACCGGCGTGAGCGCGGAAGCTCAGGTGGTGGTGGCCGTTACACCTATGAAAAATTTATAGCCGACGAAGATGGCCGCAAGGTCGCGTTCTTCTATGCTGATGAAGCGATCAGACAGGCAATGGTTAACCTTGACGCGGATTCAGCACCGGCTGGTACTATGCCGGTGGTACTGGGTTCCGGCTGGCCGGGTGTGCTTCTACATGAGGCTGTAGGCCATGGCCTTGAGGGCGACTTTAACCGTAAAGGCTCTTCAGTATTCTCCGGTAAAGTAGGAGAGAAGGTTACCTCAGATCTCTGTACTATTGTTGACGACGGAACCATGGCCGGCCGCCGGGGTTCAATCAATATCGATGACGAAGGTGTGGAAGGCCAGTACAACACGCTAATTGAAAATGGCGTGCTGAAAGGTTATATGCAGGATAAGCTAAATGCCCGTCTGATGGGTGTGGATCCTACCGGTAACGGCCGCCGTGAGTCTTACGCACATCTTCCTATGCCGAGAATGACCAATACCTACATGCTGCCGGGCGAACACTCTCCGGAAGAGATCATCTCGACAGTTAAGAAAGGCCTGTATGCACCAAACTTCGGTGGTGGTCAGGTGGATATCACTTCAGGCAAGTTTGTGTTCTCAACTTCAGAAGCTTATCTGATTGAAGACGGCAAAATCACCCGCCCGGTGAAAGGTGCCACTCTGATAGGCTCTGGTATAGAAGCCATGCAGCAGGTCTCTATGGTCGGCAATGACCTGAGTCTCGACCGGGGTGTCGGGGTCTGCGGTAAGGCAGGGCAGAGTATGCCGGTTGGAGTTGGCCAGCCAACGTTGAAGCTGGACTCGATTACGGTCGGGGGGACGGAATAGCTGAATTTGGGCTATAGGCTATGGGGGCGGGCTTCGCCCTTTAGGGTTATAGGGAAAAGCGGGGTAGGTGATGTCGCTTGAAGTTCAATATACTTAGAGTAACATCCCCATAGCCCATAGCCCATAGTCTCATAGCCCTGTAGCAGAGCTATATCTAAAACTCCCCCTCATTCCACTCCTTCAACAACTGAAAAATCTCACGAAACGCCTTAGGCGGTTTATTCGCTTTCTTTTCTCTGTTGGCCTGAAGGTATAGCTGGCGGAGCCTTTGTCTGTCAGCAGAAGGATAAGTTTCCAGGATCTCGTTGATTACTGAGTCGCCTTCCTCAACCAGTCTGTCGCGTAGTTTTTCCAGTTTGTGCAGCTCAGCGGTTGCCTGAGAGTGTTTATTTCTCAGTTTATCCAGAGCGGCCTGAATTGGCTCAGGGTCGATGTTTCTCATCAACTTGCCAATGTACTGAAGCTGGCGGCGCTTCGCTTCGTTCTTAAAGCGCTGTGCGTCTGCGATTGCTTCTCTGAGGTCATCGGGCAGCGGAAACTTTTCAAGCTGCTGAGGTTTGATATCAACCAGCTCTTCACCCAGCTTCTGCAGCTCTTCCATGTCATTTTTCATCTCGGTTTTACTTACCCAGATGATCTCTTCTTCCTCTTCCCATGGGGCTTTTTGGTTTTTACGTGCCATTTTTTGTCGTTCTCGTATTAATCTGGAGAGATATTCCACTATTTTAGCAAGATTTATGGGGAGAATGCGAAAACCTTGTTATTCTATAGCTAAGCAGTTAATAAAGAATGAATTACGATGGACGTAAAACAACAGATTAGCCACCAGAGAGCAGAGCTCGAAGGTGCGGTAGCTAAAGCTCTGGACATGGCTACCGGAGTCGCAGACGCGGCGGAAGTGGCAATTACCAAGACAACGGGCATCAGCGTTTCAACTCGTATGTGCGAAGTTGAAAATGTGGAATTCAACAGTGACGGTGCCCTGGGCATCACGGTATACCGCGGAAACAGAAAAGGCAGCGCCTCTACCTCTGACCTGAGCGAGAATGCCATCAAGCAGACGGTAGAAGCGGCGCTTGATATTGCAAACTACACCTCTGAAGATCCTTGCGCAGGCCCGGCACCAAAAGAATTTATGGTCAAGGATATCCCGGATCTGGATCTGTTCCACCCGGATGAGCCTGAGCCGGATCACGCTGCCGCTATTGCGATTTCAGCAGAGAAGGCTGCGCTGGAGTATAGCGACCGGATCAAACAGAGCGACGGTGCAAGCTACGACAGCCACTATGGTGTAAAAGTTTACGGTAACAGCCATGGTCTTCTTGCCAGCTATCCTTCCAGCCGTCACAGCGTTAGCTGCTGTGTAATTGGTGAAGGCCAGAACGGGGTAATGGAGCGCGACTATAGCTACTCTGTTTCACGCCGTGCTGAAGAGCTCTGGACGCCAGAGTCTGTTGGTTTAAAAGCAGCTGAGAAAACAGTTAGCCGCCTTGACGCTCAAAAACTGAAAACCGGACAGTTCCCGGTTATGTTTGCCGCCGATGTGGCTACAGGCCTTGTGGGTCATCTGGTTATGGCTATCAGCGGTGGTAACCTGTACCGGAAATCTTCCTTCCTGCTCGACCATCTTGGCAAGAAAGTCCTGCCAGACTGGTTCAGTATTGAAGAAAAGCCTCATGTACTCAGAGGACTAGCATCCAGTCCGTTTGACAGTGAAGGTGTGGCAACGATCGACCGCAAGATCATCGATGACGGTGTTCTGGCAACCTATCTGCTGACCAGCTACGCTGCAAGAAAGATGAATATGGATCCTACAGGCCACGCAGGTGGTATCCACAACTGGTATGTTTCATCAACAGGCCAGACGTTCGATCAGATGCTGAAAGAGCTGAATACAGGCTTCCTTGTGACAGAGCTGATGGGACAGGGTGTGAACACAGTAACAGGCGATTACTCCCGGGGTGCTGCCGGTTTCTGGGTAGAAAACGGTGAGATCAAATACCCGGTTTCAGAAGTGACGATTGCAGGCAACCTGAAGGATATGTTCCAGAATATCGTCGCGGTTGGCAGCGATACGGAAACTCGTTCTCAGATTCAGACTGGTTCGGTGATTATCGAAGCTATGAAGGTGGCTGGAGAATAGTTGTTCAGGCTATGGGGGCGGGCTTCGCCCTTTTTGGGTTATAGGGCTATAGGGAAAAGCCGGGTAGGCCTTCCTTGACATGAAATGAACTTGGGATCAACATAGCCCCATAGCCCCATAGCCCCATAGCCCCATAGCCCCATAGCCCTTATATAAATATCGTAGCCAACCCCAAAAACACCGACAACCCCACAACATCCGTAACCGTCGTCAGCGCCATTCCTCCGGCTAGCGCAGGGTCTATCTTCATCTTCTTAAGCAGAACCGGGATAACAACGCCAGCAATACCTGCCACCAGAAGGTTGGTCATCATGGCAGCGGAGATGATACCGCCCAGCAGCCAGTTGCCTTTCCAGACCACGACGATACCGCCGATAATACAGGCCCACAAAATGCCGTTCAGGAAGCCGATTCCGGCCTCTTTCAGCAGAAGTTCTCTTTTGTTACTGTCACCGATTTGTCCCAGGGCAAGGCCACGGATCACCAGGGCAACGGTCTGGTTGCCGGCAACACCACCCATGGACGGAACAATGGTCATCAGTACGGCTATTGCTGCCATCTGATCCAGCGTTTCTTCAAACATATTGGAAACTGAGGCTGCCGCCAGCGCGGCCAGGACGTTTGCGCCCAGCCAGATGCTTCTTTTTCTGGCAGATTTGATGACAGGAGCAAAGGTATCTTCGTCATCATCCATACCGGCCATACTCATCATGGAGTGGTCACCTTCGTCACGGATGATATCTACCACGTCATCGATGGTGATACGGCCCACCAGGTGCTGGTTTTCGTCGACAACCGGTGCTGATACCCAGTCACGGCGTTCGAACAGCTTAGCGACATCTGAGTCGCTGGTTTCGACGGGAATGGCTTCATCGGCATCGTCCATCACTTCACTGACCTGAATGTCAGGCTGAGTGGTGATAAGTGTTGTCAGGGACAGGTGGCCAATCAGGCGGCTCTCTTCATCAATCACATACAGCGCATCGGTAACATCCGGCAGTTCACCCTTCATTCTCAGGTAACGCAGGACTACATCTACGTCAACGTCGCCACGAATTGTGGTTACGTCGGTATTCATGATCCCGCCAGCGGTATCTTCAGGATAGGAAAGGGCCTTTTCTACCCGAAGTCGGTCAGCAAGGTCCATCTGGGACAGAACTTCTCTGGAGACATCATCAGGAAGGCTTCGAAGGACGTAGGCTATGTCATCGGTATCCATCCCCTCGGTTGCTTCCACAAGCTTTTCCGGGGCCATTTTGGATACAAGGCTGTCTTTTACGTCTTCGTTCAGCTCATCAAGGATTTCACCGTAATCTTCCGGGTCGGTGAGCTGCCATAAAACATCACGGGCTTTACGCGGGGAGGCTTCCAGAAGGTGTGCGATATCTTCCGGTTCCATATCCTGCAACTGACGGCGGACATGGACAAAGCGGCCATTATCTAAGGCATCAGTAACTTCCTGGAGGATTTGATGAGTTTCTGGCGTTTGTTCGAGTTCTAGTAACGGCTCTGCCATTCTCCCCTCCGCAATAAAGTACTAATAGACTGAATAATAGCTTAATTTTAGTAGCTGTTTAATAAGATCTTATTACGGTGACAAAATAATCTGAAGTCAGGTGTTCTAATAGCTCAAAAAGTGACCTTTAACTATTCGTTTTCTTCAAACTTATCTTCAATCAGATGGCAAATGGCGTCCAGAGCCTGCTGGGCTTCGCTTCCTATAGAACGGACGGTGACATACTGCCCCTGGGCGGATTCAAGCATGATGAGCCCCATCACGCTGTCTGCACCCATCTCTTTCTGCTCTTCGTTGCAGACGGTGACGTCTGCGTCAAAGCTCTGCGCCAGCTCAACCAGTTTTACTGCTGCTCTGGCGTGCAGTCCCAGACGATTCTGAATCAGGACTCTCTTACTGCACTCCATAACTCACCTACTTATGATGCTTTTCTAACGACTTATGCCGGATAAGAACCTGCTTGCCCTGCGCTTTAAAATACTGCCCGACCTGCTCGGTCAGGTACACAGAGCGGTGTTTTCCTCCGGTACAACCTATGGCTATCGTAAGATAACTACGGTTGTTTTTCTCAAGCATAGGTAGCCATTTTTCCACAAAAGCCTGAATATCAGACTGAAAATCGGGCACGCTGGGGTGCGAGCTTAAAAAGTCTGCGATAGGCTGGTCCAGGCCGGTAAGCGGTCTGAGTGATGGCTCCCAGTGCGGATTCGGCAGAAAGCGCACATCAAAAACATAGTCTGCATCCGTCGGCAGGCCATATTTAAAGCCAAAGGACTCAAATACCATCACCAGCTCTTTGGTTTCTCTGCCGAGCACACGCATGCGGATGGTTTCGCTCAGATCGTGCAGAGACTGATTACTGCTGTCGAGGACAAGGTCGGCTTCTTCCTTCAGGCTGCCAAGAAGCAGTCGTTCTTTTTCCACCGCCTGTGCCAGAGACAGCTTTTCATCATTAAGTGAAAGCGGGTGAATTCTCCGGGTTTCGCTGTAACGCTTAAGCAGGGTTTCCTGAGTGGCATCCAGAAACATCACGGTGACATCAGAATGCTTTTTCAGTTTATTCAGCGTGGGTGAAACGGTATCCGGGTCATTGGGCAGGTTGCGGATATCAATACTGACGGCAACATTTTGCTTACTCTCTTTGACTGAAGCGATAAATTGCTCCAGCAGATTGACCGGGAGATTGTCGACACAGTAGTAGCCGAGATCTTCCAGAACCCTTAATGCGACGCTTTTCCCTGCGCCTGACTGCCCGCTTACAACAATTAAGCGCGGCTTCTCATCCGGTTGAGTTATCTGGTTCATTATTGGCTGATCATTATATTGTACAGCTCTTCGTCACTTTCGGCATTTCTAAGCAATTTCAGAGTCTGTTTGTCATTGAGACGCTCCGCCATGCATGCCAGTGTCTTCAGGTGTTCTTTGCACTGTGCATCGGGAACAAGAAGGGCAAAAAGCAGATCGACAGGTTTGTTGTCAATCGCATCAAAATCGATAGGTTCTTCACATTGGATTAAGACGGCGATGGCTTCACCGCTGGTGAACATTCTGGCGTGTGGAATGGCTATCCCGTTTCCGATACCGGTACTGCCCATTTTTTCTCTGTTGAGTATGCACTCAAACAGTTCTGTTGAATTCTGGCCGGTGTGTTGTGCGGCGATCTGGCTGATAAGCTCCAGTGCGCGCTTTTTGCTTGTGCACTGGACTGCACTTTTCGTGCAGTCCAGTGTCAATACATCGCTAATTTGCATGGTTAATGACTGCTTAACTTTTCTTTATGTTTGTTCAGTTGACGTACTAGCTTGTCAACCAAGGCATCTATCGATGCGTACATGTTATCATCTTCAGCGGTTGCGTGAATGTCTCCCTGACTCACGTGAAGCGTTGCTTCGGCAATATGATTTAGTTTTTCTACCCTTAATATCACATGAACATTTGTGATGTGGTCAAAAAATCGTTCGAGTTTCTGGAACTTTGAATGAACATAGTCTTGCATTGAATCGGTAAGATCAACGTGATGGCCTTTAATATTGATTTGCATAGACTTTCCTTCTTTTCTTATTGCCTACAGTAGGCGTTTACGCTGACTTGAAGGGGCGATGCCAAGTGATTCTCGGTATTTGGCAATCGTACGTCGAGCGACCTTAATCCCTTGGTCAGCCAACAAAGCAGCAATCTTGCTATCACTCAGTGGTTTGGCGGTGTTCTCCGCTGCTACCAGCTTCTTGATCAAAGCGCGAATTGCTGTAGATGAACACTCTCCGCCACTATCCGTACTTACGTGGCTGGAGAAGAAATATTTGAGTTCGAATATCCCTCTCGGGGTATGCATGAATTTCTGAGTTGTGACCCTTGAAATCGTCGATTCGTGCATATCAACAGCTAAAGCGATGTCGTTTAAAACCATAGGTTTCATCGCCTCTTCTCCATACTCGAAGAAATCCTGCTGATGTTCAACAATACATCGTGCAACTTTGAGCAGAGTCTCGTTTCTGCTTTCAAGGCTCTTAATCAGCCACTTAGCTTCCTGAAGGTTGCTTTTTATGAACTGGCTGTCCGGGCTGTTGCCTTTGCCAAGAGAAGCGTAATGCTGATTTACTTTCAGGCGGGGTACGCTGTCTGGATTGATGGCGACAGTCCATTTACCCCTGTCTTTAAATACTGAAACATCAGGGATAACGTATTCGGTTTCATCCGGCGTGATACTGCTGCCAGGGCGCGGGTCAAGCTGCTGAATCAGTCCCATGACCTCTTTCAGCTCAGCTTCTTTCAGCTTGCTCTCTTTGGTGATCAGCTTGTAATCGCGGTTACCCAGATGATCAATATGGTTTTCAAGAACCATTTTGGTCTCTGCAAGCCAGGGCGTCTCTTCCGGATAAGTTGCCAGTTGAAGCAGCAGGCATTCCTGCAGGTTACGTGATGCAACACCAAGAGGGTCAAATTGCTGAACGCGTTTTAGTACCGCTTCAACTTCATCCAGCTCGATCTCTTCGCTGTCCATACTTTCCAGAATGTCTTCTGCAGAGATGGTCAGGTAACCGTAATCGTCCACCGCATCAATGATGGCTGTGGCAATGGTCCGGTCTGTATCGGTAAACGGTGTCAGATCCAGCTGCCAGTGAAGGTAATCCTGAAGGCTCTGGCTGGTTTCACCCTGATAAAGGGGCATGTCATCGTCCATGGCAATGCCGGTATTGCCGGTATTTGCGCTGTAGACGTCGTCCCAGGAGGCATCAATTTCAAGGTCGTTGGTGATTTCTGAACGCTCAATGATCTCTGAGCTGTCATGCGGATCGGGCTCCGAAGTGATCTCGTCAGGTGTGTCGGCAGTGGCTTCTTCTTTAGCTGGTTTAGCAGTATCTTCTGCTGCAGCGGCTTCTTCCTGACCTTCATCGACATCCAGAAGTGGGTTGGACTCCAGTGCATCCTGAATTTCCTGCTGGAGATCCAGTGTCGATAATTGCAACAGACGAATCGCCTGCTGCAACTGAGGAGTCATTGCTAACTGCTGTCCTAGCTTGAGTTGTAATGAAGGTTTCATTCAGTCGTTACTGCCTTGTTCGATTTATGCTTTCGCACTACCTTAATTATAATATTTTTCCCACACTTTAATCATAGTCGGAATTGTTCGCCGAGATAAACTTGTTTTACCTGTTCGTTGGCAAGAACCTGCTCTGGCGTACCTTCTGCAATAAGGTGTCCCTGGCTTACGATATAAGCTCTTTCACAAACGTCCAGAGTTTCGCGAACGTTGTGGTCGGTAATCAGTACGCCCAGGCCCCGGTCTCTTAGGTGCTCGATGATCTTTTTTATATCAATAACGGATATCGGGTCAACACCTGCAAAGGGTTCATCCAGCAGGATAAATTGTGGATTGGCTGCCAGCGCACGGGCTATTTCCACACGGCGTCTTTCACCACCCGACAGTGCCATACCGGCACTCTTTCTAATATGCTGGATATTGAACTCATCCAGAAGATCTTCCATCTTGTCCTGACGATCTTCGCGACTCAGTTCACTTCGGGTCTGAAGCACCGCCATAATGTTATCTTCTACCGACAACTTACGGAATATGGATGCTTCCTGTGGCAGGTAGCCGATACCCATTCGCGATCTGCTGTGCATCGGAAGGATACTGATATCTTCATCGTCAATGGAGATAGTGCCTTCGTCACGAGCCACCAGGCCAACGATCATATAAAATGATGTGGTTTTACCAGCACCGTTTGGCCCGAGAAGGCCAACAATTTGCCCGGATTCAACTTTCAGACTAACGTCTGCGACAACTTTCCGGTTTTTGTAGCTTTTTGCCAGATGTTCTGCTTTTAAGACTGCCATATCACTGATTATTTGTCTGAGTAGGCTGGAGCACCGTCATTACACGCTCGCCTTCATTGCTGTCGGCCGTTAGCTTCTGTGATGAAATTCTATAGGTGATTTTTGAACCCTGAATCGTACTTTCATCCTGAGCCAGCCAGGCCTCTTTTAACATGGTTAGCTTGTCATCTGCCACGTTATAATACAACTCCTGCGCTCTTCCCTTCAGAGTCTTACCTTCATCGGTAAGCTGAGAAAAAGTGGCAGGTTGACCATAGGCCTGAATCTCCTTCAGAGAATCATCAACCTTGTTCCGGATAACAATTAGTGTATCCGCATTAATGCTAATGCTACCTTGTTTGAGCTTAACATCCCCGGCGAAAGTAACCTTATTACTTTTCATGTCCAGATTTTGAGTATCAGAATCAATATAAATCGGTTGTTCTGAGTCACTCGATAATGCAAATGCATTAGAAGCCGTAAACAGGCAAGCAATCAAACTAAGGTGTGAGAGTTTCATATCTACCTTGTACTTTGTTATATAAGGTGGCGACATTTTCACCGAAATTTCCTTTCATCGCCTTACCTTTAGTTTCAAACTGTGGGCCCACAAGTAACACCGCCGTGTCAGCCCAAAAATCTCTGTTATCCAGATGAATCAACAGCTCATCTGTTGCCATGGTATCGAAGCCGGCATCTGGCAATAGATTTTTCGCCAGTACATTGCCATATAATCGCAGAACGTGGTCTTTGTCCAGTACGCCGCGCTCAGCATTGATTTCCCACTCTTGCGTTTCACCTTCTTTATAGACGAATAGCACAGGGTACTCAAAAACAGTATCCCCACTTTTTGCAAAGTGATCCAGATGCTTTGCGGTTACGCGATAGCTGCGAATACCGGCTTCTGTGTAACTGGTGTTATCTACATTTTCTCCGCTAAGTGCCGGTAGCTCAAGATCCGGGTTAATCTGCACCGGTTCAACAACGGTTCCCAGATACAGGTAGTAGCTTGAATAGGCTACGACAATCAGCAGAAAAGCATAAATAGCACGGGATACCGTCATATGCTCAGGCCTTTATGTGAATCCAGTTCATTACGGGATTCTAAAATTAAGTCACACACTTCCCGGACGGCACCATATCCGCCCTTGATATGAGTGATGTAATTTGCTCTTTGTGCCAGCAGCGGATGGCCATCGGCAACACACACTTTTAACGCCACTTTTTCCATTACCGGCCAGTCGATAAGGTCATCACCGATATATCCGGTTTCTTCCGGCGCTATATTTAGCTTAGAGCAGATATCTTCATAAGCCTTCACTTTATCATTCTGACCCTGATAAATAAGTGAAATACCCAGAGCTTTCATTCTGTTTTCGACAATCTGAGACTTGCGGCCGGTGATAATGGCAATCTCTACACCTGCGCTCATCAAAGATTTTACGCCATGACCATCGCGGGTATGGAAGGTTTTCAGCTCTTCGCCGTCATTGCCCATGTAGATAAGCCCGTCTGAGAAGACACCGTCAACATCACAAATCAGAAGCTTAAGCCCTTTTGCGATTTCAAATACGTCTTTAGATACGGTGCCGTATAGGGTTTGAACCTGCTCAGTCATTACATTACTCCCGCTTTCAGAAGGTCATGCATATGGACAGCACCAACAAGTTTGCCCTCTTCACACAGAAGCAGTGCGGTAATGCTTTTTTCCTGCATCAGGTTGACCCCCTCCACAGCAAGCAGGTTTGGCGAGGCAACTTTTGGATTGCTTGTCATGACTTCACCAATGGCTGTCTGGTGAATGTCCACTTGCTTATCCAGCATGCGGC
Organism: Vibrio sp. JC009; assembly: GCF_029016485.1. NCBI lineage: Bacteria > Pseudomonadati > Pseudomonadota > Gammaproteobacteria > Vibrionales > Vibrionaceae > Vibrio > Vibrio sp. JC009. The sequence goes on along the minus strand of NZ_CP092106.1, from coordinate 2,907,056 downwards.
GCAGGTCACCGTCGGTGAAAATACCGATGACGGTATCGTCAGCATCCACAATTGCCGTCATGCCCAGACCTTTTTGTGAAATCTCTAAAAGTGCATCTTTAATTGAAGCGTCAGGGGATACTTTTGGCAGTGCGCTGCCTGAATGCATAATGTCTTTTAGTTTCAGCAACAGTTTTCGGCCCAGTGCTCCACCTGGGTGAGACAGAGCAAAATCGTCAGATGTGAAACCTTTGGCTTTCATCAGAGAGACGGCCAGTGCATCGCCCATTACCAGAGTTGCAGTGGTACTGGCTGTTGGTGCCAGGCCAAGGAAACAGGCTTCCTGAGGAACGCTAATCTGCAGGTGTATGTCAGCCAGTTTCGCCATGGTTGACGCAGGTTTGCCTGTCATACTGATAATGCGGATATTCAGGCGTTTCAGTACCGGAAACAGGCTAAGAATTTCTGAAGATTCGCCGGAGTTTGAAATAGCGATAACAATATCGCCCGGTTCAATCATGCCAAGGTCACCGTGCGCAGCTTCACCCGGATGAACAAAGAAAGAGGACGTACCGGTACTGGCCAGTGTGGCCGCAATTTTGTTGCCTATGTGTCCTGATTTGCCCATTCCCATAACAACAACTTTGCCGGTGTTGTTTAAAATGAGTTCGCAGGCGGCTTCAAAATTCTGATTTATGTACTGAGAAAGTTGCTGAAGACCTTTGATTTCGATATCCAGCACTTCAAGTGCTGCATTTTTATAGTCAAAGCTTGTCATGTATCTGTTTCCCCGAAATCGGCTTAAGCTGTCATGTTAATAAAGAGATAGACCTGGTAACCCACGAAGCATAAAAACAGCAATGTGGCTTCAATCCGGTTTACGCTGCGTGATTTGCCAAGCGCAAATAGTACCAGAAGCATAGATACGCACAGCATGACCCAAAAATCACGGCCCATGGCGTGTTCGCTCAATGTCGTTGGGTTCAGGACTCCGGGAATCCCCATAACTGCGAGTATGTTGAAAACGTTAGAACCGACGATATTACCAACCGCCATATCGTCTTCGCCTTTTAGTACGCCAGCCAGTGAAGCAGCCAGTTCAGGAAGGCTTGTGCCGATAGCGATAATCGTCAGGCCGATCACCAGATCACTCATACCAAAGTATTTAGCGATAATAACGGCATTTTCAACCAGCATATCTGCAGCTAATGGCAGCAGAATCAATCCAATAACTACCCAGAAGCTTGCTTTGCCGTTGCTGACATCGTCAGGAATTTCTGATTCCTGCTCTTCGATAAAGGCATCTCCGTTCTGCTTCTCTTTCTGGCTGATCCTCAGCATGGTGATGATAAAAGAGGCAAAAAGAACAAAAAGCAGCACACCTTCGTAAAAACCGAGATAGTTGTCCCAGAGAATCACGCCCGCTAAAAGAGTGACCACAATCATCAGGGGAAGTTCACGGCGGATAACCCCTGAGCTGATGGAAAGCGGTTTAATAAGTGCAGTAATACCCAGAATAAGGGCGATATTTGCGATGTTAGAACCCAGAACGTTACCAACGGCGGTATCTGTTTTTCCGTCCAGCGCAGCTGTGGCGGATACCATCATCTCCGGAGCAGAAGAGCCCATCGCCAGAATAGTCATACCTATGACTAAAGGTGATATACCAACATTTCGTGCTAACGCAGCAGCGCCATATACCAGCTTGTCTGCACTCCAGACAAGAAGTAATAAGCCTACGAGCAGCAACGCAACGGCTTCAATCATTGTGATTCCTACAAAATTACACTGTTAAACATGTGGCCGCTAATTCTGACGGTTAGCGAAGAAAAAGGGAAGTTGAACTTTGAATTATACGCTGATAAAGATGTCAAATTCTACCTCAAATAGAAGAGAGCTTAGTGAAGTTTACTTTACACCAAACTTATATCGCCTATCATAGCTCTTTTCAGGACATTGATACCTATATCGGATTGAAAAATAAATATGTCAAAGGATCTGGTTACAGTTAACAACTTAAGCTTTTCCCGCGGGGCCCGGCAGATATTCAATAATGTCAGCCTGAAAGTGCCGGAAGGTAAAGTGACGGCCATTATGGGCCCGTCAGGAATTGGTAAAACCACTCTGCTCAGACTGATAGGCGGACAGATAATGCCTGAGTCCGGGGAAATCTGGTTTGATGGTCAGAACATTCCTTCTCTGAACCGTGCAGGCCTTTACAGAGCAAGAAAGAAAATGAGCATGCTGTTTCAGTCCGGTGCTCTTTTTACCGATATCAACGTTTTCGACAATGTGGCCTTTCCGCTGCGTGAGCATACCGAGCTGCCAGAAGATATTATCCGCACTATGGTTTTGCTTAAGCTTGAAGCGGTTGGTCTGCGTGGTGCTGAGACGCTGATGCCCAGTGAGCTTTCCGGTGGTATGGCAAGACGAGCCGCTCTGGCGCGTGCTATTGCGCTTGACCCTGAAATGATTATGTACGATGAGCCTTTTGTTGGTCAGGACCCGATCACCATGGGCGTTCTGGTGGAGCTGATACGTAACCTTAATCAGGCCCTGGGGTTAACTTCCATCGTGGTATCGCACGACGTACCAGAGGTAATGAGTATTGCGGATCTGGTTTACCTGCTTGCTGACGGCCGGATTATTGCATCAGGTACACCTGAGGAATTAAGAGAGAACCAGGACCCTATGGTGCAGCAGTTTTTACTCGGTCAGGCTGACGGACCAGTGCCATTCAGATATCCTGCCTCTGATATAACAAAAGGTTTGTTTGAGAATGCTTAACTCTTTTCAGGATTATTTAACCGGGCTGGGGCGGCGAACCTTAGAGCTGCTGAGCGCATGGGGACGAGCCAGTCTGATGCTGTTTGGCGCCGTTGCAAATAAGCCTCAGCCAGTAAAGAACTTCCCGCTGCTGATGAAACAGCTGTATAGCGTTGGTGTTCAGTCGCTTGCCATTATTGTTGTTTCCGGCCTGTTTATCGGAATGGTGCTCAGCCTTCAGGGGTTTGTGGTTCTGATTGATTATGGCGCCGAGGGCAGCCTGGGTCAGATGGTTGCACTCTCACTGCTCAGAGAACTTGGTCCTGTTGTTACCGCGCTTCTGTTTGCCGGCCGTGCCGGTTCTGCCCTTACTGCTGAGATTGGCCTGATGAAAGCCACAGAGCAGTTATCCAGCCTTGAAATGATGGCGGTGGATCCTCTGAAACGAATTATCGCACCGCGCCTTTGGGCTGGCCTGATATCTATGCCTCTGCTTGCTATGATCTTTATGGCGGTAGGTATCTGGGGCGGACAACTGGTGGGCGTAGACTGGAAAGGCATTGACCACGGCAGTTTCTGGTCGGCTATGCAATCTTCAGTTGAACTGGGTAAGGATATTGGCAACAGCTTTATCAAATGCCTGGTGTTTGCTATCACGGTTACATGGATAGCACTATTTAACGGATATGATGCGGTACCTACTTCGGAAGGTATCAGTAAAGCAACGACTCGCACCGTTGTTCACTCTTCTTTAGCAGTATTGGGACTCGACTTTGTTCTGACTGCCTTGATGTTCGGGAATTAAAAATGCAACAAACACGTAAATTGGAATTATGGGTCGGCGCTTTTGTTCTTGCCGGTGTTACGGCGGTATTGGTGATGATCTTTCAGGTGGCAAATGTTACCGGTTTAGGTAATGGTGCGACTTATGAGCTTAAAGCATATTTTGATAATATCGGCAGTCTGAAGGTTCGCTCCCCGGTGAAAATCGGTGGTGTGGTTGTGGGCCGGGTAAGTGCTATCGACCTGGATACAGAGAACTATGTTCCTGTGGTTACTCTGTCTATTGAGGAAAACTACGGTCACTTTCCTGAAACATCCAGTGCTCAGATTCTGACATCCGGCCTGATTGGCGAGCAGTACATTGGCCTGGTTCCCGGCTTTATTGATGAAGAAATCGATATGTTGGGTGATGGCGACTATATTGAAGATACAAAGTCTGCGCTGGTTATGGAAGATTTAATCGGGCAGTTCTTGTATAACTCAGGCAGTTCTGAGGAGGAGTAAGTTGTGATGGGACTTAATAAAACATCGGGCTTCTTTAAGCTGTTTGCAAAGCTGGCAATGGGTCTGTGCATGATGCTGAGTTCGGTGTCTGCGTTTGCAGGTGCTTCAGCAGCAATTCACGTGGATAAAACCCAGCCATATGAAATGATGAAGGCGGTATCAGAGCATACTTTTGCCAGACTGAAGGCTGAAAGGGAAAATATCCAAAAGGATCCTCAGGTCTTAAAAGCTGTAGTTGAAGAAGAGTTAATGCCTTACGTTAACTACCGTTATGCTGCGCTTAAGGTGCTGGGTACCAACCTGAAAAGGGCAAAAAGAAAAGATGTTGAGGTATTTGTCGATGCATTTCATAAGTACCTTGTTACCTCATATGCTCAGGTTCTGACTCTTTATACCGATCAGACGGTGGAGTTTGAGCCAGAAAAGTCCATTCCGGAGGGTAAGCGAATCACAGCGATTAAGCTGGATGTTATCGACCCGCCACGTCCGAATATCAAGATCGAATTTAAGCTGAGAAAGAATAAAAAGACCGGAGAGTGGCTGGCATTTGACATGATTGCCGAAGGTGTGAGCCTGCTATCCAGCAAGCAGTCTGAGTGGAACGGCAAGATCCGCAAAGAGGGGATTCCGTCGGTAAGCCAGGAGCTGTACAAGCTGGCTGACAACCCAATCCGCTTTGAAGGTGAGCAGGAATGAGTCATTCTCAGTGGCAGAGTCAGGAATCCGGAGCAATCAGCCTGACAGGTGAGCTGACCAGAGAATTTGTTCCCGGACTCTGGGCTTTTATAAAAGACTGGAAGCCTGCTACTGACAAAGTTGAAATTTCACTTTGTGAGGCAAGTCGCATAGATTCATCGGGAATGGCACTTTTAATTCACCTGATTGAGCATGCAAAAAAATTTAACTGTCATATAATGCTGACCTTCGTGCCTGATGAACTGCTTACTTTATTTCAGATAAGTAATGTAGATAGCATGATGGCTAAGCATATCGGGCATACAAAGAATTAAGCGGGAAATATCGTGGAAAGTAGCGACGTTAAGAAAATTATTGAAGACGCATTAGATCTTCAGGAAGTCCATGTTAAAGGCGACGGTAGCCAGTTTGAGGTAATCGCAGTAGACGAGCGCTTTGCAGAGCTTAGTCGGGTGAAAAAACAGCAATTAATTTACGCTCCTCTGATGGAGTACATTCAGAGAAATGATATACATGCTGTTTCTATAAAAGCACTGACGCCTGACGAATGGGCTCGTGATAAAAAACTGATGTCGCTATAAGGTAGATAATGGAAAAGTTTAGAGTTAAAGGATCCAGCACTCCGTTGCAGGGTGAGGTATCAATTTCTGGTGCAAAAAATGCGGCACTACCAATTTTATTTGCCTCTATTCTGGCAGAAGAGCCTGTAGAAGTAGCGAATGTTCCTAAGCTTCGTGATATTGATACTACGATGGAGCTGCTAGAGCGCCTGGGCGCAAAGGTTCACCGTAACGGTTCAGTTCATGTTGATGGCAGCACAATTAATGAATATTGCGCGCCTTATGATTTGGTAAAAACCATGCGTGCTTCCATCTGGGCACTTGGTCCGCTGGTGGCTCGTTTTGGTAAAGGTCAGGTATCGCTTCCGGGTGGCTGTGCTATTGGAGCGCGTCCGGTTGACCTGCATATTCATGGCCTTGAGCAGCTTGGTGCCACAATTACGCTTGATGAAGGTTATGTAAAAGCGGAAGTTGACGGCCGCCTTAAAGGGGCGCATATCGTGATGGATAAAGTTAGCGTAGGCGCGACCATTACTATCATGTGTGCAGCAGCGTTGGCAGAAGGTACAACTGTACTGGAGAACGCCGCATGTGAGCCGGAAATTGAAGATACTGCAGATTTTCTTAATAAGCTTGGCGCAAAGATTTCTGGTGCCGGTAGCAACACTCTGACTATAGAGGGTGTTGAACGTCTTGGTGGAGGTAAACACTCAGTGGTTGCTGACCGTATCGAAACCGGTACCTTCCTGGTTGCGGCGGCAGTCTCTAAGGGGAAAGTGATTTGCCGAAACACAAAAGCGTCTCTGCTGGAGGCGGTTCTGGCCAAGCTTGAAGAGGCTGGCGCGAAAATTGAAACCGGAGAAGACTGGATCAGTCTGGATATGACGGACAGAGAGCTAAAGGCGGTGGATATCACAACCGCACCTCACCCGGGATTCCCGACAGATATGCAGGCGCAGTTTACTCTGCTGAATATGATGTCTAAAGGTGGTGGACGTATCACAGAAACCATCTTTGAAAACCGGTTTATGCATGTGCCTGAGCTGCAGCGAATGGGCGCTAAGGCAAGAATTGAAGGTAATACGGTATTATGTGGTGACGTTGACAGCCTGAGCGCGGCACAAGTTATGGCAACGGACCTGCGCGCTTCTGCGAGCCTGGTGATTGCCGGTTGTATTGCCAAGGGCGAAACCATTGTAGATCGTATCTACCACATTGACCGTGGTTACGACAAAATTGAAGACAAACTGGCTGCGCTTGGTGCCAACATTGAGCGAATCAGCTAGGAAGGAATAACCATGGTTGCATTATTTCGTATCATTGCGGTTGCTGTTTTTGCCATCGTGATGTTTATTGGCGGTGTGGGGTACTGTTTAACCAGTCCTCGCAACCCGAAACACGTATTTACCTTTGGACGTCAGTTTCACAAAATAGCCAGAATTTTGGGTTATAAACTGGAATTCCGCCTGCCGGAAGATGCCTACGAGCGTGGTCAGCATGTCTATATTGCCAACCACCAGAACAACTGGGATCTGTTCACCGTTTCCGGTGCAGTAACACCTAAGGTTGTAACAGTGGGTAAGAAAAGCCTGGTTTGGATCCCGCTGTTTGGTCAGCTTTACTGGATCACAGGTAATATCCTGATTGACCGTTTCAATAAAGCGAAAGCGATGAGCACTATTGATCAGGTGATCGAAAAGGTAAAAAGCAGCGACGTTTCTGTATGGATGTTCCCGGAAGGAACCCGCTCCCGCGGCCGCGGCTTACTGCCGTTTAAAACCGGCGCGTTCCATACCGCAATTGGTGCCGGAGTGCCTATCATTCCTATTGTTTGCAGCACAACCCAGGGCAAGCTGAAGCTAAACCAGTGGGATAACGGACATGTAATCGTAGAGATGCTGCCACCAATCAGCACTGAAGGCTACGACAAAACAAACGTCCGCGAACTGGCAAATGTGTGTCGTGAGCAGATGGTTCAGAAGCTTGAAGAACTGGACGCTGAGGTGGATGCGTTGAATTCGGGTGAGAAGAAGTTGAACGAGGCGTAATTTGGGCCCTGGGTTCTGGGACGGGCTTTCGCCCTGCTGGGCCCTGGGAAATCTGACGTTGGTACTTCCCAGGGCCCAGGGCCTTGCTGTTATTTCCTAACCGCAATCGCCTCAATCTCAATCTTCACATCTTTCGGCAGACGAGCCACCTCAACACAAGATCTCGCCGGGTAGTTTGCCACTTTATGTTCGTCGAAGAAGTTACCGTACACTTCGTTTACTGCGCCGAAATCGTTCAGATCTTTCACGAATACGGTCATTTTCACGATATCTGCTACCTGTAAGCCTGATGACTCAACAACTGCTTTGACGTTTTCAAGTGACTGACGTGCCTGCTTCTGTACGTCTTCTGATACGATCTCGCCGGTTGCCGGAATTACAGGGATCTGGCCGGAGGTCATTACCATATTGCCCAGGTCAACACCCTGAACATACGGGCCGATTGCTGCTGGTGCGTTTTCTGTGTGCAGAACTTTAGTCATTCGATATCCTTATTTTTTTAGATTATTACTGAGGGTGCCAGTTTGCATTGCTATCAGGGTAAGGTCAACTAAGTCCCAGACGGCTACGAACTATTTTCTCACACTCATCAATTCTTGTAATATCCCTCGGAGCCACCATAACAGTATCGTTACCGCCTACGGTGCCCAGAATTTCTTTGTGGGGCTGCATATCTATAATTCTGGCAACCAACTGAGCACTGCCCGGATGGGTTTTTATTACCACCACAAGCTGATTATTTGATACAAATTCAATCTGAGATGAGACTGCTGAATCTACCTGAACCTGCTCGTTTTCAAGGGTAAGGCAGTATACTTTCTTGCCATACGGATTCGGGACTTTGGCTACGCCAAGGCGGGTTAGCAGCCTTGATACTGTTGATTGACTGACATCCACAAACCCAAGATCAATCAGGCCCTTGCGGATATCGTCCTGAGTGGAAAAGCTCTGCTGTTGCAAAAGGCGCTTGCAGGCTGCTGTAATGTTTTCCTCACATTGCATTTCTGATGCAGCTGAAATACTTGAATCAGTCACAGTCAGCTCCTTATATGTTCGATCGTACTTTGGTTGTTTCGTTGTGATTCTTAAGGCTTCCTGTCAAAGGAGTTGAGATGATAACAGCTTGATTAAAAGGGTTTTTCGAGTGTATTCACCAATTTATTCGATTGAAAAACAGGGGTTATTTCTGTGCTTTATGAGGATTTATGCTGATGCAGCGTATATATATCCGCAAGTGATAACGGCATCTGGGAAAACTAAAGGTAAGACAATAGGTTAGGGTAGACAGGTTTGGTTGCGAGGAGAGTTTTCATGCTGACAGAAAGATTTTTGACGGGAAAAAATTTGCGAAAACCCTGCATAAACTCACAGAGTTTTCGCTATTCATTTATCAGACGCGCTCAGTCATGATTTCTCTCGAGAATACTTTCTCACAGTATTTGCACTTCAACTGAATATCTTCTTTTTTAGTGATAACGGTAAAGCTGCTGTCTACCGGTTCGCCATGGGAGATACAGTTGCTGTTGGGGCAGGCAAAAACAGCTTCGATTTTTTCCGGCAGTGACAGGTTCATTTTCTTTGTCACTTCGTACTCTTCAATCTGGTTTACCGTAGCCATAGGGGCATACAGAGCAAGTTGGCTGGCCTGCTCCTCAGTAATGTAGATATTTTCAATCTTGATAAGATCCTTAGCGCCCAGTGCAGAAGAAGGCAGGTTTAAACCAACCGTGATACGCTGTTTGCTTTCCTGCAGATTGAACAGGCGCAGAACTTTAATACCAACGTTTGCCGGGATGTGGTCGATAACAGAACCATTTCTGATGGCTTCTACCTGAAGTTGTGCTTTGTTACTCATCCTTTGGTCTCCTGATTAAAGTTCTTCATTCAGTACAAGTGCCAGCAGTGCCTGGCGCGCATATACACCGTTTTCAGCCTGCTGGAAGTAGTAGGCGTGCCGGGTTTTATCTACGTCAGTGGTGATCTCATCAACACGTGGCAGTGGGTGAAGCACTTTCATGTTCTCTTTTGCATCCGTCAGCATAGAGCCTGAAAGGATAAATGCGGACTTGATATGGGCATATTCTGACTCGTCAAAGCGCTCTTTCTGAACCCGGGTCATATACAGCACATCCAGTTCCGGTATAACCGGTTCCATATCCTTGTGCAGGCTGTACGGGATACCCGCATCATCCAGCTCTTCACAGATATAATCAGGCATTGCCAGCGCGTCCGGAGCGATAAAGAAGAAGCGGTTGTTATCAAACTTAGACAGCGCCTGTGTCAGAGAGTGAACGGTTCTGCCGTACTTCAGGTCACCAACCAGAGCCACATTCAGGTTATCCAGACGGCCCTGAGTTTCGTAAATGGAAAAGAGATCCAGCAGGGTCTGAGTCGGGTGCTGATTCGCTCCGTCACCACCGTTAACAATAGGAACGCCGTTAGAAAACTCAGAGGCTAAGCGCGCAGCGCCCTCCTGCGGGTGACGCATAACAAAAGCGTCCACATAAGATGAGATAACCTGAACTGAGTCAGCTAGTGTTTCGCCTTTTTTTGCCAGTGATGTATTACCACCGTTATCAAAGCCGATTACCGTGCCTCCCAGGCGCTGGATTGCTGTCTCAAACGACAGACGGGTACGTGTGGACGGTTCAAAGAAGCAGCTTGCTACAACCTTGTTTCTCAGCAGCTCCGGATTTGGTGTCGCTTTTAGTTGACCTGCAGTTTCAACAATCAGTTCCAGTTCGCTACGGCTAAGTTCAGGAATTGAAATGATATGCTTTTGAAATAGCGAGTTCGCCATGGCTCTCTTCCCTCAGTAATTTCCAGACAAAAAAAAGCCCCCTAAATAATGGAGGCTTTTCTTAAAATAATAAAAACAGAAAATAAACCCGCTGCTTCAGGCAGTCGGCAAAGCATCAGCTTGTGTTGTTCCCAACAGTTCATTTTCCATCTCTCTATAGACAAATTGTGGAGGATTATACGCCCAAAATTCGTGAGCGCAAGCGATTGCGTCACTATTTTCCAGCATAAAAAAGCCGGCCACAGAGGCCGGCATTCAGTTTTTCAGGTTAGATTACGATCGCTTATTGTCCCAGCGTCGCAACCATCACAGCCTTAATCGTATGCATACGGTTTTCTGCTTCATCGAATACGATGGAGTATTCAGACTCAAACACATCCTCAGTGACTTCAAGGCCCGACATGCCGTATTTCTCCGCTACTTCCTTACCGATTGTGGTTTCATCGTTATGGAAGGCTGGCAGACAGTGCATAAAGCGTACATGCGGGTTACCGGTCGCCTTAATGGTGTCCATATTTACCTGATAAGGAGTCATCAGTTTAACGCGCTCATCCCAGGCTTCCTGAGATTCACCCATAGATACCCAAACGTCGGTATACAGGAAGTCACAGCCTTCAACGCCTTCTTGTACGTTTTCAGTCAGCGTGATTTTTGCACCTGTTTCACCGGCAATCTCCTGGCAAGTTGCAACCAGCTCTTCTTCAGGCCAGAACTGCTTTGGTGCCACCAGACGAATATCCATCCCCATTTTTGCAGCACCAACAAGCAGAGAGTTACCCATGTTGTTGCGTGCATCGCCCAGGTAGGCAAACTTGATTTCATGCAGCTGCTTACCACGTCCGTGCTCAAGCATAGTCAGGAAGTCAGCCAGAATCTGAGTCGGGTGGAACTCATTGGTCAGGCCGTTCCAGACGGGTACACCTGCGTACTGGCCCAATTCTTCTACAATATCCTGACCAAAGCCACGGTATTCGATGCCGTCATACATACGTCCAAGTACGCGGGCAGTATCTTTCATGGATTCTTTGTGGCCGATCTGAGAGCCGGATGGACCGATATAAGAAACCTGAGCGCCCTGATCAAAAGCGGCGACTTCAAATGCACAGCGTGTACGGGTTGACGATTTTTCGAAAATAAGAGCGATATTTTTTCCTTTCAGGCGAGGCTGTTCGTAACCATTGTATTTAGCTTTTTTAAGCTCAGCGGACATTTCAAGCAGATGCTGAATCTCGCGAGGAGTAAAGTCTAAAAGTTTCAGGAAGTTACGGTTGCGTAGATTAAATGCCATATCAGTTTCCTCTTATAAAATTCTTTTGCCTCGGGTCAGTTTTTCAAAGTATAGTTGCCAAAGCCCGGGCCATAACCATATGTTTAACTTATTATTGAACAAAAGTGAATAACTATTCTGTTATTTTGCAATAATATTTGTTCCGGCTTCACCTTTTAAGATGCGTAAACCATCTTCAAGAGAGCCAATACCCACCAGTTTTCCGCCTGATTTAATAAACTCACAGGATGCATCGATTTTCGGTCCCATGGAACCGGCATCAAATTCAAATTTGCTCAGCTCTGCCGGCGTGGTTTTACTTAATGCTTCCTGGGTCGGTTTGCCCCAGTCAAGATAAACGGCGTCAGCATCAGTGAGAATTAAAAGCGCATCTGCTGCCAGCTGTTTTGCCAGAAATGCCGCAGACATATCTTTATCAATCACAGCCTCAACACCGGTAAGCTTACCCTCTTCAACTTTTACCGGGATACCGCCACCGCCGGTGCAGATCACCAGATGTTCCTGGCTGATTAGTGAAGTGATGGCTTCATGCTCGACAATTCCCGTGGGAAGCGGGCTGGGAACCACACGCCGGTAGTGCTGACCGTCTGGCTTAACCGTCCAGTGATATTTTTCCGCCATTTCACGGGCTTCAGCCTCACAATATACCGGGCCAATCGGCTTTGTCGGATCAGCGAAAGCCGGATCTTTGGGGTCGACCGTCATCTGGGTAAGCATGCAGGTCACTTCCTGCTCCGGCAGAATGTTTTTTAACTCCTGCATCAGCATATAGCCAATCATGCCCTGTGTTTCTGAACCGAGCACATCCAGCGGGTAGGGGCTGACTTTTTTATATTCCAGCCCCTGAAGTGCAAGAAGGCCGACCTGAGGACCGTTGCCATGCACAAGTACCACATTGTACTCCTTAGCGATACCGGCAATGGTTTTTGCTGCGACAGCGATATTCTGGCGCTGGGTTTCCGCTTCCAGAGGTTCAGCTCTGCGCAGCAGGGCGTTGCCGCCGAGTGCCACTACAACCGTTTGTTTTGTCATTATGTTACCTTCTCCTTATTAAATGCCGTCACGTTCAATAGGGCAGCTCATGCAGCGTGCACCGCCACGGCCGCGTCCCAGCTCATCGCCCGGAATAGGCAGCACTTCAATACCGGCCTTATCGTATTTCTCATTGGTGTAGACGTTGCGTTCATAGCCGACAACTACGCCAGGTCTGACGGTCAGTACGTTGTTGGCATCGTTCCACTGCTCCCGCTCAGCTTCAAAGGTATCGCCACCTGTGGTAATCAGGTTCAGCTGGCCGACACCCAGCGCCTTTTCTATTGCGCTAACGAAGTAGCCCTCTTGTTTAACGTTGACCTGTCCGGACTCGTCTCCGGAGAGGCTCCAGCACTTGACGTCTTTTCTCATCACCTCAGGATAGACAGAGAAAGTATCTTCACGCATATGCGTCATTACCGTATCCAGATGCATGCAGGAGCGGTGTTTTGGCAGTTCAATGGCAATCACCTGCTGAGCCTGACCATGTTTAAACAGGCTGGATGCCAGTTGTTCAACACCCTGCGGGGTTGTGCGTTCAGACATGCCGATTAGCACACTGCCTTTACCGATCACTAACACATCACCGCCTTCGATGGTGGAGTAGTCGTAATTACGCTCTTCATCGCCGAAGTATTTTATAAAGTCCTGCCCTGCAAAATCAGGATGCCAGCGGTAGATGGCTTTCAGGTGGTTTGTCTCTCTCTGGCGGGCTCTTTTCGCCATTGGGTTGATAGAAACGCCACCATAAACCCAGCAGGAAGTGTCGCGGGTAAACAGATGGTTCGGCAGTGGCTTGATAATAAAATCGTTTTTGTCGTGGATACTGCGCATCATAGAAGATGAAGGCAGAGGCATATCGCCGTAGCTCAGGCCACCAAGAAGAATCGAAGCCAGCTCCTGATTACTTTGATCACCGAGAAAGTTGCGTACATCATTGGCGAATCTTGTACCGAAACGGTATTCTGAAATCTGAGTGTTAAGCAGCCACTCTTTCGCTTCCGGAACCGCCAGGGTTTCAGCCAGAAGATCCTGAAGCATTAAAACTTCTACTCCCTGACTCCTTAAGGTCTCAGAAAAAACATCGTGTTCTTTGCCTGCCTGCTCTACCGCTAGCACATCATCAAATAACAGATCGTGGCAATTAGATGGTGTCAGATGATTTAAGGCTCTTTCAGGACGATGAAGCAGAACTCTGCGTAACTGGCCTATTTCTGAACCAACATAGAACTTACTCATATACAGTCTCTCTATATCCAGCCAAACTTTTAGTCTGGTTACTATTGAAAATATTAAAAATAGAAATTTCTTTTTTCTGTTTCGCGATAAATTTATTTTTACGTATTGGCTGAATACTTGTTTAGAGCATTGTCACAGAGTTATTTATGCTTGTATTTTTGAGTTCATTGGTTTTTTATTCTCAATAAGAAAGAATAGGTTTAGGAATTATTATGCATGTTTTGCTTGTTCTTATCTGGCTAAGAGGTTGATTTTTATGTTCTGAATAACTATTTGAGGAACAATATTCAATATGGGTTTATTCATGCAGGATAAGATTATGCATTTAATCTGGGTTTATATTGTTTGTTTCTTCTGTTTTATATGGTTTATGTTTTATTTAGTTTTTACTTTTTTGACTTGAGTCCTAAAAAATATTTTAATTACGGCTTCTATCGTTAAGGTTGAATTTAACAGAAGATATTTTATAAATGCTGAAACAATTGAAGGTTTAACTGCAATAATATGCACTTTCTATTTAAAATAACTAAAATGCTGTAAATGCAAAAAGGCTGCCCGCAGGCAGCCGCATATAAAAATTGAACTGGCGTTTATATTACATAACCGCACCGATACTTAGTAATACCATAATCAGAACGGTCAAAATCCCCAGTAGTGGCGCTACCCATTTTAACCAGCGGACATAAGGGACTCTTGCAATCGCAAGGCCCCCCATAACCACGGCTGAGGTTGGTGTGATCAGGTTCACCACGCCAGATGCAGACTGATATGCGGTGACCACCAGATCCCGCCCTACATTGGCAAAGTCAGCTAGTGGTGCCATGATTGGCATGGTCAGTACTGCCAGTCCGGAAGAGGAAGGTACAAGGAAAGAAAGCAGGATCTCCAGCCAGTACATCACATTAATAAACATCACCGATGAAAGGCCGGAAACGATATGCTCTGCGGAGTTCAGAATGGTATCTGTGATCATGCCCCGGTCCATTACCACAACGATGCCCCGGGCAATGCCGATAATAAGTGCAACGCCCAGCAGGTCACGCGCGCCTTCAATAAAGCTGCCGGTGAACTCCTCTTCACTCATACGGGCAACCAGCCCGATAATAATAGTGGCACCCAGAAATAGAGCTGATATTTCGGCCATCCACCATCCGGCAACAGCAACACCGTAAATCATAATTCCGAATGCCACGGCAAACAGAGCCAGAATGATTTTGCGGGTAGCTGTAAACTCAAGTGATTCTCCGGTTTTATTACCCAGGAAGTGCGCTTTGTTTTCCTCGTACTTATCGTAGACGATAGATTTTGTCTGGTCGGCTCTGACCATCTTAGCGTATCGCATGACATAGCCAACACATAACATCCAGCCGACTACCAGAATCACAATGCGCAGCACCATACCGTCGGTAAAGGGAATACCTGCGGCATTGGCGGCGATAACGGTAGCGAATGGGTTAATGGTGGAGCCAAGAGTGCCAATGCCAGCACCAAGCAGTACGGTCGCCGCTGCGACAACAGGGTCAAAGCGGGCCGCCATCATTACCGGTACAAGCAGGGTATAGAAGGGCAGAGATTCTTCTGCCATTCCGTATACGGTTCCCCCGGTGGCAAACAGAGCCATAAGGATGGGAATCATAAGTTCTTCCCTGCCTTCCAGTCTCTGGGTCACCCTTTCTATGCCAGCATCTATTGCACCGGTTTTCGTTACCAGGCCAAGAAAGCCGCCGATAATCAGGATAAACAGCGAGACATCTATCGCCGCTGCTTCGTAAGAGTTGTGGTCGTAAAAGCCGTCAATGGGCGCCATAAGTACATCGACGACTCCCTGCGGATTACTTTCCACCGGCTTATAGGTTCCCGCTACCGGGACCTCTTTGCCTAATTCTTCGTTCATCTGTCTGTCATACTGACCTGCAGGAACAATCCAGGTCAGCATGGCTACAATAGCAATCAGTACGAAAAGAATGGTGTATGCAGAAGGAAATTTAAAGTTGGAAAAGAATCCGCCTTTACCTTCCTGTTTTACTGTTTCCGTTGTCATAGCTTTCTCCTTACAGCCAAATTCGGGCAAAATCTGGTTGTGAAATACCGCGCCAAAAATAGTTTCAGCGTTAAAGGTGGTGAGTAAATTGGTATTTATATTAGGGAGGAGAGGTGGAGTTAACCTTGCTGATTATCACAATATTTTTGGTTTAGTGTAGGGTATTCTGACGACCTGATAATCTGCTTTGATTTAAATATCACTTTATTTGGGTTGCTATGCTTGAATTTTATCTGGTTAAATTTTCGGGTTTTATTCAATGTTTCCCGGTTTGAATATAATTTAGCTAAGTATTCTTAGGAAAAAGAGAAAGCTAGTGCCAATATTTATGCGTATCATAGAGAATAAGTTTCAATCTGATTCCCTGCTATATGAATATTTTTGGAAAAATATTCATTTTATTCAGAGCAAAAACAGAAGTGACAAATTATCTAAAGTTAGAACCGGATCTAAATATAAAAAGCCACTGCAATATAAAAACATAACAGTGGCTTATTAATTGGCTTGTAAATATTTGTGGCTTTAAATTCCGTCTCTCTCTATCGGGCAACTCATACAGCGGGCACCACCCCGTCCGCGGCCCAGTTCGTTTCCGGGAATGGTCAGAACCTTAATGCCGGCTTTGTCATACTTTTCGTTGGTGTACACATTACGCTCGTACCCAATCACAACGCCGGGTTTCACTGTCAGCACATTGTTGGCATCGTTCCACTGCTCACGTTCCGCTTCATAGCTGTCTCCGCCGGTGGTGATTAGTTTTAACTGATCGACTCCCAGAGCCGACTCCAGAGCCGGAATATAGCCCGACAGTTGCTGCGCATTGATATCACCGTTCGCTTTTGGTGTCAGGTGCCAGGTTTCCAGATCATTGCGGATGATCTCAGGGTAGACCGAGAAAGTATCGGTATCGATATGCGTCATGACCGTATCAAGGTGCATACAGGAGCGGTGCTTTGGCAGGTTAAGGGCGATAACCTGTGTTGCCTGCCCGGTTCTGAAAAGGTTGGCTGCCAGATTTTCCACACCCTGAGGAGAAGTCCGTTCAGACATTCCAATCAGTACGGCACCTTTACCAATCACCAGTACATCACCGCCCTCAATATTGGCGTTGTCGTAGTGAAGATCTTCGTTACCGAAGTACTTGATAAACTCTGAACCGGCGAAGACCGGATGCCAGCGGTAAATGGCTCTCAGGTGGTTAGTTTCTCTCTGGCGTGCTTCTTTCATCATCGGATTGAGTGAAACACCGCCGTACACCCAGCAGGAGGTATCACGGGTAAAGAGATGGTTTGGCAGAGGCTCAATGACAAAGTCCAGCGGGCGGTGCATTTTAGGCTGCATCGATGAGGACTGAATCGGCAGCTCAGAATAGGCAAGGCCACCCAGTAAAATACTGGCCAGTTGCTCGTTATCCATCTCTCCCAGGTATTGTTGCAGCTCTTTTGCAAAGGTAGGGCCAAAGCGAAAATCAGAGATCTGGTTTTTAAGCAGCCACTCTTTTGCCTGCGGAATGGCAATGGTTTCCACCAGTAGATCATGCAGAAGCAATACTTCGACGTTTTGCTCTCTTAACGTCTGGGCGAAAATATCGTGCTCTTCTCCGGCCGCTTCAACGGCAAGCACATCATCAAAAAGCAGCTCCTGACAGTTTGAGGGAGTGAGGTGCGTAAGTGCCCGTTCAGGCCGGTGCAGAAGAACTCTTCTTAGCTGACCTACCTCAGAACCTACGTATAACTTACCCATTTTGTTTCCTTACATCTCTGTTCCATACATTCTTTATGACAAGTATGAAGTCGTTTATCAAGCATAGAAGCTATTATCATATGCTGAAAATCTGAAATTATCTTGTTGGATGCTGAAACAGCAATGATTATCCCGTTTGCAGGTGGCTTTTCTCTGCGATCCATGCGATATTTCACCGCGAGTTAAACATTCTTTCCTAGCTAACTATCTGGAGCACAAAAATGTCTCACGAAGATGAATACCTATCTGTTGAAGAACTCATTGCAATTCAAAAAGAGGATACCCGAGAAATTATCGCGGCTCTTTTAGAAGATGGTAGTGATCCAGACTCTCTGTACGAAATTGAGCATCACCTGTTTGCTGAAGATTTTGAAACTCTGGAAAAAGCTGTGGTTGAAGCTTTCAAAATGGGCTTTGAAGTGCTTGAAGCAGAAGAAACAGAGGATGAAGACGGTAATAAGTTTTTGTGCTGTGATGCCACTATGGAGTCAGCACTGAATGCTGAGGTGATTGATGCACAGGTTGAAAAGCTGGTTCATCTGGCTGAAAAGTACGACATTATCTACGATGGCTGGGGCACCTACTATGAGGGTGAGGACGCTATCTACGATGAAGAAGGTGATGACGAAGATTTAAGTGAGTAAACTATAACTCGTGTGTTAATCAATCTTTAATATCAATCTGGTACATTTGTACTTTGTAGCTAAGATCTTTAGTAAAAACTTATATTAAAACTTAGATCTTTTTCTAAACTGTCAGTAGGGCTTCTTTTTCAAGTTGGTGGGTTCTATATATTAGGGCCTGTTTTGCACTGAACCTTATTGAGGTAAAAATGTACCTTTCTTTAATTCAAAGAATTATTTTGGGTTTTACTGTCGTTATACTCTTTGTGATAGCGATAGGCACTTCCTCCTACTTCTCTCAGCTTAAGATGTCCCGGCAGCTTGAGCTTACCGCATCTACGTTAACTGAAATGCTGGATGACTCCAATGTTCTGATGCAGCATCTGCAAAATGTTAACCGTGCAATGCTGGTGCATGCGAACACTCAGGCTGAAGATAACCGAGCTCAGCTACGGGGTATTTTCGCCCGGTCCAGAACCTCATATGAACAGACCTTAGAATCACTTCGAAGCAAGCTTGATGCTTTCCCTGAGCTCGCTGATGCACTGACCCAGATTCAGGGAGGCGCGACTGCGGTTCTGGCAGATGCCGCTAAACACCTTGCCCTTCATGATCAAAGGATAGAGGCAAGAAATGTTTCTAAGGTGGAACTGGGGGCTTTTGAGGAGGAGTGGCTTTTCTTCCAGCAGGATATGCAGGATCTCTATGATGAAGCTCAGTCTGAAGAGATGCAGCAGATGGTCTGGGATATCGAGTATATTGTCACTCAGGGTAAGGGCGCTGATAGTTACCTTCAAAAAGTGCTGGCTGCCGCAAACAAAGAGCAGGCTCAGGCAATAGAGAGCGAGCTGATTCTGTATCTGGACCGCTTTAAAGAGAAGTCAGAAAGAATCATTAAGGGAATGCCTGACAGCGAAGATACTCTGAATGTGTATGTCGAGCTGCTGGAAAGAGCCGTTGCTAATCCTGACGGTTTGCTTCAGCGTCACCTTTTCTTTATTGGACTGAATGATCAGAGCGGCGAACTGCTTGGCTTAATTGCCCAGGAGCTGAATACGGTTATTGATGACTCAACAGAGCTTGCCGCTAAAGTCCGGGAAATATCTCAGCAGGCAGTGGTGACTGCAAAGCAGGAGTCAGCAGATGCTTTATGGCTGAATCTGCTACTTGTTATTGTTTCACTTGCCATCGCCATCGGTGTGGCCTGGACTGTGGTTGTTACCGTGCGTAAGCCACTGCAGGCGATTATCTGCAACCTGATGAGGCTGGAAAAAGGTGACCTTACCCAGAGAATTGATATCGATTTCCGTTCTGAACTTGGCCAGATTGGCCTGCATGTAAATCAACTGGCCGACCAGCTTTCCAGCCTGATCTCTAAGGTTCAGGAATCGGCACGTATGCTTAGCAGTGTGGCTGGAGAAAGCCAGCAGATGAGCCAACAGATGAGTAAAGATGTCGGTGAACAGCAAAGACAAACCGACTCCATCGCCACGGCTGTTACTGAAATGGAACATGCGGTGCATGAGGTGGCCTCTCACGCAGTGGAAACCAGCACTGAAGTGGATGGTGTGGTTCAGCTTGCCGGCAGCAATATGCAGAATATGCAGCAGAACCTGACCTTTGTCACTGAGCTTCAGGCGTCACTGACAGATGCGACCGGCGTGATTCAGGGGCTGTCTGCAGAGTCGGAACAAATCGGTGAAATACTAAGTGTAATTCAGTCTATCTCTGAGCAGACAAACCTGCTGGCACTGAATGCAGCAATTGAAGCGGCACGTGCCGGTGAGCACGGCAGAGGCTTTGCTGTGGTGGCTGACGAAGTCCGTTCGCTGGCGACCAGAACCCAGCAGTCTGCCGATGAAATCAATACCATGATTATCAGCCTTCAGGATAAGTCTAAGCAGGCAGTAACCATAGTTGAGTCAAACCTCGGCCATGCTGAGCAGTCGGTGGAACAGACCAATCAGACCTATGAAGCCTTGCAGCATATGGTTGACACAATGAAGAAAGTGAACGATATGAGCCGCTCAATTGCGACGGCTTCTGAAGAGCAGAGCGCTGTTGCGAAAGAGGTGGCACAGAATATCGTTGGTATTTCAGATATGGCGACCAATATCGATAGTGACTCCAACGAAGTGGCGCGAAACAGTGAGTCACTGAACAGTCTTTCCAGCGAACAGACTGAGCTGGTGTCTCAGTTTAAGATTTAGAACCTCCGTTGTTACCAGATCATTTTTCAGTGCACGAATGCTGAAAAATGATCTGGATCAATTCCTGTATTTGTCCTTATAATAGCCAAAATCAAACAACTTCCAGGATTTTATGCAGCTATCACTGGCCGGATATTGGCAAATCTCTCCGCTTACTGACTTAACCGTACCTCAAAATGATATTTTTCTTCCTGCACCATTAAGTGCGGCTTTGCCTTCTGAGCTGAGCGAAGAGGGGATTGCAGAGCAGGAGTGGCACCTGATGCACGATATTGAACTGGATGACGCCATGCTCTCATACCCTGCCATTGACCTGATTGTTGGTGGTATTGATTACTTCTCTGAAGTGCGTATTAACGGTGAAGCGGTATTTGACTGCGACTCAACCCAGCTCAGTTACCGGAAGGATATTAAACGTTACCTTCGTCCGGGGAGAAACCGCTTTGAGATCCTTTTCTTAGAAGCAGACGAGGACTTTTTGCTGGAGGACGAGGTTGCCTGTCCGCTGGGGCTGGCTCTGCCAAAGAAGCGGGACAAGCGGATGGGAGTCTGGGAAGCGCCGTTTCTGCACTTTGTGAATAATGTGCGGCTGGACTATATCTCCACAGAGCAGATTTGGCATCAGGGTGGCGGATGCGAGTTCCGGGTGGATCTCTCTTATCATATCTATTCTCCCGGTCTTGTTTCTGCCCGGGTAAAATTTAACGGCATGACCTTAACCATGCCGCTGGATCTGCGCAGCCAGGAGAGTAGCGCCCTGTTTCAGGTAGATGCTCCGCTTGCATCAACCGCATCTGACTCCGGCTATTATCTGCTGGAGGTTGAGCTGGACGGGCAGAAAAGGACGCTGCAAGTGGAGTTGAGTCCGGAGAAATGTGTGTCGCATTATCCGGCTTAGGTTGAGCTTTCTAGCTATCAGCTGCTCTAAAGCTCTTTCAGCATCCTGACTTCGCAGTCATTATGCCCGGTATCACCAAGCTGCTGCTGGATTTGCTCAAAACCAAGCTTTTTATATGACTCAACTGCTTCTGACAGTTTATCCGTCGTCTCAAGATAGCACTGTGTAAATCCCTGCTCACGGGCAAATTTAAAGCACTTAAGTGCCAGTGTGCGTGACAGGCCTTTACCTCTTAGTTCTGGCAGGAAGTACATTTTTTGCAGCTCGCAGATGCTTTCTTCTCCTTTAAGAGGTGCAACTCCGGCACCGCCTAAGATACGGCCATCCTGCTCAATAACCCAGTAGCGGGACTGTTGCTGGCTATAGGCCTGGCTCAGGTTATCTAAGTGAGGATCTGCTACGCTAAAGCCCTTATCAGCAGTCAGTCCGTATTCTGCGGAAACATTTCGAATAACATTGGCAATGATCTTGTCGTCACCCTCAGTCAGCTCACGGATGGTGTACTCTTTTTGCAGTCTGGCCGTGCGCATCGCTTTGTTATAACGGATCAGGCTTTGCTCAAGCATGATCAGTTCATCGGCATCAATTTGATCAATGATGTCCTGATTTTTAGCATCTTTGTGCGCATTAAGCCTGTCTACCGCTTCTTTACCTTTCGCTGTTAGTCTCGCGATATGGATCCTTTTATCATTGGGAGCGGAAATGGTTTCTGCCATTTGTTGTTTGGAAAGGTTTGAAATTGTCCGGCTGGCATTGGACTTATCGATTTTTAGTTTTTCGGCCAGATCGGTGACAGAGCATGGCTCAATATCAAGTTCGATAAGGGCGTGGATTTGCACCGGAGGCAGGCTAAGATCACCAAAGCTGGTTTCCAGCATGCCGAGCTTTCTTACTAACGTCCGTGATAACTGGCGAAGGTTTTTAGGATTCATTTTTGTTCTCAAATTTTTACAACAAGCTAACAAAAATTGTACCGTACTTATCATAGGAAAATATAGTCATAGATAAGTACGGCGAACAAAAAAGTTTTTAACTATTTAATTTATATGGTTGTAAATTAGATCCCGGATAGACATCGGGATATTTTTCAGTAAGGTGATGGCGCTCTTCGGTCATTCTCTGCTCAGAGATACCTTTTGATAACTTTATCGCAACCTCTCCGCCGTGTTGCCTTAGTGCAACGCCTTCAATTTCTACATCTTCGTCGTCAAGAAAATGGACAATACCTGAAACTTTTACTCCTAAAGAGACAGGTTCGGTACTTCTGAACAGCAGACGCATGCCAAGCTCTGATATTTCGCAAACCTGAAAAGTCTGTCCAAGCATTTCTACGGATGGCCGGTCAGAATTAGGGTAACGCAATCTGTAAAACATACGCCTTTCCTGCATAGGTAAACTATCTCTCATAAAAACCTCCAGGATAAACTGAGTTACTAACAGGTATATCAATACCAGATACTGCAAGTATAGATAACTCTATTTAGTATTGCGTGTTATAGAAATGCGAATGTGATGCCATTTTTTTTCTGAAAAATCATTTTTATCAGGTTAAGAATTGTATGAATACCTAAATGTCCTCTTGTAACCAGCAGGAAAGCCACTACATTTGAAAGAGAGTATTCAAATCACAAATAGAATAAGTGAGGGACCAAGTGAAAAAGTCACTGATTTTACTTTCGGCAATTATTGCAGTGTCTGGTTGTCAGTCTACGCAGCGTCAAAATGCAACAACCGGGGAAATGGAAACAAATTCAACCACTAAAGGGGCGCTTATCGGAGCGGTATCTGGTGCGATTATTGGGGTCGCTACCGGGGATAATGCTAAGGAACGCAGAAAAGGAGCCCTGATTGGTGCTGCTGCAGGTGGGGCTGCAGGTGCTGGTATCGGTTACTATTTTGACCAGCAGGAAGCGGCACTTCGTGAAGAGCTGCTTAACTCGGGTGTACAGGTACGCCGTGTTGGTGAAGACCAATTAGTTCTGATAATGGAGAACGGAATTGGTTTTGCCACTGACTCTCACCTTCTCGATTCCGGTATTTTTAACACTTTAAACGGTGTAGCGAAGATTCTGGTTGAGTACCCGGAAACACAGCTTGTGATTAAGGGACACACAGACAGTACAGGCAGCGATTCGTACAATCAGACGCTTTCTCTGAAGCGGGCTGAGTCAGTAAGGTCGTATCTGATTGGACAAAACGTTGCGGTGAACCGCCTGACATCAGTGGGCATGGGTGAGAGTTCGCCTATCTGCTCAAACAGTACTGTACAGGGAAGAACCTGCAACCGTCGTGTTGAGATTAGTATTCATCCAATGAATTAAACTTTATTGCTGCAGAGCCGGTTTCCCGGCTCTGTTATTTCTTATTCTTGTTTACCCTGCATCCAGGGTCAGTAGCGCCTGACTCTGTTCCTTCTTCAGTTCAGTTTTGCTATCCAGAATAAATATGCGGCCCGGTTCAATCTCATTTCCGACCAGGAAGGCTTTTACTGCCTGAGCCCTGGTTTCAGCAAGAGAGCCGAGATCATGCTCAGAGATTTCCTGAGCGTTTAGCAGTTGGTTATACATGCCGATATTGAGCAAGGTAGTCACCTGCTCCTGATCGATTTCAGCTCCGGCTTCGGTTGATTCCAGTACTTTCTGCTCTGCCTTTGCTCTCTCTGCTGCGAGATCTTGTTTCAGCTCCTGAGTAAACAGCTTCTCTAAGGCCAGAGTGAGAGGTCCCGACTGCGGGATCCGGCTGGCGGTCAGATCTTCAGGCAGTTCGGTCAGGCCGCTTTCGGTCAGCAGTTTTTTCTGCAGGCTCATTTCTGCAAGAGCGCGGCTGTCATCTGCCGGGAGTACTGAGCCTTCAACATTCACTCTTAGCTGAGGTCTGGACTGTAGCGCTTTGGCCAGCTTTTCAAGACGGTTTTCGCCAGCGCTGTTTAATGTGGCAATGCCTGGATCGAACTCGATAAAGTTAAGCTCTTCCTCGCTGCCAACCAGATTTGATAGCAAAGAGAACGGCGCCGTTACCGCTTTAGTAATGATGTTCACTATCGCCTTGGCAACAATTCCGCCAATGCTGAACTCTGGGTTTTCAGTATCGCCAGCCACCTCAAAGCCAAGATCAATAACTCCGTTTCGGTCCTGAAGCAGAGCGATAGCCAGCGAAACAGGCAGGCTGGTGGCAAGTTCAGATTCGCTGCGTTTACCAAGCTGTAATTGATCAACAAGGATATGGTTTTTGCCTTCCAACTGGTTCTGTTCAAGGCGGTATTTGATATCCAGTGAGAGCTGCCCCTTATCGATATAGTAACCGGCATAGGTTCCTGAATATGGATTTACTGAAGTGAGCTCGGCACTGTCCAGTTTAAAGTCCAGGTCAAGATACGGCGGCTGAACCAGCGGGTTAACCTCTCCGGTTAGGGAGATTGGCGCATACTTATCAATTTTACCTTTCAGGTCCACTTCAGCCGTGGTTCCTGGTGTAGAGGAGAGCTGCTTAATATAACCTTCAAGATTGTGAATACCTGAGGCAAAGTTTGGTTTCAGGGCTTCATCAGAGAAAAATGCTGAACCATTTACGATCTCTATCTTATTGATATTCATGGCAAGGCCGGACTCGTTTCCGGCGCTCTGTTCAGGCTCTGCTTTGGCTGTCGTTTCAGAGTCGGTTACTGCTGCTTCATTTTGCTCCGGAGAGTTTTCGGAAGCCGCAGGTTCAGATTTCACAACCTCACCAATATTGGTGCGTTTATCTTCTGCAATTAACACCTTGGCGTAAGGCTGGTTAAAGGTAATGGTGTCGATATCCAGAGAGTTACCCTGCTGATCAAACTTCACTGAATTGACCGACATTGCCTGCCACTTCACCAGAGGCTCATTTTTCAGAGTATCTTTAATCAGCAGATTATCGATACTTGCCCGGCCATTGTAGGTTGCTTTGCCTTTGCTATTGGCACTGAAATTACCTTCTGTGCTTGTAGTGCCGCTGTCCAGTATCAGATTGAGGTGAGGATCCAGATAGGGCTGGAACTGTTTCAGATCCAGTTTAGTCAGTTTAATTGAACCGTCAGCACTTTGGTTACTGGCATCCAGTTTACCCTGACTGCTGAACTGGCCCAGTTGCTGTTGTGGCTTTTGGCTGGTATCTGAGCTAACGCCAAGATCCAGTTTATAGTCAAGCGGCTGGCTAAGATCGCTGATCACTTTTCCTGTGCTGATATTCAGAGGGTAAATCCGCCAGTGAACGCCCTGGCTGACAAACTGCTCCTTCAGGTGGATGTCGGTATTTGCCATCTCAAAAGCGTTCAGTTTGACCAGCCATGCTTCTTCATCTGCCTTATCCGCTTCTGGTTCCGCTGCCGCGGCTTGTGTGGATGGGCCTGCTTTTGGTGTAAAAAGATCCGCAAGATCAACGCCGTTATCGCTCAGCTTAGCGTCCGCCCATAAGTCTGAGAGCTTAATCCCGGCGACGTTTACGTTTTTCTCCGAACTGCTTAGCTCAATGTCATTCACTTCAAGCTTTTCTGTTTTCACTTTCGGCGTGTCGTTATGCACAAACTCCAGTCCGGAAAGTGAGAAGTGGCCTTTTTCGCTACTGAAGTTAAACAGTTCACCTGCCTGTTTCAGGTGATACTCAGTTGCAAAGTTCACTTCCCCTTTGTTTAGCTCGGCTTTTATCAGGTTGTCAGACAGAGGCCAGAATGGCGCTAGCTGAACACCGGTAAGGTTAAGTTTCCCTTTTGCTTCAACAGGCTGTAGCTGGAACTGACCTTCAAGGTTTAACTGGCTCTGATCTGCCCCGGTAATGGCCAGTGTATAAAGGTTGGCAGAGCTATTCAGTACCGGAGGATTTGCGCTGCTTTGCTGTAGCTCTGGCGTGCTTAGGGTAAATTCACGGGTGCTGAGGTTATTCAGCGTAAAGCCGATATTCTTGTACCCAAGCCTGGCTCCGGTAATGTTATCGCTGAAGTTAAAGCTAGCCTGCTGGATTTCAATACTGTGTGCAATTAGCGGGAAAACTTCTGCGGATGTCTCCTGTGCCGCCTGGCTATCCTGATCCGGGTTCTCAGCCTGCTGCTTAGCCATATGGTTAAGAATGCTGCTGAAGTTAAACAGGGTTTCAGAATCAGAGGTGCTCAGACGGGCAATACTGATGTCCGGCTGGCTGAGAGTGAGATGATCAATTACAGGTGCCAGCGCAAAAATGCTTTGCCAGAAGTTAATTTCCAGCTCTAATTGTTTCAGGCTGACAAAGCTGTTTGCTTGTTTCTGCTCTGCAATACTGAAACCGTCAACCCGGACTCTTAATATGAAAGGATTGATCGCAACCTTTTCGATTCTGACTTCTCTTCCCGTTAGCTCTGTCAGCTTTTTTGGGGCCTGAGACTGAATAGCCGCAGGAAGAGCCAGGCCAACAATGATGGCATAGAAGGCATAGGTCATGACTAAATAAGAAGAGATTCTTACTATTCTGGGTGCTGATTTAAAGCGGCTGATTAAGCGGGCAACTGTCGTTTTCATACTAAAGCTCTCACCGGTAAAGAGATATTTTTTGTATCAATAACATAGTTCTAACTTATCTGATGTCTTTGTATTTCTCCAGTAAATAGTATGCGGTTTTGTTATTTATCCTTATGGCGAATTTTTGATTTGTTGCTGTTGTTATAATATAACGGCTACATAAATTTTAGTTTGGTTGCTATTTCCAATGTATATGCGTTCTTTACTTCGCTGTTTTCTGCTTTTTTTGCTACTTATCCCGGGAGTGGTTTCTGCTCACCCGCACTCCTGGATTGACCTGAAAACCTCGATTCAGGGTACAGAAAAAGAAATTACCGGATTTCGGATGGAGTGGACTTTTGATGCCATGACTTCGGTTTATATGATTGATGGCGCTGACTTATCCGAGGCAAACAGAGAGGCCTCGCTGCAGAGCATTGCCGATGAAATGCTGACCAATATGCTGGGCGATCACTACTTTACCTACTTCTATAACGGCGAGGATCCAATCCGCTATAAGCGTGGCAGGAATGCTAAGCTGTCTATGCACCGTGGTAAGGCGGTGTTTTCTTTTGATCTGCCCTTATCACAACCTCAGCCTCTGACTGCTTCATCTATTAAGCTGCTTATCTTTGAGCCTAGTTACTATGTTGATATGTCGTGGAAAGAGACAGAAGATGTGGTGCTGTCCGGTGCTCTGGCTAAGAGTTGTAAACTAGAGCTTGTTGAACCTAATCCAACAGCGGAGCAGATGAGTTACGCGCTATCACTGCCAATGGATGCCGACCCGGATAATACGCTAGGGCAACTTTTCACCCAGAAGGTGATGTTTAATTGTAAAGGTGCAGAAAATTTATCCGGAGGCAGTGGTGAGTAACGCAGGTTCTGCAAATGCGATAAAAGGATTTTCGGCTATTTTAGTTCTGACCGGACTGGCTTTTGGCGGATATCTGCTCTGGCAGTCATGGCCCCAGATCCTGCTTCACAGCATGAAGTGGCAGAAGGAAATTAATGCAGAGTTAAGCGAACTGCTCTATGAAATTAAAGAGCAGAGTCTGATAGCAGGTGTGTATCTGGCAGGGTTAAGCTTTTTGTATGGCGTGCTGCACTCGGTGGGGCCGGGACACGGTAAAATTATAGTCACTACCTTTTTGGCAACGCATCCGGCTAAGATAAAACATGGTCTGATATTAACCTGCCTGTCGGCGTTAATGCAGGCGCTGGTGGCGATTGGTCTGGTGACGTTTCTGCTTTTAATTTTTGGAAATTCTATGCGGGATGTGACCAGTAAGGCGGATCTGTTTATTAGTGCCAGTTTCCTTGCCATGTGCGCGCTTGGGGGCACAATCATCTGGCGGACATCTAAGATCCTGTACCGGCATAAGAAAAATGCCCGTCACGCAGCTCCCACTTGTTGCAGGCATCATCACCATAGTGTCTCGGCTGCTGATATCAACAGTGCCAGTAACTGGAAATCCTACGCAGGCATTATAATCAGTATAGGTATCCGTCCCTGCACCGGAGCTATCATGGTTCTGATGTTTTCCCATATTACCGGTATTTACTGGGTGGGGGTTGTCAGCGCTATTCTTATGGCTGTTGGTACAGCAATCACCACTTCAACTATTGCTCTTCTGACTGTATCAGGAAAGAAAATTGTCCGGCGCTATCTGGCGGCGAAAGCGCGTAGCCATCATTTAGCCGGAACCGCTCTGCAGTTTGTTGGCGGGACTTTGTTGTTTACCCTTGGAGTTATTTTGCTTAGTTCCAGGAGCGTCAGTGTGGCGCCTTTTTTAATGTAAAAAGCCATCTGCATTGCAGATGGCTTTAACAACTTAAGAATAGCAGGGATTGGGATTACTTGATTGTAACGCCCAGAACAAATTCCATTTCGTTGTTGTCACGGCTGTTTGTAGATGTAACGCCAGCTGTGTTTGTGTAATCCCAACGAACAACTTCGTAAGCAACAGCTGCTTTCAGCGTGATGTTGTCATTAAGAGCGTTAGAGTAAGATAGCTTAGGCTCTACGTGTGCATAAACGATAGTTTCTTCAGTATCTGGAGTGTAGTAAGCTTCAACATAGTTTTCTACGCTGAAAGTCAGACCAGAACCCAGAGGAAGAGAGTAAGTCAGGTAATCTTCTGTACCTGCCTGGTAGTCATACTCGTTTTCTGATGAATCGTAGTAGTTGAAGTTGTACCATGCAAGGCTTAGGCTCCAGTTATCAGAAAGGTCACCGTCCAGGTAGAAGTTAGTTTCTGCACCGCTTAGGTTTTTCAGCTTGTTGCCGTCTTTGTCGCCAACCTGAGCCCATAGTTCAATGCCAAGAGAAAACTCTTTACCCGCAATCTCAATACCTTTGTCGAAGTAAGGAGCAATGATGTACTGGTTCTGAGACCATGAATCGCTGTTATCAGTTGCGTTCCATGCTGCATCGTAACGGTACAGGTAGTTGATAGATGCATCAAAACCTGCGAACTCACCAACGCTCTGAGCGATACCGAACTGAGTATCCCAACCTTCAGTGCGAGCTTCACTAGGCTCACTGGTGTAATCTTTATCTATGTCGAAAAGGAAAGTATTGCTTTCGCTTAGCTTGTATGAACCTTTACCGATTGTCCATTCAGTTTTTTCAACACCTGCATCGTAGTCGTTTACTGTTACTTCACTGGTTAGTGAGTTTAGTTCGCCTGCGAATGCGCTTGCGCTTGCCAGTGACATACCCACTAGCAGAGCGACTGTTTTTTTCTTCATTTCCATGATGTGTAACTACCTATCTGTATTAATTTAGGCGTGTTTTATCCTATTTCTGCTTTTATTTTGTTTTGGCAGAAATATATAAATAAATATCTATGGAGGACTGAATTTAAAAAACAGGTCTATTTAACTGATAAAAATCAGGTGCACGAACCCAGCACTTAAATTAAGTGAAAGGTAAATAATGATGCAAAATTGTTAATCAGGTTAAAATAAATGTTTAAGCCAGTCCATAGCGTATTTTCAGATAAAGCACGTTTGAAAAAAAATATTAAATCACCTTGGTGAAAGAATGGTTTTGTTATTAGGGCTTGCTATTAACAAATATATCTGTAACCAAAGATTGCAGAGATGCTATCAGTAAAGCTTATTGATTGCTATAGTTCAATAAAACCGCGATATGCGTGGAGTAATTGACTACGTTTAGTTTTAATGGTGGTTGATTATGCTGTTTTTTAACATTTGGTTCTGTATCAATCGCTACTAAATGACCTCAGACCAGTATAAGTAAAAAAGAAATTTTAAAAAATATTACAAAAAAATGGTTTGTTCGATTGATTATTGAGCAATTTATCGATTGCTTGCTTGTTTAATGAACAGTCAGTTGAGCTTGGTAGGAAATAAAGCTCGCATGGTTTGATTATTTATTGAACTCAGTTTTTATCTTTTTATGCGGGTTTTGTATTAAGCATAAATATAGACAGGTAAAAATTACTTTTGTTCAATAAATATGAATATAAAGTTAAAATAATAATATCCTCTTGTTTTGTGTTGAGTTTATGGGTTGCTATTTTTACTGCAATTCCTATGGGGATTACCGCTCCGAAGTAATTGTTATAATGCTGAGCTTAAATGTAGGCTTTTGAGCTCTGAACTAAAAATCTTCAATGTTGGATTTAGCTTATGACGGGATAAATCCTGTGTACAGCTAATAGAGTAATTGGATCATGATGATCTAAAAGCCTGTTTAGCTGTACAAAGTGCAATACCCACAGAAGCTGTATACACAGGCAGTCAATATTTATGTACGGCAGACAATCAGAAAAGATGACAAATTGATGCGATTTATGCTTATTCAGGCTTGAAGTTAAGTCTGACAAGGCTTAGGTTAACGGCATTCTTTTTCCTGTGGGTTTCTGCTTCAATTCGTTGCAACAGAAATACCGTAGGTAGCATTACACTTAAAGATAACAAAAGAGCGAAATAATGAGTTTAGAGAACAGCACAGAACAAAAAACAGCCTGGCAGAGCGCTATGCCAGAAGGTCAGTTTGAATTTATGAAAAAGGTACTGGCTTCACCTTCTCCAATTGGTTTTGAGGCAGCCATGAGCTACGGCGTAATCAAGCCGGAGTTTGAATCCTTTATGCCACAAGGCTGGGGCGTTCACCAGTTTAAAGGCAGTGCAGGCCTGGTATTTGACTCTCACCCTGGCCGTGATGATCTGGTTAGCGTAATGATCGTTGGTCACGCTGACAAAATCCGCATGCAGGTGCGTAAAATCGATAAAGACGGTAAGGTGTGGATCAATACAGACTCTTTCCTGCCAACCACTCTGATTGGTCATGAAGTAAAAGTATTCTGTCAGGATCCTGAGCAGGTGGGCAAGTTCAAAGTAATCGAGGGCTGTACTGTTGAAGCCCTTGGTGCGATTCACTTCTCAACTCCGGCACAGAGAACCGGCGAACAAGGCATTAAGCCTGAGTCTATTTATCTTGAACTGCACACTCATGGCGAAGGCCGTAAAGAGCAGGTAGAAGCTTTAGGTCTGCGCCCGGGTGACCCGATTCTTCTTGACCGTCCAATTAAGCGCGGTGTTTCTCAGGATACTTTCTATGGCGCCTATCTGGACAACGGTCTGGGCTGTTTTTCTGTAACTGAGATTGCACGCTTAGTGGCAGATGAAGGCCTGGATAATGTTCGCGTTCTTTACACTATTGCGACCCATGAAGAGATTGGCCGTTTTGGTTCAGCGCAACTGGTGGGCGAACTGAAGCCGGATGTACTGATTGCGACAGACGTAAACCACGACTACGAAGCTGCGCCAGGTATTGGTAGCCGTAACATGAACCCTCTTAAGATGGGCGAAGGTTTTACCATCGGCCGTGGTTCTGTAACTTCAGAATATCTTGTACAGTCCTTGGAAAAGGTTTGCCGTGAGCTGGAAATTCCTTACCAGTTAGACTTCTCTGGCCGTGATATGGGTACAGATGGTATGGCAGCAGCACTTGCCGGTGTGGATAGCGCAGCAATCACAATCGGCTACCCAATCCGCAATATGCATACTTCTTCAGAGTCTGCACACACAGGCGATCTGCTTGGTTCTATCCATGCGCTTGCTGGACTTTTGCGCCAGTTTAACCAGCAGAATGACGGCAAGGGCATCACTCGTGATGATCTTAAAAACAGCCATATTCGTCTGGATCATGCCTAACCTTCAGTTTGCTAAATAAATTGTCAGGGGCGCTTTATGCGCCTCTGTTTTTTTATACCTAAATAAGTGTCTTAGAGTTAATACTCGTAACATTTTGTCTCACCTCCCTTTCACTCTACTAATCAAAGGCTTCTAATCTTAACTTATACCAATCCTGGCAATAATTTAATCAGATTATCTGAAAAGGAGAGCGTATGGATTTTAAGAGTAAAAAAGCTAAGCAGCTCATTACTGAAGAGGCGTATCTCAACGCAGCTGAAGATCTGAATTGCGATGTGGCTGCGATAAAAGCTGTCGCAGACGTTGAATCCAGAGGGGATGGTTACCTGAGCGACGGACGCCCTAAGATTTTGTTTGAGAGGCATAAGTTCCGCAACTATACCAACAGCCGGTTTGACGAGAATTACCCTGATATTAGCGGTTTCAGAGGTGGCTATTTAGGTGATGCAGCAGAATATGACCGGTTATCTAAAGCCATTCAGCTCGACTGTGAAGCCGCATTAAAATCAGCTTCCTGGGGACGCTTTCAGATAATGGGGTTTAATTATGCTGTCTGTGGTTTTTCCGATATAGAGTCATTTGTCGAAGCTATGGTGGAGTCAGAAGACCGCCAGCTTGAAGCCTTTATCAGTTTTGTCGAAGGAAACAACCTGGATCGCCATTTACGTTCTCACAACTGGGCCAGATTTGCCCGGGGTTATAACGGCCCAGGTTACCGGGAGAATAATTATCACACCAAAATGGCCAGGGCTTATGAAAAGTACGCCAGTGAGCCACGTCCTTCCCGGCTTGTTTCTCTGGCAGGAAATATATCGCAGGCCGATTTTCAGGTTGATTCTGTGAGAGACCTTCAGAGGGCGCTGGATTTCCTTGGTATATCGCCGGGCGTGATAGATAACCAGATGGGGCCTAAAACATGTTCAGCAATCAAAACTTTTCAGCGTTTTGCTCACCTTCCCCAAACCGGTGAGTATGAAAGCTCACTTCGGGCGGCAGTGCAGTCGGCCTATTACATGATGAAAAACTTTGAACTGTTATCGGATTAATCACTAATTGATGAGGACTGATTATGGCTCCTTTACTGGCATTAGCAGCAAGCCTGATTCCTTTGGTTGCAGATGTGGCTCCGCCTCTGGTACGTTTTCTTGTTGGAGACAAAGTGGCTGATACTACGAAAAAAGTCTCGGATACGGCAGAGCTTGTTGCTAAAACCATAGAGAAGATCACCGGTGCCAAAATTACCGGTGAAAATGTAAATACAGAACAGGAAATAGAAAAGTTAAGACAAAAGCTGAGAGAAAAACCGGAACTGAAAAATCAGTTATATATTGAGCTATCACGCATAGACCTGGAGCTGGAACGTATCGAGCTTGAAAGAGATAAAGCATTTCTGGCCGATATTCAGAATGCACGCAGCACAGCCATAGAACGCCTGAAAGTTGGTGGTAGTGACAAGCGCGCCAATGTGATGCTGATTTCCGCGTTTGTTGCGGTCGTTGCTATTGTTGCCCTGCTGGTTATTCCGCTTGGGCAGGAAATTCCAGCTGAAGTTGTAGGCTTTGTTATAGGTATCGGAGGTATGTTTGCCCGGAATATCGGTTCAGCTTTTGACTTTGAATTTGGATCTTCTAAGGGCTCCCGGGAGAAGGACGACAAACTGCAATTACAGCTTCTTGAGCTTCAGCAGGCAAGTCGTGAGCGGGTTGCAGATAAAGCTCAGGAAATTGAGAAGCTTTCTGCTTTTGTGGATGCATCCAGATCGCCAAGTGCCGGTAGTACAGCCGAAAAGCTACGGAATGCTATAGGGTCAAGCTAGCCTACCGAGCTCAGGCAGAAGCAATGCCATATACCAATGTCTAATTTTTACACAATAGTAATAAGCTCATTAAAAAAGAACCATGCTGTGAACTATGATTGGTAGTAGGAGAACCACAATTGTTGTGGGAAAGGCAGGGTAGCAATGCATAAATTACGGAAGATATTTTTACTGGTGGCAATCAATGCCGTTTTATGCGGCACTGTTTTATTGGTGTTTTCCCACAACACAAACTCCTACGAGTCCTGCGTGGATACCTTCTATACCAGTTTCTCTGAAGTTGCCGACCCGAAGATGAGAAAAGAGATAGCCCAGAGCCAGTGTGATGTGCTGGTGGATAAGGGGAGGATTTCTCCGCCGGTGGTGGCGCATTGAGGTTGATGTTTATTCACACTAAAGTTAGCTATATAGCTAACAATTAGGTTTTTTAGCCATAAGTTAGCTATATAGCCAGCTTTTTGGCTCCTTTCATGCGTGATTTAATTGAGGAGATCGCAACTCGAATGTCAGTATGATCAGATACAAAAAAAGCTCATGGATTTCTCCATGAGCTTTTTTTGTATCTGGTGGCCCCTCGCAGACTTGAACTGCGGACCAATCGATTATGAGTTTTGTGTTTCGCGATTCCTTGGGTGTCCCCGCGACTCCCGTATTATCACTATCTTGTTGATTTTATTGATTTAGTATTTACAGCTACATAAATAAGAGTACACTGGAAATCACTCTTAATCCTGAGAGTTTGGTGTTTTTGGTAGTCTATAGGTAGTCTTTAAGGGGTGGTCGTGAGTCAAGTTAGTAATAAGTTTAGCTTTACATATAACAGGTTAAAAAACTTACCTGTTACTGATACTAAAACGCGTTACTACGATGTAAAGCAAGAGTCATTGGTGCTTGTAGTAACACCAAGCGGGAAAAAGACTTTTGTGGTCTACAGAAAACCCAAAGGAGCTAAATCTCCTGTGACAGTAACAATAGGCAATTTTCCTGCGATAGGTATTGAAGACGCGCGAGAAATTGCAAAAGAGAGCGTACTGCTGCTAAGTAAGGGTAAAAATCCAAACGCACTGAGAAAAGAAGACAGAAAAAAACGTGTTACGTTATCAGAGTCTCTGTATCTGTATTTGGATCAAAGAGGCGATAAGTTGTCATCATCTACAGCAAACCAATACATCTCAGCAATCGAAAACTATTCTCAAGACTTACTAGATCTTGATCTGCGGATAATCAATAGGGATCTAGTTGAAAAGAAGCACGCTGACATCACCAATGGAAGGTGCTGTTGGAAACAAAAAGGCGGCTCCCGTTATGAGATGAAATCGGGGAGTGCAGCTCAAGCGGATCTCTGGGCTAGAGTATTTAGAGCTATCTACAATTTTATGAGAGAAAGTTTACGAGACGAAAATGGGAATGCTTTGTTGCCAGAAACTCCGACTACAGTGTTAAGCGCTAAAAGAACATGGAACAATGTGAATAGGAAAGACTCTAGAATTAGAAATCATGAACTAAAAAGTTGGTTTGATGCTATTGATAGTGTAAGAGAAAAAGCAAATTCTTCTGGTAAGAAAAGTACTTCAGCGATTTGTGATGCGATAGAGGTATCTATGTTTACCGGATTAAGGAAGGGGGAAGTTTTTGGTTTAACATGGGATAGAATAAATTTTTCGGAAAAGTATTTTTGGATAAATGAGACTAAGAATGGCCTTAATTTGGAACTACCCATGACACAAACTATTCATGAAATATTCATGCGAAGAAAATCAATAGTGGGTAATGAGAGTCAATATGTCTTTCCTAGTGATATAACAAATGGCCCAATTAAAGAAGTAAGAAAAACCATCCAAAAAATCGTTGAAGAAACTAGTAAATATGGAGTTAATGTAGACGATTTTATTACCCATGATGCCAGAAGGACATTTATTTCAATTGCAAACTCTCTAGGAATAAGTGGATATATGTTGAAAAGGTTAACAAATCATAAAGTAACAAAGTCTTGGGATGTGACAGAAGGTTACATAATACATAGTGCAGAAGAACTAAGGCCTTTTTCTGAGCTTGTGGAAAGAAGGATACTATTAGAAATAGGTCGAGTATCGACACCTGAAATTAAAACAATAGATAATAAGCTATCAGAATTATTGAATGACATTAGCATTGAAGATAAAGTTAAAATAATGTTCATGTTAGAAAGTAAAGACATTAAGTTTAAAGAGGAGTAAGTTACTGCTGTTGTAATTGATATTCGATCTGACAGTTTTTATGGTACACTCTAACTAAGTCAAAAGCCTCCCCACTTCAGGAGGCTACTATTTGGTTCGTCGAAAGAATCAGTATCGAAAAGCGGGTAATTGTCAGAGCAGCTCTTAGCTACTACTGCGGTTAACAAACTCATAAGCAATCTTTGGTGTAAAGTATTTATCTGATTAAGTTTATTTCACTCATAATTGCGTTAATCATATTAATAGATTTTGTCCCGTCCATTTCTGATAGAGATGTTTTACTTAGTTTAGTGATTTGAGATTCAGAACCGAAAATTTTCACCCTGTCCTCAACAACTTTAGACATAATTGAAATGGCTTCTTTTTCTTCTTTTAAATCATACATTGATATGGCTAAATTATGTTTCACTCGTAAAGTCTCAGGATGCATTTCTCCTAAAGTATCAACAGAAATTTTAAGAGCTCTAATTAAAGTTTTTTTTGCTTTTAGATGCTTATTTTGATGTGTGTAACTACTCGCGATATTCACTAGCGTTATGATTGTTAATATGTGGTTTTCACCATACATATCAATACGATTTTTAAGAATCTTTTTAAATGTTTTTTCTGATTTTTTGGGACTGGATTTGATATTTATTAGTGCTAAATTATTTAAA
Source organism: Vibrio sp. JC009 (assembly GCF_029016485.1). Lineage (NCBI taxonomy): Bacteria > Pseudomonadati > Pseudomonadota > Gammaproteobacteria > Vibrionales > Vibrionaceae > Vibrio > Vibrio sp. JC009. The sequence goes on along the minus strand of NZ_CP092106.1, from coordinate 2,870,479 downwards.
TGAGTAACAGTTGAAGGATGTTTTTTCCCAAACAAATCAATGCTTGTATTGTAAGCTTCCTCATAACACAATTTGGCTTTTTTAATATCATTGTTTTTTTCATAAATAGTTCCAAGAGAACTTAAGGTTATACATACTTGTTCAGATTTTCTTCCATGTTCCTTGGTATCCTTTATAATTAAATCGTTATATATTATCTCCGCTTCTGTATATTTACCCATTGATGTATAAGACAGAGCTAGATTATTTTTAACAGTATCAATTATCCAATGATTGCCATCTAACTCAGACTCTAACTCATTCAAAGCATGTTTAAATATATCTACAGCATTGCTTATATTACCTCTGGCTCTTTGGATGAGCCCTTTTTGGTTTAAAAAGATTATCTTGCCTATTAAATCATCACCTATTACTTTTAACCCTTTATCAATTAAACTCATTGCCAGTTCATAATCACCAACTCTATAGGCAAGTTGACACGCATGGTTTGTTATTTGTGGTTGTACGTCAGACAGCATTGAAGCTTTTTCATAATTAATCAATGCCTTGCGATAATTAAAATTAGCTTCTGCTATTTTACCACGGCCTATATAAGCCATGACTAAATGTCTTTCGTTTTCGTTTACAAAGGAATTTAGTACTTCTTCCGCTCTATCAGTATCACCGACGGAAAGCATATTATTCGCCTCGTCAAACACTGCTTCTGGAAGTCTGCTTTTGAACATTGTTAGTGTATCTTCAATTTCCTGTCGCAGAGCCATTTCTTTCTCATAGCTCTCAGTAATATTATTCAACTTACTAACAATGTCTTCATGTTCAGCTTTTTCTACAAGCGATGGCTGAATCGCGAACTTGATGAGAGACTCTAACTCTTCTTTTCGTTTAAGCAATTTACCTTCGAATTCTTTTTCTGCTTCACTTCTAGTCAAAAAGGGAAGGCCATGATTCTCTGAAACTCTTTTTTCTGCCTCGGATTTCCACTCTTTGAGTAGAGACGCTGGGTATTTTTTCTCATCTTTGTCTATCTTTGTAGCACAGTTACAACATAACCAAATCCCATTGCTAATATCTTTACGATCCTCAGAACTCATAAGCTTATTGAAACGTGGCCCATTTTCAGATGCAGCGTAGATGTGAGCGGCAATACCAGTACTAGTACTTTTATTATCCTCACTATGAGAGCTTCTTGTAGACACTCGACATTCGGGGTTTGAACAGAAGTTATTCACACGGTCTCTGAGAGTGTTGATAGTAGTAAGAAGAAAATTATCCCTAGCCATAGGTCTTTGATAAAAAAGTTGAATGTAATCATATGTTAACAGGGGATTCCGCATGGGTATACACCTATTAACAGTCCAAAGAATGAGTTGTTCTTTGTTACATGACGCTAGCCTTATAGAAGAAGGTAGAGGCTGCCTAGTAATCAAGTCATTGGTTACTGAGGCAGAACGAGGGCAAATTTTGAAAGAAACAATCAATACATGAAAAAGAATATTATTGATCTGTCACCATCGCGTTAAGCTTCGTGCTACTCCGGACTCTCAACAGTTCTTTAAAAGGGCATGTGAGGAACTAGATGAAGATTTTTATGTTGTTGAAAATAAATAGAAAAATAATTACTAGTGCATATTTTACCAATTCTCATACCTGCTTAGCTCCTAGAATAAGGTTCTAAAGTTGTCTTCGGAGACTATCATCCTCCTGTTTAACAAACCATGAGGAAACGATGAAAACGATTAACGCACACCAACGATATTTAGATCGAGCTGCTGCGGCAGAATACATATGCGTCTCTCCAAAGACACTGGCTAATTGGGCTGTGGATCAGAGACACAACCTACCTTTTGCCAAACTGGGAGGTAAGGTCGTTTATAAAATTTCGGACTTGGATCTATTTGTAGAGAAAAGACTCATCAATAAGGATTGTGATGATTAAGAGTATATTGCACTTTCTAAGTGGAGCGAAAAGGCCGGAAAAGGAGGGTAAAGAGGTTGTTGAAGTTATATATCAAACTCCTCCTGAAAGACGAAGTGTATCAAAAATATCTCGCTCTTTTGAAATAGAGCGACTTGATCATATCAAAGTTACACGAGGATCTTGTGGATATGATCAAGTTAGTTCTTGGTTGGTAAAAGAAGTGATACCTGATATTTCGTTTGGAGTTGTTTATGGGGCTAGTGGATCATTTAAATCCTTTTATATCCTGAATTTGGCTTGCTCTTTGGCTAAAGGAATGGATTTCTTGGGGTGTAAAACATCCAAGGGCGCTGTTGTATATGTTGCTGGTGAAGGTGCTCGGGGCGCTAGCAGACGTGTTAGAGCATGGGAGATACATTATCAGACTAAAGCTTCTGACGTATATATCATCAATAGCTCTCTAGTTCCAACTAGAGACGGGGATCGTAACTTTTTACTCAGAACTATTAGAGATATAGAAAATAAAGATGGTGTAAAAGTAAAGCTTGTTATTTTTGATACTCTTGCTAGGTGTTTTGAAGGAGAGGAGAACAACTCTAGTGATATGGGGGCTTTTGTTCAAGCTTGTGATTATATCAAAAGTGAAGCCGAGTTATGTGTTCTTGCTGTACACCATATCGGAAAAAATGCTGCTAGTGAGGCTCGTGGACATTCTAGCTTAAATGGTTCATGTGATTTTGAGCTTAAAATTGCCCGCAAAAAGAAAGAGGATAGCCTCGAAGTAATCAATACGAAGCAAAAGGACGAAAAAGAGAAGGAAAACCTTCACGTTGAACTTGAAAGTATGAATCTCGGTGTTTTTGATGAAGATGGTATCGAGCTTAGCTCTTTGGTTCTTCGAAACTTTCATCAATCCAATGATCTTGAAAAATATGATGCTAAGTTAATTGAGATAATCGAGGGCTTCGGGGGGAGAGCAACGAGAAAGCAGCTTAGAGACAAATACTATGAGTCAACTGAAGGAGGAAGCAAAAATGCGAATGCAAAACGTCTTAGTCGAGCTCTTAATTCACTCGTTGAAGGTGGTATTTTTGCTTTAACCAAGTCAGAGCAAAGCATGCATCTTGATACATTCAGTTTGTCTGAGAAAAAATATAATTAGTCGATGTGACACATGACATACTCTTAAGAGTATGTCATGTGTCACATCATAAATAATAAGAACAGATGTATGTTATAGGTTTTCTAGCTTTTCCAAAATTTGAGTTTTTTCCTTCGCCAAAGACTTATCAGTTATATCGATAGCAGGTTGAAATATATTCATATCCATCTCAAAGTGATTAAACTCGTTCAATAGAGTTTTTCTGGACATAAAGAAAACTCTATTATTTATAGCCTCGGGATTAAGTCCTTTAAAAGAGTCCATGATGATATCAGTTAGCATCTCCTTCTTATTAGTATTAACGTTGTACTTGGCTGAAAGCTCTTTCTCTACCTTTAATCTCAAATACAGGTAAGTAATTGTATGTCTTAGGGTTTTCGCCAAGAGAGGGAAGTTGTCATCTTTTAAAGGCTTAAAGTTATCACTGTCCATACCAATGATATCTTGTGCAGATATTATATGATTTGAGCTGATAACATTGCTAGAAAATAGGTTGTTGTAAATGTCTGTAACATTAACCTTTATATTTTTATAGCCATGCATAATATCTGTTAACTTCTGTTTTTCGTCATTTTTACCAAGTATCTGGCAATAACCTCGCATAAACGGAATAACAGAAATCAAGAAGTCTTTTTCATCATTAATTTCGTGTTTGATATCTTCTCTAAGAAGTGAAAGAATTTCATGAATATATAGTAATATTTTCACCTCATTTTCGTTTATATTAATAAAACCATTATTTTCACCTACTGTATTGTTAAAGTAATATAAATTAAGGCAATTTTTTCTTTGATGTTCTAAGAGCTTTATTAGGTCTGTATTGTGAGTTAATACGAGAGTTTTTTTATCCTTAAGGATACTAAGTATCGCATAAGCTAGTTTATTTTTATAAATGGAGTCAAAGCTAGATATTGGATCATCTAGAACAATCAATTCATGTTTAGAGTTTTTTGCTTTAAGTATTTCGAATGATAGAGATAAAAAATTCTGCTCACCATTACTAAGAGATAATTTCTTTCTATCGTGATTTAAAAACTCCTTATCACCTAATAGTAGCTTTAGATTGTTTTCTTTATCTCTCTCTAGTGTTATTTCTCTATCTAGAGCCTCATTCAAGAACTTCTCAATAAATAGTATATCTTCAGTAGCGAATTCAGGTTTCTTTTTTAATAGTTTTTCATATTCATCCAAGTCTACGGATAAATCATAGTTTCCTGTCGTCTCAATAATGAAGTTCTTTATCAAGTTATTATAGATAGATTTGTATAAGTTAAGATCTTCAACAAGGTCTGATATATACCCTCTGTCAGAGTTTGTAATTGCTAGTCTCACTTTGTTTCTAATAGAGAAAGGATCATTTATAGGTAATCCATTCACAATTCTTTCTGCTATTTCTTTTTCTTTATCATCTAGTGAATCAGAGGTCTTTTTTATTTGGTCAGTTTTTTTTATAAGTAGATCTTTAGCGTTAATATGATTGTCACATACAAGGCAATCTTCTATATAGTCAAATCTACTTAGCAACCCAACGGCTTCATTTTGCTCTTCAAGTTTAACTAACTTCTTTTCATTGCCTTTTAACTCGAAGTCATAGTCAAGGATAGTTCGAATTGATGAGGTTTTGCTCTTAAAGTCATTAACAAAGAAAGAAAATTTAACTTCATCATACTCAGCCTCCTCTTTCTCTAAAGCGGATATATGATCTATATACTTACGTCTATCTATATTTTTTCCCTTAGACTTAGTATTAGCGATGTCTGAAATAAAGGAGAGTAGTGGTTTATCTAATATAAGGTCATCAAAAGGAGAGTTCTTTGTTGAGATACCATATTTGGACTTTAGAACCTTTGGTATATCATTGGTAAAGAGTTTGCTGAAGCTATCATTGATCTTTTCTTTAAGCATATACTCTCTTTTGATTTCATCTCCGAGTATAAAATCTTGAGTTTCTCCTTGTATAATGTTTCGGTCATTTTGATCTGAGATTATATGAGCGATCGCATCATCATTTTGAGTGAAGGTTTCACCATTTATTTGAATATCATATTCACTGTCATTTTTCTCCAAGACCTTGGAAAAGCTAGTTTTACCAGTACCGTTCGGGCCATATATAACGCAAACATTTTTTCCCATAAAGTCGATAATATTGTTTTCTTTTAGAGCTAAGTATTCTTCGGTGAAGATGTTTGATTTTTTGAGTTTGTTTATTGTTAAATGCATATTCATAACCAACTAGTTGTATATTTAATGAAAGTACAAGCTACCACTAACTTAGTTTTGGTTCTTTGGGTGAAGTCACCATTTCTAAATTAAATGCACTTTCATATGATCTGAAATCCAGTTTGAGCCTCAGTTATTAGACAAATTTGAGTATAGATTCCAGAGTTAGTATGACGATCGTGAACTAGCACTTATCAAATGGAGGAATTCCAAGTTCAACCTTCTTATTTAATTCGCTACATATGAAATTTACAACTAATGAGGTATCTTTCCTCTCTATAGTTTTTCGATTATTACGTAAGAAGGTCATGTTAATATATATAATACCTCTTTTTATTTCAGAAGAGATTGCTCTGTATTTGTAATTTTTCTGTACTATGTCTTCGTTTGTTAAATATGTTGATGCCACACAGAATTCGTATATTTTTATACCTGCCAATTCAGTTAGTGATAAATTTTCATTTCCTTTTTTGTTTTCTTCTAGTAACTCTTTTTCTCTTCTTTTAGCTAATGCTATAGATTTTTCTGATATCATTTTTTTATTTTAATGTTAATAATAATTTCTTACACTTCAAAATTATTATTTCGGGGTTAAGGGGAAGTCCCCTTACAAGGTTAGAACCCGAAGGGTTCTCCTATCTTGAATCTAGCAGTACCTTTAAGTTATGTATTTTCACCTCCTTGTAAATTTCATAATAAATTACTATTTTTTTAGAAAAATAATGTTAAAAAACTGGGTTGTAATCACTCAGCCAGTTCGTGATAGAACTGATGGTTTGATGAAAAGAGAGCATTATCTTGGCAATGAAAACCATCAGAATCACGCGAATACTGAGGCAATAGTTCAAATATTTGGTGATGAAAAGACTGTCCATAGAATGGCATTACTTGGTGAAAAGTATCGTCTACGACAAAAGCTGGTTAACAGACAAGGAGGAAGGCCTCTAAGTTCGTTTGCCGTAGAGTATTGTTTAACGCTCCCCAAGGGCGTGGTGCGCCCTAGCAAGCGCCAATGGCAATCAATCGTTAGAGATGTATGCAAATCACTAGTTTTAGCTTATAAGCTATCAGAGAGCGAAACAAAGTTGCTTTCCAAACAAGTGCGTGCGGTATGCCACATGCAACGCCAAGATGGAGCTTTAGGCACAGGTGACCACGTTCATCTTATTATTGGAAAAGTAGTTGGAAATCGTGTCCTAACTGAACTACAGAAAAAATCTGCTACACATATAGTTAAGCAATCCTTTAACACTGCTGTTATGAAATACCTCCGCTTGTCTACAAGCAGTTATCAAGTTCAAAACGGCAATCGAGGCAAGAGGCTAGAAATGTGGCGTTTTTTTCACAAAGCTTCTCAAGAGAAGCTAGAGACAATAAAGCTTATAAATAGGTTACAAAAGCAAGCAGATAGGTGGTTCAATGCTTTGGAGTCTGGAGAGACGAAGATTGCTCGTAAGTACAACCGTATGAACCTCACATTAAGAAAGCTTGAAGAGTTAGTAGTTGAGGATGAAGTAAAGCAGAACTTAGCTTTACTCAAAAGTCATATTGATGCTCAAGCTCGGGAACGACACATATCCTTGTAGCTCACTGTACACACCTGAGAACCATCGCTAAAAGTAGTCTATAGGTAGTCCAACAAAAAAGGCCTGAGAAGCAAAAATGCTCTCAGGCCTTATAAAATATGGTGGCCCCTGACAGACTTGAACTGTCGACCAATCGATTATGAGTCGACTGCTCTAACCACTGAGCTAAGGGGCCGAATAGGTGGATGATTATAGGGGAAGGGCGGGCAACTGTCTAGCCACTATGGGGGGCAATTACGCTTAGTTTTTATCCACTTAAACTAAATAGTGCCAAAAAGGTGGTAATTGCCGAAAAATAACCCCGCTGTGCGGGCGAACTACATAAAAAAGGTGAGCACTTAGCTCACCTTTGATTCAATATTGATAGCTGATAGCTGATAGCTGATAGCTGATAGCTGATAGCTGATAGCCTTATTCATCCAGGAAGCTGCGTAGCGTCTCTGAACGGCTTGGGTGGCGAAGTTTACGAAGTGCTTTTGCTTCGATCTGACGGATACGCTCACGGGTAACGTCGAACTGCTTACCAACCTCTTCAAGAGTGTGGTCAGTGTTCATGTCGATACCGAAACGCATACGCAGTACTTTCGCTTCACGAGGAGTCAGGCCTGCAAGAACGTCTTTGGTTGCAACTTTAAGGCTTGTTGCCGTTGCAGAGTCCAGAGGTAGTTCCAGAGTGGTATCCTCGATAAAGTCACCCAGATGCGAATCTTCATCGTCACCGATTGGTGTCTCCATGGAGATAGGCTCTTTAGCGATTTTCAGTACCTTACGGATCTTATCTTCAGGCATCTGCATACGTTCTGCCAGTTCTTCCGGTAGTGGCTCTCGGCCCATTTCCTGAAGCATCTGACGAGAAATACGGTTCAGCTTGTTGATAGTTTCGATCATGTGAACAGGGATACGGATAGTACGGGCCTGGTCCGCAATCGAACGAGTGATTGCCTGACGGATCCACCATGTAGCATAAGTCGAGAACTTATAACCACGGCGGTATTCAAACTTATCAACTGCCTTCATCAGGCCGATGTTACCTTCCTGGATCAGGTCAAGGAACTGAAGACCACGGTTGGTGTATTTCTTCGCGATAGAGATAACCAGACGCAGGTTTGCTTCAACCATCTCTTTCTTCGCACGGCGTGCTTTTGCTTCACCGATAGACATGCGACGGCTGATGTCTTTGATGCTCTGAACCGGAAGAGAAGTCTCTTCTTCGATTGCTTTCAGCTTCTGAATGCTGCGACGGATATCGTCTTCGTTACGCTTGATTTTCTCAGCGTACGGCTTGTCAGAAGCAAGAACTTCATCCAGCCATGCTTCAGAAGACTCGTTGCCGGTAAATAGTGCTACGAATGACTTCTTAGGCATTTTTCCGTATTCAACACACTGGCGCATAATCAGGCGCTCTTGTGTGCGTACGCGGTCCATTGAAGTGCGAAGCTCGTTAACCAGGTAGTCAAACTGCTTAGGAACCAGACGGAACTCTCTGAATACATCCAGCAGTTCTTCAGAGGCTTTATCGACAACAGCACCGCCGTTGCCGTGCTCGTTAACTGCTAGCTGAAGGTCCTGATACTTGTTGCGAAGGTCAGTGAACTTCTCAAGAGCCAATTCTGGGTCGATACCTGTATCTTCTTCAGAATCGTCATCTTCGCTCTCTTCGCCGTCTTCCAGCCCTTCATCATCTTCGTCTTCAAGGTCGCTTTCAGAAAGCTCTGAGCCGATGTGAGTCGCTGTCGGTGCAGCAGTATCCGCATCGTTTGGATCTACAAAGCCTGAGATCAGGTCGGTAAGGCGAAGCTCTTCTGCCTGAACTTTGTCAAACTGTTCAAGAATATAAGAAATTGTGCCAGGGTATTCTGCAACTGAGCACTGAACCTGGTTGATACCATCTTCAATACGTTTTGCAATGTCGATTTCGCCTTCACGGGTAAGTAGCTCAACAGTGCCCATTTCACGCATATACATACGAACAGGGTCTGTGGTGCGGCCGATTTCGTTTTCTACACTGGAAAGTGCAGCGGCTGCTGCTTCTGCGGCATCTTCGTCAGTGATGACGTTGTCATCGTTAAGAGACATCTCATCTGCATCTGGTGCAGTTTCAACGACTTTGATGCCCATATCGTTGATCATCTGAATGATGTCTTCTACCTGTTCAGAATCTACGATTTCTGCTGGTAGGTGGTCGTTAACTTCGGCGTAGGTCAGATAGCCTTGTTCCTTGCCTTTAATAACAAGTAACTTTAGCTGTGACTGCGGATTTTGATCCATAGACGATACCCAACTTCTGGTTTGAGTGATGGTGTAAGTATGCGAAACGCAAACCGCTAATTATAACAAACTGATTAACTTTTATCTACGAATAAGGGTTACGCTTTTAAGTCTAGCATCAAAGCTAGCAGCTCCCGTTTTTCTTCGGTTGATAAACCGACACTTCTCTCTTTCGCTTGTAAAGACTCAATCTGCTTTTCAATGCACTGGGATATTATTTTATCCAATGCATCCAGGAATATATCTTGTTCATTATCATCGTCTTGCAGAGGGATTTCCCATGCGGCAAGGCGAGAGAGCAAACTTTCATTTTTGTCATTGCGCCAGTGCTCTAGTAACTGGCCTGTGTTGATATGGGGATTTGCTATGCATTTATCAACCACATCAAATAATAAACTTAGTCCCGGAATGGGAATTTCGCGAACACTAGTTAGATCCGGTATCAATTCTGAGTAAGCCGGGTTTTGTACCAACAGCGCAATCACCTCCCTCATCGGGGTTCTTTTTATCTCTTTATGTGGCTGAGGCTGTGTATTTACCGGCTTTCTTCTCTGTATCTGGTGTTCGAGAAAGTTGCCTGTTTTTTGTCCCAACAGCTTAAATAGCTGGGCCTGAAGGTGCTCATCCGGCACCTTCTCTATCAGAGGTTTTGCCAGTGCTTCCAGCGCAGCTTTGCCTTCGTTGCTGGCAACACCGACTTTGACCTGATCTGTCAGGTTGGTAAAAAAGTATTCTGACAGCGGCGTAGCCTGCTGCATCTTCTCTTCAAAGGCTTCTTTACCAAATTTTCTGATAAAGCTGTCCGGGTCTTCTCCGTCAGGCAGGAAAAGGAACTTGAGAACGTTGCCGCTCTTCAGGTAGCCCAGGGCATTTTCCAGTGCGCGCCAGGCTGCTTCACGGCCGGCTCTGTCGCCGTCATAGCAGCAGACAACTGTGCTTGTCTGTCTGAACAGCATCTGCAGATGGTCACCGGTTGTCGAAGTGCCCAGTGAAGCAACGGCATAGTCGACGCCATACTGAGCCAGAGCAACCACGTCCATATAGCCTTCAACCACCAGAACCTGTGGTGGCTCTTTATAGGCCTGAAGTACTTCGTAAAGGCCGTACAGCTCTTTACCTTTGTGGAAGACAGGGGTCTCCGGTGAGTTCAGGTACTTAGGTGTGCCGTCTCCGATAACACGACCACCAAAGCCGATAACCCGGCCACGCCGGTCACGGATTGGGAACATTACCCGGCCGCGGAAGCGGTCGTAACGGTTGCCTTTATCATTTTCGATAAGCATACCGCCGGTAACCAGCATATCCTGTGTGGCTTTTTGCTGACCGAAGTTCTTTCTGACCAGATCCCATTCATCGGCAACAAAGCCAATGCCAAATTTCTGGACGATTTCTCCGGAGAGGCCACGCTCTTTCAGATAATCAATCGCGTGCTTATTGGCGCTGACTTTTAGCTGGGAACGGTAAAACTTAGCAATGCTCTCCAGTAACTCATAAAGGCTGCGCTTTTCCTGAGTATTGGTTGGGGGAGTATTGCTAAATTTTCCGCCGCTTCTTTGTTCCCTTGGTACTTCCAGCCCTAAACCAGAAGCCAGCTCTTCAATAGCTTCAACAAATTCAAGGCGGTCGAACTCCATCAGGAAGTCGATGGCATTACCATGCGCACCACAGCCAAAGCAGTGATAGAACTGTTTTTCCTGACTGACGGAAAAAGAGGGAGTTTTTTCGTTGTGGAAGGGGCAGCAAGCGCTGTAGTTTTTTCCCTTTTTCTTCAGTTTTACTCTGGCATCAACAATATCAACAACATCCACCCGGGCGAGTAGGTCATCAATAAAACTGCGTGGGATGTGTCCTGCCATAAGTCCTGATTACTGAATCAATAAATAGGGAACGGATACGAACAAGCCGTGCACTCCAAAAAGGATAGCACGGCTTGCTATAACTTGGGTCGGGTTTTAAGCAAGCTTAGCGCGAACTAAACCGCTCACTTTACCCATATCTGCACGGCCCTGAATCTGTGGCTTAAGAACGCCCATTACTTTACCCATGTCTTGCATGCCCGCAGCGCCGGAATCAGTAATTGCAGCTTCAATAAGTGCAGCTACTTCTTCTTCGCTAAGCGGTTGAGGCATAAATTCCTCAAGTACGGTAATTTCTGCTTTCTCAGCATCGGCAAGGTCTTGGCGACCTGCAGATTCAAACTGCGTAACAGAGTCGCGACGCTGTTTAACCATTTTAGTCAGCACGGCAATGATATCGTCGTCGGTCAGAGTGATCTTCTCGTCAACTTCACGTTGCTTAATTGCTGAAAGGGCTAAACGAATAGTGCCAAGGCGAGCTTTGTCCTTGGCTTTCATCGCAGCTTTTTGCTCTTCTTTGAGTTGGTCAATCAGAGCCATAACTAAATTCCTTGTGGACTTAGTTATTAGTACAGGCGAACGCGACGTGCGTTTTCGCGAGCTAGCTTCTTAGCGTGACGCTTCTGAGCAGCTGCTTTAGCGCGTTTGCGAACTGTTGTTGGTTTTTCATAGTGCTCGCGACGACGTACTTCAGATAGGATACCTGCTTTTTCGCAAGAGCGCTTGAAACGACGTAGTGCAACGTCGAACGGTTCGTTTTCACGTACTTTAACTACTGGCATATGCCTTTCACCTCAGGGGTTATTCGTTAACGCTGGTTCCTTTGTAACCGTATCGCTATTGAACGGTACTTAACCAGCTTGATCAAAAATGGTGCCGAATTTTAATCCGATCGATAGCCCTTTGTAAAGCTTTATCGTGGTCAAAATTTGTGGAATTAGGTAATATTGCGCCAATTTTATTTTCTGAGAAAGACGTGCTGAGAAAATTATGCGCATTTTAGGTATCGAAACCTCCTGTGATGAAACAGGTATAGCAATTTATGATGACGAGAAGGGACTGGTGTCTCACAAGCTTTATAGTCAGGTAAAACTCCATGCAGATTACGGCGGTGTGGTGCCTGAGCTTGCTTCACGGGATCATGTGAAGAAGACTATTCCACTGATTAAAGAGGCATTGAAAGATTCAGGCTTAACGCCAGCAGACTTTGATGGTGTGGCTTATACTGCAGGCCCGGGTCTTGTTGGTGCACTGCTTGTTGGTGCCACTATCGGACGCAGTATCGCTTACGCATGGGATGTTCCTGCGGTTGCTGTTCACCATATGGAAGGGCACCTTCTTGCTCCTATGCTGGAAGATAACCCACCGCCATTTCCTTTTATCGCTCTGCTGGTTTCCGGTGGTCATACTATGATTGTGGAAGTGAAGGGTATTGGCGAATACAAGATTCTTGGTGAATCCATTGATGATGCCGCTGGTGAAGCTTTTGATAAGACGGCGAAGCTGATGGGGCTGGACTATCCGGGCGGACCTCTGCTCTCCAGACTGGCAGAAAAAGGCACTCCGGGTCGTTTTAAATTTCCACGCCCGATGACCGACCGTCCGGGGTTGGATATGAGTTTCTCCGGCCTTAAAACCTTTGCTGCAAATACCATTGCAGCAAACGACAATGACGACCAGACCCGCGCAGATATCGCTTATGCCTTCCAGGAAGCGGTATGCGCCACACTGGCAATCAAGTGTAAGCGCGCACTGGAACAAACCGGAATGAACCGCATTGTTATCGCCGGCGGCGTAAGTGCCAACAAACAGCTGCGTGCTGAACTGGAAGCACTGGCGAAAAAGCGTAAAGGCGAAGTCTATTACCCGAGAACGGAGTTCTGTACTGATAACGGTGCGATGATCGCCTATGCGGGCATGCAACGGTTGAAGAACGGGGAAGTGTCGGATTTGTCGGTTGAAGCTAAGCCTAGGTGGCCGATTGATCAACTGGAATCAATAAAATAAGGGATGGGCTTTGCCCTGATGGGCTATGAGGTGATTAGGCTATAGGGAAAAGCTTGACACCATGCGTATTCGATTCGAATCTTGCATAGCCCATAGCCCATAGCCCATAGCCCATAGCCCATAGCCCATAGCCCATAGCCCATAGCCCATAGCCCATAGCCCATAGCCCTTCTACCTATTCCCCACCTTAGGTTCCGTCCCCTCAATCAACCTCTTAATATTCTCATGATGCCTGAAAATAATCAGACAACAGAGCAACGCAACCGGTAGGGTATAAAGAGGCTTAACTATCCAGGTATAGAAAGGAGCCAGAAGAGAGGTAATTATGGCGGCCGCTGAGGAATAGCGAGTGACAACCGCGATGGTCAGCCAGGTGACTACTAGAAACCCTGTAATATCCCAGCCTATCGGAGCAATGGCACCAATAGCGGTTGCCACGCCTTTTCCGCCTCTGAAATGAAAGAAAATTGGATAGATATGTCCAAGACAGGCTGAGATGCCTATGATGCCTAAAACCAGAGGTTCTATACCCATAAAGTAGCTGGACCAGACAGGTATTGTCCCTTTTAACATATCGCACAGCAGCACCAGCGCGGCAGGCACTTTGCCTCCAAGCCGGAGAACATTGGTTGCACCGGGGTTATGAGATCCGGAAGTTCGCGGATCCGGAAGCCTGAACAGACGGCATATTAAAACTGCACTGGAGATCGAGCCTAACAGATAGGCTGCGATGATCATTGTCAGTGCAATTGGCGTCATAACTGTTCCTTGGGCAATGAAATTGGTAATAGCCAGAGATATTGTGGGATAATACGTTGTTTTAACGTCTATTGGTATCCGACCTCTTTAAAATGAAGGAGTAACCTCTTGCTGGATAAAGTATTTATAGAACAACTGGAAGTTATTACCACAATCGGTGTATACGATTGGGAAAAAACGATTAAACAGAAGCTGATTCTCGATATTGAGATGGCTCATGATAACCGTCCTGCGGGAAAAAGTGATAACGTAGCCGACGCTCTTGATTATGCAGCAGTGAGTGAAGCGGTTCTTAATCATATTGAAGGCGGACGCTTTGAATTGGTAGAAAGAGTGGCTGAAGAAGTGGCAGAGTTAGTGATGAGCCGTTTTTCCGTGCCATGGATTAAGATTCGCCTGACTAAGCCGGGTGCAGTACCTCAGGCTAAAGGGGTGGGCGTCATTATTGAAAGAGGCGTTGCATGACACTTGTCTATGTCGGTGCAGGAACAAACATAGACAGAGAAAAGCACTGCCGGGCAGCGATTGAAGAGCTCTCTGCACTGGATAGTGACTTACGGGTGTCGGCAATATACGAATGCGAAGCAATCGGTTTTGACAGCAACGACTTCTATAACTTTGTCATTGAACTGAATACAAACCTGACGTTAACGGATTTTTCACACTACCTGCGTAATATAGAGCTGAAATGGGGCAGAGAAGCGAATGCCCGCAAATATCAGGATCGGACACTCGATCTGGATATCATTTTATTCGGCGACCAGATATCTTCGGAATCTCCGGTGATCCCGAGAGAAGATATCTATAAATATCCGTTTGTTACCCAGCCACTATACGAGTTGGCTCCGGATCTTGTTATTCCGGGAACTGATACCGCTATCAGAGAAATCCGGGAGCAAATGGAAGGACTAGAATCCCTGAAAACAGTGGATCTAAAACAATAATAATGGATTTACAATGAGTTACTTTGAGGCTTTTATTCTTGCTCTTATTCAGGGCTTGACGGAATTTCTTCCAATCTCCAGTTCAGCGCACCTGATCCTGCCTTCACAGATTCTGGGCTGGGAAGATCAGGGACTGGCTTTTGATGTCGCTGTTCATGTCGGGACTCTGGCGGCGGTGGTGATCTATTTCAGAAAAGAGGTGGTCACCCTGTTTGCTGCTTTGATAGGCTCTGTCTTTAAAGGGCGCAGGGACAAAGAGTCAAAGCTGGCCTGGATGATTGTTCTGGCAACCATACCTGCCTGCGTTTTCGGCTTGCTGATGAAGGACATTATTGAACTTTATCTGCGAAGTGCCTGGGTTATCGCAGCAACAACGCTTATCTTTGCTTACTTACTCTGGTGGGCAGATAAAAACTCTTCTCTGAGCGATGATGAATATGCCGCTGATTGGAAAAAGTCACTGTTTATCGGTGTTGCTCAGGCTCTGGCTATGATTCCGGGAACATCCCGCTCAGGCGCAACGATTACAGCCGCTTTATATTTAGGCTTTAACCGAGAAGCAGCTGCGCGCTTCTCATTCCTGATGTCGATTCCAATTATCGCCCTTGCTGGAAGCTACCTGGGTCTAAAACTGGTCACCGGAACCGAGCCTGTTCATGTGGGCTTCCTACTGACAGGTATTGTGACTTCGTTTATCAGTGCGTACCTGTGTATCCATTTCTTCCTTAAGATCATCTCAAGGATGGGGATGATGCCGTTTGTGATTTACCGGGTAATTCTTGGGGTTGGGTTGGTTGTGTTTATGATGGGTAGTTAAGTCGTAGGCCCTGGGCCCTGGGTTTCTGGGCCCTGGGAAAGTAGATGTTTTTTGAACCCAGGCACCAGTAGGGCGCAGCCCGTCCCAGGGCCCAGGGCCGAAAAATATTTACCCTGAAAGCTGAAAGCTGACAGCCGACAGCCGCCTCCTCTCCATCTCATCCCGAATCCCTTTCCCCTTAAACCCATCCGAAATAACATCCTGAACATCCACCGAAAGAGCGGCTTCAAATGCTTTTTCAAATAGTTCTTTCTGCGGGTATGGTTGGGATTCCAGTCCTTTTCTGCCACGGTGGTCAGCAAGGCAACAGAGAAGCACCTGCTCAAGCTTTTCCGGTTTTCTCCATACATCCAGTTTATTGAAGATCTTAAGGAAAGTTGCAGGGCGGAGCTCTTCGGCTCTGTGTACATTTGAGTGCTGTGCACAGACAGCCAGAGCCAGTTCTTTGTAGTCATTTGGAGCCCGTACCCGTTCACAAAGAGCTTTGATTAGGGGCAGGCCACGGGACTCATGCATTTTATGGCTTGGCCACTCTTCTTTTGGAGTAACACCTTTGCCAAGATCATGCGTCTGAGCGGCGAATCTGATCAGCGGAGAGTCGCTAAGCTTTGCGGCTTGTCTGGCAACCATCAGAGTGTGAATGCCGGTATCAATTTCAGGGTGCCACTTTTTAGTCTGAGGGACACCAAATAACTGTTCGATTTCCGGAAGTACGACTTTCAGCGCACCGCACTCTTTTAAAACCGAAAGGAAGGTTTGCGGGTTTTCCGTAAGCAGGGACTTGTGCCACTCCTGCCAGACTCTTTCTGCGGTCAGGTGTTCCAGTTCGCCCGAGTCAACTATCTGCTTCATCAGAGAAATAGTTTCCGGTGCAATGGAAAAACCAAGGTGAGCAAGTTTAGCGGCAAAGCGGGCAACTCTGAGTACTCGCAGAGGATCTTCGACAAAAGCATCGGAAACATGCCTTAGGATACGCTCATCCAGATCCTGCTTTCCTCTGTAAGGATCATATAGCTTACCGTTTTCATCCATCGCCATGGCGTTGATGGTGAGATCCCGGCGAATCAGATCTTCTTCAAGAGTTACGTCCTGAGAGAAGTGACACTCAAATCCGGTATAACCCGCAGCGGTTTTTCTTTCCGTTCTTGCCAGTGCGTATTCCTGTTTGGTTTTAGGGTGCAGAAAAACCGGGAAGTCTTTACCAACCGCCTGATAACCGAGTTCCAGCATTTGCTCTGGTGTCGAGCCAACGACCATCCAGTCTTTATCGTGGCTTTTTATTCCCAATAGCTGGTCTCTGACCGCTCCACCAACTAAATAAATCTGCAATTTGCACTCCGGGCTGAGAAAATAAGATTAAAGATATTTACATTCTATCAGCCGGTGGTACTTTTGCTTAGCGATAAATATAGGTGTTGAGAAATGTACAAAGATTACTTCGGCTTTATAGAACAGCCGTTTTCTATCGTCCCGAATGCCAGATATCTGTTTTTAAGTTCACGTCATCGTGAGGCGATGACGCACCTTCAGGCCGGGCTGGGAGAAGGTGGCGGGTTTGCTATGCTGACCGGAGAAGTGGGAACCGGGAAAACCACGGTGTCCAAAGCTATGCTGGCCTCGCTGGATGATGAAATAGAGGCGGGGCTGATTCTTAACCCTACTTTTTCAGAGTCTGATTTGCTGGAAGCCATCTGTGATGAGTTTGGAATTGAATATCCTGAGCAGGCTTCACTTAAGCAGCTTAGTCAGGCTATCTCCGGCTATCTGTATACCAATCATGAAAACGGCAAACAGACGCTGCTGTTGATTGACGAAGCTCAGCATCTTTCCGCTCAGGTACTGGAGCAACTACGCCTGCTTACCAATCTGGAAACGGACAATCAGAAACTGCTTAAAGTACTTCTGATTGGTCAGCCAGAGTTGCAACTCAAACTGCAGACGGTGGAACTAAGGCAGCTTGCCCAGAGAATTACCGGCCGTTATCACCTGTTGCCTCTGACCGAAAACGAAATCGCCCAGTATATCGATTTCCGCACCCAAACAGCCGGAGTTCGGGTTCAGCTTTTTTCTAAAAAAGCGGTGAAAATCATTGCCCGTAAAACTCAGGGTGTACCAAGGCTGATTAACCTGGTTTGTGATAAGGCGTTGCAATATGCCTATTACAGTAACCAGAAAACGGTGGGGGCCAGTCAGGCAGAAAAGGCCTGTGACGATGTGCTCTCATTCCAGGCTCCGGGGGCTTTTACTCCAGCTAAGACTAAAAGTTCACCGGGTCCTGTTGTTATTGGTTCTTCTGTTTTGGCCGCACTTGCAGCCTCTGCGATCTATTTTGCTCCTGAGATAAGAGAGCAGGCTGAGTTGTTAACCGGTAAACAACCGGAGCCGATTGTTGTTGTGGAAAAATCTTCCGAGCCGTTAGTGATTGAGGTGGCTTCTCCAACATTTGAGCAGGAGGTTGCCGGTTTTTACAGGGAGAATGAAATCTCAGCTGTTCGCACTTTGTACCATCTGTGGGGGATTGATGCATCAGTCCTGGATGCCAGCTGTAACCTTCTGCCTTCTCACCCTTTTTACTGTGAAACCAGCAAGGGTGAGCTCAGCGATATTCTGAAAGTCAATCGTCCGGTGGTGTTAGCCCTGGAAGCTGACAGGCAAGTTTTCTACGCCGTGCTTTACCGCGTTGATACTGATTCGGTTGAGCTGCTGAATAGCCGGCAGAGGATCCGGATCTCAACTGAGAATTTGAGCAAGCTATGGCGGGGAGAGTATACAAGCCTGTGGCCGAATAAGATTGCCAGAACATTAAAACCGGGGGATTCGGGCAGCAGCGTGATTCTGCTGGACAGCTTACTGGCGAAAGCGCTGGGAGAAGATGCTCTGGAAACTAAGCGTTTTAATGATGAAATGAAAGCGCGGGTAAAAAGCTTCCAGAAGTGGCAGGGGCTTCAGGCTGATGGCGTTGTTGGTAAAAATACGCTGAAGCTGCTGGATATTATTACTAATAAAGAGGCGCCTGAGCTTGTTGCTATGGGGTTGGTAGCGGAAGAGAGCTCAGCTTTGCAAGATCCTGATGTACGGGTTATAAGCCTGGATTACCCGCAGTTTGGTGAGTTACAGCCTGTTGTCAGAAATAAGGCCGACGATACAGTGGCGCAGGAGGTAACCGCGCAAGTTATTCAGGAGGAGCCGGTGCCTCAGCAAGTGGTGGGGTCTGAAAGCAAAAGGGCGAAAGAGCTGGATTTAGATTCTTTGGATCTAAGTGAGCTTTCACCTGAGCTTGCCAAGCGGGTGCAGAATGCCTTTGAGGAAGATAGCGCCACATCTGGTTTGGGTGAACAGGATGCACCAAAACCAGAAAAGCTAACTGAGAATTTGAAGAAGTACGCAGGACAACTACCGGCTCTGAACCTGCAAACACATATGTATGCCTCCGACTCCAAGCGCAGATGGGTCAAGATTAATGATAAGGAGCTGAGTGAAGGAGAGTGGCTTGACACAAGCATTCAGCTGATTTCGATTTCACCACGTAATATCGTTATCGCCTTTAATGGTCAGCAGGTAGAGATTCCGGCGCTTTACGAGTGGGAAGGATAAAAAAGAAAAGAGCCTCGCGGCTCTTTTCAGTAAAACAATTTTTACGCCCAGCCATTTGGTGACTTTTTACGGCGAGGAATGATGTGTGGAAGGATAAGTCCAAACAGCAGACCGATACCTGCAACACCGCCGCCATACATAAAGTATTTCAGCAGAAGATCTTCTTTTTGCGTATCAAGACGGGCACGCAGTTCACGAACATCTTTCTGAGACTCAGTCAGCTTCTGGCTGATGTCGCTGTAGTTTGCTTCCAGCTCAGCAATCTGCTTGTTTCGGATATCCAGAGATTCAATCAGACCGGCTTGCTCCTGATTGGCACTCTTCTCAGCATTGGCCAGTTTTGCCTTAACTTCTGCCAGCTCTTTTTCAAGCTTCGGAAGGCGAACCGCCATACTTGCCTGACGAGTAACAAACTTGCTCTCTACCCAGCCTTTACGGCCTTTTGAGTCAACAACTTCGCTGTAACCCGTATCCTTGTTCACATTAACCAGGTTAACCTTATCGCCGGCATTTACGCTGCCGATAATTCTAAACTGGTTGCTCGGTCCTGAATGCATGTAAGTAAACAGGTTATCTGCGATATAGCGTTGTGCAGCAAAAGCACTTGGTGTTGCGAGTAGTGTGCACAAAACCAAAGTGAATAATTTTTTCACGGTAAGTCCCTTAACAAATTCTTCTATTGAGACAAAGACTATCATCTGAGGGCGTTAACTTGCCCTGAGTTAATTGTAGTCTTTAATAAACAAATTCATGAACCGAATAGTAAGAAGTTTCTTAAGCCCCTGCAACTAAAGAGCCATTCAAATCTGCGCTTTATGCGGTTTTGAGTCAAATCTGACATTCTTCTAACAATATTTCGAGGCTGGATAGCTTGCTCTTGCTCCAAAAAACAGGCTTTTTTCGGTCCTGGAGTATCTGCGTTCAGAATTGGTGCCGAAAGCTGACTTAGATCATTCATTGATGGGGATTTGTTGCTTGCTGTTAATCTTAATAGGCAATATCCTGTCACTATCTTGTTACTAAGGGACAACTATGGAAACCGAGATAGAGCTGAAGTTTTTTGTATCGCCAGATTTTTCGGAAAAATTAAAAGAAAAAATCACAGAAACTAAAATTCTTCAGAACAGTTGCAGAGAGTTAGGGAACACCTATTTTGACACTCCGGACAACTGGTTGCGTCAGCACGATATCGGCTTACGTATTCGACGGTTTGATGACGTTTTCGTTCAAACAGTTAAAACATCAGGTCGCGTAGTTGCCGGCCTGCATCAAAGACCAGAGTTCAATGCTGAACACACAAGCAATGAACCTGAGCTTACCCTTCACCCGGAAGAGATTTGGCCAGACGGTAAGTCAGTGGCTAAGCTTCAGGGGGAACTGATTCCCATCTTTTCAACCAATTTCACCAGAGAACAGTGGCTGGTCGGCATGCCTGACGGCAGTCAGATCGAGGTTGCTTTTGATCTGGGCGCTGTTGTTGCTGACGATAAAGAAGAGCCTATCTGTGAAGTGGAGCTGGAACTTAAGTCAGGCCAGACAGAAGCTCTGTTTACTCTGGCGCGCTCTATCAGTGAAGGCGGCGGTATGCGTCTTGGGAATCTGAGTAAGGCTGCACGAGGTTACAGACTGGCTCAGGGACACAGAGGCGATAAGGTTAAGTCTCTTGCTCTTGTGGATACCAGGGAAAAAGATTCTGTTGAGGCCTGCTTTGTGAAATCTTTGGAGCACGCACTTGCTCACTGGCATTACCATGAGCAGATATTTTTTGAACGTCCCTCTTTGTCTGCGTTGCATGAAATTGGTAATTCCATCTCCTTTATCAGACAGACTCTGACAGTGTTTGGTGGCATTGTACCAAGGCGCGCAAGTGCGATTCTCCGGCAGGAGCTTAAGTGGCTGGATGAAGAGTTGCACTGGCTTAAAGATGCAGATTACATCGATGATCTGTGTGAAGACAAAGGGCATGCGCTGCGTAAGCTTGATGCGCGTAAATGGCTGGTAAAACACTTAAACGACGAGCGGGAAGCCCTTCCGGACAGAGAAGAAACTCTGGATCTTCTACAGTCTGCTCGTTACACCGGCTTGCTGCTTGACCTTAGTCGCTGGATACTGGCAAGAGGCTGGCAGCCGTTTCTGGATGATAAAGCCAGAGAAAAGATGGCTAAGCCGATTCGCCGTTTTTCAGAAAAGCAGCTTGACCGAACCTGGGCTGAACTTATCGAAGCTTTCCCAACCGAGCAGGATCTTTCCCGCCAGGAGTATATCGATCAGCAGTACCGTCTGATGAGAAATCTGTACACCGGTGTCTGCTTTGCCTCTATCTATGATATTGGCCAGCGAAATGCTTTCAGGCTTCCATGGGCCGATCTTTATCAGGGCATCGATGATCTTCTTACGCTTGGTCCGCTACAGAAATATGTGGATCAGCTTGAGGGTGATGAGAAAAATCAGTTGGAAAGATGGCTGTCTCGCCAGGAGTCTTCTATTCTTCATGCTATGGAGCAGACCAGAAACATGTGTGTGGAAGCCCAGCCATATTGGCTCAGACAGTAGAAATATAGCAGCTATATTTTTTGCAGAAAAAGCCAGACAATGTGTCTGGCTTTTTTAATAAGCGCTAAGTTTTCTGTATGGCTCAATTGATGGTCTGCTGCTATTTACGGGGCTTTATTACCCGTTAACTACACCAGTGTGACCTTGGCGGCATTATCACAAAATAAATTCCAGAAATTCAGATCCAGGTCGATAACAGTTATTCATGGGGTTGCAATAATTAACCAGAACAACATTTACGAGATCACAAATACTGATAAAAGTGGTAACTAAATCGCCATTAGTTCTATTGGATGAGCCCAGTTTTGTTATTATCTTTTTTTCATACGAGGCTCGAAATAATTAGAGACATTTCTCTACAGGCTATAATAAAACGCTGCAAGAGAAGAAAATAACTGCAATAAGCACTTAGTCTCTTACTCACAAATTACGTGGAGTTTATTAAATGGCAAGTTTATCAATTAAGCCATGGGAAAGGGTTATTACGGATATCAGGCTGGTTCCTAAACTGCTGGTATTGATGGTGTTCAGTACCATCTTTATCGTAGGTAAGCAGCTGTGGGACGCCAATACGCTTTATTCGTCGCTTGTATCAATCCAGAAAGAACAAGTGATGGAAACATCGCGAGCTGAAGCCGGCATTCTGGCGACTATTCTTCAATCCAGTATTCGTGATGGTGTTGACGGCTCAGAAAATGCGGAGTTCGCCTTTGGCGTTATCGCAAAGCAAGGCGACAGTAATAGCTATGCGTACCTTATTGAACTGGATACAGGTAAAGTTCTGGGGCACCCGAAAGCGAAAAGGGTAAGTGCTCTTACCGATGACACCGATGCGGGTAAAACGGTTTCTCAGTTGATCAAAGGATTATCGGGTGAGCTTGCTTATGAGCTGGCTAGTGGCGATAGATTTGAACACGCAACCAGAGTAAAGGGTGCAAATTGGGTTCTTGTGTCTTCAGAAAGTACTAAGCGTGCTGAAGAGCATTATGAGGCGTACATCACGCATGTTATCTGGCAGACAGTACTAATGATCATTGTTTTTGTAGTGATTTTGATGGGCGCAGCCAGGACTATGCTTCGCCAGACTCAGTTTATACTGGACAGCATCAAAACAATGGCTGACAAAAATTTAGCGGAGCCTGTCGAGCTTAACTGTAAGGATGAATACGGGGATCTGGCCCGTGAGCTGGAGAAAACCCGAGCTCAGCTTCAGGACGTGATTAAAGCTCAGGTCTCCACATCCGATGAACTGTCGGCTCTGACCGAAGTGATGACCATCAGTATGTCTGAGACAAAAGAGTCTGCACAAGAAGAGTTTGCTGAAATTGATCAGCTTGCATCGGCTATGAGTGAAATGACTTCAACGGTCCAGACGGTTGCAGAGCATGCCCGGAGTGCTTCCAGCGTTACAGAGCAGGCTTCTGAACAGGCTCGTTCAGGCCAGCGTTTTGTTCAGGATACGGTTGGTAAAATGAATGAGCTGTCCGGTGATATTTCCAAGTCTGCGGGAGCGGTAAACCAGGTTGAAGAGCGCGTTGAAGCTATCGGCAGCGTTGTCGGTACGATTCAGGGAATCTCTGAACAGACTAACCTGCTGGCGCTTAACGCTGCAATTGAGGCTGCTCGTGCAGGTGAAGCCGGACGAGGCTTTGCAGTGGTCGCGGATGAAGTGCGTAACCTTGCCCAGAGAACTCAGAACGCCACGGTTGAGATTCAGGATATGATCAGCCAGCTTCAGGAAAGCGCGAACTCAGCGGTAGAGCTGATGGAGAAAAGTGTGGTTGAAGCTGCCGATGGTGTTGAGCTGGTAACCAATGCAGGTTCTGAACTGGATGGTATCGTTCTGCAGGTAAGCAATATTAATGATATGAACTTCCAGATAGCGACTGCGGCGGATGAGCAGAGTAGCGTGGCAGATGAGATGAACCAGAATCTGTCTAATGTACGTGAGCTGGTGGAAGCTTCTGTAGTGGTAGTAACAGAGCTGCTTGAAACCTCTGAAATGATGCAGGCCAATGCTGAAGAGCTGGATGGTAAGATTCAGTCATTCAAGATCTAGTTCAATCATTTAAAAATTTATAGAAAACAAACGCCCGCTAAAATTTTAGTGGGCGTTTTTTATTGTTAGAGTAGGGAAAACGACAGCTTTTGCGCAAGGACGAGATATGCAACCCATCAGTGAGCAGCTTCAGCTTGAAGCTGACAAAGCTTATGAGCGATTTTCAGACACCATCAAAGAGGCGATTCAGCAGTGGCCTGAGTCAGTAAAACAGGACCTGTTCCGTGTGCTGGCTTTAAGTGAGTTTGTGCAGGATTCTCTGCTGCGCGATGAAGAGCTATGCGCGAAGCTGCCGCAATTACTGGAAAAGAGCGACAGAGCCTGTGGCTACCGGGAGGAGTTAAAAGAGAAGCTTTTTCAGTGCAGCGATGAAAATCAGGGACATAAGGTACTCCGCCAGTTCAGAAGACAGGAGATGACCATTATTGCCTGGCGTGACTTTTTAAACAGCTGGACGCTGGAAGAGAGCCTGAGTCATGTTTCCCTGCTTGCTGAAGCCATGATCTTTGAAGCCTATGAATGGCAGTATGATGCCTGCTGTAAGGAGTGGGGAACACCTTGCAATGCAGAGGGTGAAGCTCAGCCAATGCTTATCATCGGTATGGGGAAACTGGGTGGCGGTGAGCTTAACTTTTCTTCGGATATCGACCTTATCTTTACCTATGCAGAAAATGGTGAAACGCAGGGGGCACGCAGAAGTATTGCCAATGCCCAGTTCTTTACCCGCTTAGGTCAGAGAATCATTAAGGCGCTGGACCAGCAGACGGTAGACGGCTTCTGCTACCGGGTTGATCTTCGCTTACGTCCTTTTGGTGACAGTGGCCCTCTGGTGATGAGCTTTGCCGCCCTTGAAGATTATTATCAGGAGCAGGGGCGTGACTGGGAACGCTACGCCATGGTGAAAGCCCGGGTGATGGGCAGGGAGATGTATCCCCGCTACCAGGAGCTGAGACAAATGCTCCGGCCGTTTGTGTTCCGCCGTTATATCGATTTCAGTGCGATTCAGGCCCTGCGGCGCATGAAGTCCATGATCTCCAGTGAGGTAAGGCGCAGAGGGCTGACAAACAATATCAAGCTGGGTGCCGGTGGCATCCGGGAAGTGGAGTTTATCGCTCAGGTATTTCAGCTTGTGCGTGGCGGGCGTGAACCGAGCCTGCGCAAGCGGGGTTTGCTGGAAACGCTTGACGCTATCAAAGAACTTGGCCTTCTTGGGGCGGAAGAAGTGGATGATCTGGAGTCCGCTTACCGTTACCTGAGACGACTTGAAAACCTGATCCAGGCTATGGCAGACAAGCAGACTCAAACTCTGCCTGACAATGATGCCGAACGAGAAAAACTGGCTGTTGCGATGGATGAAGTTTCCTGGGACGCACTGTTGAGTCAGACTCAGGGGCATATGGCCAGAGTCCATGCTGTGTTTGAGGATCTGATTGGAGAAGAGGAAGAAGAGTCCGCGCCGGTAGAAAAGCACTTTTCCGAGTTGTGGGATATGGTCGATAAAGATGAGGTTATCGAACATGTGCTGCAGGAAGATCTGAATGTTGCTGATGTTGAAGGCGATGCGGCAACAATCCGTCAGTTTAAATCTGATACAGCAAAGAAAACCCTTGGCCCTCGCGGCCGGGAGGTGCTTAACAGACTGATGCCTAAGATTTTTCAGGCAATCTATGCGCATCAGGATGCCAAATATGGCCTGCCAAGAGTGCTGCATCTTCTGCATAAGATTCTGACCAGAACCACTTATCTGGAATTGCTTGATGAACACCCGGCGGCATTAAAGCAGCTGGTTCGCCTCTGCACCGCAAGCCCGATGCTTTCAGAGCAATTAGGAAGATATCCTATATTGCTTGATGAGCTGCTGGACCCGCAACATCTGTACAATCCGGTGCCTCTCTCTTCTTATAAGAGTGAGCTCAGAGACTATCTCGCCCGTATTCCGGAAGATGATATGGAGCAGCAGATGGAAGCGCTCAGGCAGTTTAAGCAGACTTGTATTCTGCGTATTGCTGCAGCAGATATCGCAGGCGTCCTGCCGGTCATGAAAGTGAGTGATCACTTAACTTATCTGGCTGAGGCGATTGTTGATGCTGTGGTACATCAGGCGTGGCTGCAGCTTTCTGAGAAATATGGTGAACCCACTCACCTGAAAGACAGAGACGGAAAAGGTTTTGCTGTTATTGGTTACGGCAAGGTTGGCGGCTGGGAGCTTGGCTACAATTCCGACCTGGATATTGTCTTTATGCATGACTGCCCGGTACACGTCTACACCGACGGCAAAAAGGAGATTGACGGACGTCAGTTTTATCTGCGCCTTGCTCAGAGAATTATTCATATTTTCTCATCCAGAACAGCGTCAGGTATTTTGTATGAAGTGGATACCCGCTTAAGACCTTCCGGTGCATCCGGATTGCTGGTGAGCCCGACGGATGCGTTTGAGGAGTATCAGCACAATGAAGCCTGGACATGGGAACATCAGGCCCTGACCCGGACCCGGGTTATCTTTGGTGATGAGCCACTGGTTAGCGCTTTTGATGATATCCGTAAGCGTGTTCTGTGCCGCGAACGGGATCAGGAAGCCCTGAAAAAAGAAGTAACCGGGATGCGCGAAAAAATGCGTGAGCATCTTGGTGGTAAAAAATCCGGCCGCTTTATGCTCAAACAAGACCCCGGAGGTATCACAGATATTGAATTTATTGCTCAGTATCTTGTCCTTAACTACAGCGCTAAGCATCCGGAACTCACTCGCTGGTCAGATAATGTCAGGGTTTTCGAATCACTGATGCAGCAGGGGATTATTTCTGATTCTGAAGCTAAGGAACTGACGGATTCTTATACAAGTTTGCGCGATGAGATTCACCACCGCAATTTGTTAAATCAGGATGCAGATGTGGATGAGTCGAGATTTGCAGATGAACGCGACTGTGTACGTAAAAACTGGGAAAAATGGCTGGGCGAAACGGTTTAGGCAGGATAAGCCCTGTGCTAAACTCGCGTTAGCTTTAATTATTGGAGAATTTTATGAAACCGAGCCTACCTGAATATGAAAATGCAGGTGTATTAATTATTGGTGATGTGATGCTGGACAGATACTGGTATGGCCCGACGGGGCGTATCTCTCCAGAAGCTCCGGTTCCTGTTGTTAAAGTAGAAGAGAATGAAGAACGTCCGGGTGGTGCTGCAAACGTAGCAATGAACATAGCTGCACTGGGCGGAAAGGCAAATATCATTGGTCTGGTTGGTGAAGATGAGCCGGCAAAAGTTCTGACTAACACACTGACTTCTTTAAAAGTTAACTGTGACTTTGTCGCCCTACCGGACTACCCGACAATAACAAAGCTAAGAGTGATGAGCCGCGGACAGCAGCTTATCCGTCTGGACTTTGAAGATAAGTTTGAGAATACCGATGCAGAGCTGATTTTATCCCGTATGGATAAGGTTCTGCCTGAAATTAAATCCGTCGTGCTGTCGGATTATGCCAAAGGTGGCCTGGAGCATGTTCAGGTGATGATTCAGAAGGCTCGTGCTGCAGGTGTTCCTGTATTTATCGACCCGAAAGGCGCTGACTTTGAGCGCTACCGTGGTGCCACGCTTCTGACGCCAAATATGGCGGAATTTGAACTGGTCGCTGGTAAGATTAAAGATGAAGAGGAGCTGGTTCAGAAAGGTCTTGAGCTGATCGATACCTATGACTTTGAAGCTCTGCTTGTCACCCGAAGTGAGAACGGTATGACTCTTCTTCGCAAGGGAGAGAAGCCTTTCCACCTGCCTACGCAGGCGAAAGAGGTTTACGATGTGACTGGTGCCGGTGATACGGTTATCTCTGTTCTGGCGGCTTCAGTAGCGGCAGGAAAGCCACTTGACCAGGCTTGTGCTCTTGCAAATGCAGCGGCTGGTGTTGTCGTTGGTAAACTGGGTACTTCCACCGTATCTGAGGTTGAGCTTGCTGAAGCGGTTCATGGTGGTCAGGACACTGATTACGGAATTATCTCAGAGCCTGCTTTGATTGAAGCGGTGAAGAAAGCCAGAGCCAAAGGCGAGAAAGTAGTAATGACCAACGGTTGTTTCGACATCCTCCACGCCGGACATGTTTCTTATCTGAACCACGCCGCTGAGCTTGGTGACCGTCTGATTGTTGCAGTTAACACTGACGAGTCAGTAAAAATGCTTAAAGGCCCCGGACGCCCGGTAAACCCGACAGACCGCCGCATGGCTGTTCTGGCTGGTTTAGGTGCCGTTGACTGGGTTGTACCTTTCAACGAAGAGACACCACAGCGTTTAATCTCAGAAGTACTACCAAGCCTTTTAGTTAAAGGTGGCGACTACAAACCGGAAGAAATCGCCGGCGGCGAAGAAGTGATCGCAGCGGGTGGTGAAGTACGGGTACTAAACTTTGAGGAAGGGGTTTCTACTACGGAAATTATTAATACGATTAAGGGTGGGAAAGGTTAGTAAAGGTTACAGGTGACAGGACGGGCTTTGCCCTACAGGTTACAGGGTAAATGCAGGTTTTCCCATAAAAAAGGCTTGAGATTTATATCTCAAGCCTTTTTAATTCTGCAACCTGCAACCTGCAACCTGCAACCTGCAACCTGCAACCTGCAACCTGCAACCTGCAACCTGCAACCTGCAACCCTGACTCTTATACACAAGTTTAAGGAGCCAAAGAATGCTCCTCCCCTTAGCCTCGAAAGGCCGGATTTTCGAAAAAGTAACATCGAAGGGGAGGCTGGGAGGGGTTGTTTCTCATGGGTTTAAGTTTTGGTGGTTTAACCATGCATGGCATAACCAACCCCCTCTAACTCCCCCTTCTATTAGCTTTATCAACCAGTTAGGCTTTTTCACTAAAGGGGGAGAACCGTTCTCAGGCCACTTTAATATTTGTGTATGAGAGTCAGCCTGCAACCTGCAACCTGCAACCTGTTACCCCTGCGCCTTCAACCCCGCATTAATATCCATAACATCCTGCTCGCTAAGCGTACCAACCGCCTGACGAAGGTTCAGAATGCTGATCAGATAGTCGTAGCGTGCATTTGAAAGGTTACGGTTTGCGTCGTAAAGGCTACGGGTTGAGTCCAGTACGTCAACGATGGTACGAGTACCCACATCAAAGCCTGCTTCCGTTGCTTCAAGTGCTGATTTTGCTGAGATTACAGACTGCTCGTAAGCTTTGATTGTGCCGATGCTTGCGTTTACGTTGTTGTAAGAGCTGCGAACTGTTGTTACAACACCACGGTAACTGGCTTCAAGACTTTCACTTACCGCAACATAGTTGAACTGAGCCTGTTTTACCTGTGAGTTGATATTACCGCCGGTATACAGAGGCATTGAGAAGTTCAGACCGAGGTTGAAAGAGTTGTAATCGACATCCGTGTTGTTGCCACTTTCATCTGTTCTGTCCAGAAGGCCGTATGAGCCGTCAAGGGTCAGAGAAGGAAGTCGGCCAGAGCTTGCCAGCTCAATATTGTCACGCGCAATGTCCTGAGAAATTCGGGCAGAAAGAAGGGTCAGGTTTTGCGTCTGTGCTTGCTCAAGCAGCGCTTCCGGCGTTTCTGAAAGACGTGCCGCGCTGAAACTTTCTGTATCCAGAATATTCAGGTCGGTATGCTCCTGACCTGTGATTTCACGCAGAGACTCATAGCTGTTGATAAGAGAGTTTTCACTGACGACTTCGCTTGCCAGTACGCTATCGAACTGAGCCTGGGCATCGTGTACGTCAGTTATTGCTGAAAGACCAACCTCGAAGCGTTGCTTTGTCTGCTCAAGCTGACGGGCAACGGCTGCTTTTTCAGCGCGAACAAACTCAAGGCTGTCCTGAGCTCTCAGCACTTCGAAGTAGGCAGTTGCAACCCGAAGGATCAGGCTTTGCTGTTCTGCGGCATAAGCGGCATCAGCCTGGCGAGCACTTTTCTCTGACTGATCAAGGTTAAGCCAGCTTGAGCGTTTGTACAGCTCCTGAGTAAACCCGATACCTGCAGTGAAGGAATTGTTATCTGTTGATACTGACTCACTGCTATAATCGGTGCGGTTAATATCATAACTTGCCGTTAAGTTAACCTGCGGCAGAAAAGTACTGCGGCTTTGTTCAATGGCTTCAAACGCAGCATCACGCTCTGCTGCAGAACGAAGAAGAGTTGGATCGTTTTCTTTTGCAAGATCGTAAATCTGAGCTAAATCATCAGCAGTTGCGAAAGTAGATACACTACCTAGAGTCATGCTGATCATTAGTGGAAGCATTTTTTTCATTTTGGCTTGTCCCGCCTTGTTAACTTGGTTGACCATCAAGAGTTTAACCTAACTTGTAGGAAAATTGCTCGAATCTTTGCGCTTTTTTACATTTAATTATCCAATTGTGCAATATATTTTTTGAGATTTAAACTATTATTTAAGGCTTATTGAAAAAGTTGAGCATTATCATTGGTCAATCTTATTGACTAAGATTAAAATAGAGCGCAGGAATCCTCTTGCACTAAGGACATATGAGAGCATGAAGCAAAAGTTTACAACCAAAGACGTAGAAATTCTGTCGAAAGAGACGCTTTTTAAGGGCTTTTTTGAAATGGTTAAGTACCGCTTCAGGCATAAACTGTTCGAAGGTGGCTGGAGTGAGCCGGTAGAGCGCGAATTATTTATACGCGGACACGCAGCCGCAATGCTGCCGTACGATCCTGTATCCGATGAAGTGGTTCTGATTGAGCAGGTCAGGGTCGGCTGCCTGGAGCAGGAGCAGCCGTGGCAGATAGAGATTGTTGCAGGAATTATGGATGCCGATGAGTCTCCGGAAGAGCTTGTCCGTCGCGAAGCGATGGAAGAGGCTGGCGTTGAGGTTGGAGAACTGACTAAAGTGACTAGCTACTACCCTTCAGCGGGTGGGTGCTCTGAAAAACTGGACGTATATGTAGGCCAGGTTGATGCATCAAATGCAGGTGGAATCCATGGTCTGGACTACGAGAATGAAGATATTCGTGTTCAGGTTGTTAGCCGTCAGGTCGCATTTCGTATGATTGCAGACGGTAAAATTGAGAACGGTGCCTCAATTATTGCGTTGCAATGGTTGGAGCTGAATTATAAAGAACTACAATCCCGATGGCTGAAATAAGTACTGGCAAACCGTATCACGTTGATCTCGCAGAACTAATGCGTGTATACGAAACAAATTATGCGAAACTCAATGCTTTGCTACCGACCAGGCCAAGTGTCGGGGATGTGCGTTCATACCAGGTTGCCAGTATGGCTTATCAATTAGAAGTGAGTGAAATCACAAAATACACAACAGTAATTGATGTTAGCCAATGTAATGAGCAGCCTGTTTTTCCATTGCCTAAAATGACAGTAAGGCTTTATCACGATGCGCGGGTAGCTGAAGTGTGTGCGAGCGAACAGATCTCAAGAGTAAAAGCTCGCTATGACTATCCAAATGACAAAATGATGCAAAAAGATGAGAAATTTCAGTTGAACCAGTTTTTAAGTGACTGGCTGACATTTTGTCTGAGACATGGGATTAGTCGCGCCCCCGTATTTTGATAAGCCACGTGAGCATGGGAATAAGCAAAAGAATTTAAAATCAGGTATCAGTTGTGAAATTATCAACAACCTCAGAAAGAAATAGTATAAAACTATTGCAGCTGACAGATACTCACCTGTTTTCCATACAGGACGGGTGCCTGTTGAGTGTGAATACTTTAGATAGTTTTCGTGCTGTTGTGAGTGAGGTTAAAAACAGAAATACAGAATTTGACGCAATATTGGCGACCGGTGATATCTCTCAGGATCACACCGCTAAGTCCTATTGCCGGTTTGAGCAGGAGATCTCTTGTTTAGAGAAGCCGTGCCTGTGGCTGCCGGGAAATCACGACTTTAAGCCCAATATGAAAAGCGTTCTACCATCGGATCAGATTTTCTCTGAGCCACATGTTCTGGCCGGAGATTTCTGGCAGATCATCTCGCTGGACAGTCAGGTAGCAGGCGTTCCTCATGGCCGTCTGAACGGACAACAACTTGCTCTTCTGGATGAAAAGTTAGCAAAGCACCCGGAACGTCACACACTAATCTTGCTGCACCACCATCCTGTGCTGGTTGGCAGTGCCTGGCTTGATCAGCATACGCTTTATCATGCAGAAAGCTTCTGGGAAGTGGTTAAGAAGCATAATAATGTCCGGGCTGCCGTTTGCGGGCATGTTCACCAGGCCTTTGATGAAAAACATCATGGCGTACGTGTTATCACTACCCCTTCAACCTGTGTTCAGTTTAAACCTGATTCGCAGGACTTTGCTCTGGATGCGCAGTCTCCGGGCTGGAGAACATTCGAGCTGTTTGAAGACGGAACACTGAAAGCTCAGGTGCACAGGCTGGAAGGTAGCGAGTTCTTCCCTGATTTCAATGCTGGTGGTTACTAATGAGCAAGCCAGCATTACTACTTTATATTCATGGCTTTAACAGTTCTCCCTTATCGCACAAAGCGAATGTAATGAAGGAGTACTGTGCAGAGCACCGTCCGGATATCAAGGTTGTGGTTCCTCAGATGCCTTGCTTTCCGTCTGATGCCAGGACTCTTCTTCTGGAGCTTATTGAGAAATATAAGGATGACTATCAGATAGGTTTGGTTGGCAGTTCTCTGGGCGGCTACTTCTCTATCTGGCTGAATCACCTGTATGGTTTTAAAGCGGTTGTAGTGAATCCTGCCGTTAGGCCCTATGAGCTTCTGAAGGATTACCTTGGTGAGCAGGAAAATCCATACACAGGTGAAAAGTATCTGCTGGAAGATATCCACGTTGAGCAGCTAAGAGCACTGGACGTAGAAACCATCCAAAACTGTGATGACTTCTGGTTGCTCCAGCAGGAAGGCGACGAAGTACTGGATTTCCGTCAGGCGGTAGAGAAGCTTCAGGAATGTAGACAGACCGTTGAGCCTGATGGTGACCATAGTTTTATTGGCTTTGAACGTTACTCTGAAGAGATTGTTAGTTTTTTGAAGCTCTGACCTGTATCACGGTAGGGGCATGCTTCATAAAATTGTACTGCATATGTGCCTCCCGCTTGACATCCACCTCTATGTTCCAGACTATGTGTCAGCAAAAATTTTTTAAGTAAATTCCGTATTATGACTGAACAATATAACGCTGGAGCCATTGAGGTTCTTAATGGTCTTGAGCCAGTGCGTCGCCGACCTGGGATGTATACGGATACAGTGCGTCCTAACCATCTGGGTCAGGAAGTTATCGATAACAGTGTCGATGAAGCGCTGGCCGGTCATGCTTCCAAGGTACAAGTAATTCTACACGCCGATCAGTCGCTTGAAGTGATTGATGACGGACGTGGTATGCCTGTCGATATTCACCCGGAAGAGAAGGTATCAGGCGTTGAACTGATACTGTGTAAGCTTCACGCTGGTGGTAAATTCTCAAATAAAAACTATCAGTTTTCAGGTGGTTTGCACGGGGTAGGTATCTCGGTAGTAAACGCCCTTTCCAAACGAGTTGAAGTGACAGTCCGTCGTGATGGTCAGGTTTATGAAATCGCCTTTGAACATGGTGATAAAGTATCCGATCTGACGGTGACAGGCACCTGTGGTAAAAGAAACCGTGGTACCAGTGTTCATTTCTGGCCGGATGCTCAGTATTTTGATTCCGCTAACTTCTCTGTATCCAGGCTGATAAATAACCTGAGAGCGAAAGCCGTTCTTTGTCCGGGGCTGGAGATTACCTTTAGCGACAAGGTAAATGGTAACGAGCATAAGTGGTATTACGAAGATGGTCTGAAAGACTATCTGGCAGAAGGTGTTAAAGGTTATACCCTTCTTCCTGAAGAGCCTTTTACCGGTGAGTTTTCGGCAGAAACCGAAGCGGCTAACTGGGCGATTATCTGGCAGCCGGAAGGTGGTGACCAGATCACGGAAAGTTATGTAAACCTTATTCCGACGGCGCTTGGTGGTACCCATGTAAATGGTCTGCGTCAGGGGCTTTTGGATGCCATGCGCGAGTTCTGTGAATTCCGTAACCTGCTGCCACGTGGTGTAAAGCTTACCGGTGATGACGTCTTTGAACGTTGCTCATACGTACTTTCCATTAAAATGCAGGATCCGCAGTTTGCGGGTCAGACCAAAGAGCGCCTCTCTTCCCGTCAGTGCGCGGCATTTGTTTCCGGTGTGGTTAAAGATGCCTTCAGCCTCTGGCTGAATGAACGTCCGCAGCTTGCAGAGCAGATGGCTGAAATGTGTATTGCCAATGCACACCGCCGTATGCGTGCCAGCAAAAAAGTGGTGCGTAAGAAGGTGGCTTCCGGTCCGGCGCTTCCGGGCAAACTAACCGACTGCTCTGTTCAGGATCTGAACCGTACCGAACTCTTCCTGGTGGAGGGTGACTCGGCGGGTGGCAGTGCAAAACAGGCTCGTGACCGTGAGTTTCAGGCAATCATGCCTTTGCGCGGTAAGATTCTGAATACCTGGGAAGTGTCAGCCGATCAGGTGCTTGCTTCGCAGGAAGTACACAACATTTCTATTGCTCTGGGTATCGACCCGGATTCAGATAACCTTGAAGAGCTGCGCTACGGTAAAGTTTGTATCCTTGCCGATGCGGACTCCGATGGTCTTCACATTGCCACTCTGCTTTGTGCTCTGTTTACCCGTCACTTCCGTGCTCTGGTAGAGGCCGGGCATGTTTATGTTGCTATGCCTCCTCTGTACCGCATCGACTGTGGTAAAGAGGTTTTCTACGCTCTGGATGATGAAGAGAAAGACGGCGTTTTAGAAAGGCTGAGCAAGAAGAAGGCGAAGATCAATGTACAGCGATTCAAAGGTCTGGGTGAGATGAACCCGCTTCAGCTTCGCGAAACAACCATGGATCCGAATACACGCCGTCTGGTTCAGCTGACCATAGATGACGATGAGTTGACCAACGAAATGATGGATATGCTGCTGGGTAAAAAGCGCGCGGATGACCGCCGCGACTGGCTGCAGACCAACGGCGACTTAGCAGAGGTTTAACGGATGTCTACAGAAATTACTTTTGATGGCGTTGAACAGCTGCCGCTGCGCAAGTTTACAGAAGACGCTTATCTGAACTACTCCATGTACGTAATCATGGACCGTGCACTGCCGTATATCGGTGACGGCCTGAAGCCGGTACAGAGACGTATTATTTATGCAATGTCGGAGCTGGGCCTTTCCGCTGCGGCAAAATACAAAAAATCGGCCCGTACCGTAGGTGATGTGCTGGGTAAGTATCACCCGCACGGTGACTCTGCCTGTTATGAGGCTATGGTGCTGATGGCTCAGCCATTCTCTTACCGCTACCCGCTGGTAGACGGTCAGGGTAACTGGGGTGCACCGGACGATCCAAAATCTTTCGCAGCAATGCGTTATACCGAAGCAAAGCTTTCTAAATTTGCAGAAGTTCTGTTAGGTGAGCTTGGTCAGGGCACCATTGAGTGGCAGCCAAACTTTGACGGCACAATGAAAGAGCCGCAGATGCTGCCTGCACGTCTTCCGCATATCCTGCTTAACGGCGTAACGGGTATCGCGGTTGGTATGGCAACGGATATACCGCCACACAACGTACGCGAAGTGGCTGATGCTGCAATCCACCTGATCGACAATCCGAAAGCAGAATTGCCGGATGTGATGAACTTCATTCAGGGGCCGGATTACCCGACCGAAGCTGAGATCATCTCGCCTAAAAAAGAGCTTGAGAAGATCTACCGCACCGGGCGTGGCAGCGTGAAAATGCGTGCTGTCTGGCACAAAGAAGGCTCGGATATTGTTATTACCGCGCTTCCTCACCAGGTTTCCGGCGCTAAGCTACTGGAGCAGATCGCAGCCCAGATGCGTGCCAAGAAGCTGCCTATGGTGGATGATCTGCGTGATGAATCGGATCATGAAAACCCGACCCGTATTGTTATCGTTCCGCGTTCTAACCGTGTAGACGCTGAACCTTTGATGAATCACCTGTTTGCTTCAACGGATCTTGAGAAAAACTTCCGTGTTAACCTGAATATGATCGGGCTGGATAACCGGCCGCAGGTTAAAGGCTTGGTTCAGATTATTTCTGAGTGGATCGAGTTCCGCAGAGCAACGGTTCGCAGACGTCTGCAATACCGTTTAGACAAAGTACTTGCCCGCCTGCATATCCTTGAAGGTTTGCTGGTGGCCTTCCTTAATCTGGATGAAGTCATCGAGATTATCCGTACAGAAGACGATCCAAAAGCGGTGCTGATGGAGCGCTTCGGTATTACGGAAATTCAGGCTGATGCCATTCTGGACACTAAACTTCGTCACTTAGCAAAACTGGAAGAGATGAAGATCCGCGGTGAGCAGGACGAGCTTGAGAAAGAGCGTCAAAAGCTTGAGCTGCTGCTTGGCTCTGAGCGCCGTATGAATACGCTGCTTAAGAAAGAGATCAAGGCAGATGCTGAGAAGTATGGTGATGATCGCCGCTCGCCACTGGTAGAGCGTAGCGAAGCTAAAGCGCTGACAGAGCGCGAACTTGTACCAAGTGAAGCGATCACCGTTGTGCTTTCTGACAAAGGCTGGATCCGTCATGCCAAAGGTCATGAAGTCGATCCTGAAGGCCTGAACTACAAAGCGGGTGACAGCTATCTGGCTCACGCCCGTGGTAAGAGTAATCAGCAGGCTGTGTTTATGGGTTCTGATGGCCGGAGTTACTCGCTTGAATCCCATACCCTGCCATCGGCACGTAGCCAGGGTGAGCCGATTACAGGCCGCCTGAACGTTGCAGAAGGCACCTCGATCCGTCAGGTGATTATGGGTGAAGATGAGCAGCTATGGCTGGTGGGCTCCGATGCCGGTTACGGCTTTATCTGTAAAGGAGCCGATCTTCTGTCGAAGAACCGCAGTGGTAAAGCTCTGGTTAACCTGCCGGAGAGCGCAGAGGTAATGAAGCCTGAGATGGTTGCCAATATCGAACAGGATGACATTCTGGCGATCACCAACCAGGGCAGAATGCTGATGTTCCCGCTTAAAGATCTTCCTCAGCTAAGCAAGGGCAAGGGTAACAAGATCATCAACATCCCGGCAGCGAAAGCGAAAGCAAGAGAAGAGATTGTCTCTCACCTTGCCGCAATCCCGGCCGGAGCAACAGTGACGCTTTACGCCGGCAAACGCAAACTCGGCCTGAAACCTGCGGACTTGGAAAACTTCCGTGGTGAACGGGGAAGAAGAGGAAGTCTGTTGCCTAGAGGGTTGCAGAGGGTGACCCGGATTGAGATTGAGGTTGCTGAAACTCAAGCGCCAGAAGAAGTTTAAGGCCCTGGGAACTGGGCCCTGGGAAGTGAATTCATGTGATGTCCCAGGGTCCAGGGCCTAAAAATCCATAGCCCTGCTTTTATTCCGCCATCTCCGCCACAGTAACTGTAAGCGTCAACAATTCCCCATCCCGTAAAATTCCAAAGTCTACCGTTGTCCCCGGTCTTAAGTCGGTAACCAGATCCATCACGCTCTGGCGGCCGTTAATCTTCTGCTCGCCAATGGTGAGAATTACGTCGTTTTTCTGGAAGCCTGCTTTTGCCGCCGGGCCGTTAGGATCGACACCTAATACGATAATTGAGCCGGTATAGTCACCGCCAAGCAGACGGGAAGTCATGGCGTTAACATCCTGACCGTCGACGCCGATATAACCGCGGATTACTCTGCCGTCAGCAATGATCTTTTCCATGATCCGGTTTGCCAGAAGGTAAGGGATAGCAAAGGAGATACCGTAAGTTTCCAGCTCGGTAGCCTGCTGGAAAGAGGCGGTGTTGATGCCGACAAGTTCGCCTCTGGAATTCACCAGAGCACCACCTGAGTTGCCTTCGTTGATTGCGGCATCGGTCTGAATAAAGGACTGTCGGCCGTCCAGGCTGATTGAAGAGCGTCCGGTTGCAGAAATAATACCGAAGGTAGTGGTTTGTCCAAGGTTGTACGGGTTACCGATAGCCAGAACAATATCACCGACTTTTCCGCTGTAATCCGGATTAAGAGGAATAACAGGCAGGCTTTCCATTTCAATGCGAAGGACCGCAATATCCGTTCTTCTGTCTTTACCCACTAACTGTGCGTTTGCCACACGGCCATCCTGCAGAGCCACAATGATCTGATCGGCTTTGGCGATTACGTGGAAATTGGTGATGATGTAGCCTTTCTCACTGACAATCACACCTGAGCCCAGCCCCTGGGTTTTCAGCTTGGTACGATCTTCTGCGGTATATTTTCGGCTATAGATATTAACAACGGCAGGTGCAGCGCGGCGTACAGCATTATTAAAGGAAACTTCCACATCCTGAAAGCTTTCAACTCTGTTTACGATATCCCGGGGAATGAGATTGATATTTGTTCTTAAAGAAGGGACGGCGAGCAGTACAACCAGGGCAGTTGCTAATCCTAAACCAATCGAACGCAGAAAAAAGTTCAGCATGTCGTCCTCTATGCTGGGTGCCAATCTATAGACTCAGAGTCGGTAAGCATAGCACTTAGACAAATGTGATAGCAATTTTTATACGATTCATAAGGTTAATAAATGAGAAAGGAAGGCAACGCCTTCCTTTCCGTATAGAGGTACTCTGGAACTAAATTATCTGACAACCAGATAAATGGTTCTGTCACCGCGCTGGATGTTCATTGCCAGTACGCTTGGCTCCTGCTCCAGAATCTTTCTCAGTTCAGCAAGGTTGCGTACCCGCTGGCGGTTAACACCAAGAATAATGTCACCTTCCTGTAGCTGGTATGCTTCGGCACGGGAACCTTTCTCTACCGATGCAACCTTAACGCCTTCCACAGAATCACTGTCAGTGGTGTTGGTTAGCTCAGCGCCTGTCAGGCCGTCATGCAGTTTCTTGGCCTGAGTTTTGATTTCGCTTGCTTCACCTAAAGTGACATCGAAGGACTTCTTCTTACCATCACGGACAACGCTGAGCTCAATTTTCTTACCTGCGCCAAGGGTGGCAACTTTCGCTCTCAGTTCACTAAAGGTCGTAATATCACGGCCGTTGATGCCGGTGATAATATCACCCGCCTGAAGACCTGCTTTATCCGCAGCGCTGTCAGGAACAACCTGGCTGATAAATGCCCCTTTACTGGATTCGTAGCCAAGCGCTTTGGCCAGTTCAGAAGTGATTTCTCCACCCTGAACGCCCAGCATGCCGCGCTTCACTTCACCAAATTCCAGAATCTGCTCTGTCAGGTTTTTCATCATATTCGACGGAATTGCAAAACCGATACCGATATTGCCGCCGTTAGGGCCAAGGATCGCTGTGTTGATACCAATCAGTTCGCCACGAAGGTTTACCAGTGCGCCGCCAGAGTTACCGCTGTTGATCGCTGCGTCGGTCTGGATAAAGTTCTCGAAGTTTTCGATATTCAGTCCGCTGCGGCCCAGTGCTGAAACGATACCTGAGGTCACTGTCTGACCAAGGCCAAACGGGTTGCCGATAGCAACGGTAAAGTCACCGACACGCAGTTTGTCAGAGTCAGCCAGTTTCACCTGAGTCAGGTCTTCTGCTTTTTCCAGTTTTAGCAGCGCAATGTCAGACATTTCATCGCCGCCGATTAGTTCTGCATTCAGCTCTCTGCCATCATGCAGCTTAACGCGGATTTTGTCTGCGCCATCGATAACGTGATAGTTGGTGACCACAAAGCCTTTTTTAGCATTGATAACAACACCAGAGCCCAGACCTCTGAATGGCCTTTCTCTTAATTGCTCAGTGGGAAAGTCCGGGCCAAAGAAGTATTTAAAGGCATCCGGAATGCTCTGCTTAGAAACCTGCTTACCTTCGACAGCGATACTAACCACAGCCGGCGTGACTTTATCCAGCATTGGAGCCAGGCTTGGGAGTTGTTCGTTATTTACTGACAGAGGCAGTGCAGCTGTCGCAGGTAGTGGTGTGATGATTGAACTTAAGCTGATAGAAAGTGCAGTCAATACAAGCAAAGGTTTTTTCATCATATTCTCCTCTCATTTATACCCTGTTATATATAAAGTTCGCTCAAAGGGTCACTAGGGCATACATGAGAGTTATGACTCAAAAACCAATGCTAAGTTCAGAAAAATTTGAAGTTAATCAAATTTAGGCTTGTTGAGCTTAAGCTTTTACAGCCTCAGGCGCTTCCAGGATCTCTTTTTCTTCTGGCTTCAGAAGGCCCGTCGCACCCTTGGCATAATCTTTAGGCTGTGTTCCTACTTCTGACTCTTTTTCTTCCTCAAGATCATCGTGCGCTACTTTCTTGGTAAAAGGATTGTCTTGTTCAGGAAGGTTCGAAAGTAGCTCATTCGAGGTCTTGGCCATATGCTGATACAGCTTAGTATAATCTTTGCCAATAACATCCAGCATTTCAGCCGTTTGCGCAAAGTGATCTGACAGTTCCTGACGTTGTTGTTCCAGCTCAAACTTAGCTTTGTCGAGCTCTTGCTGCATTTGTTTGTGCTTTTTGTATTGCGGCGTCTTAATGCGGGCAATGATGATACCTATGATAGCGCCCACTAATAAACCGATAAGTCCGTAAATCCAAGGCATAACAGCTCCTTATAATAGTTTTGATTAACATGTTGTATACAATTGAATTACACATGTTTATCTGTCATGGTACTATGACAAAGCTGTAGGATAAAGATATAAAGTACAGATAATCGGACCTTAATCAGAGCCTTTCCGGATAAGTTGGATGACACCATTACAAAAGTATCAGACAGATATTAAGGAGCTGGCATTTCAGGAAGATGCAGCTCAGAGAAATGCCGTACTTCAGCTGGATAAACTACATAGTGAACTTGTTCATTATGAATCACTGCAAACACCGGAGCTGAGCCTGTTTGAGCGCCTGATGAGAGTTA
Source organism: Vibrio sp. JC009 (assembly GCF_029016485.1). Taxonomy (NCBI): domain Bacteria; kingdom Pseudomonadati; phylum Pseudomonadota; class Gammaproteobacteria; order Vibrionales; family Vibrionaceae; genus Vibrio; species Vibrio sp. JC009. The sequence goes on along the minus strand of NZ_CP092106.1, from coordinate 2,829,922 downwards.
AGCCAAAACAGAATCCGATGCCCAGGGGACTTTATCTTTGGGGAGGAGTAGGGCGTGGCAAGACTTATCTTATGGATACCTTCTATGACTCGCTAACAACACCCCGCGCTTTCCGGGTTCACTTTCACCGTTTTATGCTCTGGGTTCATGAGGAGTTAGCTGCGTTAGGTGATGTGGAAGATCCACTAAAAAAAGTGGCTGATAACTTTAAGCGTGAATTTGACATCATCTGCTTTGATGAGTTTTTCGTTTCGGATATTACCGATGCCATGATTTTAGGTACCCTGTTTCAGGCGCTTTTTGAGCGTGGCATTGTGCTGGTTGCCACTTCAAATATCCCCCCGGATGAGCTTTACCGGAATGGTCTTCAAAGGGCGCGTTTTCTTCCTGCCATCGAACTAATCAAAAAGCATTGTGAAGTGGTCAATGTCGATAGCGGTATTGATTACAGACTAAGAACTCTGGAAAAAGCTGAGATCTATCACTTCCCTCTGGATCAGGCGGCAACGGATAATCTCAATAAATACTATGCTCAACTAACCGCTGACTATCATGTGGTGGCAAGCGAAGTTGAGATTAACCACAGGAAAGTCCCGGTGATAAAAGCCTGTGATGGCGTGCTGTACGCAAGCTTTGAACAGCTCTGTCAGTCGGCACGCAGCCAGAATGACTATATCGAGATATCCCGCATCTACCACACAGTATTGCTCGCAGGAGTCATCCAGATGGACGCCACCACAGACGACGCCGCCAGAAGATTTATCGCCCTGATTGATGAGTTCTACGAACGTAATATAAAGCTGATTATTTCTGCTGAAGTCGGAATGGAAGAGTTATACGCCGGCGGATCGCTGGAGTTTGAGTTCAGGCGTTGCTTGTCCAGGTTGGTGGAGATGCAGGGGAGGGAATATCTTGCTAAAGAGCATTTGGTTTAGGATTTTGGGCTATGGGGCTATGGGGCTATGGGGCGTTGATTTGGGTGTTCCCTATACCCCCTAAGGGCGAAGCCCGTCCCCATAACCCTATAGCCCTAAAAAAAAACCAAAAAACAGATGATTTTTTCCCCACACTTCTCTATAATCCTGCGACCCACCGTTACTGCAGTCTCTTATGAGGCGAGAGTGCCATCCACTCGAAGGGGTGATGTCTGGGGCTCTTAGACAGTGGGAGTAGAAATACTCCTTAAGTGTAAAATTTATAAATTAACGGGTTATTGTTAGCATGAAAACTTTCGTTGCTAAACCAGAAACTGTAAAACGTGACTGGTACGTTGTAGACGCTGAAGGTAAAACTCTTGGTCGTCTTGCAAGTGAAATTGCATCTCGCCTACGTGGCAAGCATAAAGCTGAATACACTCCTCACGTTGATACTGGTGATTACATCATCGTTGTTAACGCTGAGAAAGTTGCTGTAACAGGTAACAAAGCTGCAGCTAAAACTTACTACCGTCACTCTGAATTCCCAGGTGGCCTTAAGTCTATCACTTTTGACAAGCTGATCGACAAGAAGCCAGAGATGGTAATCGAACTAGCTGTTAAAGGTATGCTACCACGTGGTCCTCTAGGCCGTGCTATGTACCGTAAGCTAAAAGTTTACGCTGGCGCTGAGCACAACCACGCTGCTCAACAACCACAAGTACTAGACATCTAATTGGGGATTATGAAAATGGCAGAGAATCAATACTACGGCACTGGCCGTCGCAAAAGCTCAGCTGCTCGTGTTTTCATCAAACCAGGCAGCGGTAACATCGTAATCAACAAGCGTGACCTAGACGTATACTTCGGTCGTGAAACTTCTCGCATGGTTGTTCGTCAGCCACTAGAGCTAGTTGAAATGACTGAGAAGCTAGACCTATACATCACTGTTAAAGGTGGTGGTATCTCTGGTCAAGCTGGTGCTATCCGTCACGGTATCACTCGCGCTCTTATGGAGTACGATGAGTCTCTACGTCCTGCTCTACGTGCAGCTGGCTACGTTACTCGTGACGCTCGTCGCGTTGAACGTAAGAAAGTTGGTCTACGTAAAGCACGTCGTCGTCCACAATTCTCTAAGCGTTAATTTTTCCTTCCGGAAAAGTTCGCTCCGGTTTTTACCGGATTGTGGTTCAAAGCTCGGCTATATGCCGGGCTTTTTGTTTTTTGTGAGCTTGTAAAAGCTTTTGTAATAACAATGTTAACAAAAAGTGATTTTTCTCTTAATATTTTCGGCAATAATAAAATAACTATCTTTGTCAGCCGGAAGACTCCGTAACAACAGCAATATCCTGGATACGGAGTAAACAGGAGAAATGTTGGATGAGCGATACGCCTTTAAACAGCGGACGCAGGCGTTTTCTTACCGCGACAACAGCCGTTGTCGGTGGTTTGGGAGCCGTTACTGTGGCTGTTCCTTTTATCAAGTCCTGGAATCCCAGCGCAAAAGCCAAAGCGGCTGGTGCGCCCGTTGAAGTAGATATCGGTAAGCTGGAAGAAGGGCAGATGGTGCGCGTGGAGTGGCGCGGCAAACCCGTTTGGGTGGTCAGACGCCCGGAATCAATTGTAAACAGCCTGAAAGATATTGATGGACAATTGGCTGACCCGGGTTCAAGTGTTGAGCAACAACCCCTTTATGCGCAGAATGCCCACCGTTCTATCAAGCCTGAATATTTTGTCGCCGTCGGCATCTGTACCCACCTTGGCTGTTCGCCTACCTATTTACCAGACAGTTTTGGTGATCAGGTTCAGGGTGTTAAGTCCGGCTTTTTCTGCCCCTGCCATGGTTCTAAGTTTGATATGGCCGGCCGGGTTTTCTCCGGTGTACCAGCACCATACAACCTTGTGATACCAAGACATATGTATCTGAGCGATAACAGGATTATTATCGGTGTGGATGAAGAGGGAGAAGCCTGATGCAGGGATTAATGGATTGGCTTGAAAAACGCTTGCCCATGATGAATGCCTACAAGAAGCATTTATCAGAGTATCCGATGCCGAAGAACTTTAACTTTTGGTATCTGTTCGGCTCGCTGGCTATGCTGGTTCTGGTTAACCAACTGGTTACCGGTATCTGGCTGACCATGAGCTACGAGCCCTCGGGCGACGGTGCTTTTGCATCAATAGAATATATTATGCGTGATGTGGAATACGGCTGGTTGCTGCGTTATATGCACTCTACCGGCGCCTCCGCTTTCTTTGTGGTTGTCTATCTGCATATGTTCCGCGGGCTTATTTATGGTTCTTACCAGAAACCACGCGAGCTGGTGTGGATCTTCGGTATGTTGATCTTCCTGATCCTGATGGCTGAAGCCTTTATGGGCTATCTGCTTCCATGGGGACAGATGTCTTACTGGGGAGCCCAGGTAATCATCTCGCTGTTTGGTGCCATACCTGTGATAGGCGATGATCTGACCCTCTGGATCCGGGGTGACTATGTGATCTCCGGCGCAACACTAAACCGCTTCTTTGCGCTGCATGTTATTGCTCTGCCGCTGGTGCTTTTGCTTCTGGTTGTGCTGCATATTCTGGCGCTGCATGAAGTGGGCTCAAATAACCCTGACGGTATTGATACCAAGCTTGCCAAAGGCTCTAAGGGAGAGGGATATAAGAGTCAGTTTAAGTTCCATGAATATTATGAGAAGAAGTACGACATTATTGATTCCATTCCTTTCCATCCATACGGGACGGTTAAGGATCTTGTCGGTGTTGCCGGATTCCTGTTCTTCTTCTGTTATGTGTTGTTCTTCAATCCTGAGATGGGAGGTTACTTCCTTGAGCCGCCTAACTTTGAGGCAGCAAACCCGCTGAAGACGCCTGAGCATATTGCGCCGGTCTGGTACTTTACTCCCTTCTACGCGATTCTCCGTGCAGTGCCGGATAAGTTGCTGGGTGTGGTGGCAATGGGGGGCGCAATCGCTGTGCTGTTTGTGCTGCCGTGGCTGGATCGCTGTAAAGTGCGTTCCTACCGTTACCGGAGCAAATTCCACCTGATAAATATTGCTCAGTTTACGGTTAGCTTTGTTGCCCTGGGTATCTTAGGGGCGCTTCCTGCGACCGATCTTTACACGCTTCTGGCCAGAATATTCAGCCTGGGTTATTTCATGTTCTTTGTGCTCCTGTTCTTCTACAGTAAAAATGAAGCAACTAAGCCATTACCAGAGAGGGTGACGTACAAATGAGAAAATGGATTTCTGCCTTTTTTATAATGTTCCCGGCTCTGGTTTTTGCTGCTGGAGGAAGCAGTGTTCACTTAGATGAACCGAATAACGACCTGTCAGATAAGGCATCACTGCAAAACGGCGCCAAGTTGTTTATGAACTACTGCTTTGGCTGTCATTCGACAAAATATCAGCGTTTTCAGCGTGTGGCTGAAGATCTGGACATTCCGCTGGATCTGATGAAGGAACATCTTGTTTTTGACCCGAATGATAAGATTGGTCAGCTGATGGAAAATGCCATTCCTGAGAAACAGGCTGCTAAATGGTTTGGTGCGCCGCCACCTGATTTGACGCTGGTTTCCAGAGTAAGAGGAACGGACTGGCTTTATACCTATCTCCGCTCTTTTTATGCCGACCCTTCGCGCCCGTTTGGAGTCAACAATGTTGTATTCCCAAGTGTGGGCATGCCGCATGTCCTTGAAGAGTTGCAGGGCCTGCCAGGTCCGGTCACCGAAACTCAGACTGTAAACGGCGAAGAGAAGCAGGTTGTGGTTGGTGTTCAGTCCGACGGCAGAGGTGAGCTGAGTGATGGCGAATATGACGCTGCGATTCGCGATTTGGTTAACTTCCTTGAGTACTCTGGCGAGCCAATGAAGCTAGAAAGAGAGCGTATGGGATGGTGGGCTATGGCATTCCTTGTTCTGTTTACTATCGTTGTTGTTCTGCTTAAGAAAGAGTATTGGCGTGATGTACATTAAATATGCTACAATACTTCGCTAATTTGTTTTCAATGGAGGCGGTCCGCCTCCATTGTTTTTGTTTGTAAGTGTTCTGGAGGGCTCAATGGCTGTTGCTGCCAATAAACGTTCTGTAATGACTCTTTTTTCAAGTGCCTCTGACTTGTACAGTCATCAGGTACGTATCGTTCTTGCGGAAAAAGGGGTAAGTGTTGAAGTTGAATTGGTTGATGAAGCCAATCTGCCAAACGAACTTGTTGAGCTAAACCCTTATAAGTCAGTACCTACTCTGATTGACCGTGAACTGGCACTGTATGATTCTAAAATCATCATGGAGTACCTGGACGAGCGTTTTCCTCACCCACCACTGATGCCTGTATATCCTGTTGCACGTGGTAACACTCGTCTGATGATCTACCGTATTGAGCGTAACTGGTATTCACTGGCTCGCAAAGTAATGGAAGGTAACGCGGAAGAGTCTGAGCAGGCTCGTCAAAAGCTTCGCAACGATCTTCTTACTCTGGCTCCTGTATTTGCTGAGTTTGAGTACTTTATGAGCGAAGAGTTTAGCCTGATTGACTGCTACCTGGCTCCGCTGCTTTGGCGTCTGCCTGTACTGGGTATCGAACTGACAGGTCCTGGTTCAAAAGAGCTGAAAGTCTATATGAACCGTGTATTCGAACGTGACTCATTCCTGGCTTCTCTGACAGAAGCGGAACGTGAGATGCGTCTGGTACGCTAATTCATGGAAATTGAAGCAATGAAACCACGTCGCCCTTATTTGCTAAGGGCGTTTTACGATTGGTTAGTTGATAATGACCTGACTCCTCATCTGGTTGTTGATGCCACATTGGTTGGTGTTCGTGTCCCGGTGGATTTTATTCAGGATGGTCAGATTATTCTTAATGTTGCTCCTCGTGCTGTCGGCAACCTTGAAATGGGCAATGAGGCGATTACCTTTAATGCTCGTTTTGGTGGTCGTCCACACTCTGTTATCGTTCCTCTGTATGCTGTTCAGGCAATCTATGCCCGTGAAAACGGAGCAGGCACTATGTTTGAGCCTGAAGAGGCCTATGAAGGTGCGATCATGGAGGCAGACTCAGCAGACGAACTGACAGTTGTTGACAGTATCGATGATGAACCGACACCGGATGATGAGCCACCAAAGCCGAAAGGCAGGCCGAGTCTTCGGGTGATAAAGTAATACCAATTCCAGCAATCACTGAACAGTTAATTACTGGTATTGGTATAATAAAAAAGCAGCTGACTTAGCTGCTTTTTTTACGTCTGGGCTTTATGTTTCTTTATAAGTCATCTTCACCTAACGGTTCTTCGATTGGCTCTATATAAGGAATGGTCTCAGTAGAAGCGACCTGTTCCTGATTAGAAACCGGCTCACTAGCCGCGACTGATGAGTGGGACAGAGCCTTAGTCGGCGCAGGTTTTGACTCAGGCTCTTTTTCTGCCACTGCAGGCAGCTCTCCGTAATAGAAAGAGGTAATGACCTGCCTGACTCCGGAAATATTTCTCGCGATATCTATTGCCAGGTCGGCATTAGTCCGGGAAAGTGCGCCAACCAGGAAGACTTCGCCGTCTTCGGTATAAACCGTCACTTTTACCATCCTGAGCTGTTCGTTAGCAACAAGCGCAGACTTCACTTTGGTGGTTATCCAGGTATCTTTGCTTATATCACCGACATTTAACAGCGGCCGGACTCTCATTTCGTTATAGACAGCCTTAACACCATTAATCCTGCGAACTTTCTCTGTAAGCTGATCTTTGTAGCTCTGACTGACAGCCTGTCCCATCAGCAGAACCTCTCCTCTGAAAGTGTTTGCTGAAACCCTGGCATTAAACTGAAAAGGAGCCTTGTTACCAAAAGCGGTTGCATTCAGAGATATCTCGTTATCTTTAAGAATTTCTTTGGTCGAGCGGGGATCGGTTACCACGGCTACACCGGTTGCCGCTCCTGCAACCAAGACACCTGCGCAACCTGAAAGGTTCAGAAGCAAGAGTGCAACTAAAACTGAACGTAGAATTTTCATAAACACTTACTCTTCATGAGAAGGGAAAAGCACCTGATCGATCAGGTCACAAAGACAGTGCAGAGTCAGCATATGAACTTCATGGATTCTTGCTGTGCGGTGAGAAGGAATGCGTATTTCGACATCATGCTCACCTAAAAGCCCTGCCATTTCACCACCATCCATACCGGTAAGGGCAATGATGGTCATATCACGGGTTACCGCCGCTTCCATCGCCTTTACCACGTTTTTACTGTTACCACTGGTGGATATGGCAAGTAATATATCACCTGCCTGGCCTAAAGCGCGTACCTGTTTTGAGAATACTTCCTGATAGTGGTAGTCGTTAGCTACAGCGGTTACTGTGGTGGTGTCACTGTTTAGTGACATTGCCGGCAGGCTTGGCCTTTCGGTTTCAAACCGGTTTAACAGGCAGGAGACAAACTGCTGGCCGTTAGCCGCTGAGCCACCATTACCACAGCAGATAATTTTATTGCCGTTAAGAAGACTGGTGACCATTGCCTGTGCTGCGTGGGTGATTGCATCCGGTAGTGCTTCTGCGGCAGCAATTTGAATTTGAATGCTTTCGGTAAAGCTCGCTTTTATGCGTTCTTGCATGATTATCCTTCGGTTATCGCGTTCTTAATCCAGTTGATGTTACCACCGCTGGCATGAACGGCAATAACATCGATGCGGAATTCGGTTGTGTGCGGAGAGAGCCCGTGACTTTTTAGCCAGATATTGACCGTTCGTATCAGCCGCGTGGCTTTGCGGTGATTCACAAACTCAGCAGCGTTGCCAAATCCGTCTGTTTTTCGGTATTTTACTTCGACAAAGACGATGGCAGAACCATCTTTCATGATCAAATCTATTTCACCCAGTTTGGTATTGTAGTTTTGATCGATAAAAGAGAGGCCCCGGGCAAGCATATGCTCTTTTGCCAGGGCTTCATAATGTTCACCTATTTGTCGCTTATTCTTCCGGAGCATCGTGCTCAGCCCAGCTGATTTCCCGCTGAATGATACACTGCTCGCCCAGGCTTAGGACGCCTGTCTGACCGCTTAGCTGATAGCCAGGAACCACCTTCATCTTAGGTAGCTCTCTGATCAGATCATAAGCGTCCATACCCAGTGCCTGAAGGCGTTTCTGAGCATTACTCTGATCCGGCCACAGATCATTTAGCTGTGCGTTCAGCAGTTGATCTTCATTTAACAGCAACGGAATATCACTGAAAATAACGCCGGAGAGATCTTCAAACTGACGCTTGCCACCTGTGTTGCTCATGGAGTTAGAAAACAGCTTCGGAGGCTGAGCTTCCGGGTTTATCGCTACATCGATAAATGGTTTGATCAGCGTTAGCTCAGATCTTTTCGCAACAATATAAACCGAATCTATATCTCTGCGGCTGCGAGCCTGATTTTCGCTCTCGATACCCAGCAGGTTATCCATCTGAACGATCCGGGACTGGCTCTCTTTCAGGCCAAATACCTTATCGATAGTCTGCTGAAGCTGTGCCTTAGTACCGAACAGGGCGACTTCAACATCCGTGATGTTTTTCTTTTTCCATTCAGTGGTAAAGGCATCGGTTACCCGTTCGCCCAGAGGCCCCTGCGGAGCCAGAATCAACGGGTATTTGAAGCCTTTTTCTGTCAGATACTCAGCCGCCTGAGTCACTTCCTGCTCAGGGGAGAGCGTCAGATAACAAGTGCCTGCTGAAGTATCCAGCTCATTTGGCAGGTTTAACGCCAGCATAGGCGTTGAAGCCGCTTTCTGGCTCTGCAGTTGCTGCATCTTTTCTATGTTTGATTTAACCAGCGGACCGACAATAAAGTCGCTTTGCTCTTCGGCCAGCTTCGCATCGATCTCTTCCATGCTGTATCTGTTTGTATCGATAACAGACAGGATGGCATCTTCATCTCTGGCTTTATCGTCCAGCATTGCCAGAAGGAAACCGTCACGTACCAGTTGAGCCTGTTTAGCAAATTTACCGGTCAGAGGTAGCAGAAGTGTCGTTTTCTTAGGCTGTATGATTTCAAGATCAAGGATCTCCTGAATCGCAGCCGGGACAAACATTGCCGCCGGGTGGCCCGGTTTGGACTGGATAAATGCCTCTATGGCAGACTTTAGTTTAGGGACGTTGCCGCTGTATCTTTGTGCCTCAAGTGCCAGTTCCAGCCAGCCTTGCATTACCCACTCTTCAGCTTCACCTGCATAGCCTTTTAGTTCTGAAGGCAGCAGTTGTGACAGGTTTTCCCAGATACGGTCTGAGATAAGATCGTACCCTTCTCTTGGCTCTGGAAGAGGTTCTGCTTCCAAAGCTTGTTCAGTCTCTGCTGTTAGCTCTTCTGTTTCTTGAGTGATTTCAGGCTCCGCCGGGATTTGCTCTACCTCAGCATCTTCTGCTACCGGCTCTTCTGTCACTTCCAATGGAAGGTTGAACAGCCAGTTAAGCTCTTCAACGGCGTGGTAGTAGTCACCTGTGTTTTCGAAGGCATCTGCCCGCATGTAATGATAGCTACGCCACTGAGCATCTGTTAGCTGCCACCAGGGTTCAAAATTAAGCTGTTCCAGTACCAGTTCCGGTCTTTCCAGCATCAGATTGTTTTCTGCCCTTAACAGCATCCAGGCTGCTCTTTGTTCCGTGGTCAGGAACTGCTTTTCCAGACGTGCGATAATGCGTGAAGCCTGCTCTGTGTCGCCATCAAGGATAGCGGCTTTCAGAGCCATAATTAGCCAGTCACTCTGAATCTCGCCCTGAGAGCGGTCAGCTTTAATGATATAAGCCTGAACACTTTGATCCGGAGCTGAGGTAATATCAACGGAATCCGGTGCCGGCGGTTTAGAGGAACACGCCGCTAATGTAATTGCCAGTGCAACTGGAGTAAGAATGCGTGATACACTTATTTGCTGATGGTTTTTTTTAGCCATGAGTTCTTTTCAACTATGTGTAGAATTATCTCTATATTAATCGCTGAAGTGATGGTAAACAAATGACAGATAACAAAACTTCCCCGTCAGAGATCCCAACTCTCTATATTGTACCCACTCCAATTGGGAATTTGGGAGATATAACCCAGCGCGCGCTTGATGTCCTTTCAAGTGTAGACGTTATCGCCGCAGAAGATACAAGGCATACCGGGAAGCTATTGTCTCACTTCAATATTCAAACGAAAACCTTTGCTTTACATGATCACAATGAACAGCAGAAGGCGCAAGTACTGGTCGACCGCTTACTTCAGGGGCAGTCTATTGCTCTGGTTTCCGATGCGGGTACGCCACTGATTAGCGATCCTGGCTATCACCTGGTAAGTCAGTGCCGTGATGCGGGTGTTAAGGTAGTGCCGCTACCGGGTGCTTGTGCTTTTGTTACAGCGCTGAGTGCATCCGGCTTACCGTCAGACCGCTTTAGCTTCGAGGGTTTCCTGCCGCCAAAGAGCAAAGGCCGTCAGGATAAATTCCGGGAAATCGAAAAAGCAGAACGTACCTGTATATTTTACGAGTCACCACACAGAATCATGGATTCTCTTAAGGATATGCTGGCAGTACTGGGTCCGGACAGAGAAGTAGTGCTCGCCAGAGAGCTGACCAAAACCTTTGAAACCATTCAGGGAATGCCGCTGGGCGAGCTAATCCCATGGATCGAAGAAGATGAGAATCGCAAAAAAGGTGAGATGGTAGTTCTGATTCACGGCTACAGAGAAAGTGCCGAGGAAGAGTTCTCGCCTGAAGCGTTAAGACTGCTGGAACTTTTAACCAAAGAACTTCCACTGAAAAAAGCGGCCGCGATTGTGGCAGAGATGCACGGCCTCAAGAAAAATGCGCTTTATAAGTGGGGATTGGAAAACCTGGAGTAACCGCTATTCTGGAAGTATGACATTTAGAGTGACACTTTCAGTGTTTCTTCGTATTTAACAAAAGCTAATTTGTTATTTTTTAACAGCTTAGTACTCTCGCCCTCAGTGTTGTAAAAGACAGTGAGGGCATTTATGAGCAAAGCGGTAAAAGTCGGAGATACCGGCACAGAGCATGACGGTTTTCCCGCAACTCCGGTAACTTCCGGTTCCCCTGACGTTAATTTTGACAATATGCCAGCCGCAAGAGTTGGCGATTCCTTAGCACCACACAGCAAACCCAAACATCCCCCTCACGGAAGAACGGTCGCTTCCGGATCTTCCACTGTATTTATCAACGGGAAACCAGCCGCTATCACCGGCGGAGCCATAAGCTGTGGTGGCGTAACCATTGGCAGCGGAACTGTAAATATTGGTGATAAATATGAGCCAGCTGCTTTTTCAGGCTTATCTGATACGCATGGTGCTGCAACTCATAGTGGTGAACTCAATGGCGCAGCTAAGGTTGTGCAAGTTCCGTCAGAGTCAGCTTATTGGCCACCTTACGATTTCACAAAAGGCGAAGAAATCGAAGTTGAGTTCACTCAAAATATCGTTGATTTAGCTGTAATGTCGCTTGAAGAGGCTTATGAGTTTTCAGAGAACTTTTGGAAAGAGCAAAATGGTAAAGGCAAGTTAGATGACTTTAAGAAAGTCTGGGATGGCGCAGGCAATGCTCAGGATGCTTATACCCTTGCAAAAGGGCTTGGAGGGATCGGGGTTAAAGCTTATACCAGGACAGTAAATGGAAAAGAATATGTCATCATTAAAGGCTATAAAAAGCACCTTAAAACTTTGACTAAAGGGAATCGCTGGAGGGCTAATAATCCTCAGGTGGTTCAACTGGGGCTGGGAACTAAAAATTACGCAAAAAATATGGCGAGGAAAGCGTTAAAAGTTAACCTGGTTGTCGATATCACTTTTGCAGTTGCCATTAATGCTGTTGATGCGATTGTTCATGATGAAAAAACTATGGTTGATTTGGTTGGGCATTCAGGAATTTATATTGTTAAGGGCATGATTGCTACTGGGGTTGGAACTGTCGCTGTAATTATTGTTGGGGCACTATCTGCTTCTCTGGTTGCTATAGGGGGAGCATTCGCGGTTGCTTCATTTTTTACGAGTGTCGGCTTGGACTATTTTGATAAAAGCTATGGTATTTCTGATGAACTGATTCATAAGCTCAAGGAGGAGTGTTTATGATCACTAGAGTTGCCTCTATAGCATTTTTTGGCCTGCTTTTTATGTTTATGGCTTGGACAGGGGTAGTTGAGCTTTTACTTTTGCCATTTACAGATCTCGATGATCGCGTTCAATTGCTTTCGTATGTAGAGTATATTTTTCTATTTGCGGGTTTTTTTTACTTGGGAGGGATCGTTGTTATTATTTTTCACCAGTTATTTAATCCGTTAGATAGCCCGGAAAAATATGCTGATAAATATCACAATGCGTTTATGGTGCTTATATGGATAAGTGTAGCCACAGGAGTATTGTCTGTTTTTCCTCGTATCCACCTAGGTTACAAAGTCGATCAGGCAGGCTATGTAAGATGCGTAAAAGAATACAGTACTTCGCGTAGAACCAGTTACCGCATCTACGCAAAGTCTGAAAGCTTATGTAAAGATTATTCCTGGAAACAAAAGGATTAAAGTTGCCACTAAGGCGAGTGTCGAGTATAATCCGCGGCCGGAATTGACCGGGTAGTCGCTGCTTCGTTGATGTCCTTAGGGAGACTGACGGAGGGGAGGAAAGTCCGGGCTCCATAGAGCAGGGTGCCAGGTAACGCCTGGGGGGCGCAAGCCCACGACAAGTGCAGCAGAGAGAAGACCGCCGATGGCTCGTAAGAGTACAGGTAAGGGTGAAAGGGTGCGGTAAGAGCGCACCGTGCGGCTGGCAACAGTTCGTAGCAAGGTAAACTCCACCCGGAGCAAGACCAAATAGGCTTCCACATTGCGTTGCTCGCGTAAGGAGGCGGGTAGGTTGCTCGAGCCAGTGAGCGATTGCTGGCCTAGACGAATGGCTACCGCCGCGCAAGCGGAACAGAACCCGGCTTACAGGTCAATTCCACCTATTCATATTCACAATGCCCCGCATAAACTGCGGGGCATTGTGCTTTTTGCAGAAGCAAAATCTGACCGCGATTTTCATCACTTTTCATTTTTACCGAACTTCTACCCTTTACCCCAAAACCTGCAATACTCAAAAGTAAGCTGTATAAAATCAATAAACATTATCGCGTGCAGGGTAGCAGCAGGTTTCATATTGCTATGAACTTTATCAGGGGCGGTAGAAACGGGTGAGGCTATCATGAGCAAAGGCCATAACTGCTATTCGCTGCCTGATTCCAGGGCATTTCCCATATACTCAAATTTCAGGGTTGTACTCTCCTGTTTATTTATCTTTTTTAGTCTTACCTCTTTTTCGCTGTTGGCTGCGGAAGAGACGGAGTCAGCTCATTCAAATGGTATTGCTCAGCTTGGTAGCGAGCAGTTGAATCAGAAGCTGGAAGAGCTGAAGCAATCACTGGCCGGTATTCCAGAAGGTGCAGAGGCGAGTGAGCAGGACCAGCAGAATAAAGTCACACTGCAAAAACAGCTCAGTTTGCTGGAAGAGTTGATCAGTCAGAAGGATTCGCTGAACCAGCTGACAGAGCAGGAAACGGATAATAGTGCTGCCATTGAAAAAGCCAAAGTCAGGCTTGCTGAGCTTTCCGCCATTCCTGCTGAAGACCCCGATTCTGAGCCTGAAATTGTGGATCCTGCCAGTATTGATCTTACTGCACTGGAAAATCAGCTAAATCAGGCAAGGGAGAAGAAAACCGGTCTGGTTAATCAACAGCTTCAGCAGCAGAAGCTGGAGGATGAGTTATCAGGCTACCTGCAGGCTGCCAATACCCGTTTTCAGGAGGCTGAGCAGCGTGAGTCCATGCTTACCAAGTCCAAAGCGGATGAGCAGAGCCAGACGGCACTGGCGCTGGTGGATAAGCAGATAGAAAACACCCAAATCGACAAATTCATCGCAAAACAGTCAGAAACTCTTTTTGAAGCCCGTCGTCAGTGGTATCGCAATAATGAACCTCTGGTTCAGGTTGAGCTGGAAGTGATCGAGATTGAGATAGCGAAACTGGAGGCGCAGCTGGAAGCCTATCACCAGGCTCTGGAGCAGGAGTTAGCGGAGCAGGCAAAACAGGCTGAAGAGGAGTTGCTGGAAAAAGAGCGTACCGCCCAGGAGGCCAAAGAGCCGGATAAACGTTTTATTGCTGGCTGGGAAGCCGCGATAGCGCGATCTCAGAAAAACATCAGCGAATATCAGGCGATGGCCGTGACCCTGACTAAAGAGACTACAGAACAGGAAAAGTGGCTGGCACTGGAAAACGATGAGTTTATTACCATTAAAAACCTGCTTTCCGGTCAGGACAATTATGATGCCTCCGACCGGATAAAACGCTCATTGCAGCAACTGCAGCAGCATAGTGATCTCCTGCGTTCACTGTTAAGAGACGAGATGTTTACCAGGGTGAGCGAGTACCGTGAGCGGAGTTTCGCTATAGCCGATATTCTCTATGGGCTTACCGATGAGTTTGAAAAGCAGCAGCAGGAAGTGCTCAGTGAACTGGAAGAGTCACAACAGGCCGCCTTTAAAGCGTCGGGTAAGGGGTTATTGCTGGAGTACAGAAATATACTGCGTGATGAAAAGGCGGCGCTGACAGAGGTTATCAGCTATGGTCAGAAGCTGGCCGTAGCCACGGAGCAGAGACTGACTAAGCTTGAAGAGTTTGAGCGCTTTGTTCAGAGCTCCTCATTCTGGATTCGTGACAGTAAGCCGCTAAGTCTGCAGATGCTGTCCAGTGTTCCGTCTGATCTGAAGAAAAACTTTGACTGGCTGAAAGATCTCATTTCCGCCCGCAGCAGGGAACAATTAAGCGAGGGAGTAAAAACAACGCAGAGCATGCTCTATATGCTCGCTCTGTTTTTAGTTCTGCCGGTTATCCTGTATCTGCTGCGCCGCTATCTGCGTGGTCTGAGTGTACGGATTAATGACAGGGTTCAGAGCGAAGGTAAGCTGGTCTATCTGGCGGTATTTGTGCTGATTACCGGTTTCCTCAGTGCGGCACTGCTTCCTGCTTACTTTTTTGTGATCGCCCGTCTGGCTGAAGTGGCCCGACTGCCGGCCGATCTTAATCTGGTTTCCAGCAAGGTATTTGATCATCTTGCGCTGTTTTTCCTTCTCTGGTTTTTCAGCCGCTCCTTTTTTGCCGGGCGCAGTATTACCGAAGTGCAGTTTGATTTACCGCGCAATGTGGCGAACAGACTCTATTCGGGATTTCGCTGGTTTTTGGTTGGTTACCTGCTGCTGTTGCCTGCCGTTGTTTTAACTGCTGCTCCATTTAACAATCACGCTTTGCCGCAGTTTTTCAGTCTGCTGTTCTTAATTCTTACCACTGTGTCGGTATACCGCCTGACCCGGCCGCAGTCTGACTTTGTGCAGCATCAGCTTAAAGCTCTGAATGTGGAGCGCGTAACCACTGGCTGGGTTTTAGTTTCCCGTCTGCTGGTACTTGTGGCTTTCTCTACCATTGTGCTGAGTGCCGCCGGTTATCAGTATGCCTCACAGTCGATAGTTTACCGCCTGGCCGGTACTCTGCTGCTGTTTGCCCTGTTCCCGCCGCTCTACCGGCTTGTCCGCCAGAACTTTGTCAGATTTGTTGAGCAGCGGGTGAGGAAAGCGGCTACTGCGGAAACCGAGCCGGTTGATAAGGCTGAGCAGAAAAATAATACGGTGCGGATCTTTAAGTTTGTCGCCATTGTACTGGGGGCGCTTATCCTGTTACGGATCTGGGGTGTGGATGAACAGGCTTTACTCACTCTCGATGATATCCAGCTTTATAAGGTGCAGATCACCGGAGCGGAGCCTGAATTTGTCACTCTGGGCAGTTATGTGCGTAGTATTGTGTCTGTGTTTGTTGTCTTCTGGGCGATGCGTAATCTGGCGGGATTTATGAACGTCTGGCTGTTCCCGCACTGGGGAGCGGATGTCGGGGTAAAATATGCTGTCACCACAATCTCACGCTATGGTCTGTTTTTAGTCGGCGTTATCTATATTATCTCAGAGCTGCATCTGGACATAGCCAAGCTTGGCTGGCTGATGGCTGCTATCGGTGTGGGGCTGGGGTTCGGCCTGCAGGAGATTGTCTCGAACTTTGTCAGCGGCCTGATCCTTTTAGCAGAGCGCCCTGTTAAACCGGGGGACACCATCACAATCGGGGATCTGACCGGTACGGTAAGTCATATCAATATCCGGGCGACGACTATAGTGAACTTTGATCGCCAGGAGGTTATGGTGCCTAACCGTAATCTGATCACCAATGAAGTGATCAACTGGACCCGCAGTGACACCATCAACCGGGTGGTGATAGGTATAGGGGTTGCCTATGGCAGCGATCTGGATCATGTCACAGAGCTTCTGATGGGCATTGCTAAAGATCAGCCGAAAGTGCTGAACTTCCCGCGCCCGAATGTGCTGTTTATGCAGCACGGTGACAGTTCACTGGATCTGGAACTGCGTGTGTTTGTTTCATCTCCGGACGATATTTTATCGGTGCGGGATCAGATCAACCGTCAGATCAGTAAGGTCTTTGGGCAAGAGAATATTGAGATTCCTTTCCCGCAGCGGGATCTCAATATCCGGACAGCAAATTTAGCCGGGGTTTTAGAGCGGCCTGAACCTGTCGGTAGTTGATAGAAGGCCGTTATACCAATACAAACAATGATTCGTATGACGGCGGTCAATAAACACCAGGCTGTTTATTTTTATACCGATTAAGGTATTGATTAGGAAAATCTAATCATTATAAACTCAATAACATTGCGCTTAATTAGTTGAGTCTACTCATGATTAAATTTTCTGATATCAAGATGAGACCCAAATTGATCTCTCTCTTGGTTATTTTTGGTGTTCTGCCAATGCTGGCTGCGGCGATCTTTGCCAGCCAGCTTGCGTCTAAATCGCTTGTTGAAAACTCCTTCGACAAGCTTCATGCCATTCAGTCTCTTCGGCGGGCTTCAATTGAAGACTTCTTTCATGAAAAGCTGATTGATATCCGGACCATTGCCTCCGGAGAGCGGGCAGAGCGTTTAACTAAGATGCTACTGAGCAAAGATAAAACCGGCCTGGAGCTTGAGAAGGGGCATTTCCGCAACGCTATTAAAGGGTTTATCGGAGATTACGAGTTTAGCGACCTGCTTATACTTGATTCCGGGGATGGTGAAATTCTCTACTCTCTGAATGAAAGAGAGAGAGAAGGGGAGAAGATGCGTTCAGGTCAGAGTAATGACGAAGCTCTGGTGAAAGCCTGGCAGGCTGCTGTCCGGTCAGAAATGCCATCCTTTACAGACTTTGCCGAGCAGAACGATGGTCAGGAAGGCTATATAGCTTATCTGTCCAGCCCGGTCAGAGATTCGCAGGGCAACCTTAATGGCGTACTGGTGCTGAAAGTAACGCCTAAGCTGATCTCTAAAATTGTCGGCTCCCGTGTTGGTATGGGGGAGACCGGCGAGTCTTATCTGATTGGGGTGAACGAACAGAAGCAGTTTGAGTTCCGAAGCGATCTTGTCACCATGGGCAGTGGGCGTTATGTGGTCGGTTACCAGCTGGACAGAACGCTTGACTACTGGGTCGATGCGCAAACGGCAGGTCTGGAAGGTGGTCAGTCAGTTTATACCGATAGTGCGGGAAATCAGGTGCTTGTCACCTTTGATAAAGTAAATATTCCCGGCTATGACTGGTATCTGATCTCCAAGATCAATCAGGACGAAGTTACAGCACCAATTCGCACTATCTATGAGACCGTTTTAGGCGCTTCTCTGATAATGATCCTTTTTGTTGCCTTTGTTGCCCGTGGTCTGGCCCGCTCAATTGTTGATCCTCTGGTTCAGGGAATGAGCTTTGCCAAGGATATTTCTCAGGGCAAGCTTGATGCAAGCCTTGAACTCGACCGTAAGGATGAGGTTGGCTCTCTTGGTTCTGCTCTGAATGATATGGCGGGGCAGCTCCGTGATATGGACTGGATTCAGTCCGGTAAAGAGAATCTGGACGATCAACTGCGTGGCGACCTTGAGGTTGATGAGATCTCGCGCCGCTTTATTACCTTCTTCACTAAACATATGGGCGTTCAGTTGGGTGTTCTGTATCTGTTCGATGAAGAAGAGAAGCTGCTTAATCTTCAGTCCAGCTACGCCTTTGTTGACCGGGAAGGTAACTTCAACCGCATTAAGCTGGGAGAGGGCATAGTCGGCCAGTCTGCTCTGGAGCAGGAAGTTATTGTCTTTAACAATGTGACCAGGGATGCCCCGGCACTGAATTATGGCAGCGGAGAGGTTATCCCCAGTCACTTTATGTCCATACCGCTGATGGTGGACGGACATCTTCTGGGAGCTATTCTGTTAGGCTCTCAGCAGCATTTTACACCATTGCAGCGTAAGTTTGTTGAAGAGGTAGTAGCTAATGCAGCTGTGCTGTTTAACGCAGCCAATGCCCGTCAGATTATCGAAAAACTTCTGCAACAGGCTCAGCAGCAGCAGGAAAGCCTGCTGGATGCAAACAAAGAACTGGAAGCACAAACCGATGCGCTGAAAAAATCAGAGCAGGCACTTCAGACCCAGCAGGAAGAGTTGCGGGTGACCAACGAAGAGCTGGAAGAGCAGACCAAGGTTCTGAAAGAGTCGGAAGCTGAGTTGCAGGCCCAGCAGGAAGAGCTGCGGGTCACCAACGAAGAGCTGGAAGAGCGCACCAAAGCGCTGGAAGATCAGAAGATCGGTATGCAGGAGAAAAACGATGAACTGCATTTAGCTCGTCAGGTGGTTGAGGACAAAGCCAAAGAGCTGGAGATCGCCAGTAAATACAAATCTGAGTTTCTGGCCAATATGTCCCATGAGCTGCGTACGCCGCTTAACAGTATTCTTATTCTGTCGCAGCTGCTTTCAGGCAACAAGGACGGCAATCTGTCGGATAAGCAGATTGAATCAGCAAAAGCGATCAACTCATCCGGTTCGGATCTTTTGTCTCTGATTAATGAAATCCTGGATCTGTCTAAAGTCGAGGCCGGTAAGATTGAACTGCATATTGAAGATGTGGGCCTGGACTCAATCGATGCGGATATCACCCGTCTGTACAAAGATATTGCGGAAGAGAAGGGGCTGGATTTTCAGATTATCCGTGCAGGCAATGTTCCTAAGAGCATTCAGACCGATTCTCAGCGCCTGCAACAGGTGCTGCGTAACCTGCTGACCAACGCCTTCAAGTTTACTCATGAAGGTTCGGTAACCCTGAATATGTCCATGCCAACCCCTGAGATGGCCATGCGTCTGAACAAACCAAGGGAAGAGCTGCTGGCATTCCATGTGAAAGATGACGGTATCGGCATCAAGGAAGAGCAGCAGGCCGCTATCTTCCAGGCATTCCAGCAGGCAGACGGCAGTACCAGCCGTAAGTATGGCGGTACCGGACTTGGCCTTTCTATCTCTAAAGAACTGACACACCTGCTTGGCGGGGAGATCCTGCTTAAGAGTAAAGAGGGTGAGGGAAGCACCTTTACCGTGGTTCTGCCGGTTAGCTATGAAGCTAAACAGGATGCGGAAGAAGCGCCGATTAAACCTTCGGTAATGGCAGAAAAACCTCAGGAAGTGAAGGTTGAAACTCCGCCTGTTGAGACAGTAAAAGATCCGGAACCTAAGCCGGAGCCGCAAATTGCCAGACCAACTGCGGTGGTAAAACCAAAAGAAGACAGTTATGTGGAAGATGACAGGCAGTCCATAGTTCCGGAAGACAGAACGCTGCTGATTATCGAAGATGACAGAGCTTTTGCCGGAGTCATGCGCGACTTTGGCCGTGAACGCGGCTTTAAGTGTATCGTTGCTGAAACCGGAGAAACCGGACTTCACTTTGCCGATTATTACAAACCAAGTGCCATTATTCTGGATATTGGCCTGCCTGGTATTGATGGCTGGACAGTGATGGAACGTCTGAAAGAGAACCCGGATCTGCGCCATATTCCGGTGCACTTTATGTCAGCCAGTGATGAAAACCTGGATGCCATGCGCATGGGAGCCATCGGCTATCTGACCAAGCCGGTTGATGTGAAAAAGATGGAAAAGGCCTTTGGCAACATTGAGGATATTATCTCCAAGCCGGTGAAACGCCTGCTTGTGGTGGAAGATGATGAGATTCAGCGTGACAGTATCTGTGAGCTGGTGGGAGATGGCGATATCGTTATTTCTGCGGTTTCCACCGGCAGAGCGGCGCTTAAGGAGCTGGAGAGCAAACCTTACGACTGTATGATTCTCGATCTTGGCCTTGAGGATATGACCGGCTTTGATCTTCTGGAGAAAATCAGACGCAGTGAAAAAGCGGCCAGGGTGCCAATTATCGTCTATACCGGACGCGAGCTGACTCAGGATGAAGAGAAAGATCTTAACCAGTATGCCGAGAGTATTATCATCAAAGGGGTGAAATCTCCGGAACGCCTGCTGGATGAATCTGCTCTGTTCCTGCACAGGGTAGAGGCGAATCTGCCGGTTGAACAGCAGGCCATGCTTCAGGCTGTGCATGATAAAGAATCCGTACTTCAGGGCAAAAAAGTTCTGTTGGTGGATGATGATATGCGCAACGTATTTGCGCTTTCCAGTATCCTTGACGATAAGGGAATGGAAATTGTGATAGCCCGTGATGGCGCCGAGAGTCTGGAGAAGCTGAAAGAGAATCTGGATATCGATCTGGTACTGATGGATATTATGATGCCTAAGATGGATGGCTATGAAGCCATGCGTGAAATCAGAAAGCAGAGAGTGCATGATAAGTTGCCGATAATTGCCCTGACCGCAAAAGCGATGAAGGGCGACCGGAGCAAATGTATTGAAGCCGGTGCCAGTGACTATCTGGCCAAACCTATCGACACCGGCAAGTTGTTATCAATGCTAAGAGTTTGGTTGTACTGATATGGAACAGACACAGGAACTGACCAGTGAGCAGCTTGAAATTCAGCTGCTGTTAGAAGCTATCTACCGGAAGTACGATTACGACTTCCGGCAGTATTCGGTTGCCCATACCCGGCGTCGTCTTGAGTACCGGCGTGCCATTGAGGGAATGAGAAACTACTCCGAAATGCAGCACAGGGTGCTTTACGATGAGCGTTTCTTTAACCGCCTGTTGCTGGATCTCTCAATTAACGTGACTGAGATGTTCCGCGACCCCTGGTTTTACAAGAAAGTACGGGAGCTGGTTCTGCCTCATCTTCAGACCTATCCTTATATAAAGGTCTGGCACGCTGGCTGTTCCGCCGGGCAGGAAGTTTACTCCATGGGCATAGTGCTGGATGAAGAGGGGATGGAAAACCGGGCCCAGGTGTATGCCACGGACTTTAATGAAGCTATCCTTGAGAAAGCCAAAGCCGGTATCTACCCGATGGATCTGGTGCGTCAGTACACAGCCAATTATCAGGCGGCCGGAGGGCTTGAGTCACTGTCGGATTACTACACGGCAGATTACGATAACGTCATTATGAAAAGCAGCTTAAAGGATAAAGTATTGTTTACTCCTCATAACCTTGCTTCCGATGGCGTTTTTGGGGAAATGCATGTGATATTCTGTCGTAATGTTCTTATCTACTTTAACCGGGAGCTGCAAAACCGGGTATTTAACCTGTTTTATGACAGCCTGGTTCCCGGTGGTTTCCTTTGTCTGGGTTCGAAAGAGAGTATGCGCTTTGCAGATGTTGCCGATAAGTTTGAGTTGGTATCAGAGCGGGAAAAAATATACCGGAAAAAACGGGAGTAAGATTGTATGGCGTGTGAACAGGCTCAATACAGGGCTATCGTGATCGGAGCTTCTGCTGGCGGGTTAGCTGCGGTTGAGCGGGTGGTTCGTGAGCTTAAATCTAACTTTTGTCTGCCTGTTTTATTGGTTCAGCATATCAGTCCTAATGTAGACAGTTATCTGGCTTCTCATTTTGCCAGTCGCTGCCGGCTTGATGTTCAGGAAGGTGAAGATAAAGAACCGATTCAAAAGGGCGCCATGTATATCGCACCGCCAAACTACCATATGATGGTGGAGTACGATGGCAGCATAACGCTCTCTGTTGAACCTCCGGTAAACTTTTCCCGGCCTTCTATCGATGTGCTGTTTGAGTCTGCGGCCGAGTACTATGGTGAGTCGTTAATTGGTTTAGTGCTTACGGGGGCTAATTCCGACGGCGCTCAGGGGCTAAAAAAAATAAAAGAAAAAGGTGGTCTGACGATAGTGCAGTCGGCAGAAACCGCCGAGGCGACAGCCATGCCTAAAGCTGCGATTGAAGCAGTGGATGTTGATCATATTCTTCCTCTGGATGAAATAGGTCGTTTTTTGAGTGATCTTTGCGAATGCTAATTATGGAAGAAATACCTAAGGTACTGATAGTTGATGACAGGGTTGAAAACCTGATTACCCTGGAAAATCTGCTTGATAGTTTTAACATTGAACTGATCCGGGCAACTTCGGGTATCGAAGCGCTGGGCCACACGCTGGACCACGACTTTGCGCTGGTACTGCTGGATGTTCAGATGCCGGAAATGGACGGTTATGAAGTTGCCGAGCTGATGCGCGGTAATCGTGATACCCGTAATATCCCGATTATCTTTGTCACCGCTGAGTCCATGGGTGATGCTCATGTGTTTAAGGGCTATGAATCCGGAGCTGTAGACTATCTGTTTAAACCGTTACAGGCAGAAATATTCAGAAGCAAAGTCGGCGTTTTTATTGAGCTGTTTGAGCAAAAGCTTGCTTTGAAGCGAAAAACTGCGGAATTTAACCGCCAGCTTGTGGAGATGGAAGAGCTGCAGCAGCAACTGGAAGAGACCAATGAGCAGCTTTTGCTGCTTTCAACCACAGATGGCCTGACGGGGCTGCTCAACAAGCGCCGTTATCAGGAAGTATTTGAAGACGAGTGGCAGCGTGCATTACGGGCAAACCATTCACTCTCTCTTGTGATGATCGATATCGATCACTTTAAGCTCTATAACGATACTTTTGGTCACCATGCCGGGGATGACTGCCTGAAAGCCGTCGCGGCTTCTTTGCAGACTGGCAGTTTGCGTCATCTGGACAAAGTGGCTCGTGTTGGTGGTGAAGAGTTTGCCATCCTTCTGCCTGAAACAGACAAAGAAGGCGCTGCTATCGTTGCCGAGCGGGTACGCAGTGAGGTGGAGAAACTGAATATTCCGCACTGTGAAGCGGCTGACAGAGACTGGGTTACTGTGAGTGTCGGCTACAGCTCCATTGTGCCGGATAAAGAAATGTTGCCGGTATCTCTGGGCAAAGCTGCGGATAAAGCCTTGTACGACTCAAAACGAAATAACCGTAACTGCTGCAGTTTCCGGGAAATTAAAGAAGAACAAGAGCTGGCGGGGAATTAGTTCTATCTGTCTCAATATTGAGTATAAAATAGTCTTAATTTGATCATAGAATAACCTTTTGTGGGTTTTTTACTCTAATGACGTAACTAAAGGAATCAAAGATGAAAAAATTTGGGCTTGCACTTTTAATGTCTACAGTGCTCTTTGGGTGTGCTTCTTCTTCAAAAACTGCTCTTGTGACCCCAACGAATAAGGATAAGGTTGCTGAACTTGAGTATACAGATATTGGTGTAACATCTGGCTTTAAGTTTGAGAACATAGCAACTGGCACTATGAAGGCTTTTGGATATGAGGCTGGTTTGGTTGTATATGCTGGAGAGCAAAAGATTGAAGTTAACTTGGATGCGGCTCAAAAGTGGAATATTAAGGCAGAGAGCCAGAGAACTTCTGTTGGTGGAATAAAAGGAATTGGTGTAAGTCTGAAAAACCCTTACCTTGGTGTTGTTCGTCGTGACGGTAAAGTTATTGGTAAAATCGGGATTGATCTTCCAGAAATTAACGCTAAAAATGAAGTGCTTGAATATGTTGGCTTAGACGGACTGGCTAATACAAACCTTGACCTGACTGGTGGAGCTAAGATTCTCGGTGTGCAGTACAAGCTGGGATCTGTATACAAAGATGCAGAAGGTAATGAAAGTGGCTCCCCATATGGCTACAAAGTGACTAAAGGGGGTAAGCTGGTTGGCACTGTCACT
The DNA here is from genome assembly GCF_029016485.1 of Vibrio sp. JC009. NCBI lineage: Bacteria > Pseudomonadati > Pseudomonadota > Gammaproteobacteria > Vibrionales > Vibrionaceae > Vibrio > Vibrio sp. JC009. Next base: position 2,806,001 of record NZ_CP092106.1, on the reverse strand, counting down.
GTTGGTAAGAATATGTTTGGTGGCCAGGAGCTGACTGTGTGGTTGAAAGGTGAACAGCCTGCAATTCAGGAGCAGAGTGTAATGAGTATTCTGTTGACTGCTGGTTGGGCAATCTGACCTAATTAGACTTTAAAAATTATTATTTGGCAAAGCCTGAGTATAATGCTCGGGCTTTTTCGTCCTCATAGATTGCCGTAATTTCTGATTTACGCAATTTTGACACCATTTATCAGATTAAAACTAGCCAGCAGAGTGCAAATCAGTACACTATGGGTTTGCCTGAATATATTGGGAAAACGAGTTCCAACCATGACTGAATCTTTTCAACACGTCTCTGTATTATTAAATGAATCTATTGAAGGTCTGGCGATTAAGCCTGACGGCATCTATATCGACGGAACTTTTGGTCGTGGCGGACACAGCCGTAAGATACTTTCTCATCTTGGTGAGAATGGCCGCCTTTACAGTATCGACAGAGATCCGACAGCCATTGCAGAGGCTAATAAGATTGATGACCCTCGTTTTACCATTATTCACGGCCCCTTTTCTGGAATGGCAGAATATGCTGAAGACTACGGTATAGCAGGCAAAATTGATGGTGTGTTGCTTGATTTAGGCGTTTCCTCACCTCAATTGGATGATGCTGAGCGCGGCTTTAGCTTTATGAAAGACGGCCCGCTGGATATGCGTATGGACCCCACTTCAGGTATTCCAGCATCACAATGGCTGGCTGAGGCTGACGCAGAGGATATCAGTTGGGTACTGAAGCAATTTGGCGAAGAGAAATTTGCATGGCGAATTGCCAAAGCCATTGTTGCGCACAGAGAGGATGAAGAGAAAGAGCCTCTGACCCGCACCAGTCAGCTTGCGAAGCTGATTTCAGATGTTTCTCCTTCCAGAGAGAAGAAAAAGCACCCTGCTACCCGCAGTTTTCAGGCGATCCGGATTTACATTAACAGCGAACTGGAAGAGATTGATACGGCACTAAAAGGCGCATTATCAATACTTGCGCCAGAAGGACGCCTTTCAGTCATCAGCTTCCACTCTCTGGAAGACCGCATGGTTAAACGCTTTATGCGCAAAGAGAGTAAGGGACCGGAAGTCCCTCACGGCATTCCGCTGACAGAAGCGCAGATTAAAGAGCTGGGCAGCGCCAGCCTGAAGACCGTTGGCAAAGCTATCATGCCTTCCAAGGAAGAGGTTGAAGTGAACAGCCGCTCACGCAGTTCGGTTCTTCGTATCGCTGAAAAATTGTAATAAATACAATCGTGCGGCTAAGGTTATGACTGAGAAGCAACCCAATCTGGCATTACTGATCCTCAAAGATATTTTTACAGTGGGCAAGCTCCCGCTGTTTCTGCTTATTGCTATCTTTGCTGTTGCTATGGGCGTGGTTTTCAGTACCCACCATACCAGACTGGCGATTTCTGAAAAAAACCTGACCCTGATTGAACGCGACCGCCTGGACAATGAATGGCGAAACCTGATTCTGGAAGAAAACGCACTGTCTGAGCACAGCCGGGTTCAGGAGATGGCAAAAGATGACCTTCAGATGATTCGCCCCGAAGCGAACAGAGAAGTGGTGGTGTCGTTACGATGATTCTGAGAAAGCAAAAGCCGAAAAAGCCGGAAAAACCTAAAACCTCAAACCAGCGAGTCACTAAGCAAGAAGAAGAGTCGTTGCTGATAAAGTGGCGTTTTAACCTGGTGCTGGTTTTTGTTTTCTGTGCTTTTGTCTCTTTGGTTGGGCGCGCGGCTTATATTCAGATTATTGAGCCGGATAACCTGATCCGCCAGGGCGATATGCGCTCTGTCCGTACCCAGGCCCTTCCCTCTGCCCGTGGCATTATTTCTGACCGTAATGGTGAGCAGCTCGCTGTGAGTGTGCCGGTTCAGGCGGTGTGGGCTGATCCTGTGGCTATCTTTAAAGCCGGTGGTTTTGAACAGATCGAGCGCTGGTATGCTCTGGCTGATGTGCTTGGGCTGCAACGTAAAGCTCTGATTGAAAAAATTAAAAAGAACAAAAAGCGCCGCTTTATTTATCTGCAGAGACAGGTAAGCCCGGCCATGGCGAATTATATTAAAGAGCTTAAGTTATCTGGCGTTGGGCTGAATAATGAATCACGTCGCTATTATCCTTCCGGTGAAGTAAGTGCTCACGTTATTGGCGTGACCGGCATTGATGATAAGGGCCTTGAAGGGGTTGAGCGAAGCTACGACTCCTGGCTGACCGGTGAAGCCGGTAAGCAGACGATCCGGAAAGACCGTTTTGGCCGGGTGGTGGAGAACATCTCCCTGAACGAGCGCAAAGAAGGTAAGCCGCTGCAACTGACGATTGATCAGCGTCTTCAGGCCATTTCATACCGGGCGATTAAACAGGCGGTTGCCGACCACAGAGCAACTTCCGGCTCAATCGTTATTCTGGATGTGGATAGCGGAGAGATCCTGGCCATGGTCAATGCTCCTTCCTATAACCCGAATAACAGAGAGCAGCTGCAAAGCTATAAAATGAGAAACCGGACTATTACCGACTCAATGGAGCCGGGGTCCACGGTAAAACCTTTTGTGGTTCTGGCCGCTCTGGAAAACGGCATTGCAGACTCGGATACCATTATTGATACCGGCAACGGCATAATGCAGATAGGCGGCAGCCGGGTCCGGGATACCTCCAAGATCGGCAAGGCGGACCTGCTTACCATACTGAAAAAGTCCAGTAATATCGGCGTGGCTAAGCTGGCTCTGGATATGCCGCTGGAAGCGCTGCTTGGTCAGTACAGCTCTGTGGGCTTTGGCGCATCGACAGGAATTAACCTGATTGGTGAAACCGAAGGCTTGTTCCCAAACAGAAGACGCTGGTCGAAGTTTGAAATTGCCACTCTGGCCTTTGGTTATGGTATGTCCATAACGCCATTGCAGCTCGCTCATGCCTACGCAACTCTGGGGAGCTACGGTAAATACCGGCCTCTGCATATCATCAAAGACAATAAGCATGAAACGTCACGTCAGGTGATAGAAAGAGAAAACGCCAGATACGTGCTGGAAATTCTGGAAACCGTCACTCAAAAAGGCGGTACGGCAACGCGTGCGGCGGTGCCGGGATACAGAATTGCGGCTAAGACAGGTACTTCCCGTAAAGCAACAGCTGGCGGTTACAGTGATGAATATGTTGCCATTGTGGCAGGGGTTGCGCCGGTCAGTGATCCTAAAGTTGCCATGGTGGTGGTGGTTAACGAGCCACAGGGCGACCTTTACTACGGCGGTACGGTTGCAGGCCCGGTATTTTCTGATGTGATGAAATCGACTCTGCAAATATTAAATGTCGCGCCGGACGCGCAATAAAATCGAGAGAATAATAATGATATCCCCCTTCACTCTTGAATCCCTTTTATCTCCCTGGCTGGCGTCGGCTGATAGCCGTTTTAGCCAGATTGAAGTGACAGATCTTGAACTGGACAGCCGCAGGGTTAAACCAGGCACCACCTTTGTTGCCGTTATCGGTCACGCGGTTGATGGTCGTAAATTCATAGCTAAGGCATTGGAAAACGGCGCAAATGCGGTCATTGCACAGTCTTGTGAAGAGAAGCCTCACGGGCTGACTGAATATGTTTCAGAGATACCTGTGGTGTATATTGAGGCGCTTAATCTTAAGCTGTCTGAACTGGCTGGCCAGCTTTATACCGATAAGCCGGAGCTTATTGGCGTGACCGGCACCAACGGTAAGACCACCATTACCCAGCTTATCGCTCAGTGGATGACTCTGGTTGGCAAGCGAGCTTCAGTGATGGGAACCACAGGTAACGGCTTTCTGGAAAAGCTGAAACCGGCTCAGAATACCACCGGCAGTGCCATAGATATCCAGAGAACACTGAACGAATTGTCTCAGGAAGGCGCGGAACTCACCGCACTGGAAGTCTCTTCACACGGCCTTGTTCAGGGACGGGTGAAAGCCCTGCAGTTTGAGGCGGGTGTCTTTACTAACCTGAGCCGGGATCACCTTGACTATCACGGCTCCATGGAAAACTACGCCAGTGCTAAGCTGGAGCTGTTTACCCAGCATCAGTGCAAATATGCCATTATTAACGCCGATGACAGCGTTGGCAGAGAGTGGATTAAGCAACTGCCACAAGCTGTGGGCGTTTCACTGGAAAAAGCACCGGAGTGTGAAAAAGGGCTCTGGGCCACAGACGTTCACTATTCTGAAAAAGGTATTTCCATCCGCTTTGATGGTCACTGGGGGGCCGGAACTCTGAATGCTCCCCTCGTCGGTGCCTTTAACGCATCCAATGTGATGCTGGCGTTTGCTGCTCTGCTGTCACTGGGCTTTTCTGTTTCTGAGTTGACGGAAAGCTCTGAAAAACTGCAGCCGGTTATCGGCCGTATGGAGCTGTTCAGCGCAGAGCAAAAGGCCAAAATTGTTGTGGATTACGCGCACACGCCTGATGCACTGGAAAAAGCACTGTCTGCACTTAGGGTGCATTGCAGCGGAAAGCTCTGGGCAATATTCGGCTGTGGCGGTGACAGAGATGCGGGTAAGCGTCCAATGATGGCCTCCATTGCTGAAAAACTGGCCGATGAAGTAATTCTGACCGATGACAACCCACGCAGCGAAGATCCTGCCATAATTGTGAATGATATGCTTGCCGGTATGCAAAATCCAAAGGCGGCGACAGTTGCGCATAACAGATTTGATGCACTGACCTTTGCCGCAGAAAAAGCTCAGAGCCAGGATATTATCCTGCTGGCAGGCAAAGGACATGAAGACTATCAGGTACTGAAAGGGGAAACGATCCACTATTCTGACCGGGAGTCTGCAATGAAAGTTTTAGGAATAACAGAATGATTTCAACCCGCTTAAGCGAAATCTGTCAGGTTGTCGAAGGGCGCCTGGAGGGAGCTGACTGCGCGATTAACGCAGTATCCACAGATACCAGAACTCTGTCAGAAGGAGCGCTGTTTGTCGCTCTTGTGGGAGAGCGTTTTGATGCGCATGATTTTGCGCAGCAGGCACAGGATAACGGCGCCAGCGCAATTCTGGTAAACCGAAAGCTGGATGTTGAGCTGCCACAGATTATTGTTAAGGATACTCTGATTGCTTTAGGTGTCCTTGCCGCCTGGGTGCATAAAGAGTGCGATATTCAGACTCTGGCGATCACAGGCAGTTGCGGAAAGACCACGGTAAAAGAGATGACGGCGGCGATACTGTCTCAGAAAGGTAAAGTACTGGCTACCGCAGGTAACTTTAATAATGATATCGGGGTGCCTCTCACTCTGCTTCGTTCTGAGCCGGAGTATGACTATGCCGTTATTGAGCTGGGTGCAAACCATATCGGTGAAATTGCCTATACTGCGGCTCTGGTTAAACCAAGCGTAGCTCTGGTCAACAATGTCGCGGAATCACACCTTGAAGGTTTTGGTTCTATCGACGGCGTAAAACAGGCCAAAGGTGAAATTTATCAGGGTCTTGGCAAGAATCAGACAGCAATCGTAAACCTGGACAGCCACGGTGAGAACTACTGGCAGCAAGTTCTGCAGGATAAGCAGACCATCACTTTTTCTGCGACCGATGAGAAAGCGGATTACTACCCGACAGATATCGGTATGAACGAACTGGGTGAAGCCGGTTTTACTCTGAATACACCAGAAGGGCAGATTCAGGTTCAGCTGGGTATTATTGGTCAGCACAATGTTTCCAATGCGCTGGCAGCCGCTTCTCTGGCGATGAGCTTTGGCGCGTCACTGGATGATGTAAAATATGGTCTGGCGAATCTGTCCAATGTAAAAGGCCGGGTAGAGGTCGAAATGCTAAAGGATAATATTCGTTTAATTGACGACAGCTATAATGCCAGCGTTCCTGCAATGAAGGCGGCAGCGGATCTGCTTTCCACATATTCAGGAATCAGATGGCTGATTTTGGGCTACATGGCTGAATTGGGTGAGGAAAGTCTTGCACTTCACCGTCAAGTCGGTGAACATGCAGCACCATTTAAGTTTGAACATGTTCTTACCTATGGTGAGGACACTAAAGTGATTAGCGATATTTGCCAGGGGCATCATTTCTCTTCTCATGAAGAGTTAATGGCATATATCGAAAGCGAGTTGTACAAAGCCTCTGACCAGGTACATACTCTTCTTGTAAAAGGGGCAAATAGTGCCCGTATGAGTAAAGTGGCTGAAGCTTTGAAGGAGAAGCACAAATGATGATCTGGCTTGCTGAGTTGATACAGCCATATTTTTCGTTTTTTCGATTATTTGAATATTTATCTTTCCGTTCCATCCTGAGCGCACTTACCGCTCTGGGACTTTCTTTGTGGATCGGTCCGAGACTGATTGCCCGTCTGCAGCTGATGCAGATTGGTCAGGTGGTACGTAATGACGGCCCTGAGTCTCATTTCAGTAAGCGCGGCACGCCAACAATGGGCGGTGTTATGATTCTGGCATCCATTGTTGTCAGTGTTCTGCTGTGGGCAGATCTTTCTAACCCATATATCTGGGCAGTGATGACAGTGCTCTTAGGCTATGGTGCAGTGGGTTTTGTTGATGATTACCGTAAAGTGGTCCGCAAAGATCCGGCCGGTCTTATCGCACGCTGGAAGTATTTCTGGCAGTCCACAATTGCCATTGTGGTTGCCTTTGCTCTGTATGCACACGGCAAAGACACATCAGCTACCCAACTGGTTGTGCCTTTCTTTAAAGATATTATGCCGCAGCTGGGTCTGTTTTATGTTGTGCTGACTTACTTTGTGATTGTTGGTACCAGTAATGCGGTAAACCTGACTGACGGTCTGGACGGTCTGGCAATACTGCCAACGGTACTGGTGTCTGGTGGCTTTGCCTTTATTGCGTGGGCAACAGGTAACGTTAACTTTGCCGAATATCTGAATATCCCTTATATCCCATACTCAAGTGAGCTGGTGATCTTCTGCTCCGCTATGGTGGGTGCCGGTTTAGGCTTCCTGTGGTTTAACACCTACCCGGCTCAGGTATTTATGGGTGATGTGGGTTCACTGGCTCTGGGTGGCGCTCTGGGTACCATCGCGGTTCTGGTTCGTCAGGAGTTTGTGCTGGTTATTATGGGCGGCGTTTTTGTTATGGAAACATTGTCGGTCATTCTTCAGGTTGGCTCTTATAAACTGAGAGGGCAGCGCGTGTTCCGTATGGCTCCGATTCACCACCATTACGAACTGAAAGGGTGGCCGGAACCAAGGGTTATCGTCCGTTTCTGGATTATCTCCATCGTGCTTGTGCTAATCGGACTGGCAACACTGAAGGTTCGATAACAGATGCAGAACTGGAATAATATCAACAAAGTTGTTGTAGCAGGGCTCGGTATTACCGGGCTTTCTGTTGTTAAGTACCTGACGAAAATCGACAAGAATCTGGATATCCGGGTTATCGATACCAGAGCAAATCCTCCGGGGCAGGATGAACTGGATCCGCAAATTAAACTGCACAGCGGAAGCTGGCAGAATGACTGGCTTGCTCAGGCTGATCTGATTGTAGTTAACCCGGGAATTGCACTGGCAACCCCTGAAATACAGGCGGCTGCTGACAAAAATATTCCGATTGTCGGTGATATCGAGCTGTTTGCATGGGCTGCAGAAGCGCCTGTTATTGCCATCACCGGCTCCAACGGCAAAAGTACTGTGACGGATCTGACCGGCGTTATGGCAAAGGCTGCCGGACTTAAGGTCGGGGTCGGCGGTAATATCGGTGTTCCGGCACTGGAGCTTTTAAACGAACCTGCGGATCTCTATGTTCTGGAGCTTTCCAGCTTCCAGCTTGAAACCACTTCCAGTCTTAAGCTAAAAGCGGCGGCTTTTCTTAATCTGTCTGAAGACCATATGGACCGCTATGACGGCAGCATCGCACTGTACAAAGAGGCGAAACAGAGAATCTTCTCTCATGCTGAATTTGCCGTTGTGAACCGTGATGATCCCCAGACCTATCCTGAGCAGCCACACAAAAACGTGGTGACTTTCGGGCTGGATGAAAAAGAATTCGGTATTATTCCGCATCAGGGTGCGCAGTGGCTGGTTGCAAACGGTGAATTGCTTGTTCCTGTCAGCGAGCTGAGTCTGGTAGGTAAGCATAATATTGCTAATGTACTGACGGTTCTTGCTTTGCTCACATGCGCAGGCATTGATTATAAAGAGTTGTTGCAGACACTGAGAGAATATAATGGCCTGACGCACCGCTGTCAGGTGGTTGCTGACCAGAACGGAATTAAGTGGGTCAATGATTCTAAGGCAACCAATGTTGCCAGTACGCTTGCTGCGTTATCTGGTCTGGATTGTTCGGGTACCCTGCATCTGCTGGTTGGCGGTGTAGGAAAAGGAGCGGACTTCTCAGAACTGGCACCGGCGTTAAATAAACTGGATGTTAAGCTGTATTGCTTTGGTGAAGATGGCGATGAGTTTATGTCTCTTCATAAGTCTGCGACCCGCTGGGATAATATCGAACAGATAGTCAAAGCGGTATCTGAACAAGTTGAATCCGGCGATATGGTGATGCTTTCTCCTGCCTGTGCCAGTTTTGATCAGTTTAAGAATTTTATGGCCAGAGGCGATGCCTTTACTGAGCTTGCAAAGAAGTACGCAAACCAATAAGGATGTATTGACGAGATGGTAGCCAGAGTGATTGAAAACCTCCGGAGCTGGAGCCAGTCGGCTTCGCCGGAAGCGCTTTTTGATCGACAGTTAGTTTGGATTGCTTTAGGACTGATGCTGACAGGGCTTGTGATGGTGACATCGGCCTCTTTTCCTGTCAGTACCCGTCTGACTGAGCAGCCCTTCCACTTTATGTTCCGGCATGCCAGTTTCCTTGTTCTTGCTATCGGTGCTGCTGCGGTAATACTTCAGGTGCAGACAAAAACCTGGCTTAAATTCAGTACCCATTTTTTCTTTGTTACCTTTGCTCTGCTGGTGGTTGTTCTGGTTGGGGGAAAGTCAGTAAACGGTGCGTCGCGCTGGATCCCGCTCGGGCTTTTTAACCTGCAGCCTGCTGAAGTGGCAAAACTATCGCTATTTGTCTTTATATCCGGTTATCTGGAACGCAAAAGAGAAGAGGTGCGTGAGTCGTTTTTTGGCGGATTCTTTAAGCCTGCGCTGGTTTTTGGTAGCTTTGCTGTTTTGCTGTTGATGCAGCCGGACCTGGGTACCGTTGTGGTTATGCTGGTGACTGTGTTTGGTATGCTGTTTATTGCAGGTGCCAAGCTCTGGCAGTTTATTGCTTTGATGATGGTGGGCATTGCCGGTGTTTGTATGCTGATTATCTTTGAGCCATACCGAATGAGGCGTATGACCTCCTTCTGGGACCCCTGGGAGGATCCTTTCGGGAGTGGCTATCAGCTAACTCAGTCACTGATGGCTTTTGGCCGGGGAGAGTGGTTTGGTCAGGGACTGGGTAACTCAGTACAGAAACTTGAATACCTGCCAGAGGCGCATACCGACTTTGTGTTTGCTGTTATTGGCGAAGAACTTGGCTTTGTTGGCGTAACTCTGGTTCTGATACTTATCTTTGCTCTGGTGACTAAGGCCGTTCTGATAGGTAAAAAAGCGCTGGAACAGAATGAGCGTTTTGGCGGTTATCTGGCTTTGGGTATCGGGATCTGGTTTGCGTTTCAGTCGCTGGTTAATGTTGGTGCTGCGGCTGGTTTGGTGCCGACCAAAGGTCTGACACTGCCCCTGATTAGCTACGGTGGTTCGAGCCTGATAGTTATGTCCACTGCAGTATCAATTCTGCTGCGTATCGATTTTGAGCTGCGCCTGAACCAGCAAAAGGCAGTGAGTCAGGAAACTCACCAGGATGATGGATTAAATAATGAAAAAGAATAAACGTTTACTGGTCATGGCTGGTGGTACGGGCGGACACGTATTTCCCGGATTAGCGGTGGCGAAACAGCTGCAACAGCAGGGCTGGGAAATTCGCTGGCTTGGAACCGAAGACAGAATGGAAGCTGATCTGGTACCTAAACACGGTATTGAGATCGACTTTATCAGGGTAAAAGGGATCAGAGGTCAGGGTATTGCGCGCCTGATTAAAGCACCATTTCAGATTATTAACGCTGTCCGTCAGGCGAAACAGCATATCAACAACTGGCAGCCGGATGCCGTGCTGGGAATGGGCGGCTATGTAAGCGGACCGGGCGGTATTGCTGCCTGGCTTTCGGGCATCCCTGTGGTATTGCATGAGCAAAATGCCGTAGCCGGGCTGACTAACCAGTGGCTGTCTAAAGTGGCTAAAAAAGTGTTTCAGGCCTTCCCCGGCGCATTTCCGACAGCGGAAGTGGTGGGTAATCCGGTGCGTGAAGATGTGACTCAACTGCCGCAGCCTCAGGAGCGTCTGGCCTCAAGAGAAGGTGATATCCGGATTCTGGTGATGGGCGGCAGTCAGGGGGCACGCATCCTTAACACAACTCTGCCTGAAGTATTGGCAAAACTGGGTGATGGTTACAGAGTTAAGCATCAGGCCGGTAAGAATAATCAGCAGGATGTTGAGCTGGCTTATGAGCAGGCCGGAGTTAAAGATGCAGAAGTGACCGAATTTATAGATAATGTCGCTCAGGCTTATGAGTGGGCCGATTTACTGATCTGCCGCTCCGGTGCGCTGACGGTTTCAGAGGTATCTGCAGCCGGTGTTGGCGCAATATTTATCCCGTTTATGCATAAAGACAGGCAGCAGGCTTTAAACGCTGATCATCTTGTGGAGTGCAAGGCTGCGCTGATGATTGAGCAACCTGAGCTGACAGCCGAAAAACTGGCTGACACGGTTGCCTCTCTGTCCCGCGAAGATTTAATGGCAATGGCGGTTCAGGCACGACAGGCTGCAAAGCTGGACGCTGACAAGACCGTTGCAGAGGCAATTATTGCCTTAACTGAAAAATGAGAAAGATTTGATGACAATTGAACATACCCAAAACCTATCCCAGATAAGAGCTATGGTCCCTGAAATGCGCAGGGTAAAGTCTATCCACTTTGTTGGTATCGGCGGAGCAGGCATGAGTGGTATTGCTGAAGTTCTTCTGAATGAAGGCTACGAAATTACCGGTTCAGATTTATCCAATAACCCGGTAACGGAAAGACTGAGCAGTAAAGGTGCAAAAATCTTTATTGGTCATCAGGAAAGCAATGTAGAAACTTCCAGCGTGGTGGTGGTTTCTACCGCAATTAAAGCGGATAACCCTGAATTGGTAGCTGCAAAGCGCAAACGTATTCCGGTTGTCAGACGTGCAGAAATGCTGGCTGAGCTGATGCGCTTCCGTCATGGTATTGCGGTTGCAGGCACCCACGGGAAAACAACCACAACGGCGCTGGTTACACAGATCTATTCAGAAGCCGGTCTGGATCCAACCTTTGTTAACGGCGGCCTGGTTAAGAGTGCCGGTACTAACGCACGTCTTGGCTCAAGCCGTATTCTTATTGCAGAAGCGGATGAGAGTGATGCTTCCTTCCTGCACCTGCAGCCGATGGTTAGTATTGTTACCAATATTGAAGCAGACCATATGGATACCTATGGCGGTGACTTTGAAACCCTGAAGCAGACTTTTATCGACTTCCTGCACAACCTGCCCTTCTACGGTCAGGCTATTGTCTGTATCGATGATCCTGTTGTAAGAGAGTTGCTTCCCCGTATCAGCCGTCACGTGATCACTTACGGTTTCTCTGAAGATGCGGATGTGCGGATTGAAAACTACCGTCAGGAAGGCCAGCAGGGCAAGTTCACCGTGATCAGGAAAGGGAAGGATAATCTTGATATTACTCTGAACATTCCAGGACGACATAATGCGTTGAATGCTTCTGCTGCCATTGCCGTTGCAACAGAAGATGATATTTCAGATGAAGCTATTCTGAAAGCCATGATAGGTACTCAGGGCACAGGTCGCAGATTTGAACATCTGGGCGAGTATGAAACCGGCAACGGTCAGGTCATGCTGGTGGATGATTACGGCCACCACCCGAGCGAGGTTGATGTTACCATTCAGGCAGCAAGAGCAGGCTGGGGTGATAAACGTCTGGTGATGATATTCCAGCCGCACCGCTATAGCCGCACGCGTGATCTGTACGATGATTTTGCAAATGTGCTGGAAAATGTGGATGTGCTGATCATGCTTGACGTTTACGCCGCCGGAGAAAAGCCGATTAAAGGCGCAGATGGTCGCTCATTATGCCGCACCATAAGAAGTCGCGGTAAGATTGATCCGATTTTTGTCCCAAATATGAAGGCGTTACCTTCAGTTCTGGCCAATGTGATGCAGGAAAATGATCTGGTGCTGACACAGGGCGCCGGTGATGTGGGTAAAGTGGCAAAACAGCTTGCAGCTTTGCAACTTGATATTAATAAAATGAAGGCAGAATAAGTTTACTTTCCAATATTCTAAATTTTGGGGTAGATAGTTTGCGTATGCTTTGTATAATTCCTTGGTTAAGCCATAAACTTTATTTGCTTAATTTTTGGAAGGAATACCGGGCAAATTAAAGTAACGATATCGAATAGATGAATAATGCAGTTGGTGCTGGTGATTTCGGTCATATAAAACGAGTAATAGAGGAGCATGCCCTGGGCTGTGCTTTTCTTTTGTTAGTTTTGCTTTCTGTCGGCACTTTGTTGTACACCACTGTTAGCTGGATGCTCGATACAGAGCGTCTGCCGCTGTCTAAAATCGTATTGCAGGGAGAGCTTGAATACATCTCTTCTGGGGACGTGCAGCATGCACTGGGTAGCCTGGATAATCTGGGTACCTTTATGTCTCAGGATGTCAACGAGTTACAAACTGCGATTACCGGGCTTCCCTGGGTTGCCAGGGCGTCAATACGTAAGCAGTGGCCCGATATTATTAAAGTCTATTTAGTTGAACACAAAGCGTCGGCTATCTGGAACGGAAATTCATTATTAAATGAAACCGGCGATGTTTTTGATGCAGATGTGGGTCAGCTAAAAGAAGAACGGATTAAACTCTATGGTCCTGCTGGCAGCGAACATAAAGTTTTACAAACCTGGAGAAAAGTAGAGCCTCTTTTTTCTCAATTGGGTTTGTCTCTGACTTCCGTTGTTCTTAATGACAGAAGAGCCTGGCAGATGATACTGGATAACGGTATCCGGCTTGAGCTTGGAAAAGAGTCATTAGATGAGAGATTAGATAGATTTATTTCTCTGTATAACAGATTAGGGAATAAGGCTGCGAAAGTAAGCTATATTGACCTGCGGTATGATACCGGTGCAGCTGTAGGCTGGTTTCCGGAAGATGATTTAGCACAAGAGAGTACGGATGACTAAGATCGCTGACGATAACATCTTTGTCGGTCTTGATATAGGCACTGCAACCATTTCAGCCTTAGTGGGTGAAATACTACCAGATGGTCAGATTAACATTCTTGGTACTGGCTCCAGTCAGTCCAGAGGAATGGATAAAGGCGGCGTTAATGACCTGGAATCAGTTGTAAAGTCGATTCAGGTTGCTGTTGGTCAGGCTGAGATGATGGCCGAATGCAAGATCAGCAATGTCTTTATTTCATTATCAGGAAGACATATCGCCAGCCGTATTGAAAAAGGCATGGGCACTATCTCTGATGAAGAGGTGTCTCAGGACGATATGGATCGGGCTATTCATACGGCGAAATCTGTAAAAATCAGTGATGAACAGCGTATACTGCATGTCATTCCTCAGGAATTTACTATAGATTATCAGGAAGGAATCAAAAACCCTCTTGGTTTGTCTGGTGTACGGATGGAAGTGAGTGTCCATCTGATTACCTGTCATAGCGATATGGCAAGAAACATCATCAAGGCTGTTGAACGTTGCGACCTGCATGTGGAGCAACTGGTATTTTCCGGTCTGGCTGCAAGTAATGCGGTTATCACTGAGGATGAACGAGAGCTTGGTGTCTGTGTGGTTGATATCGGTGCCGGTACTATGGATGTTTCCGTCTGGACCGGTGGCGCATTAAGACATACAGAGGTATTCTCATATGCAGGTAACGCGGTGACCAGTGATATTGCTTTTGCTTTTGGTACACCGGTTAATGATGCAGAAGATATTAAAGTTCGTTTTGGCTGTGCGCTGAGCGAACTGGTTAGTAAGGATGATACTGTTAACGTACCTAGTGTAGGTGGCAGACCATCAAGAACGCTGAAACGCCAGGAATTAGCTGGCGTTATTGAAGCCCGTTATGCAGAGCTGATGGGCTTTATCAATCAATCGGTAAATTCGGTACAGGCGAAGCTCAGAGAAGAAGGTATCAAGCCACACTTAGCGGCGGGTATTGTTCTGACTGGCGGTGCTTCGCAGATTGAAGGAATGGTTGAGTGCGCTGAACGTGTGTTTGGCGCAAACAGAGTAAGAATTGGTAAGCCACTTGAAGTAAAAGGGCTTACAGATTATGTAAAAGAGCCGTATCATTCTACGGCGGTTGGTTTGCTCCATTACGCAAAAGACAGTCAGTTTAATGACGAGGGTGAATATAATGAGCCTAAGAGTTCCTCATTCACCGGAATATTTAGTAAAATGCGTAATTGGATACAGAAAGAGTTTTAACCTGAGAGCAGGAAAAACGGAGATAACACATGTTTGAACCGATGATGGAAATGTCAGACGATGCGGTAATTAAAGTCGTTGGCGTAGGTGGTGGTGGCGGTAACGCAGTAGAACATATGGTTCGTGAATCCATCGAAGGCGTTGAATTTATTAGCGTAAATACGGATGCGCAAGCACTTCGCAAAGCGTCAGTGAGCTCAGTGATCCAGATTGGTGGAGATATCACCAAAGGTCTTGGAGCAGGTGCGAATCCTCAGGTAGGACGTGACTCAGCTCTCGAAGATCAAGAAAAACTTAAAGAAGTACTGGCTGGTGCCGATATGGTATTTATCGCTGCCGGTATGGGCGGCGGTACCGGTACAGGTGCAGCTCCTGTTATTGCTGAAGTTGCTAAGGAACTAAATATCCTTACTGTTGCCGTAGTAACTAAGCCATTTGGATTTGAAGGCAAAAAGCGCTTAGCTTTTGCTGAACAGGGTATCGAAGAGTTATCTAAACATGTCGATTCTTTGATCACCATTCCAAATGAGAAATTACTTAAGGTCTATGGTCGTAGTGTAACCCTGCTAGAGGCTTTTGGTTACGCGAACGATGTGCTAAAAAATGCAGTACAGGGTATTGCTGAGCTAATCACTCGCCCGGGTATGATCAACGTGGACTTTGCTGACGTACGTACAGTGATGTCAGAGATGGGTCATGCAATGATGGGTAGCGGTGTAGCGAAAGGCGAAGAACGTGCGGAAGAGGCTGCAGAAGCAGCGATTTCTTCTCCACTTCTTGAAGATATCGATTTGGCAGGTGCTCGTGGCGTGCTTGTTAACATTACCGCTGGTTTGGACATGCGTCTTGACGAGTTTGAAACGGTTGGTAATACAGTTAAAGCATTTGCATCTGATAACGCGACAGTGGTTATCGGTACGTCACTAGACCCGGATATGTCGGATGAATTCCGTGTAACTGTTGTTGCAACAGGCATAGGAAACGATAAGAAACCAGAGATGACTCTGGTAACTGGTTCAGCAGCTAAGCCAAAACCAGCGCCAACTGCAGCTCAACCTGCAGCGGCAAAAGTAGAGGAAAAAGCGGCACAGCCTTTGCATAATAAAACAGAGGTAAAACCGCAACCTGCAGCTACGTCTCAGGCCGCTGTTTCAAACAGCGCACCAAAGGCGGCAGCAGAGGCTGAAAGGGAAAGCGACTACCTGGATATACCGGCGTTTTTACGTCGCCAAGCAGACTAAGTTAAGTTTAGATACTTGTCTCTTGGGTGATGAAAAAGCCAGCAAATTTGACAGACTTCAAATTTGTGATAGTATTCGCGGTCGATTACATGATCGACCGTGATTTGTAGCACTTAACTAGAGGCAAGCTGATGATCAGACAACGAACTCTGAAGGAAATCGTAAAAACGACCGGGGTAGGTTTACACTCTGGGCGTAAAGTTACGCTTACCTTACGTCCAGCCGCTGCAAATACAGGGATTGTATATCGTCGTACCGACCTGGAGACACCTGTCGATTTTCCGGCAGATCCTGATTCAGTTCGCGACACCATGCTATGTACAGCATTGGTTAACGATGATGGCGTCAGAATTTCAACGGTAGAGCACCTGAATGCTGCACTTGCAGGCATGGGTATCGATAACGTTATCGTTGAAGTTGATGCACCTGAGATTCCTATCATGGACGGAAGTGCCAGTCCTTTTGTTTATCTGATCCAGTCTGCTGGTATTGAAGTTCTGAATATGCCGAAAAGGTTTATTCGCATTAAAAAGCCTGTGCGTGTTGAAGATGGTGATAAGTGGGCCGAGCTGGTTCCTTATAACGGTTTCCGTATGGACTTTGAAATCGAATTTGATCACCCGGCTATTGAAGCGGATGAGCAGCACATGCTGTTTGACTTCTCTTCAAACGCGTTTGTGAAAGATATCTCCCGCGCCCGTACTTTCGGCTTTATGCGCGATATTGAATATCTTCAGTCACAAAACCTTTGCCTTGGCGGCAGCTTTGACTGTGCTATCGTTCTTGACGAGTACCGCATTCTAAACGAAGAAGGTCTTCGTTTTGATAATGAGTTTGTAACTCACAAGGTTCTGGATGCCATTGGTGACCTTTACATGGGCGGCCACAGCATTGTTGGTGAACTTCGTGCGTATAAATCAGGTCACGGCCTGAACAACAAACTGCTAAGAGCGGTTATGGCGGATCAGGAAGCCTGGGAATGGGCAACCTTCGAAGAAGAAGTGGGTTCACCGGTAGCCTTTGCTGAGCCAAATATGGTTCTTGCGTAATTAGCTAAAGATTTTAAGAAAAGCCAGGCGATCGCCTGGCTTTTTTGTATCTCCACCCCAACTTCCCACGCGGCAATTTCCCGCCGTGCTAGTATCTGGCGCATCTTCTTGTAACAAGCATTGCTTACTATTGGTGCAAAGCTTTGGTCAAAGCTGTTCGCTATTTAGTCAGAAACGCCTTTTTTTTCAAAGCTGCTCAAACTAATGCTACTCCTAATGGTCGGGACCAGAAGAATCCCTTAATATATGTGGCATTATTTTTTGCTATAGCTTGAAAACTCTGGGTTTCACCTCAATATCAGAATCACAGGATTTATTTCTCAGTGTTCTTAGTTTGGAACTGATAGAGACTGATAGCATTTTTTTATGGCTAACCAAGCGGTGTTAGCTGAACAACAAGAGATTCACAACAAATGATAACTCAGCTGCTGACAAAGGTAATTGGCAGTCGCAATGACAGAACTCTGCGACGATTAAGAAAAATTGTAAAACAGATCAACAACTATGAGCCGGAATTTGAAGCGCTTTCTGATGACGAGCTGAAAGCGAAAACGGTTGAGTTTCGTGAGCGTTTAGAAAAAGGCGAAACTCTTGATCAACTATTGCCAGAAGCTTTTGCGACAGTACGCGAAGCATCTAAGCGTGTGTTCGGCATGCGCCACTTCGACGTGCAGCTGGTTGGTGGTATGGTGCTGAACGCAGGTCAGATTGCAGAGATGCGTACCGGTGAAGGTAAAACCCTGACAGCAACCCTTCCTGCTTACCTGAATGCACTTCCGGGTAAAGGCGTGCACATTGTAACCGTGAACGACTACCTGGCTAAGCGTGACGCAGAAACTAACCGCGCACTATTTGAATTCCTTGGTATGACGGTTGGCGTTAACGTACCAAATATGCCACAGCCAGAGAAACAAGCGGCTTATGCCTGTGATGTTCTGTACGGTACAAACAACGAGTTCGGTTTCGATTACCTTCGTGACAACATGGCGTTCAGAAATGAAGACCGCGTTCAGCGCGAGCGTTTCTTTGCCGTAGTCGATGAAGTTGACTCCATCCTTATCGATGAAGCCCGTACACCGCTGATTATTTCCGGTCCGGCTGAAGACAGTTCTGAGCTGTATACCCGTATCAATGCGCTGATCCCTAGCCTTGAACAGCAGGAGCAGGAAGATACTGAAGAGTACCGTGGCGACGGTCACTACACAGTTGATGAAAAATCCAAGCAGGTTCACCTGACAGAAACCGGTCAGGAGTTTGTTGAAGAGCTGATGGTGAAAAACGGCCTGATGGAAGAGGGTGACACTCTGTACTCACCAACAAACATCAGTCTGCTTCACCATGTTAACGCAGCACTTCGCGCACATGTCCTGTTTGAAAAAGATGTGGATTACATCGTTAAAGATGATGAAGTCATCATCGTTGATGAGCACACTGGCCGTACTATGCCGGGTCGTCGCTGGTCAGAAGGTCTGCACCAGGCTGTTGAAGCCAAAGAAGGCGTTAAGATCCAGAATGAAAACCAGACTCTGGCATCGATTACCTTCCAGAACTACTTCCGCCTATACGAAAAACTGTCCGGTATGACAGGTACTGCGGATACCGAAGCATTTGAATTCCAGTCAATCTATGGTCTGGAGACAGTGGTAATCCCAACCAATAAACCAATGATCCGTGATGATATGGCGGATGTGGTATACCGTACTGAAGCTGAAAAATTCAACGCCATCATTGAAGATATCAAAGATCGCGTTGCGAAAGGCCAGCCGATTCTGGTTGGTACGGTTTCCATCGAAAAATCTGAGCTGCTTTCTAACGCGCTTAAGAAAGCGAAGATCAAGCACAACGTACTGAATGCGAAATTCCACGAGCAGGAAGCGGACATTGTTGCATTTGCCGGTGCACCTGCGGTGGTAACTATCGCAACTAACATGGCGGGCCGTGGTACGGATATCGTGCTGGGTGGTAGCTGGCAGGCAGAGATCGCTAAGCTGGAAAACCCGACAGAAGATCAGATCGCGAAGATCAAAGATGAGTGGCAGGTTCGTCACAATGCGGTACTGGAATCTGGTGGTCTGCACATTATCGGTACTGAGCGTCACGAATCACGCCGTATTGATAACCAGCTGCGTGGCCGTTCCGGTCGTCAGGGTGATGCTGGTTCATCCCGTTTTTACCTGTCTATGGAAGATTCACTGTTGCGTATCTTTACGTCTGACCGTATGGCTGGTCTTATCCAGAGCGGTATGGATGAGGGTGAAGCGATTGAAAGTAAGATGCTTTCACGCTCTATCGAAAAGGCACAGCGTAAGGTTGAAGGCCGTAACTTCGATATCCGTAAGCAGCTTCTTGAGTACGATGATGTTGCAAACGATCAGCGTAAGGTAGTTTATGAACTACGTGACGAACTGATGAGTGTTGACGATATCAGCGAAATGATTGTTCATAACCGTGAAGATGTATTCGAATCAGTTATCAATGAATATATTCCGCCTCAGTCTCTGGATGATATGTGGGATATCGAAGGTCTGGAACAGCGTTTGAAGAAGGACTTCGATCTCGAGCTAACAATTCAGAAGTGGCTGGATGACGACGATAAGCTTTATGAAGAAGCACTTCGAGAGAAGATCCTTGAAAGCGCGGTTGAGGTTTACAAAGGTAAAGAAGAGATTGTGGGTGAACAGGTTCTTCGTAACTTTGAGAAGTCTGTTATGCTGCAAACGCTTGATAATCTCTGGAAAGAGCACCTTGCTGCAATGGACCACCTTCGTCAGGGCATCCACCTTCGTGGTTACGCTCAGAAGAACCCTAAGCAGGAGTACAAGCGTGAATCTTTCGAGCTGTTTGAGAATCTGCTTGAAACTCTGAAGTTTGAGGTGATTCAGATCCTGAGTAAGGTTCGCGTTCAGCAGCAGGAAGAGGTTGAGCGTATGGAAGAACAGCGCAGAGCGCAGGCTGAAGAAGCGGCTCGCCGTCAGCAGTTCAATCACCAGCAGGCTGAAAACCAGCTGGCTGATGAAGATGAAGCGAATGCTCCGCAGAAGCCGGTTGTTCGTGAAGGTCAGAAGATTGGCCGTAACGACCCTTGCCCGTGTGGTTCAGGTAAGAAGTATAAGCAGTGCCACGGTAAATTGAGCTAATTACTTATACCGTTCAAACTTAATAGAAGCCTGTTAGTATTGATTGCTAATGGGCTTTTTTGTGAGAACTTGATAGTCCTCTGGTGAGCCAGCTAAGCGCACTTGATTCCGCAAAACGCTCAAGACATCCATGTGCGCTTAAACTTGTCCATCCTTGGACAAGTATATTTGCTCCATCAAGTACACTTAACTGGCTAGTTAGGCTCCGGCGCAACCATATAGAGAACCTGAGCATCGTAGAATAAAGAGATATAGAAATGAAACGCCTTCATATCGCAGCAGCAGTAATCTTAAATCCGCAGCAGGATAAGGTTTTTATTACCAAGCGGCCGGATAAAGCCCATAAAGGTGGCCTTTGGGAGTTTCCGGGCGGTAAGGTGGAGCTTGGTGAAACTGCAGAAGATGCCATCGTCAGGGAACTGTTTGAAGAAGTGGGCATTGAAGTGACCGGGTTTGAGCACTTTGAAAAGCTGACTCATGACTACCCGGAAAAATCACTTAAGTTCGATTTTTTTATCGTCTCTGAGTTTGATAACAAACCTTACGGCAAAGAAGGCCAGAGAGGTGAGTGGGTGGAGATACCTCAGATAAGAGAATACGATTTTCCGGAAGCGAATATCCCGGTTCTGGAGCGTGTGATAAAAGAATTTGGTTAATTCTTCAGATAATATGATTAAAACTAAGGTGAGATGTTTACGCGTCTCACCTTTTTTATTAAGTTAGGGGAATGAACTTCCCCTAAAAAAGAATGGAGAAAAACGCAATGGTAAGAATTGCGATTGCAGGAGCTGCAGGCCGAATGGGCCGTAACCTGGTAAAAGCGACAAGTAACAGTGCAGATGCAAAAGTAGGTGCAGGTTCGGAGCGACCGGAGTCTTCGCTTATCGGTGTGGATATTGGCGAGTTATGTGGTGAAGGCCGTTTTGAGGTTTCTCTGATCGATAGCCTGGAAAAGTGCGTGGCGGATTTTGATGTCATCATCGACTTTACAGCCCCTCAGAGTACTCTGGCTAATCTGGAGCTTTGTAAGCAGCATCAGAAAAAGATCGTGATCGGTACAACAGGCTTTACCGAAGAAGAGAAACAGCAGATCGATGAAGCGGCGAAAGTGGTACCTGTGGTTATGGCACCAAACTACAGCGTGGGTGTGAACCTGGTATTTAAACTGCTGGAGAAAGCGGCCAAGGTAATGGGTGACTACTGCGATATCGAGATTGTAGAAGCGCATCACAGACATAAGGTTGATGCTCCGTCAGGTACTGCAATTGGTATGGGCGAAGCCATCGCGGGCGCTATGGGTAATGAGCTTAACGATGTGGCGGTATATGCGCGTGAAGGTATTACCGGTGAGCGTACCCGTGATGAAATTGGTTTTGCTACTATTCGTGCCGGTGACATCATCGGTGAGCACACCGCAATGTTTGCCGATATTGGTGAGCGCGTGGAGATCACTCACAAGGCGACTGACAGAATGACATTTGCCAACGGCGCAGTAAAAGCGGCGGTATGGCTGAATGATAAACCAGCCGGATTTTATACTATGACCGAAGTTCTTGGTCTGGATGTTATCTAGTTTTCCCTTCTTTTAAAATAATTTCCCGTTTTTACATATTTATGCGTCAAGAATTCTTGACGCATACCGTATTCCCTCCTATCTTCCTATTAATTATCTGGCATGATTCAGCCTGTTTTTATTGGTTTGTCTTGAGTTTTTGTGCTGTTTCGGTGGTTTTTGGGCTGGATTTCGATAAAAGTATTGTTTTTGTATAGTAGTTAACGTTTGCGTGCTTGGCTAAAGTTTCGCTGATTAATAAGTGAACGCCAATTGATGTGCTCTACAAGTTATTTGATGAAAGTGGTGTTTTTAGATGAGGTTTCTTGTTGTTTTTAGCTGTTAGAGTGAAAAAGTTGCTTAATGTCGATATAAATATTAATTTTATTGGCTAGTTATATTGACACAAATCACACTCGTCCCTAGAATACCGCCAATTTGTCTAAATTCTACTTAGCCATTTCTTTCTGATAGAAAGGAAGGTAGAATTGCAAAAAAATACACATTTTATGCATTTTTATTCTGGAGGTTGTCTTGAGTAAGTCAGCATTGCTTGTCCTGGAAGACGGGACAGTATTCAACGGAGTGTCCATTGGTGCGGACGGCAGCGCCGTTGGTGAAGTCGTTTTTAACACCTCGATGACGGGGTACCAAGAAATCCTCACTGATCCTTCCTATTCACAACAGATTGTTACCCTTACTTATCCTCACATAGGCAATACCGGAACCAATTCCGAAGATGAAGAATCTTCTTCTATTCATGCACAAGGCCTTGTGATTCGCGATCTTCCTCTTATCGCTTCTAACTTCCGTAATGAACAGTCTCTTTCTGATTACCTTAAGTCGCAGAACATTGTCGGCATCGCGGATATTGATACCCGTAAGCTGACGCGTATTCTGCGCGAAAAAGGTGCTCAGAATGGTTGTATCGTTGCAGGAAGCAACATTGATGAAGCGCTGGCTCTGGCGAAAGCAAAAGAGTTCCCGGGCCTTAAGGGTATGGACTTAGCGAAAGAAGTAACAACGAAAGAAGCTTATCCCTGGAAGCAGGGGTCATGGACGCTGGAAGGTGGTCTGCCTGAAGCGAAAGATGACAGTGAACTGCCATTCCATGTAGTGGCTTACGATTTCGGTGCTAAGCGCAATATCCTGCGCATGCTGGTGGACAGAGGCTGCCGTCTGACGGTTGTTCCTGCTCAGACTCCGGCAGAAGAAGTACTGGCGATGAACCCGGATGGTGTTTTCCTTTCAAACGGCCCGGGTGACCCGGAACCATGTACATACGCGATTGAAGCGACAAAAGTATTCCTTGATAAAGGCCTGCCGATTTTCGGTATCTGCCTTGGTCACCAGATTCTGGCACTGGCTTCTGGTGCGCAGACTGTGAAAATGAAGTTTGGTCACCACGGTGCTAACCACCCGGTTAAAGACCTGGATCGTGACGTAGTAATGATTACTTCTCAGAACCACGGTTTCGCAGCAGACGAAGAAACTTTGCCAGAGAACCTGAAAGCGACACACAAATCGCTGTTCGACGGCTCTTTGCAGGGTATTCACCGTACAGATAAGCCTGCATTCAGCTTCCAGGGGCACCCTGAAGCAAGCCCTGGTCCGCACGATGCAGCACCACTATTTGACCACTTTATTGAATTGATTCAACAGCACAAAGCTTAATTGGGGTAGTAGAGAATGCCAAAACGTAATGACATTAAAAGTATTCTGATTCTGGGTGCTGGCCCGATTGTAATCGGTCAGGCATGTGAGTTTGACTACTCTGGTGCGCAGGCGTGTAAAGCGCTTCGCGAAGAGGGTTACCGAGTTATTCTTGTAAACTCAAACCCAGCGACCATTATGACTGACCCGGAAATGGCCGATGCGACTTATATTGAGCCGATCAACTGGGAAGTGGTACGTAAGATCATCGAAAAAGAGCGTCCGGACGCAGTTTTGCCAACAATGGGTGGTCAGACTGCACTGAACTGTGCGCTTGATCTTGAGCGTGAAGGTGTACTGGAAGAATTCGGCGTTGAAATGATTGGTGCGACAGCAGATGCCATCGATAAGGCAGAAGATCGCTCCCGTTTTGACAAGGCAATGAAGTCTATCGGCCTTGAGTGTCCGCGCGCAGATACAGCGAAAAGCATGGAAGAAGCTTATAAAGTGCTGGATATGGTCGGCTTCCCATGTATTATCCGTCCTTCATTTACTATGGGTGGTACCGGTGGCGGTATCGCTTATAACAAAGAAGAGTTCGAAGAGATCTGTCGCCGTGGTCTGGATCTTTCTCCGACTAACGAACTTCTTATCGATGAATCTCTTATCGGCTGGAAAGAGTACGAGATGGAAGTGGTTCGCGACAAAGCGGACAACTGTATCATCGTATGTTCCATCGAAAACTTTGACCCAATGGGTATCCACACCGGTGACTCAATCACGGTAGCTCCGGCTCAGACTCTGACTGATAAAGAGTACCAGCTGATGCGTAACGCTTCTCTGGCGGTACTGCGTGAAATCGGTGTAGAAACAGGTGGTTCAAACGTACAGTTTGGTATCAACCCGAAAGATGGCCGTATGGTTATCATCGAGATGAACCCGCGTGTATCGCGCTCTTCTGCTCTTGCATCTAAAGCGACTGGCTTCCCGATTGCAAAAATTGCAGCAAAACTGGCTGTTGGTTTCACACTTGATGAGCTGATGAACGACATCACAGGTGGTGCAACGCCGGCATCATTTGAACCTACTATCGACTACGTAGTAACTAAGATCCCTCGCTTTAACTTCGAGAAATTCGCTGGCGCTAATGACCGTCTGACAACTCAGATGAAGTCAGTGGGTGAGGTTATGGCTATCGGCCGTAACCAGCAGGAATCTCTGCACAAAGCTCTTCGTGGTCTTGAGGTTGGTGCTAACGGCTTCGACCCTATGGTTGACCTTGATGCGCCGGATGCACTGACTAAGATTCGCCATGAGCTAAAAGATGCTGGTGCTGAGCGTATCTGGTATATCGCAGATGCATTCCGTGCTGGTATGTCTGTAGATGGCGTATTTAACCTGACTCAGATTGACCGCTGGTTCCTGGTTCAGATTGAAGAGTTGATTAAGCTGGAAGAAGAAGTAAAAGCTGGCGGTTTTGCCGGTCTGAATAAAGATGTACTTCGCAAGCTGAAGCGTAAAGGCTTCTCTGATGCGCGTCTGTCTGACCTTCTGGGTGTTGCAGAGAGCGAAATTCGCCGTCTGCGTGACCAGTTTGAAATCTATCCGGTTTACAAGCGAGTAGATACCTGTGCGGCTGAGTTCTCTTCTGATACGGCTTACATGTACTCATCTTATGATGAAGAGTGTGAAGCGAACCCGACAGACAAAGACAAGATCATGGTTCTGGGCGGTGGTCCAAACCGTATCGGTCAGGGTATCGAATTTGACTACTGCTGTGTACACGCATCACTTGCGCTGCGTGAAGACGGTTACGAAACCATTATGGTTAACTGTAACCCTGAAACCGTATCTACTGACTACGATACTTCAGACCGTCTGTACTTCGAGCCGGTAACGCTTGAAGATGTACTTTCGATTGTACGCGTTGAAAAGCCAAAAGGCGTTATCGTTCAGTACGGTGGCCAGACTCCGCTGAAACTGGCTCGCGCCCTTGAAGCAGCTGGCGTGCCGATTATCGGTACAAGCCCGGATGCTATCGACCGTGCGGAAGACCGTGAACGCTTCCAGGCTGCTGTTGAGCGTCTTGGCCTTCTTCAGCCGGCTAACGCAACAGTAACGGCACTTGAGCAGGCAGTAGAGAAATCTAAAGAGATTGGCTTCCCGCTGGTGGTACGTCCTTCTTACGTTCTGGGTGGTCGAGCGATGGAAATCGTATACGATGAGTCTGACCTGCGTCGCTACTTTAACGAAGCAGTTAGCGTATCAAACGAATCTCCGGTTCTTCTGGACCGTTTCCTTGATAACGCAACGGAAGTGGATATCGATGCTATCTGTGACGGTGAGCGCGTAGTTATCGGCGGTATCATGGAGCACATTGAGCAGGCGGGTGTTCACTCAGGTGACTCTGCATGTTCGCTACCGGCTTACACGCTAAGCAAAGAGATCCAGGATGTGATGCGTGAGCAGGTTGAGAAGCTGGCATTTGAGCTGGGTGTGCGCGGCCTGATGAATACGCAGTTTGCGGTTAAAGATAACGAAGTTTACCTGATTGAGGTTAACCCTCGTGCTGCGCGTACCGTGCCATTTGTTTCTAAAGCAACAGGTGCTCCTCTGGCCAAGATCGCTGCGCGTGTTATGGCTGGTCAGTCTCTTGAGTCTCAGAACTTCACTAAAGAGATTATCCCTCCTTATTACTCTGTTAAGGAAGTGGTTCTGCCGTTTAACAAGTTCCCTGGCGTTGACCCATTGCTTGGCCCTGAAATGCGCTCAACCGGTGAGGTTATGGGTGTTGGTGCATCGTTTGCTGAAGCTTACGCGAAAGCAGAGCTGGGTTGTGGCAATGTTTACCCAGAAGGTGGCCGTGCTCTGATTTCTGTTCGCAGCGATGACAAACAGCGTGTTGTGGATCTGGCTTCTAAGCTGGTTAAACTGGGTTACCAGTTGGATGCAACGCACGGCACTGCCGTTGTACTTGGTGAAGCGGGCATTAACCCTCGTCTTGTAAACAAGGTACACGAAGGTCGTCCTCATATTCTTGACCGTATCAAGAACAATGAGTACACCTACATCATCAACACAGCAGCTGGCCGTCAGGCAATTGAAGACTCAAAAGTCCTTCGCCGTGGCGCACTGGCAGAAAAAGTGAACTATACAACAACGCTAAACGCAGCGTTCGCAACCTGTATGGGCCACACTGCTGACGCACGCAGCTCAGTAACTTCTGTTCAGGAGTTGCATGCTAAGGTGAAAGCTCAGTCGTAATCGTATTACGATTTGCTGAAATAAAACTGGAAGGGAGAAGGCGTAGGTCTTCTCCCTTTTTTGATCTTAATTACTGGTATTGGTATTAGTTACATTGATTTCGAGCTAAGAAATATAAATCGTAGCTAGCATATTTCCAGGCCTGTTGCCTAATGATGATCTAGCTTATTTGAATAGAGGAGAATTATTGTGAAGGTTAGCCTTAGTGATTTGGAAATGGCGGTTGAGTTTGTGTCAGGGCCTCCAAGTATTACTGCGGAAGCGTTTGTGGATAAAGAGAAGGGGCGAGTTTACCTGGCCGGAGAATGTGTTGAGGAAGAACCACCCGAAGATCTATATGTAAATGATCGTTATATTGAAGTGCCCTCAAAAACAGACTTGGATCTTGGCCGCTCTGTGGCGCTTAAGTTTGCTAGTACTCCGACACATAAGTTCTGACATATTGAGCCTACGCTATTTCTTTCGTAGTTTGGCGTAGGCTTTGGTGAACTTTTCTCGTGCTGCTTCTATGTCAAACTGCCAGTTGATAGAAGCTTTTTCCTGATTCCTTCGCGTTTCCCACGCATCCAGTTCATTGCGTAATTTCTCCCATGTCGGGATCCTTTGATTCAGACATTGTCTGTTCATGACCCCTATTTCAATTTCCACTTTATTCAGCCAACTGGCATGCTTAGGGGTATAGTGAAATTCCAATTGGCTCAGAAGCCTCCGGGCCTCTGCTGGTTCAAATGCCTTATAGAGTGAAGCCTCTGTATGCGTGCCAAAGTTGTCCATCACGACATGAATTTTCTTAGCTTCAGGGTAGTGGATATCCACCAACTCCTTCATACATTGTGCAAAGTCCTCAGCCTTTTTATTTTCTGTTTCTTTGACTTTTCTCCACCCTCGGTGACAGTCATAAAACATGAACAGATTAGCCACCGCCACTCGCTTGTATTCATAGTCTTCTCTCGGAGGTTGCCCTGACTTAGCCTGAGTTGATGGCTTAATATCTGCCACCAATTGTTTCATCGCCTCATCAAAGTTGATTAGTGGTTCATCGGGAATAGCTGGACGACTGTACAAGTCAAGCACATGCTCCATGCGGGCAATATATTCGGCATTCATATCACCAACGCACCACATCTTTTTCTGCCAGGGTTTCAAATCGTT
Organism: Vibrio sp. JC009; assembly: GCF_029016485.1. Taxonomy (NCBI): domain Bacteria; kingdom Pseudomonadati; phylum Pseudomonadota; class Gammaproteobacteria; order Vibrionales; family Vibrionaceae; genus Vibrio; species Vibrio sp. JC009. The sequence goes on along the minus strand of NZ_CP092106.1, from coordinate 2,778,423 downwards.
GCTCTTGAGCTGCCTTCGAATCGTCTCAACTGATATCGATTCTCCTTCCACCAAGGCCATAAATTCATCGGCGATTAGGTTTAATGTCCACCGGCCACAACCTTCTGGTGGCTCACTACAGGCAATGGCCGTCAACAATGCATCACTGACAGCATCGAGCTTGCGCGGGCAACCTGTTCTTCTTCCTTCATTCAAAGCTTCAGGCAAACCCTCTTCGACAAATCGTTTCTTGGTCCGGTAAATGGTTGATGTACTGATATGAAGCAGTTCGACAATGTCTTTGTCTTGCTTGCCGTCATCGGCAAGTAATAACAGTTGGGCTCTTTTGAGTTTTCTGGCGCTTTCCTTACCTTTTGACGTGAGTTTTATTAACGTATCTCGTTCTTCATTACTCAGCTCTACAACGTATTTGACATTCATGGCACAATCTCGGTATTGATAACCACCATACTTGATCACAAAAGGCTTGCTGTGTCGATCCCTGACCCTGAAAATTACGCATTTACGGAAAAAGAGCGAAAATATCTGACTTATATTCTCGAATACACACGATTGAGAGGGATCCCGCCAGCCTTCGCTGATATCCAGGCTTACTTCAAAGTCACCGCCCCTACAGTGAATCAAATGATAAAAAACCTAGAAAAGAAAAAGTGGATAATTAAGTCCCCCGGTGTTGCCCGAAGTCTCTTTGTTAATGTTCCAGCTGAACTATTGTTATCGCTACCGGAGCCGCCGGATATTCCGTACACGGAGAAACAAGGTCAATATCTGGCTTTTATTCATCAATACACCAAGATGCGTGGTTTTCCCCCGGCTTACGCCGAAATGGAGCACTACTTTAAAGTAACCGCTCCCACTGTTAATCAGATGATTAAAAATCTGGAGAAAAAAGGACTTATTGAAAAACAGCCGCGTAAACCGCGAAGTATTCGGGTGACTTTGCCTGACTCCCAGATACCGGTTATTTAATTATGCAGCTTTAGTGCACCAAAGAGGTGAGACACCACCTTGGTGTACTAAATTCAATCGATCATAACTTCTGTGTTTAGGTACTAGTGAGGTCATCCCGGAAGAGTACGAGCTAATTTATTCATATTTTTCTCAGCCTGGTGCATTCTCAAAGCTCAGGGGCAGAATCGATGAACTGGGAAAAATACAAGAGTGGCATGCCTATCAGGATAAAGCTCTTAGGGAAGCTTTGGAGCTCTGGTGTGAGGAGAATGAAATAAGTCTTGATAAATAACAGAATACGGTTGCGACGGGTTGCATACTGTATAAATGAGCATGGCTTTAATCTCGCTTATGTGATATAAGAGTGCGAATTTTTTGATAGTGGGACAAAGATGACAAGTTATCAAAAAGCACTGTTATGTTTTTTCTTCATTATTTCAGTATGTTTGCTGATCATAACGTACTTTTTCATCAGTGATTATTTTGCATACGACTTAAGTAAAGTTGGAGAGTTTTGTTCCAAAAATGTGGAGGCGTGTGATAGCGTGTCCATGGCATATCAACTCGGTAGATTAGACTTTGTTAGCGTGTGCCTCGCTTTGCTTGGTGTTATAGTAGGTTTGTCGGCCATATTTGTTTTTTTGAGTATTAAAGAAAAGTCTGAGCTTATAGCTGAAAAGGTCGCGACTGAAGAGATTAAAGCCTTTATTGACAGAGATGCCAGAAATATAGTTATGATGAAAGTTGATGAGGCAATTAGAGATACATTGTCTGATGGACAGCCAGACAGAACGGAAGTGAGTGTTGATGAAGCAGATTGGGGGGAGCATCTATGAGTGAACCAAAATCATTGAAAGGCTGGTTAACTTACTTTCAGCAAAATAGCCCGGCTGATGTAGAAGCCCTGTGTAAGCAGTTAGGGATTGAGTGTATTGCTGAGCGAATGCCTGATAGTGTATCGGGATATATCGAACGTATAAGTGATTTCAAATATCGTATCGCTTTTAACGCTATTCATCCAAGGGTTCGACAGAGGTTTACTATTGCTCATGAACTGGGGCATTTCTATCAGCACCGAGAAATCTTAGGTTATGGTACCGGAGATAACAAAGCTTACCGCTCAATTGAAACGGGACACGATAACCCAAATATCAAGCAACGTCATGAGACTGAAGCGAATGCTTTTGCAGCTGATCTCCTGATGCCTAAGAACCTGATTGAAGAATGGCGTGATGCTGGATACTCATTTTATTCTGTTAAGCGAAAGTTGGATGTTTCAGAATCTGCATTGCGGTTTCGATTGCAGAACCTGAATATTGAGCTTTCAGAGCAGTAAATTTACAACTGAATATTTAAAGAGGGCTCAATTGCGAGACAGCCATGCTTTGAATTGAACCCTTTTAACGCCGTTGGCAAGTTGTACACCCCCGGCACGCCTGGCGAGTGTGCTTATCCAGGCGAGAGCGCTGAACCTTGCAATAGGCGTTTTTCAGAGAGCGCCGGGCTGCAAACCAGTCCTCCGGTTTTTCCATTATCAGGTAGCCGTTAAAACGCTTTACCAGTTGAGTTCTGTACTCATCAATAAACTTGCTGTCGTACTCAATTTCAAAATAGTCCAGCGCCTGCTCTATTGAGGTAAATCCGGCAATAATTTCCTGAATCTCTTTTTTACTCATACTTAGCCGTAGTTATTAGGTAACCCGGACACAATAGCACACTGTCTGTGCACTAAAGTCACAACTTGCTTGCTTTCTCTGTTATTTCCTCTGCTGTTCAAATACCATATCCCGGTAATTATACCAATCCCAGCAATTATCTGTTCATCCTTGCTGGTCAAAATTGCTAATAGCTGCGTTAAAATTTTTGTAATTAGATCCACTAGTTACTGCAAATTTTGCCTTGCTCTTAGCAATTTTGCCTGCGCAATCACTGAACAGCTAATTACTGGTATTGGTATTACCTATCAAATAAGAAGGAAATGAGATGACTAGCCGTGTTTATGTTATAGCGCAATTTAAGCCGAAAGAAGGCAAAGAAGCAGAACTGTTTGAGGTGCTGAAAGCACTTGAGCCGGATTCCTACCGTGAAGAAGGCTGCCTTCAGTACACAGTGACTCGTCAGATTGACCACCCAAGCGCAACAAGAAATGAATACCCGATTGTCTTTAATGAAATCTGGGAAGATGCAGATGCATGGGCGGCGCATGGCAGAAGAAAGCAGATTGGTGATTTCTTTGAAACACAGGTTAAAGCAGAAACCGGACTGGTAGCAGACGCCATTGTGACTGCATACTCAGACGAAGGTTACAATTACGACGCACCTGTTTACGAGTAATTGAAGCATGAAACTTATCGAGCCATCGCTGGAATATAAGTCTGAATTTGAAGCCTTCTATGAAGACTTTGCGAAGAATGATGAAGTTAACTCCGGGTTTTATCAGCCCGGAATAGACAACTTTGCGGCTTATATTCAGCAAATCACTGACGAAGCGGCAGGAATCAATGTGCAGCAAGGCTATGTTCCTTGCAGTCATTTCTGGCTGGTTGATGACAGTAAGAATATTATCGGTGCAATCCGGGTTCGCCATCATATTGATAATGATTATTTATCTCTTGAAGGTGGGCATATCGGTTATGACATAGCGCCTTCTTTCCGCGAGCAGGGTTTTGGTACCGCGATGCTTAAGCTTGTGCTGCCAAAAGCAAAAGCTCTGGGAATTGAAAAGGCATTAATCGTTGCTGATGAAGATAACCTGGCATCCCGCGGAGTGATTGAAGCCAATGGTGGTGAGCTGGAAAAAATCGTCGTGGGGCGGGTGTACCCTGAACCACTAGCTCGTTACTGGATTCAGTGTGGCTAACCTTAGCTTAAAGCTGGTTGCTCTAACTTATTGAAAAATTAAAACTGTCGTAACTTTGTCAGGTCTGTGACGTTATCTTTTTGAGTTATTCGCGTTAGATTTCATACAGGGACAGCAGAGAGGAGGCATCAGGCCTCCTCTCTTTTTAAGGCTGCTATGCCTTTATGAATTTAGCCGGGTAAGTAAAGTCATTACATTAGAGGCTGGTACCGGCTCCAGTGTGGTGATTGTCGCCTTATAACCGCTCTCCTCGCTATCCGGGACAAAGTCCAGGTAGTTGTGAATGCTATCCAGTGCGTCATCCTCATAATGAGAAACGTACAGAAGCTGGTTTAGATGTTCACGAGCAATTAACTCAAGCGTATTCTTAACCAGTCTTCTGCCGAGAAAATCCAGGCCCTGATAAGGTTCATCAAGGATCAGCAGGGTTGGCCTTTTCACTATGGCTCTGGCTATCAATAATAAGCGCTGCTGGCCGTATTCCAGTTGCCTGAAGGAAGTATTGGTAAACTGGCTCATATGCAGAATTTCCAGCCACTCTTTTGCCAACTGAATTTCAGATTTTGATGGCTTTTCATAAAGTCCGATGGAGTCGTAAAAGCCCGAGAGGATAACCTCAAGCGCACTGCAATTAACCCTGTATTGAAGATGAAGTGCTGAAGAAACCATACCGATATTCTTTTTTATATCCCAGATGGTTTCACCGCTTCCTCTCTGGCGGCCAAATATCTGGATATCATTGCTATAGCATTGAGGGTGATCGCCAAAGATTAAGCCAAGCAGGGTACTTTTTCCGCACCCGTTTGGCCCTCTTATCTGCCAGTGCTCGTTATTGTTAATGCGCCAGTTTACGTCTGTGAAAATGGTTTTTTCTGTGTAAGCGACTCTGCCGTTGGTGAGCTGAAATACAGGGTTATCAAATCTTGCCTGATGCTTATGGTTACGAATCAGTTCAAGCATCTGTTGGCTCTGCTCCAGTGACTGGGCTTTTATCTGACTGATAACCGGATGACCATCCCAGCTGGACTTGGACATAGTCGCTTCCAGCTTTCCTTTGTTAAATAGGGCAACCTTATTTATCCAGCCGGGCATATCCTCTTCACGGGAAACGATAACTATCATTTGAGTAAACGCAGATATCCTTTCAAGGTATTCAGCCAGAGATTTCCTGTGAGCAATGTCCAGCCCGGCGTATGGTTCATCCAGAACAAGAAGCATAGGCCTTTTACAAAGTGCTTTTGCCAGCATGAGTCGTCTGGTTTCCCCGGTAGAGAGCTCTCTGAAACCGCTATCTCGCAGATGCTCCAGGTTAAGATCAATAAGCAGGGTTTCAGTCAGGAGTTCATCATTACAAAAATCAAATAACAGAGAATAAACCGTGGTACCTGTGTCGATGCGGTCCATAAAGTCGGTATCATCGTTTGCCAGTTCGATTTCCAGCAGGCGTTGTTGCTCTACAAGCGAGACCTGAGCCACTGTGAGATCGTCGGTTTCTATCTCTCCGGATTCGGGGAGGCGTTCGTTGCAGAGCAGATCACCAAGCAGGGAGCCGATATCTCCGTCGGTGTTGAAGACACCCCAGGACTCTTTTTCTTCTATTTTCCACTCATCTATATCGAGACAAAATGTAGCTGTGCTTGCTTTTAACTGACGTAATTCCATATCTTGTTTTTTTCTTCCGGTTGTTTTTTTATTCATACTACACCACAAGTCTTTGATTTGCGTAGTTTGCGGTAGCTCTCAAATAATTAGAGAGGCAGAGATTAAAGGAAAAAAGTTTTATACAGGTATAGACACTGTATGAATCAACAGTATAATAATCAAAAAAGTTTAAGAACACTTTGTGTGGAGAAAGTAATGGACGAGAACAAACAGAAGGCTCTTGCCGCGGCGCTTGGTCAGATTGAAAAACAATTTGGTAAAGGTTCTATCATGCGCCTTGGTGATAACCGCACCATGGATGTAGAGACGATTTCAACAGGCTCTCTTTCACTGGATATTGCTCTGGGTGCTGGTGGTCTTCCAATGGGTCGTATTATTGAAATCTACGGTCCGGAAAGTTCTGGTAAAACAACACTGACTCTTGAGCTTATCGCTGCTGCTCAGAAAGCAGGTAAAACCTGTGCATTCGTGGATGCAGAGCACGCTCTTGATCCTGTTTACGCGAAAAGACTTGGCGTAAACATCGACGATCTTCTGGTTTCACAGCCGGATACCGGTGAACAGGCGCTGGAAATCTGTGATGCGCTGGCTCGTTCAGGTGCGGTAGATGTGCTGGTAGTGGACTCCGTTGCTGCTCTTACTCCAAAAGCTGAAATCGAAGGCGAGATGGGTGACAGCCACATGGGCCTCCAGGCGCGTATGCTTTCTCAGGCAATGCGTAAGCTTACCGGTAACCTTAAGCAGTCTAACTGTATGTGTATTTTCATCAACCAGATCCGTATGAAAATTGGTGTGATGTTCGGTAACCCGGAAACCACTACCGGTGGTAACGCACTTAAGTTCTACGCTTCTGTCCGTCTTGATATCCGTCGTACCGGTGCTATCAAAGAAGGTGATGAGGTTGTTGGTAACGAAACCAAGATCAAAGTGGTTAAGAACAAGATCGCAGCACCATTTAAAGAAGCTCATACACAAATCATGTATGGTCAGGGCTTTAACCGCGAAGGTGAGCTGATTGACCTTGGTGTTAAGCACAAGCTGGTAGAAAAAGCAGGTGCCTGGTACAGCTACAAAGGCGATAAGATTGGTCAGGGCAAAGCTAACGCATGTAAATTTATGCGTGAGAACCCTGAAGCTGCAACTGAGATCGACACTAAGCTACGTGAGCTTTTGCTGACGCCTGCTGCGATTGAAGAAGATGATGCAGTGCCAGAAATGCCGGCGGATGCTGAATAAATAAGTTTTAGGTGACTTTTATACACAAGTATTAAAGTGACCAGAGAACGGTTCTCCCCCTTGAGCAAAAAAGCCTAATTGGTTGATAAGGCTAATAGAAGGGGGAGTTAGAGGGGGTTGGTTATGCTATATATGGCTAAATCACAAAAGTTTAGCCTCATGAGAAGCAACCCCTCCCAGCCTCCCCTTCGATGCTACTTCTTCGCAAATCCGGCCTTTGTAGACTAAGGGGAGGAGCATTCTTTGCCCATTAAGCTTACGTATAAATATCAGTCTATTACTCGTTAATTATGTCTTCCTTTACCGCCCTGGAAACCTCAATCTACCTCCTTTCCCGCCGCGATCACGGCCGATATGAGCTCCTGCAAAAGCTAAAAGCCAAAGGCTACCCGGAAGATGACGCTGAGTACGCAGTTCAATATTGTGTTGAAAGCAACTACCTGAACGATCTCCGCTATGCACAAAGTCAGGTACGCCAGCATATTTCAAAAGGCCACGGTGTGAACCGGATCCGACAGGAGCTTTCTTTTAAGCGTGTTGAGGAAGAGCTGATAAATCAGGCTCTTGAGTCCGAACAAACAGATTGGTTTGAACTGGCAAAAGAAACCGCCTATAAAAAATTCAAAGGCATAAAAGCCGCAGATCAAAAAGAGTACGCAAAACAGGTTCGCTTTCTACAGTATCGCGGGTTTTCTTTCGACCAGATTAACTATGCCTTGACAGAATCATCTTAGTCGTTAACTTCCCATAACCCCATAACCCCATAACCCCATAACCCCATAACCCCATAACCCCATAACCCCATAACCCCATAGCCTTTTAGATTAAAACTCGCGCTCCTACACTTTTGTGTATACAATACCCGCCATTAATTTAATTTGGGCATTTCCCGCCCTAAATTCATCTCGAAAGTTTCAGGATAAAGTCGCATGTACATGAGCACCGACGAGATACGCCGTGCGTTTCTAGAGTTCTTTGAAAGCAAAGGACACCAAATTGTAGAAAGTTCTTCATTAGTACCACACAACGATCCAACTCTGTTGTTCACTAATGCGGGTATGAACCAGTTTAAAGATTGCTTCCTGGGTGCTGAAAAGCGCGCCTACACACGAGCCACTACAGCCCAGCGCTGTGTGCGTGCCGGTGGTAAGCACAACGACCTTGAAAACGTTGGTTTTACAGCCCGTCACCACACTTTCTTTGAAATGCTGGGTAACTTCAGCTTTGGTGATTACTTCAAAGATGACGCTATCGCGTATGCGTGGGAGTTTCTGACTGAAGTACTTAAACTGCCAACAGAAAAGCTGCTGGTTACCGTTTATGAAACCGATGACGAGGCGTTCGAAATCTGGAATAAAGCAATGAATATTCCGGCTGACCGTATTATCCGTATCGGTGACAAGAAAGGTGGCAAAGCTTACGAGTCAGATAACTTCTGGCAGATGGGTGACACTGGTCCTTGTGGCCCTTGTACTGAGATCTTCTACGATCACGGTGAGCACATCTGGGGTGGCCGTCCTGGTACGCCTGAAGAAGATGGTGACCGCTTTATCGAAATCTGGAACAACGTATTTATGCAGTTCAACCGTCACGCTGACGGTACAATGGAACCGCTGCCTAAGCCTGCTGTAGATACAGGTATGGGTATTGAGCGTATCGCTGCGATTATGCAGGGCGTTCACTCTAACTACGAAATTGATATCTTCCAGACACTAATCAAAGCAGCAGCAGAAGTTACCGGTCATGAAGACCTGTCTAACCAGTCTCTGCGCGTAGTGGCTGACCACATCCGTTCTTGTGCATTCCTGATTGTTGATGGTGTTATGCCTTCAAACGAAGGTCGTGGTTATGTACTTCGCCGTATTATCCGCCGTGCAGTTCGCCATGGTAACAAGCTGGGTGCACAGGGTGCATTCTTCTACAAGCTTGTTGGTGTACTGGCGCAAGTGATGGGCACAGCAGGTGCTGAACTTAAGAAGCAGCAGGAGCTGGTAGAAAAAGTCCTTCGCATCGAAGAAGAGAACTTTGGCCGCACTCTTGAGCGCGGTATGAGTATTCTTACTGAAGCTCTGGATAACCTTGAAGGTAAAGAGCTTGACGGTGAAACAGTATTTAAACTGTACGACACCTACGGCTTCCCGGCTGACCTTACTAACGATGTAGCGCGTGAGCGTGACTTCACTATCGATGAAGCCGGTTTTGAAGCGGCGATGGAAGCACAGCGTCAGCGTGCACGTGAAGCTGGTCAGTTCGGCACTGACTACAACGAAGCTATCAAAGTTGATGCGTCAACTGAGTTCCTTGGTTATGAAGGCACTGAAGGCGATGCCGAGGTTGTTGCGCTGTTTGTTGAAGGTAACGAAGTTGAACACCTGTCAGCAGGTGACAAGGCTATCGTTGTACTGACGGAAACGCCTTTCTACGCAGAGTCCGGTGGTCAGTGTGGTGATGCCGGTGTGCTGAAGACTTCTGCCGGTCTGTTCAGAGTAGAAGACACCCAGAAACTGGGTAATGCCATTGCTCACCACGGTGAACTGGTTGAAGGCGTGTTTGCAAAAGCGGATAAAGTATCAGCGGTTGTTGATGCACAGCGTCGCGCTGCTATCACACTGAACCACTCTGCAACTCACCTGCTTCATGCTGCACTTCGCACTGTGCTTGGTGATCATGTTGCTCAGAAAGGCTCTCTGGTTAAAGCAGAAAACCTGCGTTTTGACTTCTCTCACTTAGAAGCAATGAAACCGGAAGAGATTAAAGAAGTAGAGCGTATGGTTAACCAGCAGATCCGCGTTAACCACGTAATCGAAACCAATGTGATGGACATCGAAGCTGCGAAAGCAAAAGGTGCTATGGCACTGTTCGGTGAGAAGTACGATGATGAAGTTCGCGTTCTGTCTATGGGCGAATTCTCAACTGAGCTTTGTGGTGGTATCCACGCAAGCAACACCGGTGATATCGGTCTGTTTAAGATCATCTCTGAAGGTGGTATCGCAGCAGGTATCCGCCGTATTGAAGCGGTAACAGGTGAAGCGGCTCTTGATGCCATTGAAGCTCAACAGGCTCAGTATGAAGAGAAGCTGGCTGAATCAGCTGCGCGTGCTAAGTCTCTGGAAAAAGAGATTGTGCTTCTGAAAGAGAAAATGGCAGCTGCGGAAAGTGCCAATATCATGGGTAAAGCTCAGGAAATTGGTGGCCATAAGGTACTTATCGCCGCTATTGAAGGTGCGGACAACAAGAACCTGCGCGTTATGGTTGATGACATCAAAAACCAGATGGGCAGCGGCGTTGTTATGCTGGCGAATATCGCTAACGGTAAGATTGGCCTGATTGCAGGTGTAACTAAGGATCTTACCGGTATGGTTAAAGCCGGTGAGCTGGTTAACCTTGTTGCACAGCAGGTTGGCGGTAAAGGCGGCGGTCGTCCGGATATGGCACAGGCTGGTGGTACAGATGTACAAGCTCTGCCTGATGCTATGAAGTCTGTTCAGCCATGGCTGGAAGAGCGTTTAAGCTAAGCTGTTTCTAAATTAGAAGAAGTTATTTTATAAACCAACTGGCTGTTTGTTAGTTGGTTTTTCTATTTCTTATTGAGTTTATTGAATAAAGACTCAATATGAATGTCATGAAATAAAAGAGATACTCTCTCAAGGGAGGTGACGACTGGTGAATAAACCGTTACACGTACTGAAATTTGGTGGTACTTCTGTCGGCAGTATAGAAAGAATTAGTACTGTTGCAAAAAGAGTTGTGGAAATAAAAGAGTCCGGTAAGAATCTGGTTGTTGTGGTATCCGCTATGTCTGGTGAAACAAACCGTCTGGTTGGACTGGCAAAGGAAGTCGATAAGGTTCCGGCAGCCAGAGAACTGGATGTTTTGCTCTCAGCGGGTGAACAGGTGTCCATGGCTTTGCTGGCGATGACTCTGAACAAAATGGGTTATCCGGCAACCTCTCTGACCGGTGGTCAGGCAGGCATTTTTACCGACAGTATCCACAATGACGCAAGTATCAGGCATATTGAAACCGGCCTGATTCATGATCTTATTTCAGATGATCAGATAGTGATTGTAGCGGGATTCCAGGGCGTCACAGAAAATGGTGATATCACGACGTTGGGGCGTGGTGGTTCTGATACAACAGCGGTTGCACTGGCCGGTGCGCTGAACGCTGAAGAGTGTCAGATATTTACCGATGTTGATGGTGTATATAGTTGCGACCCCCGGGTTGTAAAAGATGCCAGAAAACTTGATGTCATCGACTTCCCTAATATGGAAGAGATGGCCAGAAAAGGAGCAAAAGTACTACACTTACCTTGTGTGACTCATGCAAAAGAGAACAGTGTGCCTTTGAGGGTTCGTTCTTCATTTTCTGAAGATGCTGGAACTCTGGTGAAGGGGCAGGCTTGCCAGCATGGTATTTGTGGGATTGCATTGCAAAAAGATCTTGTCTTTATTCAGGTTGAACACTCTGATCTGGAACTTCTGAACAAACAGTGCCGGTTACTTGGTATTCGCGTCTGGAGTGTGATCGAGGAAGCAAATCAGAAAGGTGTTGTTGTTCAACAGGATGCTTTCGATAAGTTGACACTGGTTTTTAGTGAAAAGATACGTAATAGTGAAAAGGTAAGCTCACTTACAAGTGTTGGCAGTAAAGCAAAAGGAATTGTTGAACACTCATCTGAAGTGCTTTCACAAGCCGGGATTGAGATCTTTGCATCTTTGACTGGTCAGCAATATTCAATGTTGCTGCTTAAGCCTGAAATAGTGGATAGAGCAGCCAATTTGATTCATAAAACCTTTATTGTTGCTAATGAGACGCTTGAAGAACAACAAAAATTCGCAGTAATCTAGCGATATATGCACTACACTATAAAGCTAGTATAAGAACTTGTTTTTATTGTTGGATAACAAGCAAAAAAAGATAGTCCAGAGATTACTCAAGGAGTAGAAGAATGCTGATTTTGACTCGCCGTGTTGGCGAAACATTAATGATTGGTGATGAAGTTACCGTTACGGTTTTGGGTGTTAAGGGAAACCAGGTACGCATAGGTGTTAACGCGCCTAAAGAAGTGTCAGTACACCGCGAAGAAATTTATATGCGCATACAGGCCGAGAAGGGCACAGGTAGTTCTGGTTCAGGGAACTACTAATAATTGATAAAGGCTGGTAATGACTACTGGCCTTTTTTGTCTGGAAAATCTGTCTGGTTTTTAGCCGGAAGAGTTGGTTTTTATTATATTTTTAACTCTTTTGGTTGATTCCTGTTCTATTGCACATTTTTTACTGATTTAATGCCAGAAAGTCATTGACATATTTTTGGTAAATCGTAATATGTGCGTCCGCAAGATGGTGAGGTGGCCGAGAGGCTGAAGGCGCTCCCCTGCTAAGGGAGTATACGGTTTGTAGCCGTATCGAGGGTTCGAATCCCTCCCTCACCGCCATTTCTTGCAAGCATTATAGAAACGACGCGCTCGTAGCTCAGCTGGATAGAGTACCTGGCTACGAACCAGGCGGTCGAAGGTTCGAATCCTTCCGAGCGCGCCATTCTATAAAAAAGGTGAGGTGGCCGAGAGGCTGAAGGCGCTCCCCTGCTAAGGGAGTATACGGTTTGTAGCCGTATCGAGGGTTCGAATCCCTCCCTCACCGCCATTTAACCTATTTATCAATAGGTTGAAAAAAAGTGGTCAATTGAGGCCATTTTTTTGTTTCAAAATAATGAAACTGTGATATAGTTCACGCCCTTGCGCGCTCGTAGCTCAGCTGGATAGAGTACCTGGCTACGAACCAGGCGGTCGAAGGTTCGAATCCTTCCGAGCGCGCCATAATTTGAAAGAACGTAATCAACAGATTATAGAAAATATCCCAAGTGCGCTCGTAGCTCAGCTGGATAGAGTACCTGGCTACGAACCAGGCGGTCGAAGGTTCGAATCCTTCCGAGCGCGCCATTTTCTACTCTCTTTATTAGGTTCTTAAAAAAAAGAATTTCTGCGCGCTCGTAGCTCAGCTGGATAGAGTACCTGGCTACGAACCAGGCGGTCGAAGGTTCGAATCCTTCCGAGCGCGCCATTCTTTCACATTTAGATGTCAAAACAGATACTGCGCGCTCGTAGCTCAGCTGGATAGAGTACCTGGCTACGAACCAGGCGGTCGAAGGTTCGAATCCTTCCGAGCGCGCCATTCTTTCGCATTTAGATGTCACAAACAGATACTGCGCGCTCGTAGCTCAGCTGGATAGAGTACCTGGCTACGAACCAGGCGGTCGAAGGTTCGAATCCTTCCGAGCGCGCCATTCTTTAATAAAGCCTCGCATTTGCGGGGCTTTTTTGATCTCGCTCCTGACCAATACATTTCCCGAAGTTGTAAAATCAATTCTTAACATTTTGTTCTTATATTTGTAACTAAAGATTCGCAACTGGCTATTTCGTAACTCAATATTCGAGTTTTATTACCTGTATCGCATTAATTTTCTGAATATTGACTTAAGTTAGCTATAACGCCCAGTTAAATAGTCTGAAATCAGGCATATATAAAGCTTATTCTCATTATTTATATAAAAGCAGCGTTAAATTTGTGTGTTATCTTTCATACACCTGTAAACCAAATTGACAATTGTAGTTGAAACGAGATAATCCTAAGCCGCGCTAAGTTCGTTGCTTGGATTTTTCGGACTTGGCATTTTGTCAGGATGACAAGAAAGGAAGCATAATGACAGATATTGGAAGTTTATTAGGACAAGCAGCCTCGCTGATGATCACAGGCATGGGCGTTGTTTTTGTTTTTCTAACTATTCTCGTATACCTGGTTCGGTTGATGTCCAGAATTGTACCTCAGGAGGTACCTCAGCCGATTGCACCAATTCAAAATCAAAACACTCAATCAACATCGTCTACTGTTAGCCCTCAGGTTGTTGCAGCGATTTCTGCTGCTGTACATAAGTACCGCAACTCTGAGACTAAAAAGTAGCCTTTGAGCATGGATAAAAGGAGTTTATGAGCATGTCTAAACCACTTGCTATTACCGACGTAGTACTACGCGACGCCCACCAATCGCTGTTCGCTACCCGTATGCGTATCGAAGATATGTTACCGATTGCGGCCGAGCTGGATAAAGTTGGCTACTGGTCACTGGAGACATGGGGCGGGGCGACGTTCGATTCATGTATTCGTTTCTTAGGCGAAGACCCGTGGGAGCGCCTGCGTGAACTGAAAAAGGCGATGCCAAATACCCCGATGCAGATGCTGCTTCGTGGTCAGAACCTGCTGGGCTACCGCCACTATGGCGACGATGTTGTAGAAAAATTTGTAGAGCGTGCACATAAGAACGGTATGGACGTTTTCCGTATCTTCGATGCGATGAACGATGTGCGTAACTTCCAGAAAGCGGTTAAGTCAGCCATTGATGTTGGCGCCCACGCTCAGGGTACGCTTTCTTACACAACCAGCCCGGTTCACAATGCCGATACCTGGGTTGATCTGGCTAAGCGCCTTGAAGATCTTGGCTGTCACTCTCTGTGTATTAAAGATATGTCAGGCCTTCTTAAGCCGTATGAAGCTGAAGAGCTGATTACCCGTATTAAAGCCTCTTGTGATGTGCCACTTGCGCTTCACTGTCACGCGACAACCGGTCTTTCTACTGCCACAGCGGTTAAAGCGGTTGAGTCTGGCCTGGATATTCTTGATACCTCTATCTCTTCAATGAGTCAGACTTACGGCCACACTCCAACAGAAACTGTGGTTGCTATGCTGGAAGGCACTGAGCGCGATACCGGCCTGAAACTAAATGAAATTGAGCCGATTGCTGCCTATTTCCGTGAAGTACGTAAGAAGTACGCTAAGTGGGAAGGCGCTCTGAAAGGTGTTGATTCACGAATCCTGATTGCTCAGGTACCTGGCGGTATGCTGACAAACATGGAAGGTCAGCTAAAAGAGCAGGGTGCTGCAGACCGTATCGATGAGGTGCTGGAAGAGATCCCACGCGTTCGTAAGGACCTTGGTTACATCCCTCTGGTAACACCAACGTCACAGATCGTGGGTACTCAGGCGGTAATCAACGTTCTGACAGGCGAGCGCTATAAGAGCATCACTAAAGAAACCGCTGGTGTTCTGAAAGGTGAATACGGCGCTGCTCCGGCTGAAGTTGATAAAGATCTTCAGGCTCGCGTTCTGGAAGGTAAAGATCCAATCACTTGCCGTCCGGCTGATCTTTTAGAAGACGAACTGGATGCACTGACAACGGATCTTCTGGAAAAAGCAAAATCCGATGGTATCTCTCTGGCAGAAGACACAGTGGATGACGTTCTGACCTATGCACTGTTCCCTCAGGTTGGTCTGAAGTTCCTGAAAAACCGTGGCAACCCGGATGCATTTGAACCTGCACCAGGTACAGAGCCAGCTCCAACTGCTCCGGCTCCTGCCGCTGCACCTCAGGCTGCCGGTGGCATTGAAACTTACAGCGTTAAGGTTGACGGTCAGGTTTATGATGTGGAAGTGGGTCCTCAGGGACAACTGACATCAGTGACTCCTGCTGCGGCTCCAGCTCAGCAAGCGGCTGCTCCGGCACCGGCTCCTGCTGGTAATGCTGAAGCGGTTCCGGCTCCACTGGCAGGGACTATCTTCAAAGTTAACGTACAGTCTGGTGCTCAGGTAGCTGAAGGCGATGTTCTTCTGATTCTTGAAGCGATGAAGATGGAAACAGAAGTTCGTGCAACCCGCGCAGGTACTGTTGCAGATGTTCAGGTTAAAGAAGGCGACTCTGTAGTGGTAGGTGCTCCGCTATTAAGTCTGGCATAAGGGAGAATCATGGAAGGTTTATCGATTCTTTGGTCTGAGACAGGGATAGCTAACTTTGAGTTTGGCCAGATCGCCATGATCCTGGTTGGCTGTTTGCTCCTGTTCTTAGCGATACGCAAAGGCTTTGAGCCTTTGCTTCTGTTGCCAATTGGTTTTGGTGCGATACTGGCGAACATTCCGGGAGCTGGTTTTACCGATGAAGGTGGCGTGCTTTACTACGTATACCATGCCGGGATCGAAACAGGGATATTCCCTCTGTTGATCTTCATGGGTGTTGGTGCGATGACGGACTTTGGTGCGCTTATCGCAAACCCTAAAACCTTGTGGCTGGGTGCCGCTGCACAGTTTGGTATTTTTGTTACTCTGTTTGGAGCAATCCTGCTTAACTTTATTCCGGGAATGGAGTTTTCACTGGCGGATGCCTCTTCGATAGCAATTATCGGTGGCGCAGATGGTCCAACGGCTATCTTCCTGTCCAGTCAGCTATCTCCGGATCTGCTGGGTGCAATCGCGGTAGCCGCATACAGCTACATGGCTCTGGTACCTATTATCCAGCCACCAATCATGAAAGCCCTGACCAGTGAAGAGGAACGCAAGATCCAGATGGCTCAGCTGCGTCATGTGGGTAAAGTGGAGAAGATTCTGTTCCCGCTTCTTGTGTTGGGAATGGCTATTCTGTTCCTGCCACCTGCAACACCTCTGGTTGGTATGTTCTGTCTGGGTAACCTGATGCGTGAAGCTGGTGTGGTTGAGCGTCTTTCCAAAACTGCGCAAAATGAGCTTATCAATATTGTGACCATCTTCCTTGGTCTTGGTGTTGGCTCAAAGCTTCAGGCAGATAAGTTCCTGAACGTTGAAACCTTAGGTATCCTGGCTCTGGGTGCAGTCGCATTCAGTATCGGTACTGCGGCGGGCGTTTTGATGGCAAAACTAATGAACAAGCTATCAGAAGAAGATATTAACCCGCTGATCGGTGCGGCAGGTGTATCTGCGGTTCCGATGGCAGCACGTGTTGTGAATAAGGTTGGTCTTCAGGCGAACCCGCATAACTTCCTGCTGATGCATGCAATGGGGCCAAACGTTGCAGGTGTACTTGGTTCTGCGGTTGCAGCGGGTATCTTGTTGGCAATTGTTGGTTAATTTGAGATACCGCAACTTAACCTAAACAGTGAAAATGGTTTATAGTCAAAGGGATGCTTTCGGGTATCCCTTTTTTTAGCTGTCAGCCGTCAGCTTTCAGCTATCAGAGGAGGTCGCTTTGACCTCCACTTAGTGTTTGAATTTAGCGTAATACGGAACGCTTTTTATTGACAGTTTAATGAGGACTGCCAATCTTTAGCTGATAGCTGATAGCTGATAGCTGATAGCTGATAGCTGATAGCTGATAGCTGATAGCTGATAGCTGATAGCTGATAGCTGATAGCTGATAGCTGATACAGGAAGATGATATGGAAAACAAGCAAGTTGTAATCACCAAGTTCGGCGAACCCGATGTGCTGGCTATACAAAGCAGCCCTGTTCCGACGCCTAAGGAAGGGGAAGTGCTGGTTAAGGTCTTCTTTGCCGGAGTCAATCCTATCGATGTTAAAACCAGAGCCGGGCTTGGATGGGCTGCCGAGCAGAACAAAGATAAACTGCCCTGGACACCGGGTTATGATATTTCCGGTAAGGTTGTAGCGGTAGGAGAAGGCGTTGAGGGCTTTGAGAAGGACAACTACGTCGCCGGTCTTATCGGCTTTCCTCTGGAAGGGGGAGGTTACAGCCAGTATATCTGTGTCCCTGAAGAGCAGCTAAGCCGGGTGCCGGATGCGGTTACTCTTGAAGGTGCGGCTGTATTGCCGGTGGCAGGACAGACAGCAGCCCAGGCTTTAAACAAAGGCGAAGTTAAAGCGGGTGACCGGGTTCTGATACTTGCCGGTGCCGGCGGTGTTGGCCACCTTGCGGTGCAGATAGCCGTTGCAGCTCAGGCCGAGGTTTATACCACTTGCAGCGAAGCCAATCTGGATTACCTTGCTACTTTAGGTGCGCACGCTATTAACTACCAGTTTGCTCCGGTATCGGAACGTCTCACTGACGTTGATGTCCTGATTGATTTAGTGGGTGGCGATGCGGCGCTGGATGCTCTGAAATGCCTGAAAGACGGAGCCCGTGTGGTCACTGTTCCTACCATTACAGCTGAAATGATTTGTGAGAAAGCGAAATTGCTGGGCTTTGAAGCGACGGGTATGCTGGTAGAGCCGGATCCAGAACAGCTTGATACTATGCTCTATATGGTGAGTGTCGGACTTCTGAAAACAGAAGTGCAGAGCACCTATTCCTACAAAGAGGCTGCCGGGGCACATAAGCAGGTAGAGACTGGAAGAACCCGGGGCAAGATCCTTCTTGATATGCAGCATTGATCGATACCTTTTCTCACTGGTTTAGTGAGTCTGCACTCTGGGTTCTGTTCTCTTCAGGGTTTTTGAGTGCAACTCTCCTTCCCGGTGGCTCTGAAGCCACACTTGTCGCAACACTGACACTCGAACAATATCTGGTTAGTACTATTGTTTTAGTATCCACTCTCGGTAACACCCTGGGCGGAATCACTAACTATTGGCTTGGCATATGGATTCCCAATCGAACTCAGGATGAGAAATATGGTCTTAAAGCTATAGAGTGGGTTCGTTCTCACGGCTATTTTATTTTGTTATTTAGCTGGTTGCCGGTTATCGGTGATCCG
Source organism: Vibrio sp. JC009 (assembly GCF_029016485.1). Classification (NCBI taxonomy): domain Bacteria; kingdom Pseudomonadati; phylum Pseudomonadota; class Gammaproteobacteria; order Vibrionales; family Vibrionaceae; genus Vibrio; species Vibrio sp. JC009. The sequence goes on along the minus strand of NZ_CP092106.1, from coordinate 2,760,209 downwards.
CTTTGTCTTGCAGCAGGCTGGCTGAGAATGAAATTCTGGCCCTGTCTGGTTCTGATAGCCCTCGGAAAGGCATTAAGATATAGCCTGCTGGCTGCACTTTATCTGGGCTTGTTTTAGGAAGTAAGTATGAAAAAGGTATGGCTTGGAATGGTTTCCTGTATTGCGTTGTATGGTTGTGCGCAGACTTCTATACCCATGCCCGCAATGTTTTCCGGTGTGCCGGATGGTGTGACTCTTATTGAAGAGGTGGATGACTCTTCAGAATCTGTTCATATTCCTTACTCGAAATATCAGTTAGAAAATGGCCTGACCATTATTTTATCGCCGGATCACTCTGATCCACTGGTTCATGTGGACGTCACCTACCATGTTGGCTCTGCCCGTGAAGAGGCAGGCAGAACGGGGTTTGCCCACTTTTATGAGCATATGATGTTTCAGGGCTCGGAACATGTCGGGGATCAGGAACACTTTAAGATCGTAACCGAAGCCGGTGGCTCCCTGAACGGTACCACGAGTCAGGACAGAACTAACTATTATCAGACTATTCCGGCGAACCAGCTTGAGAAAGTGCTCTGGCTTGAATCTGACCGGATGGGCTTTTTGATTGACGCGGTATCCCAGAAAAAGTTTGAGATTCAGAGGGCTACAGTCAAAAACGAACGAGCACAAAATTATGATAATCGTCCCTATGGTCTGATCTGGGAGAAGATGGCGGAAGCCATGTATCCTGAAGGGCACCCATATTCATGGCAGACAATTGGCTATGTAGAAGATCTGGATCAGGTTGATGTGAACGATCTGAAAGCCTTCTTTCTGCGCTGGTATGGCCCGAACAACGCCACTATCACCATTGGCGGGGATATCAATGAAAAGCAGACGCTAAAATGGATAAGTAAGTACTTTGCCTCCATTCCCAGCGGGCCTGAAGTGAAAAATGCCCCGAAAATGCCGGTGACTCTTGCTGAGAGCCGTTTTATTACTCTGGAAGACCGCATTCGTCAGCCTATGGTGATGATAGGGTGGCCGACGGGCTACAGGGGAGACCTGAACCAGCCATCGCTGGATTCATTGGCAACCATATTAGGCGATGGTAAAAATAGTGTTCTCTACCAGCAATTAATTAAAACAGAGAAAGCGATAGATGCAGGCGCTTTCCACCACTGTGGAGAACTGGCCTGTGCCTTTTATGTCTACGCAATGGGGGATTCCGGAGAAGAGGGAAACCTGACATCTGTGCATCAGGAGTTGATTTCTGCACTGGAAGAGTTTGAACAAAGCGGTGCTGATCAGGAAATGTTGGATCAGATTATCGGGCGCTCTGAAGCGGGCGCTGTATTTGCCTTACAAAGTGTGAGCGGGAAGGTTTCTCAACTGGCCTCAAACGAAACTTTTTATGGGCAGCCGGATCGTATTCAGGCCAACCTGGAAAGGATTCGTTCTGTGACACCTCAGTCCATTCATAACGTCTGGAAAACCTATATCAGTAACAAAAACAGCGTTACCTTGAGTGTGATACCTAAAGGTAAGCTTGATCTTGCTGTTAAAGCGGCGACCTTTATCACGCCGCCAAGAACCTTGCCTGAATATAAAAAAGTGTCAGAGGAGGATCTGAATTACACCAAAGCTCAGGACGATTTTGACCGCTCAGTAATGCCCCAGGCTGATGGTTCGGTACATGGCAGCATGCCTGATATTTACAGGTTGCATCTGGATAGCGGCGTCGAGGTTATAGGCACAGAATCAAACGAAATACCGACCGTATTAGTAAGAATCCAATTGCCTGCTGGCAACCGTTTTGTTGAGAAAGGAAAAGAAGGACTGGCAGTCATTACCGCCGAGATGATGATGGAGGGAACCCCTCTTCACAGCAGTGAAGAGCTGCAGGCGGAACTGGATAAGATGGGCAGCAGTGTCAGTTTTAGTGCGGGCAATTACACAACGACTCTGACGGTTTCTTCTCTAAGGAAAAATATAAGAGCCACTCTGGAGATAGCTCATGAGATGTTGTCTAAACCTGTGTTTAAAGCGGAAGATTTTGAGCGCCTTAAAAAGCAGTCTCTTGAAGGTTTGATATATGAGCACCAGAAACCATTGTGGCTGGCTTCTCAGGCTACCAGACAGGTGCTGTTTGGGGACTCTGTCTATGGCCGCTCAAGCGAGGGAACCATTGAATCACTGGAATCTCTCACTCTGGAAGATGTGGTCGGTTTCTACAATACTAATTACACTCCTCAGGGAACGGAAGTTGTTGTTGTGGGAGACCTCAGTAAATCTGCCGTTAAAAAGGAACTGGCATTTTTAGAGAACTGGCATGGACACGATGCACCTCTGCTTAAGCCTCAGCTATTTAACCCTCCGGCGGAGCAGAAAATATATCTGGTAGATAAGCCTGAGGCTACCCAGAGTGTGATCCGGCTTGTGCGGCAGGGACTTCCCTATGATGCTGTGGGCGAGCAATACCTCACCCGTCTTGCGAACTATAATCTGGCCGGAAACTTTAACAGCCGTATTAACCAGAATCTGCGCGAAGACAAAGGCTATACCTATGGAGCCAGCGGTTATCATGCTGCAAACAGAGAAATCGGTCTCATTGTATTCAGTTCCCAGGTGAAGGCTGACAGCACGCTTGCTGCTATTAAGGAGCTGATTAAGGAGATGGACAACTACGCCGGTAACGGGCTTACCGCAGAGGAGCTAAACTATATGAGGCTTGCGGTTGGCCAGCAGGATGCCCTGAAGTATGAAACGCCTTCGAAAAAGTCACGTTTACTGCAAAACATTCTGGTTCACTCACTGGATGAAGACTACATTGAGCAGAGATACGAGTTGCTGGATGAAATTGAAAAAGATCAACTGGACGACATCGCCTCCAAATGGTTCCGTCCTCAGGACTATCAGATCATCGTTGTGGGAGATGCGAAGTCCCTGTTACCAGAGCTGAAAAAACTGAGTATTCCGCTGGAGCAACTTGAAATAACCAAATAGTGAACACATTTATACTATAAACATAACTTTAAGTGGCCTTCATTTTGACTAATTTTTCTTCTCGACTTAAGAAAGTTTCAGATAACCCGGAGACTTTCAAAAACTTTGTGCGTGGTGTGGAGCGAGAGGCTCTGCGTTATACACAGGATGGCAGGTTATCACAGCAGCCTCATCCTGAAGGTCTGGGAGCTGCACTGACCAACAAGTGGATTACCACAGATTTTGCAGAATCTCTTCTGGAGTTTATTACTCCTGTTTCCTCAGACGTTGATGAGCTGCTTGGTCAGTTGTCTGATATTCACCACTTTGCCATGAAGCAGGTGGGAGACGAGAAACTATGGCCCTTCTCTATGCCCTGTTTTGTCGGAGAGGAGGATGACATCGTGCTTGCTCAGTATGGTTCTTCTAATGTGGGCAAAATGAAAACCCTTTACCGTCAGGGCCTGAAGAATCGCTACGGCAGTATGATGCAGGTGATCTCCGGTGTGCATTTTAATTTCTCATTCCCTGAAACTCTGTGGGATAGCCTGTACGGTGAGCAGAGTGAAGAAGAGCGGCAGCAAACCAAATCAGATGCCTATTTCAGCCTGATCCGAAACTATTATCATTATGGCTGGCTGATCCCATATCTGTTCGGTGCATCACCGGCCTTGTGCGGTTCTTTCCTGAAAGGACAACAGACGAATCTGCCGTTTGAGGATATGGGGCCGACTAAGTATCTGCCTTATGCGACCTCATTGCGCCTTAGTGATCTTGGCTATACCAACAGTGCGCAAAGCGAACTTAAGATAGGTTACAACAATCTGGACCATTATCTTGAAGGACTGGACAAAGCGATAAAAACACCTTCGGATGACTTTGCCAAAATCGGAGTGAAAGTTGACGGCGAGTACCGTCAGCTAAACAGCAATGTACTGCAGATTGAAAATGAGCTATACGCTCCAATCAGAGCAAAGCGGGTGGCCAATTCCGGTGAGAAACCATCGGAAGCACTTAAGCGTGCGGGGGTGGAATATATAGAAATCCGCTCACTGGATGTAAACCCGTACAGCCCGGTTGGCATCACTAAAGAGCAGATCCGTTTTCTGGATCTCTTCCTGACCTGGTGTCTGATCAAAGATAGCGATGCGGTAGATAACAAAGAGCTCTGCTGCTGGAAAGACAACTGGAACAAGGTTATTGAACAGGGCAGAAAGCCGGGTCTGTTGCTAAGAGAGCCAAAAGCAGGCTGCGATGGCAATGAGCTGACGCTGCACGATTACACCAAGCAGATCTTCAGCGACCTTGAAGAGATTGCCGCTGAGATGGATAAAGCCAATGGTGGCGATAAATATCAGCAGACCTGCTCTCTTCTGCAAACCTGGATTGATAATCCTGAACTGACCATTTCCGGCCAGCTGCTTGAAGAGATCAAACAGAGTGGCGGGATCGGCTCTGTTGGTTGTAAACTGGGCATCCAGTACAGAGAGCAACACCTTAAACATGAATATAAGGTATACTCTGAAGCAATGATGCAGGATGAGGCTGAAAGCTCTGTTCAGGCTCAGAAAATGATTGAAGAATCCGACACAGTCAGCTTTGACCGTTACCTGGAAGATTACTTCACTTACCTTAAAGATTAATTTGATATCAGTGAGATAACGGGTATCAAGCATGGAGAAAGACAATGCCATTACTAGATAGCTTCACCGTCGACCATACAATAATGAATGCTCCGGCGGTTCGCGTAGCAAAAACAATGCAGACACCAAAGGGTGATACCATCACTGTTTTTGACCTTCGTTTCTGCGCACCAAACAAAGAGATCCTGTCTGAAAAAGGTATTCACACACTTGAGCACCTTTACGCCGGCTTTATGCGCGCACACCTGAATGGTGACGATGTTGAGATCATCGATATCTCGCCAATGGGCTGCCGCACAGGTTTCTACATGAGTCTTATCGGCACACCTGCCGAAGAGCGCGTTGTAAACGCATGGATTGCAGCAATGGAAGATGTTCTGAAAGTAGAAAGCCAGGATAAAATCCCAGAGCTGAACGAATACCAGTGCGGCACATACGCAATGCACTCGCTTGATGACGCAAAAGCTATTGCTCAGAAGATTCTGGATGCAGGGGTTTCAGTTAATAAGAATGAAGAACTTGCGCTGCCGGAAGCTATGTTGGAAGAGTTGAAGGTTTAAGCGTTTTTGGGCTATAAGGCTATGGGACGGACTTCGTCCTTGAGGGCTATAGGGTATCCTCTGTTTGACGAGGGGACAACGTGGGCTAAACTACCCATAGCCCCATAGCCCCATAGCCCCATAGCCTATTTCTTCTTCCGAGCCGGAAACACCTTAACCAAATTAATCTTATTCTCCGTAAACTCCACAATCTCCATAGGATGATTGACGACTTCCAGACTTACCTGACTTTCAGGCAGATCTTCCAGGTGTTCCAGGATCAGGCCGTTTAGCGTTCTTGGGCCATCGGTTGGTAGTTCCCATTTCAGACCTTTGTTGATGTCGCGGATGTTTGCGCTGCCTTCTATCAGGAAGCTGCCGTCACTTTGAGGGGTGATCTCCTCAGACAGGCTTGGTGCAATGGAAGTGGTGAACTCACCGACGATCTCTTCCAGAATATCTTCAAGAGTAATAAGGCCGATAATATCGCCGTATTCGTCCACGATCAGGCCGATTCTCTCTTTGTTTCTCTGGAACTTAAGCAACTGAACATTCAGTGGCGTGGCTTCGGGAATAAAGTACACTTCGTCAGCGGCCCTGAGCAGAGTCTCTTTAGTAAACTCATTCTTTTCCAGCATCAGGCGGTAGGATTCACGCAGACGCAGCATACCCACTACTTCGTCGATCTGATCGCGGTAAAGCACGATTTTGCCGTGTGGCGAGTGAGTCAACTGGCGAACGATAGACTTCCAGTCGTCGTTGATATCAATGCCGGTGATCTCGTTTCTCGGAACCATAATGTCGTTTACGGTGACATTTTCCAGATCGAGAATGGACAGCAGCATATCCTGGTGTCGCCTTGGTATTAAACCACCGGCCTCGTTCACAACCGTTCTCAGCTCTTCTGAACTCAGAGGATCCTCTGTGCCGTGTTTGGCGTTAATGCCGAGAATTCGCAGAAATCCGTTGGTGATCAGGTTGACCAGTAATACCAGAGGCGCCAGAAGCTTCATCAGAATATTTAGCACAATGCTGCTGGCGTAGGAGACTTTTTCCGGATAAAGGGCCGCGAGTGTTTTAGGCGTTACTTCGGCAAAAACAAGGACAACCAGCGTCAGGCTACCGGTCGCGATAGCAACACCGAGGTCACCGTACAGGCGCATACCAATGATGGTAGCAATTGCGGAAGCAAGAATATTAACCAGGTTGTTTCCGATAAGAATTAATCCAATCAGACGATCCGGGCGGCTGAGAAGCTTTTCAACTCTCTTAGCACCTTTGTGCCCCTGACCGGAAAGGTGCTTTAGTCTGTACCGGTTCAGCGACATCATTCCTGTCTCTGAACCCGAAAAATAACCAGAAATAATAATTAGACAAGCGAGTAGGGCAAACAAAATACCCGTTGATATGTCATCCAATGTGGGAGTGTCCTCTGTGATAATCTGCCCAATTAATGACCTAATTCATCCGGGCTGTCAAATGGAATAAGTAGTGAAATCAGGAAAGAATGACTTCTTTTACAAAACGACTTCCGAAATAGGCCAGAGTCAGCAGGCAGGCACCGATAACCGAATACCAGGTCACCTTTCTTCCGCGCCACCCTTGCTGGTAGTGTCCCCAAATCAGAATTGAGTAGACTACCCAGGCAATCATGGAAAGAATGGCTTTATGCGCCTTGCCCTGAGCAAACATGTCTTCAAGGAAAACAAATCCGCTAAGCAGGGTTAAGGTCAAAAGGCCGGTACCGATCAGAATGATGTTAAATAGCTGTCTTTCTATTTTCATCAAAGGCGGCAGGTTGGGATTCATTACCATAGCTTTCTTGGCCTTAAGCTTGTAGTCCAGCCAGGCAAGTTGCAGAGCATAAAGTGCTGCTATGGTTAAGGTGGCGTAGGAGAAGAGTGCCAGTGTGATATGTACCAGTAGTCCCGGCTGATTTTCAAAGTGCATAACCATAGTGCCAGGCAAAAAGGTTGATGCAAGCAAGTTGATAGCGGAAAAGCTGTAGACAACCGGAAGAAGGAACCAGAGACGGGTTCTGAGCATAGCAAGGCTCATCACCAGAGAAACGATAAAGCTGATAACCGAAGCAACATTAAGTATGCTCAGGTTCTGACCTGTTATTCCATCTGTATGAATAAGGTCATGCAGCAGCCAGCCGTGAAATACCAAGGCCCCCAGAGCGCTGATAAATACGATCTTTGCTCTGATACCGGTTTGATGCACAAGGCCCGGTACGATAGTCGCTATCGCAAACAGATATAGAATTGAAGCAAGTACAGCTAATAAACTTTCCATATTTTCTGGATTTGTCTCTAAAATACCACCTAATTTACTGATTATAACTTGCTTAGCCGGGATGGGCTATCGGGGTTTTTGTGAGAAACAGAGGAATTCAGGGAATTTATCTGTTGATTTTTGATAGATGGAGTCCCATTAGAGTATACTCCGGGTAATTGTTCGCGTAATGCGAAGCAGAATTCAGCCAAAGAGACAGACATGTTTGAGAATTTAACGGATAGATTATCCAGTACACTGAAAAATATCAGCGGTAAAGGCCGTCTGACAGAGGACAATATTAAAGAGACCCTGCGTGAAGTACGTATGGCTCTTTTGGAGGCTGACGTAGCGCTTCCTGTTGTTCGTGACTTTGTTAAACGCGTTAAAGAAAGCGCAGTTGGTATTGAAGTTTCTAAGTCTCTGACACCGGGGCAGGAATTCATCAAGATCGTTCAGGCTGAGCTTGAAGCGGTTATGGGTGAGTCCAATGAAGCGCTTAACCTTGCGGCTCAGCCTCCGGCGGTAATCCTGATGGCCGGTCTTCAGGGTGCGGGTAAAACAACCAGTGTTGGTAAGCTTTCTAAACTGCTTAAAGAGCGTGATAAGAAGAAAGTGCTGGTGGTGTCTGCTGATGTCTACCGTCCTGCGGCGATCAAACAGCTGGAAACTCTGGCAACCGATATCGGTGTTGAGTTCTTCCCGTCCTCTGCTGACCAGAAGCCAATCGATATTGCTAATGCAGCCATTGACCATGCGAAAAAGAAATTCTTCGATGTACTGATTGTCGATACTGCGGGTCGTCTGGCTATCGATGAAGAGATGATGTCCGAGATTCAGGATCTGCATAACGCGATTGATCCGGTGGAAACTCTGTTCGTTGTCGATGCAATGACGGGTCAGGATGCGGCAAACACCGCGAAAGCCTTTGGTGACGCACTTCCGCTAACCGGTGTGATTCTGACTAAAGTTGATGGTGATGCCCGTGGTGGTGCGGCGCTGTCTGTTCGTCATATTACCGGTAAGCCAATCAAATTCCTTGGTGTGGGTGAAAAGACAGACGCGCTTGAACCATTCCACCCGGACCGTGTCGCTTCCCGTATTCTTGGTATGGGTGACGTTCTTTCCCTTATCGAAGACTTAGAGCGTAATGTAGATAAGAAGAAAGCAGAAAAACTGGCGAAGAAGTTCAAAGAGAAAAAAGGCTTTGATCTGGAAGATTTCCGCGAGCAGCTGGGTCAGATGCAGAACATGGGCGGCATGATGGGCATGCTGGACAAGCTGCCGGGTATGAACAACTTACCTGCTGACGTAAAAGACAAAGTTGATGACAAGATGTTTAAGCAGATGGAAGCTATCATCAGCTCAATGACCATGAAAGAGCGCCAGCGCCCTGAGCTAATCAAAGGCTCACGTAAAAAACGTATCGCTGCCGGTTCCGGTACTCAGATCCAGGACGTAAACCGCCTGCTTAAGCAGTTCACCCAGATGCAGAAGATGATGAAGAAAATGCAGAAGGGCGGAATGAAAGGCATGATGCGCAACATGCAAGGCATGATGGGTGGCATGGGAGGTATGGGCGGAATGGGTGGACCAGGCGGGTTTGGTCGTTTCGGACGGTAGTTTAATGCGGCCCTGGGCCCTGGGGACGGACTTCGTCCTATAGGCCCTGGTAAAGGCCTCTTAACTTACGTCTATCATTCCTCTAAAGTTGCATCAATTCGCACTTCCCAGGGCCCAGGGCCTAGAAACCCAGGGCCCTTCCTTCCCCCTGTTTATTTTTTCCCCCACCCACATCACATTTCCCTTGCAAACTTTCCCAATAAGAGTAAAATTCCGGGGCTTTAAATTGGCACGAGACCCCAAGCTGTTTTTTAAGAGCGGTTTTTGGGGTTAATTTTATTATTGAGAAAGCAAAGAGGACGATATGGTAACCATTCGTTTGGCACGTCACGGCGCTAAGAAGCGTCCATTTTATCAAATCGTAGTTGCAGATAGCCGCTTCGCTGCTACTGGTCGCTACATCGAGAAAGTAGGTTTCTTCAACCCTACTGCTCAAGGTCAGGAAGAAGGTCTTCGTCTAGACCTGGACCGCGTTAACCACTGGGTTGGCGAAGGTGCATCTCTGTCTGATCGTGTTGCTAAGCTAGTTAAAGACGCTCAGAAAGCGGCTTAATTAGAAGTAACCATTTAGTATGTCGGTTGAAGGTAAAGAAACGATGAGCGAGCAAAACGAAAAAGTAGTAGTAGGCAAGTTTGGTGCTACGTACGGCATTCGTGGCTGGCTTAAAGTGATTTCCTACACAGACAATGCTGAAAGTATTTTTGATTACAGCCCCTGGTTTATTAACCAGAAAGGGCAGTGGGTTGAATACAAAGTCGAAAGCTGGAAGCGCCATAACAAAGGTTTGGTAGCTAAGCTTGAAGGTTTGGATGTGCGTGAGGATGCTCACCTGATGACAAACTTTGAAATTTCGATTGACCCGGCAGCACTACCTGAACTGTCAGAAGATGAATTCTACTGGCGCGAATTGTTTGGAATGAAAGTGGTAACGACGAAAGGGTATGACCTTGGCGAAGTTACTGACATGCTGGAAACAGGTTCCAACGATGTTTTGGTTGTGAAAGCCAATCTAAAAGATGCTTTTGGCCAGAAGGAACGATTAATTCCGTTCCTTGAAGAGCAGGTGATCAAAAATATTGATCGCGAAGCTCAACGGATCGAAGTTGACTGGGATCCTGGATTTTAACTCCGCAGTGGAGCGATAGAACAATGTGGATTGGCGTAATAAGCCTGTTTCCTGAAATGTTCCGTTCAATCACTGAATTTGGAGTTACAGGTCAAGCGGTTAAAAAAGGTCTTTTGTCGGTAGAGACATGGAATCCAAGAGATTTCACTCACGACAAACATCGCACAGTCGATGACAGACCTTACGGTGGCGGTCCTGGTATGTTGATGATGGTTCAGCCTTTGCGCGATGCTATCCATACTGCCAAGAAAGCTTCACCGGGAAAGACGAAGGTAATCTATCTTTCTCCTCAAGGTCGTAAACTCGACCAGAAAGGGGTAGAAGAGCTGGCAACAAACGAGAACATGGTTCTGATTTGTGGCCGCTACGAAGGGATAGATGAGCGCATCATTCAGTCTGAGGTTGACGAAGAATGGTCAATCGGAGATTTTGTGATGACGGGCGGTGAACTGCCGGCCATGACCTTAATCGACTCTGTATCACGGTTTATACCGGGCGTACTTGGCGATTTTGCGTCAGCAGAGGAAGACTCCTTTGCAAATGGCTTGCTGGATTGTCCGCACTATACCCGTCCTGAAGTGTTAGACGGAAAAGAGGTACCAGCGGTACTGAAATCCGGAAATCATAAGGACATTCGTCGCTGGCGATTAAAACAATCGCTGGGCCGTACTTGGCTTAGAAGACCAGAGCTCCTGGAAAACCTAGCTCTGACTGACGAACAGGAACTATTACTTGCTGAGTTCATTAAAGAACATAACGCAAAGTAACCTATTTAATTTAGTATCAGTTTATTCTAGGAATTTAAAAAATGAGTAACATCATCAAAGCTCTTGAGCAAGAGCAAATGAAATCTGACCTGCCTAAGTTCGCACCAGGTGACACTGTTGTTGTACAGGTTAAGGTTAAAGAAGGTGACCGTGAGCGTCTACAGGCTTTCGAAGGCGTTGTAATCGCTGTACGTAACCGTGGTCTACATTCTGCATTCACTGTTCGTAAGATCTCGAACGGTGAAGGTGTTGAACGTACGTTCCAAACTCACTCTCCAATGGTTGATAGCATTGAAGTTAAACGCCGCGGTGCAGTACGTCGTGCCAAACTGTACTACCTACGTGAGCGTTCTGGTAAGTCAGCTCGTATTAAAGAGAAGCTTGCTAAGAAGTAATGCTAAACCAGCATTTCTCATAGAAAAAAAGGGAGCCGGAAGGCTCCCTTTTTTTGGCCCTGGGGACGGACTTCGTCCTATAGGCCCTGGGCCCTGGGAGCTAATTGTTTCGATTTCCCAAGGCCGAGGGCCCAGAAACCCAGGGCCTCTAGTAATCTTCCGACCACCCATCCCCATCAGACATATCCGGCGCCCCCGGAATCAGGTTCTCCTCATCCGCCCAGTCGCCAAAATCGATCATCTGACATTTCTTGCTGCAAAACGGCCGATAAGGACTTTTCTCTGACCATTCGACCTCTTTCTGACAAGTCGGGCATTTTACTATTGTTGGTTTACTCATAGCTCAATTCCTACTTCTTCTTTTTCTTTGCAACGGCTTTCTTTTTAGCGGCTGGTTTGGCTTTTTTCTTTTTCTTAAATACCGGCTTTTTATGCTGCGGGCGCATACCCTTGATATAGCGCTCTTTGATCTCTTCTTTGGTGTAGCGGGCAACACGGTCCATCATTGGCTGATCATGCGCTTCTACCAGAGAGATGGCACTGCCTTTTTTACCTGCTCTGGCTGTGCGGCCAATACGGTGCAGGTAAACATCGGCGGTTCTTGGCAGGTCATAGTTGATTACGTGCGTGATGTCTGGCAGGTCGATGCCACGTGCTGCTACATCTGTCGCCAGAAGAACATTTACTTCGCCGTCGCGGAAGCGTTTGATTGCGTTGTTGCGTCGGTCCTGAGGCATTTCACCCTGAATCCAGCTACAAGGGATCTGCGCGCTTTCAAGTTGTGCTCTGAGATCGGCTAAGCGTTCGCGTGTCTTCAGGAACACGATTGAGCGTTCTGCCTGCTCAGTCAGAATATGCTTAAGCAGTTCAAGCTTGTGCTCCATGCTGTCGGCACGGTGATACCACTGGGTGATCTTCTTACGTTCACGGCGTGATGGTTGTGCATCGATTTCTGCAGGATCTTTTAGCAGATCAGCAGTGAAGCCTTCAACGCCTTTGCCTTCCAGTGTTGCGGAAAACAGAAGGGTCTGTTTCCGCCAGCGGCACTCTGATGAAAGGCGGTCAACAACAGGGCCAAAGCCCATATCCAGCATACGGTCTGCTTCATCCAGGATAAGCCATTCAATGGCACGGCAGTCAAAGCGTTCAGCTTCAATGTACTCCATCAGTCGTCCCGGTGTCGCAACCACAATATCCTGAGTCGTTGCAAGAACGTCTGCGTGTTCCTGGTACTGAACACCACCGGTAATGGTGAAGATGTTCAGTTTGGTATTTTTAGCCAGAGCGCGAGCCTGGTCGGCAACCTGCATGGCAAGTTCGCGTGTTGGGGTCAGGATCAAAATCCTGGCAGGCCCTGGTTTTCTGCGGGGAAAGTCCAGAAGAAACTGGAGTGCAGGCAGTACAAATGCCGCGGTTTTACCTGTACCAGTAGGTGCTGAAGCAAGGATATCCCTGCCGTCCAGTGCCTGTGGGATCGCTTCGCCCTGTACTTGGGTAGGGCGGTCAAAACCGATCTCTTCAATGGCATCCAGCAGTTCAGGATCCAGTTCCAGTTCAGCAAAATTTCTGATCACAATAAGTTCTCCGCAAGCAGAATAAATTAATAAGGTTAGATTGACCGCGCATTATAACCGAGATGCTTATTGAATTCCCCACTTTTAGAGAAGTGAATTTGCGGCTTACATTTTCAGATAAAACGCTTTAGTCAGCGCGGTAAACTTCTCGCTGTAGCCATCCTGGCTACGAATGCTCAGCTCAGTTTCTTCGGTTGCGATAGTTTGCTTAGAAAGTTCGATAAGCAGACGGCTTGTCGGTTTGTTTTCGTTAGGGCGGACTCTGCATACTTTTGCCACATTCCAGTTTGCCTCTGAAGCCATAGATAAGAAGGTCTCACCCTCAAAGAGAGGAAGGATAAAACAAGCGCGGCCTTCCTTTGTCAGTAACCGATGGCAGCGGGCTAACAGGCTTTTGTGATTCAGCGTATCTGTATGTCTGGCTTTCGCCCTTTGCGATACAGAAGACTGCTCTCCGGTATTGAAATAGGGAGGATTACAGATAATGGCATCAAACTTATATGAAGGTTCAAATTCCAGCACATCCTGCAAGATCAGTTGTAGCCTGTCTGTCCAGTGAGAGTTATTGAAGTTAGTTGAGGCGGCGGCGATCGCATTGTCGTCAATATCCAGTGCGGTAATCTCTGCTTTGGCAAAGCGTTGCGCGCACATAAGCGCAAGAAGCCCGGTACCTGTGCCTATATCAAGTATTTTTTCCGGATCTGAAAATGAAGCCCACGCACCCAGTAAAACGCCATCCGTACTCACAGGCATACCAGATAATCCACCGCAAATATGGAATTGTTTGAATTTAAAGTCTTTTGTTTTTGCTGGCTCTGTTTTTATCATATGTGGTGTTTTCTATTTAATATGGTGTTTATTTCTGTATACAGCATTCAGTGTGGCTATATATGCTCCAATTGATCGCCTGTGTATCTCTTTGCGAATGAAATATTATTCCATTTAATCTTGGTTAACTGGTTATTGTGATCTGTTGCTTGTCAATAAACTGGTTGTAAGTTTCGTTTTTTCTCGGTCTATTGATAATTTACCTGTTTTTATTCATTATTCTGCGCCTGCTCTGGTGTTTAATTCCAGATAAAGCCCTCAACTCATAATATTGTTATAGGTCCTGCCTGTGAAACAGAATTTAAAATTTACAGATGTAATAGCCGTTGGCTTTATGCTTTTTGCTTTTTTCCTTGGCGCAGGAAACATTATCTTTCCTCCTCTTGCAGGGCAACTGGCTGGTGATAACCTGATGCCTGCAATGTTCGGCTTTCTTGTGACAGCAGTAGGCTTGCCGCTAATCACTATTATAGCGATCGCTATTGCAGGCGGAACCTGGGATCATCTTACCAAAGACCTGCCTAAGCGAGCAGCTACTTTGATGGCGGTGCTGATGTTTATCATCATCGGCCCCGCATTTGCTGCACCACGTACAGGTCTGGTGGCTTATGAGATGGCATTTAAGCCGTTTCTGGCTGAAGCTGGACAGGCTGAACTGACGGCCTTCTCTGTGGTGTTCTTTGCAGTTGCTATGTTCTTTGCCTGGTCCCAAAGCAAACTTATCGACATTATCGGTAAGGTGCTGACCCCGGCATTGTTTGTTGCTCTGATTGTGCTGGCATTTGCAGTATTTGTTTCTCCTCAGGGCGAAATTATGGCCGCTCAGGGTGACTATATTGCTCAGCCACTGACAAAAGGTTTCCTTGAAGGCTATAACACTATGGATACCTTTGCTTCACTGATGTTTGGTATGTTGATTGTTGACGTATTGCGTAAGAAGGGCATTACTGAAGCGAAAGCAACCACCAAGTACCTGACTCTGGCCGGTGTTATCGCGGCATCTGGTCTGGCTTTTGTTTATATATCACTCTTCTTCCTTGGCGCGACAAGCAGCACCATTGCAGCGGGCGCTGATAACGGTGGTGTGGTTCTGAGTCTGTATGTGCAGGAACTGTTTGGTTCATCTGGCCAGCTTGTGCTGTCTACTATTGTAATGCTGGCGTGTCTGACAACATCAATCGGTCTGATCTCTGCGTGTTCGGATTACTTCAGCTCACTGACTCCTGTGCCGTATAAAGCGTACGTGATTATCGTCGGTGTTGCGTGCGCAGTGATCGCGAACGTTGGTCTGTCTCAACTGATTGCGCTTTCTGTACCTGTACTGTTCGCTCTGTACCCGGTAGCCATTGCTCTGGTTGCTCTGACCTTTATCCGGGGTCGTCTGCCAAACCGCCAACTGGCATACCGCGTAGTCATCGCAGTATCACTGCTGTTCGCTCTTATCGACGCTGCAAAAGTTGCAGGTATGGACGTATCAGCATTCGAATTCCTGCCACTGTTCAGCTACGGAATGGGTTGGGTACTGCCAACGGCTGCGACTATCGTGGTTATGTTCCTGATGCCGAAGGCGGAAGGGAAGTTAGCGGAGTCTGTTTAATAGAGCTTTCAGCTGTCAGCTTTCAGAGGGAGATTGATGATGCTCTTACCTCTGACAAAAATTTTGACCTAATAAAAGCTTGCAACATTATTCTGAGTGGCAAGCTTTTCTGATAGCTGATAGCTGATAGCTGATAGCTGATAGCTGATAGCTGATAGCTGATAGCTTAAAGTTTCTCCTGATACTCCAAAAGTATCTGCTCACACCACCCCGCAATTCGCTCATCACTAAGCTCATACTGCGAATCTTCATCCAGTGCCAGTCCGACAAAATGAGTGCCGTCAGGCGTCAGTGCTTTTGATGCTTCAAACTTATAGCCTTGATTTGGCCAGTATCCCAGAAAATTAACGCCAATTGGTTTCAGTGCATCGTGCAACATCCCCATGGCATCGAGGAACCATTCCCCATAGCCTTCTTGATCGCCTAGCCCGAACAATGCGACGTACCTGTTTTTTATGGACACGCCACCTATGTGCTCCCATATTGCGCCCCAATCTTCCTGAAGTTCACCAAAGTCCCAGGTCGAGATGCCTAAAATAAGAAACTCATACTGCTCCATTACTTCTAATGGCGTCTCTTTAACATTGTAGATATCCACGATCTCCTCACCAATTATGGCACGTATTTTTTCAGCAGCCATTTCTGTGTAACAGGTCGTTGAGCCGTAGAAGAGTCCGATTTTCATATAATTCAGCACATTTATAGCGGGATAATTTCTGATTCTACTAAATATACTCACCCCATCAAAACAGATATCGATAGTAATTTAGTAAAGGCTGACATATGCTGAGTAAGTTATTGGTAGAGGCTTTTCAGGAAAAAATATTGAACGATCAGGCTATTGTCGAACAGTTTCTGGATTCGATGCTTTTGGAAAACGGTTTATCCGAGAATACTCTGGCATCGTACCGAAATGATCTTAAGAAAGTGCATCAATGGCTGGATAAGGAAAAGCTAACGCTGCTTTCCGTTAGCACCGAAAAGCTGCAGGAATTTCAGGCGTGGCAGCTTGATAAAGGTTACAAGCAAACCTCCCGTGCCCGGACGCTCTCGGCTATACGACGCATATTCCGTTATCTGTACCGGGAAAAGCTGAGAGAGGATGATCCCAGTGCTCTGCTTATCGCTCCTAAGTTGCCAAAAAGGCTGCCAAAGGATCTGAGCGAGAATCAGGTAGAAGCCCTGCTGGATGCGCCTGACCCGAATGATCCGGTTGAACTCAGGGATAAGGCGATGCTGGAGCTGCTTTATGCGACGGGTCTGCGTGTGACTGAGCTGGTTAGTCTGACTACGGAAAATATGAGCCTTCGAGAAGGTGTGGTCAGGGTGACAGGTAAAGGGAACAAAGAGCGTCTGGTTCCCATGGGGGAAAACGCCATTGACTGGATTGAAACTTTTTTGCAGCAGGGCCGGTCTGTTCTTTTAGGTGAGAAAGCCTCAGATGTGGTTTTTCCCAGCAGTCGCGCCAGACAGATGACCAGGCAGACTTTCTGGCACAGAATTAAGCACTATGCGGTGATAGCCGGAATAGATGCGGACTCTCTTTCTCCCCATGTTTTGCGCCATGCTTTTGCGACGCACTTGTTGAATCATGGTGCAGATCTCAGAGTTGTGCAGATGTTACTGGGGCATAGTGACTTATCGACTACCCAAATTTATACTCACGTGGCAACGGAGAGACTGAAAAATATTCATAAAGAGCACCATCCAAGAGCATAGGCGAGAATTTGGTGCGGCTTTTCGTTGGTCCGGTAATTTTTAAAGGTGAATTTTTATGAGCGTGCTACGCAAGACTTTATTTGCGCTATCTCCGGTTTTTCTTTCTGCCTGTATTGAGGCGGAAGAGAAAGTAGTTCAGCCTCAGGCTGAAGAAGTGAAAACGACAGAATCAGCGATGGCTTCATTTGATGAAGCCGCGATAAAAACACGCTTTGCAGCCATTGGCATCACAGTAAATAGCATTGAAGCTACAGCGTTTGACGGAGTGGTTGAAGTATCCACTTCCAGTGGTGTGGTTTATTCGGATAAGACAGGGCAGAACTTTATTGCCGGGACTTTATATTCATTTGATGAAGAGGGGAATCCGGTAGATATTCTGGCAGCAAAACAGGCGCCGATAAATGCCGCTAAGATTGAGTCTTTTGCTGATGATATGATTGTGTATCAAGCGGAAAATGAAAAATTCGCGGTTACTGTATTTACCGATACCACTTGTACTTACTGCGTGCGTCTGCATAGCCAGATGCAGGGTTACAATGATTTAGGTATCACTGTTCGCTATCTGGCCTATCCTCGTCAGGGCCCAACCGGAGATGTTGCCCAGGAGATGGCAAAAATCTGGTGTTCTGAAGACCCAGCTAAGGCGATGGGCACAGCGAAGATAGAACGTAACTTTAATGAAGAGGTTCAGAACCTGGCTCAGTGCCAGCAAAAAGTTGCGGATCAGTATATGCTTGGCCGTGATCTGGGTATTTCCGGCACTCCAGCCGTTTTCCTGCCTGACGGAAACGTAGTTGCCGGTTATATGCCGCCAGCAGGGCTGTATAAGCGTCTGCTGCAAGTTAATTAAATAATAAAAGCCATAGAGCAGATGGTTTAAGGGCAGCCCTTATTGTCATTCCTGCGAAGGCAGGAATCTTGTTAAAGCGCGTTGTGAGCGAACTGATAATTGAGTACTCTACAACGCGCTTGAATTAGATCCCGGAGAATTGCCTGGGCAATTTCCTGGATGATGATAACCGGGCACTGTTAATCGATCTGCGCAGGATCTTGTTCACCCATGATAGAAATAAAACGCCGGCCAGAAGCCGACATATCCGCTCTTCCTGATTCGATTCCTCCGCTATTAAGACGCATCTACATCAGCCGGGGTATTACCAGCACGCAGCAACTGGATAATTCAGCCAGAGGCCTGCTTCCTTATCAGACATTAAATGGCATTCAGAAAGCCGTTGAACTGCTTTTTCAGTGCATTGAAACCGGCAGGCGCATTATTGTTGTCGGTGACTTTGATGCGGACGGTGCGACCAGCTCTGCGCTCTCTGTTCTGGCGATGAGAAAGCTGGGCAGTAGTAATATTGATTATCTGGTGCCCAACCGTTTTGAAGACGGATACGGGCTGAGCCCGGAAGTGGTTGATCAGGCTATTGCGCTTCAGGCTGAAGTGATTATGACGGTGGACAATGGTGTCTCTTCTATTGAAGGTGTCCGCTATGCTAAGCAGCAGGGACTTCAGGTTATTGTTACCGATCACCACTTACCAGGGGATGAGTTGCCGGAAGCCGATGCCATGGTGAACCCAAACCTTGAAACCTGCGAGTTTCCGTCCAAGTCTCTTGCCGGAGTCGGCGTCGCCTTTTATCTGATGATGGCTCTGCGCGCTTATATGCGCGGGAAAAACTGGTTTGAGCTAAATGGCGTACCTGAGCCGAATTTAGGTGAGCTGCTTGACCTTGTTGCGCTTGGAACCGTCGCGGATGTAGTTTCTCTGGATGGAAACAACCGGATTTTAGTTCATCAGGGCTTGCAGCGAATCAGAGCAGGAAAAGCCCGGCCTGGCATTCAGGCTCTGATTGAAGTTTCCAAAAGAGAATCCAGAAGAATGGTAGCGGCCGATTTTGGTTTTGCTCTTGGCCCCCGAATTAATGCGGCCGGTCGTCTGGATGATATGTCGTTCGGGGTTGAGCTTCTGATGTGCAGCAATATTCATGCAGCCAGAAGAATGGCCAGTGAACTGGATGGCCTAAATCAGACCCGCCGGGAAATTGAAGAGGGAATGAAACAGGAAGCCATGGCTTTCTGTGAGCGTATTCAGTATTCAGATGACAGCGAACTGCCTTTCGGGCTGGCACTTTTCCAGCGAGACTGGCATCAGGGCGTTATCGGCATTTTGGCATCCAGAATTAAGGACCAGTTCCACCGACCGGTTATCGCTTTTGCTGACGGTGGCGAAGGTTACATCAAAGGATCCTGCCGTTCCATTCCCGGCCTGCATATGCGTGATACGCTTGACCTGATTGACAAGAAGCATCCGGGCATCATTGTTAAGTTCGGCGGACACGCAATGGCTGCCGGCCTGACTATTAAAGAAGAGCACTTTAAAACTTTCTCTGAGGCTTTTGATCAGGCCGTGAGAAACGTACTGGAAGAAGATGCCCTGAAAGGTGTGATCCTTACCGACGGTGAACTACTACCGGAAGAGTTCTCTATGCTGACCGCAGAGCAACTGCGTTCAGGAGGTCCATGGGGCCAGAACTTCCCCGAGCCGGTATTTGACGGTGAATTTAAAATACTGCACCAAAAACTGGTCGGCGAAAAACACCTGAAACTTATGGTAGAGCCGCTATTTAAAGGCCACCCAACTAACCTCACCCTGGATGCCATCGCTTTCAATGTTGACCTAAGACGCTGGCCTGATGCATCGGTTAAGACGGTGAATATGGCTTATCGGTTGGATGTTAATGAGTTTCGGGGGAATCAGAGTCTTCAGCTAATGGTGGAAACGTTAAGCGCGTAAATGGGTAATGGGGCTATGGGGCAGACTTCGTCCTTGAGGGAAATAAGGCTATGGGGAAAAGCTAAAAAAGCTTGACATCATGTGCAGTCGAATCAAATCTTGCATAACCCCATAACCCCATAACCCCATAACCCCATAACCCCATAACCCCATAACCCCATAACCCCATAACCCCATAACCCCATAACCCCATAACCCCATAACCCCATAACCCCATAACCCCATAACCCCATAACCCCATAACCCCATAACCCCATAACCCCATAACCCCATAACCCCATAACCCCAAAATTTTCCTGTATCTTCATCACATTTTTCAGTAGAATTCTCCGGTTAAATTCTACTCATTAATGCAGATCAGAAATGTTTGAAATCAATCCTATTAAAAACCGCCTAGAGGACGTAACTGAGCGTACGAATGTCCTTAGGGGGTATCTTTGACTATGACGCTAAAAAAGAGCGTCTTGAAGAAGTCAATGCCGAACTAGAACAGCCGGATGTATGGAACGAACCTGAACGCGCACAGGCGCTGGGTAAAGAGCGTTCTGCACTTGAAGCGGTTGTTGAAACTATCGATCAGCTTGATCAGGGTGTCGACGATGTTGACGGCCTTCTTGAGCTTGCCGTGGAAGCCGAAGATCAGGAAACCTTCGATGAGATCGAGCCTGAGCTTGCTGAACTTGAAGCTAAGCTTGAGAAGCTAGAGTTCCGCCGTATGTTCGCTGGCGATCACGATGGTTCCGACTGTTATATCGACCTTCAGTCCGGCTCAGGTGGTACGGAAGCTCAGGACTGGACTTCAATGATGCTGCGCATGTACCTGCGCTGGGCTGAAGCTAAGGGCTTTAAAGCGGAAGTTATCGAAGTTTCTGAAGGTGATGTTGCCGGTCTGAAATCAGCAACGGTTCGTATTGTTGGTGAATACGCTTACGGCTGGCTGCGTACTGAAACCGGTGTTCACCGTCTGGTTCGTAAGTCTCCGTTTGATTCAGGCGGTCGTCGTCATACTTCATTTGCATCTGCATTTATCTATCCGGAGATTGATGACAACATCGCGATTGATATTAACCCGGCCGATCTTCGTATCGACGTATACCGTGCATCGGGCGCGGGTGGTCAGCACGTAAACACCACAGAATCTGCGGTACGTATTACGCACTTGCCGACCAATACCGTGGTTCAGTGTCAGAACGACCGTTCTCAGCATAAGAACAAAGATCAGGCGATGAAGCAGTTAAAAGCAAAACTGTTCGAGCTTGAGCTGCAAAAGCAGAATGCTGAAAAGCAGGCGAACGAAGACGCTAAGTCGGATATCGGCTGGGGTAGCCAGATCCGTTCTTACGTACTGGATGATTCTCGCATTAAAGACTTACGCACCGGCATCGAAAACCGCAACACTCAGGCGGTACTTGATGGTGACTTAGACAAATTTATCGAAGCAAGCCTGAAATCAGGCCTGTAAGCGCAAATTAAGGGTAAAAAAGAAAATGACTGAACAGGTTCAACAGCCAGAAATTAACGAACAGGAAGAGAACAAGCTGATTGCCGAGCGTCGCGCTAAACTGGATCACATCCGTAAAAGCTGCAAGGCAAATGGTCACCCTAACGATTTTCGCCGCGACAGCTTAGCGGGCGATCTTCAGGCGCAATTCGGTGAAAAGACAAAAGAAGAACTTGAAGAGCTGGGCAAAGTAGTTGCTATCGCAGGCCGTATCATGGCTAAGCGTGGTCCTTTCCTTGTGATTCAGGAAACTTCCGGCCGTATTCAGGCATACGCTGCTAAGCCGGTACAGAAAGAGCTGAAAGAGAAATATCAGGGTCTGGATATCGGTGACATCATCGGTGTTAAAGGTACTCTGCATAAGTCAGGTAAAGGCGATCTTTATGTAAACATGGATGAGTATGAGTTGCTGACTAAAGCACTTCGTCCTCTGCCAGAGAAGTTCCACGGTCTGACTGACCAGGAAATGCGTTACCGTCAGCGTTACGTTGACCTGATTGTGAACGAAGAGTCGCGCAACACATTTATCATCCGCTCTAAGCTGGTATCTGCTATCCGTAACTTTATGAGCTCTAAGCAGTTCCTTGAAGTTGAAACTCCGATGATGCACGTGATCCCTGGTGGTGCAACGGCTCGTCCGTTTATCACTCACCACAATGCGCTGGATATCGACATGTACCTGCGTGTTGCTCCGGAGCTTTACCTGAAGCGTCTGACAGTTGGTGGCTTTGACCGCGTATTTGAGATCAACCGTAACTTCCGTAACGAAGGTCTTTCTCCTCGCCACAACCCGGAATTCACTATGATGGAATTCTATATGGCGTACGCAGATTACAACGATCTGATGGATCTGACCGAAGAGATGCTGCGCACTGCGGCTCAGGAAGTTCTGGGTACAACCAGCATGCCTTATGGCGACGAAATGGTTGAGTTCGGCGGCACATACCCGCGTATGAGCATGATCGAAGCAACTAAGATGTACAACCCGCTTAACGAAGATATTCAGGCTCTGGACTACGAAAAAGCTCAGGACCGTGACTACCTGGTTAAGATTGCGAAATCTGTACATATCGATGTTGAAGAGTTCTGGAGCTGTGGTCAGCTTCTTGAAGAGATCTTTGGTGAAACTGCAGAGCCTAAGCT
Organism: Vibrio sp. JC009; assembly: GCF_029016485.1. Taxonomy (NCBI): domain Bacteria; kingdom Pseudomonadati; phylum Pseudomonadota; class Gammaproteobacteria; order Vibrionales; family Vibrionaceae; genus Vibrio; species Vibrio sp. JC009. Next base: position 2,737,715 of record NZ_CP092106.1, on the reverse strand, counting down.
AATTCAGCCAACCTTCATCACTGAGTACCCGGCGGATATCTCTCCTCTTGCGCGCCGTAACGATGAAAACCCGTTTATCACTGACCGCTTCGAGTTCTTCGTTGGTGGCCGTGAAGTGGCTAACGGCTTCTCAGAGCTTAACGATGCAGAAGATCAGGATGCGCGCTTTAAAGCTCAGGTTGCAGCGAAAGATGCAGGTGACGATGAAGCAATGTACTACGATGCAGACTACATCACAGCACTTGAGCACGGCCTTCCGCCAACAGCGGGTCAGGGCATTGGTATCGACCGTCTGGTAATGCTGTTCGCTAACGCGAAAACCATCCGCGACGTAATTCTGTTCCCGGCAATGCGTCCGAAAGCTTAATTTTAGCTGTCAGCTATCAGTTATCAGAGGAGGTCAGATTGACCTCCTTTTTTTTGCTCCGATTCAACTGCCCGCACATTATTCTCTTTGTTGGTTACTTGTTTAATGATTCTTGTGATAAATTGTTCATAAGTAACACGAAATTTAAATACGATATGCACTCTCAATTCGCCGAAGGCAAAGTTAAGCTGCTGAAACTGATTCTGGATACGATTCCCTGCCGGGTATTCTGGAAGGATCGTGATCAGGTTTACCGTGGAGCGAATAAGTTATTTATTCAGGATGCGGGTTTAGCTTCAGCAGAAGCGCTTATCGGAAAGACGGATCTGGAGTTGCCCTGGGCTGAGGATCAGGGCAGCGCATATCAGGCTGACGATTTGCAGATAATGCAGTCGGGAAAAGCGATACTGGCCTATGAAGAGCAGCAGACTCAGGTTGATGGTTCGGTCCTCTGGCTGGAAACGTCAAAAATTCCGTTACGTAATGAGAACAACGAGATTATCGGTGTTCTGGGTACTTATGTAGATATTACAGCCCGTAAACTGGCTGAGCAGAGGCTGGAGGAGTTTAATACTGAGCTTGAGCAACTGGTGGAAGAGCGCACTGCAGAGTTAAGTGAAGCTCACCGGGTTGCCGAGCAAGCTTTGGAGGCCCGTAGTCAGTTTCTGGCCAATGTGAGTCATGAGATCCGTACACCAATGACGGGTATTCTCGGTATGGTCGAACTGCTTATGCTCAGCGACCTTAAAGAGGAAGATCAGCGATGTCTGGATATTATTCAGCATTCGGGTAAAACGCTGCTGACTGTGCTTAATGACATTCTGGATTACTCCAAACTGGACGCTGGCAAGTTGTCACTTAATTCCAGTTCCGTTGATTTGGCTGACTTTCTTCAGCAAACCATAACGCCATACAAAGTGAGTGTATCAAACAGACTGGAGATTGATTTATACCTTGAGCAATCTCTGGTTGGTAAGCGTTTCTTACTTGATTCTGTTCGCATTCACCAGGTTCTGTCCAACCTGTTAAATAATGCCTGTAAGTTCACTGAAGAAGGCTTTGTTCGTTTAGCTGTTGCCGGCAAGCCGCTGGACAAGAAGAGATTCCAACTGGAGTTTAGCGTTACTGATAGCGGAATTGGTATTGCTCCTGAAAAGCAGCGGGAGATCTTCAACCCCTTTACTCAGTCTGACCAGTCAACGGCGCGTCAGTATGGCGGTACGGGGCTTGGGCTATCTATTTGCTCTCAGATCCTTGCATTGATGGAGAGTCAACTGGCTGTCGAAAGTAATGCTGGCGAGGGTACCCGGTTTTCATTCAATTTAGTTCTGGAGCAGGACAGAGCCGGAGAGCCCGAAGATACAGAGCAGGAGGCTGAACCTTCTTTGCAGGAACCTAAGCTGCTTAATGTTCTTCTGGTGGAAGACAACAAGATAAACCAGATGGTTTGCAGCAAATTACTGGAACATCTGGGGACTAAAGTTGAAATCGCCAATGATGGCTCAGAGGTTGTGAATCTGATTACAGAAGAGCAGCGATGCTATGACATTATACTGATGGACTGCCAGATGCCGGTGATGGATGGCTACGAAGCAACCAGACGGATACGCCGGTGGGAAGCGGAAAACGACCGTCAGCGTTCAAAAATTATCGCACTGACGGCGCATACGCTACCCGAACATGTGGAGCAGTGTATTGCTGCCGGTATGGATGCGCATTTGTCTAAACCATTAAATGTCGCAGAGATTAAGCAACTGCTGACGGGCGAGGCTAACAGTCGCTGATTGGGTTAGCTTCTGGTTACTTTACTGAACCGGAGTCAGCTCTGCTCTGATAAGTAAGATGCGCTAATACACAGCGCAGTACTGAATAGTCGAACTTTTCATCAAGCGCTTCGTAAAGAGGTTTCAGCTTATTTTCAGCAAGGGCATTTACCTGCTCTGCAACCCGCTTAATCTGTCCGATATCTTCCTGGCTTATGGATATGATCTGCTCCAGCTGACAGGCGCCGGTCTCAATCCCGGCGCTCAGGTGAGCCATAATGGTGTTTTCTGCCAGACCTCTTGCACCGGCCACTTCCTGTACTGACTTCAGGTTTTGCAGCATTTCCACCGACTGAAGCTCGGTATTTGACAGCGTTTTCAGCTCAACAGGTTTGGGCTTTACCACAGCAATAAACTGTTCACCATATTTATCCACTTTGGTATCGCCAAAACCGGAAATCTCGCAAAGTTGGATAAGGGAGGTCGGCCTGACCCTGGCTATCTCTTTCAAGCTGCTGTCGTGGCAGATCACATAAGCTGGTACATTTTGTTCTTTCGCCAGTTCCATGCGTACTTGTTTTAGTGCTTCAAACTGAGCCAGATCTGATGGTGCCAGATCGCCGCCTTGCTTGCTGCTCTGTTTTTTCGCCGGTTTATTATTTCTTAATTCACGAAGTTGTACCTGCTGCTCACCACGCAATACCGGACGGCAACTGTCGGTCAGGATCAGATTATTATAATCCCCTTCCACCCTCAGGTAGTTCATAGCGATAAGCTGGCGGAATACGCCTTTCCACTGGTTGGCGTTAAGCTCCGTACCTATACCAAAGGTGGATACCTTATCGTGACCGAAGCGGATCATCCGCTCATCGCTTTTTCCCAGAAGAACATTGGTCAGATAGGTAACGCCAAAGCGCTGCCCACAGCGGTAGACGGCTGAAAGTGCTTTTTGCGCGGCCTGAGTTCCGTCCCAGGTTTGTGGCGGGGAAATACAGTTGTCGCAGTTGCCACATAGCTGGCTATCGCGTTCACCAAAATAGGCAAGCAGAGTTTGTCTGCGGCAGCTTGTTAATTCACAGTAACCAAGCAGTGCATTGAGCTTTTGAACCTGCACCTGCTTGTAGGCTTCGCTGCCATCGGAATTCTCAACCATTTTGCGTTGCAGAACCATGTCCTGCATACCATAAGCCATCCAGGCGTTGGCCGGTTCACCATCTCGCCCGGCACGTCCGGTTTCCTGATAGTAAGACTCTATGCTTTTCGGCAGGCTTAAGTGGGCGACAAAGCGGACATCAGGCTTATCTATCCCCATACCAAAAGCGATGGTGGCGACAATGATTACGCCATCTTCACGCAGAAATCTTTGCTGATGTTCTGCCCGTTTATCTGCGGACATACCTGCATGATAAGGAAGGGCTATACGACCTTTTGCTGCAAGCCACTCAGCTGTTTCCTCCACCTTTTTACGGGAAAGGCAGTAGACTATACCCGCCTCCTGCGCATGATGTTCAGAGATAAAAGACCATAGTTCCGCTTTTGAATTAGACGGTTCACTGACATGGTAGCGGATATTCGGACGGTCAAAACTGTGAACAAAAATACGCGCCTGACTCAGGCCAAGCTGGGAAATAATCTCTTTCTTCGTACGCTCATCGGCGGTAGCGGTAAGCGCAATACGGGGCACCTGAGGGAATCGTTGCTGTAAGACTGAAAGCTGCTGATATTCAGGACGGAAATCATGTCCCCACTGACTTACACAGTGCGCCTCATCAATGGCAAACAATGAAATATGGCATTGCTCAAGAAGATTAAGTGTTCGCTGCATTAAAAGCCGCTCAGGTGCAACATAGACAAGCTGAACCTCTCCCCGAACGATAAGCTCTTCAACCTGCATCTGCTCATACTGATCCTGAGTGGAATTCAGGTAGGCCGCAGAAACACCAACCTGCTGCAGAGCATCCACCTGATCCTTCATCAATGCAATAAGCGGTGATACCACCACCCCAACACCGGGCCGGACAATTGCGGGGATCTGATAACAGAGAGACTTACCACCCCCGGTAGGCATTAGTGTAAGCACATCCTGCCCTTCAATCAGGCTATCAATAATCTCTTTCTGCTGATGACGGAAATCGTCATAGCCGAAAACGGAATTAAGGACGGAAAGGGGAGAGATACTCACAAGTAGGGCCTATATGGTAATTAGCGTTGTTGAATCTTACCAACTGAGAAGATATTTGCTACAGCCTGAGCTGAAAAATTACCCGCAACTTGTTTTGCTAGAGCGAAGTCTCACAAAGGTGCAATGCTTTTATACCTGCCGCCTGTAGCCTGTCGCCCTTTAGCTTCCCTAGTCCCTTCCCCCTATTTATGCTATAACTATCCGCCATATATCACCGATGAGATCTTCTTTGTGCGCCTTTTCAGTCTGGGGCTTTTTCTGCTCCTTTCACTTCTGATTTATACCCTTTTCTGGGGTAAAAACGGCATTCTTGATTATATGGATGTTTCCAGCGAAATTGCGGTTCAGAAGGAAGTAAACAGCGGCCTTCAGGAGCGAAACAGCGAAATGTTTGCTGAGATCGATGATCTGCGTCAGGGGCTTGATGCCATTGAAGAGCGTGCCCGTAACCAGCTTGGTATGGTGAAAGAGGGAGAAACCTTCTATCGCATCATAGGTGACAAATCTAATTAACTGAACTCTTATCCCAATGTCTGATAATAAAAAACTATACGTGATTGTGCCGGCAGCCGGAGTGGGCAGCCGCATGAAAGCAGACCTTCCTAAGCAGTACCTGCAGATTAATGGTAAGGCTATTTTAGAGCACACGGTGGAAAAGCTGCTAAGTCACCCTGAGATAGAAAAGGTGATTGTTGCCGTCAGTGACAGCGATCCTTACTTCTCTGAACTTTGCCTGGCCTCAAATCCGAATGTAATCAGGGTATCGGGAGGAAAGGAGAGAGCGGATTCTGTGCTTTCTGCGCTGAACTACTTTGACCAGGAGTGCTCAGATAACGCCTGGGCGCTTGTGCATGATGCGGCAAGGCCCTGTGTTTCTTTGGCTGATATCGGAAAGCTTATCGCTGAGGTTCAGGAGCATGCTGTTGGCGGAATTCTGGCAGCCCCTGTCCGTGATACCATGAAGCGGAGTGACTCTGAGGCAAATATTAGTTCAACGGTTGACCGTAATAATCTGTGGCACGCATTAACGCCGCAGATGTTCCGGATCAATCAGCTAAAAGAAGCGCTGGCTAAAGCGTTGGAAGCAAATGTGGCAATAACCGATGAGGCCTCTGCAATGGAATGGGCGGGATTATCCCCTAAACTGGTTGCAGGGCGGATGGACAATATAAAAGTGACTCAACCGGAAGATCTCGCACTGGCGGAATTCTATTTGAGCAGAGAGGAAAAAGCATGATTCGAATTGGACATGGTTTCGATGTTCACAAATTTGGCGGAGAAGGTCCGGTAATTATTGGCGGCGTTGCGGTTCCCTACGAGCTGGGACTGGTTGCGCACTCAGACGGTGATGTGGCGCTTCACGCTCTGACGGACGCCCTGCTTGGTGCCATTGCTGAAGGTGATATTGGCCGCCACTTTCCTGATACAGATGAAAAGTGGAAAGGTGCCGACAGCCGTGAGCTGATGAAAGAGGTTTACCGCCTGGTTCAGGAAAAGGGTTACGTTATTGGTAATCTGGATGTGACCATTATTGCCCAGGCGCCTAAGATGCTGCCCTATATCCAGCAGATGCGCGAAGCGATTGCAGCCGATCTGCAAACCGGCACTGAAAATGTAAATGTAAAAGCAACAACAACTGAAAAGCTGGGCTTTACCGGACGTAAAGAAGGTATCGCCTGTGAAGCTGTTGTGCTACTGATGAAGAAATAAACTGATGACTGATATTCTGTCTGATCTGGCTTACCTGCACGGGGAGCCGGTTTCAAAAGCGACAATTAAGACAAAGCCTGAAGACTTTGTGGTTAAAGAGGTTCTGGGTTATGAGTTCACCGGAAGTGGTGAGCACCTGATGGTGAGAATCCGCAAAACCGGGGAGAATACCACCTTTGTGGCCAATGAGATTGCCAGGGTGTGTGGGGTTAAATCCAAAGATGTTAGCTGGGCCGGACTGAAAGACCGCCATGCAGTCACAGAGCAGTGGCTGAGCATTCATCTTCCTAAAGGTGATGCGCCTGACTTTTCGGTTTTTGAAGCTCAGTATCCGAGTATTCAGATACTGGAAACCACAAGACATAATAAGAAGCTCAGGCCGGGTGATCTGTCCGGAAACGAATTTGAGCTGACTCTTCGTGATGTGACTGAGGTTGCTGTTGCACAGGAGCGGATTGAAAAAATTCTTCAGGAAGGTGTGCCAAACTATTTTGGTGCCCAGCGTTTTGGCCGCGATGGAAACAACCTGACCGAGGCTCGTCGCTGGGGACGGGAAAATGTCCGCACCCGCAACCAGAATAAGCGAAGCATGTATCTTTCAACCGCGCGTTCCTGGATCTTTAATCATATTGTATCCAACCGCATAGAGAGTGAGCTGTTCGAGACCCTTGTTTCTGGAGATATTATTCGCAGCCCGGAACAGTCATCAATTCTGGTTGAGCAGGAAAGTATTGCCTCATATCAGGAACAACTGAATACCGCTATGGTTGAACTGACAGCATTGCTTGCCGGAGATAACGAGTTGCCGACTCAGGATAAAGCAAAGGAACTGGAACAGGCCGTGGTGGACTCTGAACCGGATCTTATGGCACTTATCCGGGGTAACAGAATGCGCCATGACAGAAGGGAAATTCTGCTTAAACCTGATAATCTTAGTTATGTAATTGATGGAAATAATATTAAACTAAGTTTTTCACTATCTTCAGGTAGTTTTGCAACGGCAATTGTAAGAGAAATTGCGCAGGTAGCAGAAGCCGAAAGAAGCTATTCATAGGACGAGGTTCAGAGAATTTATGAAAATTCTACTCAGTAACGATGACGGTGTGCATGCCGAAGGACTGGCTGCTCTGGCCGAGTCGCTATCAGATTTGGCTGAAGTTGTCATTGTGGCACCGGACAGAAACCGCAGTGGCGCATCAAACTCGCTGACTCTTGAGACTCCGCTCAGGGTTAAGCAACTGGAAACGAATGTGTATGCCGTTCAGGGAACCCCTACAGATTGTGTTCATTTTGCTCTGAATGAACTGATGAAAGATGAATTTCCCGATTTAGTTTTATCCGGTATCAATCACGGTGCAAACCTTGGTGATGACGTGCTGTATTCAGGAACGGTAGCTGCCGCAATGGAAGGGCACTTCCTTGGTGTTCAGTCTATTGCTTTCTCCTTAGTTGGAAATAAACATTTTGATACTGCGGCGAAAGTTGTTCGTGAAATAGTTGAGCAGCATATCAAGAATCCTATCCCTACTAATCGTCTCATTAACGTTAATATTCCCGACCTTCCTTATGAAGAGCTGCTGGGTAAACAGGTTACCCGCCTTGGCGCCCGCCATCATGCAGAAAATATGGTGAAGCAGCTGGATCCCCGTGGACATGAAGTTTACTGGCTTGGTCCTCCGGGCAAAGAGCAGGATGCAGGAGAAGGTACAGATTTCTTTGCTATCGAACAGAAACTGGTTTCTATTACTCCGATGCAGGTGGATCTTACCGCGCATGAATCTTTAGGCAGCATGGGTGTCTGGCTGGAAGGTAATGACTGATGAGTAATCCTCAAGCAGAAAGCCTGGTAAGTTATCTGTCCCAGCTTGGTATTCAGGACCAGAGAGTGCTTGATGCGCTGAGAAGGGTGCCAAGAGACCGTTTTGTTTCAGAGGCGATGACCCATCAGGCCTATGATAACAACGCACTGCCCATCGCCTGTGGTCAGACGATTTCCCAGCCATACATAGTGGCGAAGATGACCGAGCTTCTGGAGCTAAAACCTGAAAGCAGGGTGCTTGAGGTAGGCACAGGTTCAGGCTATCAGACCGCGATATTGGCTCAATTGGTTGATAAGGTTTACTCTTTAGAAAGAATCAAGTCGCTGCAATGGGAAGCAAAGAGAAGGCTGAAGCAGCTGGATATCTATAATGTGTCCACAAAGCATGCTGATGGCTGGTCAGGATGGCCTTCCAATGCCCCCTTTGATGCGATTATTGTGACAGCCGCTGCATCTGATGTCCCTCAGGCTTTACTGGATCAGCTTTCAGATGGAGGCTGTCTGGTTATTCCGGTTGGTGAAGCAGATCAGCAATTGTTAAAGATCGTTAAGCGTGGTGAAGAGTATCTTTCCACTGTCATTGAACCGGTTCGTTTTGTTCCGTTGATTGCAGGTGATTTGGCGTAAGAATATGAATGCCATAAAGAAAACAGCCATTGTTTGTAGTCTGTTTAGTGCACTGTTAACAGGGTGTACTGCGCACTCCCCCGCGCCGGTATCAAGTGTTAATAAAGACTACACGACTATCAAACGTGGCAGTTATCGTGGCAGTTTTTACGAAGTTCAGAAGGGCGATACGCTTTACTTTATAGCTTATATCACAGATAAGAATGTAAACGACCTTATCCGTTACAATAGTCTACAAAGCCCATATACCATACATCCGGGTCAAAAACTGAAACTTTGGCGTCCGGCTTATCAGGCTCCTGCCTATGGCGGGAGCGGAGCCGGAAAAGCGGCAGCCGTTGCCGCAACTGGCGCAGCAGCTGTTGCTACCTCCTCCGTAGCAAAAGCGGCCTCAACTCCTTCCGCGGGATCTTCAGCATCCGCAGCAAACAAACCCAGATCAAAAAATTCATCATCGACTCAAAATATTGCCAAGAAGACGGTTGATCCAAAAGGATCAAAAGAGTATCTTGGTCGTAAACAAAATGTTAAAAAAAGTTTAAGCCAATCTAAACCAAAGAACATAAAGGTAAAAGAGTGGCTTTGGCCAACCAAAGGGAGAGTCATAAAGAAATTCTCTGCTGGAGACCAGGGAAACCGCGGGATTGACATCGCAGGGCAGCGGGGTCAGGCCGTCGTCTCGACAGCAGGTGGTACCGTGGTTTATTCCGGAAATGCACTTCGTGGCTACGGTAATTTAATAATTGTAAAACACAATGATAACTATCTAAGTGCATATGCCCACAATGACAGTTTGCTAGTTGCCGAAGGTCAAAGTGTAAAAGCAGGACAGAGAATCGCCACCATGGGCAGCTCTGGTACAAGCAGGGTTAAGTTACATTTTGAAATTCGTTATCAGGGTAAGTCAGTGAATCCGAAACGCTACTTACCATAGATTGACTAAAGAGTATTTCAATGACATTCAGTAGTAGATGATGTCTTGCTAGCTCGCCAGGGGGAGGCGCTATGAGTATGAGCAATACAGTAACTAAAACCGAAGAATTTGATATCGCAGATGTATCCTTAGATACACTGGATAACGAACTCGTCCAACAGTCTCAGGAAAATACCGAAACCAAAGAAGAGTTTGATGCGAGCACCAAAAGCTTAGACGCAACTCAGCTATATCTTGGCGAAATCGGTTTTTCACCACTACTTACTGCTGAAGAAGAAGTTCTTTATGCACGCCGTGCCCTAAGAGGGGATGAAGCCGCGCGTAAAAGAATGATTGAGAGTAACCTTCGTCTGGTCGTTAAAATTTCCCGCCGATACAGCAATCGCGGACTGGCCCTTTTAGACCTGATTGAAGAAGGTAACCTTGGACTGATTCGCGCAGTTGAGAAGTTTGATCCTGAAAGAGGCTTCCGTTTCTCTACTTACGCCACATGGTGGATTCGTCAGACGATTGAACGTGCGCTGATGAACCAGACCCGTACTATCCGTCTGCCAATACATGTCGTTAAAGAGCTGAATATCTATCTGCGTACCGCTCGTGAGCTGTCTCAGAAGCTGGATCATGAACCAACAGCTGAAGATATTGCAGAGACTCTGGATAAGCCTGTAAGTGATGTAAGTAAGATGCTTCGCCTGAATGAGCGTGTCAGCTCTGTTGATACACCAATCGGTGGTGACGGCGAGAAGGCTCTGCTGGATATTATTCCTGATGTAAACCATTCTGATCCGGAAGTTTCCACTCAGGATGACGATATTAAGAGCTCGCTGATTGGCTGGCTGGATGAACTAAATCCTAAGCAGAAAGAAGTTCTGGCAAGACGCTTTGGCCTGCTTGGTTATGAACCATCAACTCTGGAAGAAGTGGGCCGTGAGATAAGCCTGACCCGTGAAAGAGTTCGTCAGATTCAGGTTGAAGGTCTGCGCAGACTAAGAGAAATTCTGATGAAGCAGGGACTGAACATGGAATCTCTGTTTGATGTAGAGCAAATATAAAATTCACAACAATGTCAGTAGTGAAATAAAGAAGGGGCCGAATGGCCCCTTTCTTTTACAGTAGCTTTTTAAGACGGTAAAGCTCTTCCAGAGCCTGCCTTGGCGTCATATCGTCAGGGTTAATACCCGCCAGCGCCTCTTCCACCTCACTTGGTTCAGGAATAAGACTCAGTTGATTGGCAATATCCACATCGGCTTTTTCGGACACAGAAGGCTCATGCCCCAACTGCTCCAGTTGTTTTAACTTTCCACGGGCATTTTTAATTACAGCCTTAGGAACACCCGCCAGTCCGGCAACCGCCAGGCCGTATGATTTGCTTGCCGCGCCTTCCTGTACGGCATGCATAAAGGCGATACTGTCGCCGTGTTCAACCGCGTCCAGATGGACATTGGCAAGGTGACTCAGCTGGTTTGGCAGCTCTGTCAGCTCAAAGTAGTGAGTGGCAAACAGAGTCATGGAACCAATCTGGTTAGCCAGCCATTCAGCACTTGCCCAGGCCAGCGACAGGCCGTCATAGGTGCTGGTACCCCGGCCGATCTCATCCATAAGCACCAGACTGTGCGGTGTGGCGTTATGAAGAATATTGGCTGTTTCTGTCATTTCCACCATAAATGTGGAACGGCCGGAAGCCAGATCATCCGAAGCACCGATACGGGTAAAGATTCTGTCCAGAGAGCCGATAGTGGCTTCTTCTGCAGGCACATAGGAGCCGATATGGGCAAGCAGCGCAATCAGGGCTGTCTGACGCATATAGGTGGACTTACCGCCCATATTCGGACCCGTGATGATTAACATCTTACGCTGCGGATGAAGTTCGATAGGGTTAGCAATAAACGGTTCATCCATCACCTGCTCCACCACGGGGTGACGGCCACTCTGAATGTGAATCCCCACTTCTTCGTTAAGAGAAGGGCGGCAGTAGTCCAGAGTTTCGGCTCTTTCAGCGAGGTTCTGAAGAACATCGATCTGAGAAACCGCTGAAGCCAGGTTCTGCATCTGCTCAAGGTGTGGCAGCAGAAGGTCAAACAGCTGTTCCCAAAGCTGCTTCTCAAGAGCCAGCGCTTTAGACTTGGAGTTCAGTACCTTATCTTCATGCTCTTTCAGCTCAGGAATAATATAGCGCTCAGCATTTTTCAGTGTCTGACGGCGGATATAGTGTGGTGGCACCAGATGACTCTGGCCACGGCTTACCTGAATATAAAAGCCGTGAACATTGTTATAACCCACTTTCAGCGTATCAATGCCATGGCGGTCACGCTCATCCGCTTCCAGCTGTGTCAGATATTCGGTCGCCCCATCAGCCAGTTTTCGCCACTCATCAAGTTCTGCGTTGTAGCCCTCTGCAATCACTCCGCCATCGCGGATAACAACCGGCGGGTTTTCTTTAATGGCTGTTTCAAGAAGCTCGCAGGTTGCATCCATGGGAGCGGCGAATTTTGCCAGCTTTTGCAGATATGGATTTTCCAGCGAAGTAAGCACAGACTCAAGTTCCGGCAGTTGCTGCATGGCATGTCTTAGCCTTGCCATATCACGCGGCCTTGCAGAACGAAGCGCAAGCCTTGCTAAAATTCGTTCAATATCGCCGATCTGCTTTAATACAGGTTTTAAATCCTGGAAAAGGCTCTGATCTTTTAGCTCAGTAATGGCATCCAGTCTGTGGTTTAGCGTGTTACGGCAGCGCATTGGCTGGTGCAGCCAGCGTTTCAGCATTCGGCTGCCCATGGCTGTGGCGCTGTGATCCAGAACTTCTGCCAGCGTATTGTCTGTGCCACCGGAGAGGTTTTGAGTGATTTCCAGGTTTCGGCGGGTCGCTGCATCCAGAATCACAGAATCATCCTGGCTGTCAAAGACCAGCGAACGGATATGAGGCAGGGCAGTACGCTGGGTATCTTTTACATACTGAATAAGACAACCTGCTGCGCAAAGACCCAGCTTAGCGTTTTCAACACCAAAACCAACCAAATCACGGGTGCCAAACTGGTTATTAAGCTGCTGTTTAGCGGTCTCAAGCTCAAACTCCCAGACCGGTCGACGGCGGTTACCGTTCCGGCTGGACATCAGGTCAACCGGCTCAAAGTCTTCCGGGAAAAGCAGCTCTTTCGGAGAAGTGCGTTGCAGCTCTGCCAGCATGGCTTCTTCAGATTGAGGCTCGCTGAGCATAAAGCGCCCGGAGGTCAGATCCAGAGTCGCATAACCAAACTTACCTTTCTCGTGGTAAATAGCGGCGACCAGGTTATCCAGTCTTTCAGAAAGCAGTGCTTCGTCGGTCACTGTGCCCGGTGTAACAATGCGGACAACCTTTCGTTCCACCGGACCTTTGCTGGTGGCAGGATCGCCGATTTGTTCACAGATAGCGACAGATTCACCAAGTTGTACCAGTTTCGCAAGATAGCCTTCAACGGCATGGAAAGGCACACCCGCCATGGGGATAGGTTCACCGGCGGAAGCGCCTCTTTTTGTCAGAGAAATATCTAAAAGCTGGGATGCTTTTTTTGCGTCATCATAGAAAAGCTCATAGAAATCACCCATGCGATAAAACAGCAGAATATCCGGATTTTCTGCCTTCAGCTTCAGATATTGTTGCATCATAGGGGTATGAGTTTGTGTCGCTTTCGCCATGTTGACCTTTTATTTCTTTAACTTGACTTAATTGCAGCTTAGGATACGTGAATAGAATTAACTGGCAAGGCTAATTAAGGATTTCTTACCGTGGATAAACTAAAAAAATTAAGTGAAGAAATCGGGCTGTTTTTACAGCAGGAAAAACAGATACTGGTATCAGCCGAATCCTGTACAGGAGGCGGTATCGCCAGCGCAGTCACAGATATCTCAGGCAGCTCAGTCTGGTTTGACCGGGCGTTTATTACCTACAGCAATGATGCAAAAATGGAGATGCTGGGGGTAAACGCCAAAACGCTGACAATGAACGGAGCCGTAAGTCAGCCTGTTGTTGCTGAAATGGCCTTTGGTGCTCTGAAAAACTCAAATGGCACTGTCTCTGTAGCGGTCAGCGGTATCGCTGGTCCAACCGGCGGTACAGAAGATAAACCGGTGGGCACAGTATGGTTCGCCTGGCGCTATCTGGACAAGGAATACCAGGAGTGTTGCCTGTTCGAAGGGGATAGGGCTGAGGTCAGGTATCAGGCGTGTGTGCATGCGCTTGAAGGGGTGATTAAGGTTATTAAAGGGTAAACTTTCAGTAATAAAGGCGCGGAAAATCGATTGAGCAACCGCGCTTTTATTCGTGTTTGGCCTGTTATACCAATCCCAGTAATTAGCTTAGTACTTATCCGGAACGTGCTGCTGTTCTTCAATCGGTGCCCGGATATAGCCTTCTTTTTTAATTTCCGGCAGTTCAACGATTGGGTGAACAACTTCGCCATAATCCACTGAAGAGAGCAGGTGACTGATGCAGTTCAGGCGTGCTCTTTTCTTGTCATCGGATGGCACCACCCACCAGGGGGACTGCTTGGTGTCGGTATACTTAAACATCTGATCCTTCGCCTCTGAATACTCCTTCCAGCGGCTGCGCGACTCCAGATCCATCATACTGAACTTCCAGCGTTTCATCGGCGTATGGATACGTTCCAGAAAACGTTTTTCCTGCTCTTCATCTGAAACCGAAAACCAGTATTTAAGTACAATAATGCCTGAGCGGATCAGCATTCGTTCGAATTCAGGGCAGGAGCGGAGAAACTCTTCATACTCACGGTCACTACAAAAACCCATCACCTTTTCAACACCGGCGCGGTTGTACCAACTGCGGTCAAACAGCACGATTTCACCGGCTGACGGCAGGTGAGCCACATAACGCTGAAAATACCACTGAGTCTTTTCTCTTTCAGTCGGTGCCGGAAGTGCTGCTACCCGGCAGACACGAGGGTTAAGTTTTTCTGTAATTCGCTTAATCACGCCACCCTTACCGGCTGCGTCGCGTCCTTCGAAAATCACTACGATTTTCAGACCTTCCTGAACCACCCACTCCTGAAGCTTAACCAGTTCGACCTGAAGATTAGTCAGTTCTTTCATGTACGTACTTTTGTCTAGCTTTCCCATAATCAGTCCACTTAATGTTAATTATGTATATACATTATAGAACAGTATAAAAAGAATAATTGTGAGGAATCAGGGAATTGCTGGGATTGGTATCATTACTCAGCTTGTTGGCAGGCTATGACCATGAATAAACAAAGCCCCGAACAATGTCCGGGGCTTTTACTTGGGCTTGACTGTTTTACTTTATAACTGATTGGCGTGCGTTTATCGCTTTATTTTGTCCAACCTACCGGTACCAGTTATCCGGTTACCGGCATCAATACACCTGTTGAGCGCAGGTTTATTAAATTACTTATTCAGGTCGTCAGCGTGTTCAGACAGGAATGCTGCTACACCTTTTGGCGTTGCGTCCATACCTGCTTTACCTTCTTCCCACTGAGCCGGGCAAACTTCACCGTTCTTCTGGTGGAAGTTCAGAGCGTCAACCATACGCAGCATCTCATCGATGTTACGGCCAAGAGGAAGATCGTTAACTACCTGATGACGAACAAGACCATCTTCGTCAATTAGGAAAGATGCACGGAATGCAACACCGTCAGTTGGGTGCTCGATGCCGTACGCCTGACATACTTCGTGTTTTACGTCTGCAACAAGTGGATATTTCACTTCACCGATACCGCCGTCTTCTACAGCAGTGTTACGCCATGCGTTGTGAGAGAACTGAGAGTCGATAGATACGCCGATTACTTCAGCGCCTTTTTCCTGGAATTCCTGGAAACGCTTATCGAATGCGATTAGCTCAGATGGACAAACGAATGTGAAGTCTAGTGGGTAAAAGAATACAACCGCTTTTTTACCTTTAGTGAATTCTGCGAAGTTGAAGTTATCTACGATTTCACCGTTACCCAGCACAGCTGCAGATGTAAAGTCCGGTGCTTGACGACCAACTAGTACCATTGTTTTAGCTCCTGATTTAGAAATATTTATCAAACCTTTGTGGTTTGGTTCCGTGTTTCGACAAGGAAACTATAGTACAAAAATCAGGATGTAAAAAAGCGAATTAAATAGATTGATTTAATCGAAAAAATCGATAAATTAACTTTTAGACCTATTGAGTAAATTAACAGCGAATATAGACAGTTAATATGAATAAGTGGCCAAGTTTAAAGCAATTGCACTATCTCATTACTCTGTACGAGACCCGGCACTTTAGCGAAGCAGCACAGAAGTGCTTTGTCAGCCAGTCGACTTTGAGTAAAGGTATACAGAATCTGGAAGAAATGATCGGCTGTCCCTTATATGAGAAAAAGGATAAAAAAAGCCCTCTGGTGTTCACCATGGCCGGAGAAAAAGTGGTTTCTCAGGGACGGGAATTACTGGCAAAGGGGCAGGATCTGATTGAGCTTGGCAAACTTTGTCAGGGCGGAACCATGCAGGGGCAGCTTAAAGTTGGCTGCATTCCTACCATTGCGCCTTTCCTGCTTTGTGATTTGGTACAGGAAGTGAACCAGCGTTTCCCTGAGCTGGATCTTCTTCTGCGGGAAGACACTACCGCAAACCTGCTTGAAGCTCTGAAAAATGGTGAGATGGATGTGCTGATCCTGGCACTGCCCATTGATATCGGCCCTATGCATAGTCAGGTTGTTGGACAGGATGCCTTTAAAATGGTGATAAGCCGGGATCAGGCAAACACCATCCGCGTGCCTATCCGCTATGATGATCTGCCGGACGAGTATGTCTTCCTGCTGGAGAACGAGCACTGTCTTACCGAGCATGCGGTTTCTGCCTGTAAGCTGACGGAAAAAGAAAAGATAAACCCGTTCACCGCAACCAGTCTTCATACTCTGGTGCAGATGGTGGCAAATGGTCTGGGCACCACCTTTATTCCGCAAATGGCGATTGAGCACGGCATCCTGGAGAACCAGAATCTGGTGATTGTGGATCCGCCGGGCCAGCAGGCATACCGGGATATCGGGCTGGTCTGGAGACCAAGTTCTTCGCGTTATGAGACGTTTGAGCAGCTGGCGGAAGTGGTTTCTGAGTTGTTGTAGTTTAATAACCTGCTGATTATAAAGAGGAACTCGTTCCCATGCTCCCGCGTGGGAATGCATACCTGAGTTTAAGGGGGCGTAACAGTACACATTTCCTCGCCCCATTTGCTGCATACACAATGGACATTGATCATGAACGAGCAAACAATTAGAAGACACCTGCATCGAACATGAATTACTAATAAGTGCAGAACGTATATCTTGGGTTATATTTGGTGTTTTTGAGTCCGGTATGCAATGGCATGGACTCCCTCACCTTCGTCGAAAATATCGGCTAAGGTAAGAGTGTCAACTAAAAAGGAGCCCATGCCATGAACAAGAATATCACTATTTCTATCGACCTTGCTAAGACTGTTATTCAAGTTGCGATAATTAATAAGCACGGAAAGCTTTCATCTAATCAAAAAGTATCTCAATCAAAGTTAATTTCAATGGTGGCTAAGCACCCCAAAGCTGTTATTTGTATGGAAGCTTGTGCAACGGCTCATTATTGGGGTCGAAAGTTCCAGCAGGCAGGACATCAAG
The DNA here is from genome assembly GCF_029016485.1 of Vibrio sp. JC009. Taxonomy (NCBI): domain Bacteria; kingdom Pseudomonadati; phylum Pseudomonadota; class Gammaproteobacteria; order Vibrionales; family Vibrionaceae; genus Vibrio; species Vibrio sp. JC009. The sequence goes on along the minus strand of NZ_CP092106.1, from coordinate 2,720,688 downwards.
TCTTACTCGTGCCTGCTCAGATCGCCGCTAAGTATCGCTCGGGAAATAAAAATGATCCCAATGATGCTTTGGCTATTTATGAAGCCAGTCAGCGGACAGATATTCATTTCGTTCCGGTTAAAACTGTTGAACAGCAAGATCTTGCCTGCTTACTAAGACTGCGGGAAGGTTATATTAAGCAACGAACACAGCTTGCTAACCGTATCCGGGGGCTTGCGATGGAATATGGCATCAAATTTCCCATAGGAATCAATTCGCTCAGAAAACAGCTACCGTTTGAGTTGGAAAATGCTGAAAATGAATTAACCCATGCTGCTCGGTTTATTCTAAATAATCTTAAAGAACAGTTGCTCGCGCTTGATACCCAAATTGATGATGCCACTCAAGCTCTTACCAATCAGGCAAAACAAAATGAAGATTGTAAGCTTTTAGCCTCGTTACCGGGTATTTCATGGATTTCAGGCAGTGCTTTGTATGCCAGGTTAGGAAATGCATCGGCTTATAAGTGTGGTAGGGATGCAAGCGCAAGCATTGGATTAGTGCCTGCTCATACAGGAAGTGGAGGTAGAAATATCAACCTTGGCATTACTAAGCGAGGAGATCGTTATCTCAGAGCTCTTGTCGTTCATGGTGCCCGAGCTGTAGTTAGTCATGTCAAAGATAAAACTGATCCACTTAGTCAGTGGATACGCTCTCTGTTAGAGAGAAACCATGTGAATAAAGTCGTTATTGCTCTAGCGAATAAGATAGTCAGGATGGCGTGTGCCATATTGAAATCAAAACAGCCTTACCAGCTTAAGTTAGCTTAACTGAAATAAGGTAAAGCTGAATTTGGAGCAAACGACAAACCAGCGTAATAGCAAGTAATTAAGATAAAGTGTTAGCACAGCACACAAGGCAAACTCTGTGTGGGAATGAGGCAATAAATGCCTGGACTGCGATTAGAAGCCTTGTTAGTGGATTTAGCCATAAAGGTTCGGGGTAGCGCCCCATGATGAAACCGAATATACGTGCACTTGCATAAACTCTTATTATCTTAAACCACTTGTGTTACAGGGGGAGTCCATATACATTCCCACGCTGGAGCGTGGGAACGAGGGTTTTACATTAATTTTTCTTTAACTTCAAACGCATAGCATGCAACACAGGCTCAGTGTAGCCACTTGGCTGCGCACGGCCTTCAAACACCAGCTCACAGGCTGCACTGAAGGCGATACTGGCTTCAAAGTCCGCTGCCATGGCGGTGTAATTGGGGTCACCTTTATTCTGCTTATCAACAATCGCCGCCATACGCTTCATAGTTTCCATTACCTGCGCTTTAGAGCAGATGCCATGATGCAGCCAGTTGGCAATATGCTGGCTGGATATTCGCAGTGTCGCTCTGTCTTCCATCAGCCCTGTGTTATTAATATCCGGCACTTTTGAACAACCGACACCCTGATCCACCCAGCGGACCACATAGCCCAGAATGCCCTGACAGTTGTTATCCAGCTCCTTCTGAATATCCTCGTCAGTCAGCTTTTGATCACCCAGCAGCGGAATAGTCAGAATATCATCCACCGACGCACAGGTCCGGCTGCGTAGCTCTTCCTGTCTGTTTTTCACATTGACCTGATGGTAATGCAGCGCGTGCAGAGTGGCCGCTGTTGGTGAAGGTACCCAGGCGGTATTGGCTCCGGCCAGCGGGTGAGCGATTTTCGCCTCCATCATCTTCGCCATATTATCCGGTTCCGGCCACATACCTTTGCCTATCTGTGCTTTGCCCGCCAGGCCACAGGCCAGCCCTAAATCCACATTCTGATCTTCGTAAGCGCCAATCCAGGTCATGGTTTTTAGCTGCCCTTTAGGGGCAAAAGGCCCGGCTTCCATACTGGTGTGAATTTCATCGCCGGTACGGTCAAGAAATCCGGTATTGATAAAGACCACGCGCTCCTTCGCCGCCCGGATACACTCCCTGAGATTAACTGAAGTTCTGCGCTCCTCATCCATAATGCCGACTTTGATAGTATTGGGCTCAAGATCCAGCACCTGCTCAATTCTGCCAAACAGCTCTGTGGTAAAGGCGACTTCTTCCGGGCCGTGCATTTTCGGTTTTACAATATTAATGCTGGCCGCGCTGGAGTTACGAAATTCGCTGTCGCCCTTGAGATCATGGACTGCAATCAGTGAAGTGATCATGCCATCCATAATACCTTCAGGGATCTCATTCCCGCCAGCGTCAAGAATTGCCGGGGTGGTCATCAGGTGGCCTACATTACGGATAAACAGCATACTGCGGCCTTTAAGTGAGATTTCACCGCCATTGATACTGGTGTAGCTGCGATCCGGGCTCATCTTACGGGTGACAAGTTTGCCGCCTTTTTCGAAGGTGTCCTGCAGGCTGCCTTTCATCAGCCCAAGCCAGTTCTGATAGGCAAGCGCCTTATCCTCACCATCAACCGCCGCAACTGAGTCCTCGCAATCCATAATGGTGGTCAGCGCGGCTTCAATCACAATATCCTTGATACCGGCTGCGTCCTGCCGACCAATCGGCACTCCGGGATCTATCTGTATTTCCAGGTGCAGATTGTTGTGCTTTAACAAAATGGCTGTTGGCTGCTCTTTGCGTCCCCGGTAGCCCGCAAGTTGAGTGTTATCAAGCAGCGTTACCTGCTCACCATTGGACAAAACGGCGTTAAGCGTACTGCCTATGGAGTAGCTTTGAGTCTCCTTGTGCGAAGCGCCGTTTAAAGGTGCCACGCTGTCAAGAAACTCACGGGCGAAGGCGATAACTTTACCGCCACGCACCGGATTGTAACTGCTGCCTCTTTCGGCTCCGTCGGCTTCACTGATGGCGTCAGTACCGTAAAGCGCATCGTACAGGCTTCCCCAGCGGGCATTGGCTGCGTTTAAGGCAAAACGGGCATTCATAATAGGAACCACAAGCTGGGGGCCGGCCTGAGTTGCTATTTCTGGCTCAACATTTTCAGTGGTGATCCGGAAGTCATCCTCTTCAGGCACCAGATAGCCGATTTCCTGAAGGAAGGCTTTGTATTCAGCCCGGTCAAAGGCTTTTCCTGAGCGCTCCCTGTGCCAGCTGTCAATCTGCTGCTGCAGATCCTCGCGCTTTTGCAGCAGCGCCTGATTTTTCGGGGTGAGATCATTCAGAATCTTTTCAAAGGATCGCCAGAAGTCTTCGGCACTGATGCCGGTTCCCGGAATGATTTGATCATTAACTAGTGAGTAAAGGGTGTTATCTATCTGTAAGCCACCCTGCTGAGTTCTGCCTTGCATAGGATCTCCCTGGAAGTGTTTCCACCTATAGTATGAAAAAATTCTAAGGAGTTCCCGAAGATTTAGCTAATTGATAGTGGTTATAGTCAGTATTTATTTACTAAATAAAGGTTATTAGGCTGCGCTATCAATCTCTGTTGCAACTTCTTTAATCAGCCTCCTCATCCACTGATGACCGGGGTTACTTTGTAAAAGCGGGCTCCAGGCCATTTTCACTTCCAGCAAATTAATATTAAACGGTGGTTTGGTAACAATCAGGTCCGGGTTGTGCTTCTGAGTATGCGCTACTTTGCTTGGAATGGTCAGAATCAGATTTTTCTGCTGAGCAAATAACACCGCCGACAGGTAGTGGCGGGTAAAGACGGAGATGTCGCGGGTTTTACCGATTCGCATCAGTGCGCTGTCTACCCAGCCCAGCTTCTGAATATCACCTGGATTAACGCCAACGCCGGTTCCCATTCCGGTTTTATTTACCCAGACATGCTGCGCCTGAAGATAGGTGTCCAGATTAAAGTTTTCTGCAATGGGGTTATCGCGGCTGAATACGCAGGAAAAGGTATCGTGCCAGAGAGTCGTCTGATGAAACGATTGAGGAATAGTGTCAAAGCGGTTGATGACCAAATCAATCAGACCCTGCTCAACGTCCTGATAGTTCACATCACTGGGCGTCATAATATCCAGGCGAATATTAGGGGCCTGTGTGCTCAGCCTTTCCAGAAGCGGAACGATAAGTGTCGCCTCCGAATAATCACTGACCATAATGCGAAATACCCGGTCGCTTTCCAGTGCATTAAATTCTGAAGCTGGCTGAACCGCTTTTTCCACATTCGCCAGCGCATTTCTGATCAGCGGCTGAAGTTTTAGTGCCCGTTCAGTGGGAACCATGCCTTCATTGGTTCTGACCAGAAGAGGATCGTTAAACAGATCCCTCAGTCTTTTCAGCGCATTACTCATTGCAGGCTGGCTGACACCAAGCTGATCCGCCGAGCGGGTGACATTTCGCTCCCTTAACAGGACGTCCAGATATACCAGTAGATTGAGGTCGACTCTATGAACATTCATAAAATGAATACCGAACATACAGGTTATAAATTGGTTAAATTTTGTCACAAATGTATAAACTTTGTCCGTGACACAGGTTTTGTAACCGATGGGTTCTGACCAACAAATTTACACTGACGTCGAGGGAATGATCATGTCAACTATCATCAAAGACATCGCAACAATCACCGCAGCCAGAGAAGCGGCAAGTGGTACCTGGGATGCCATTAATCCTGAATCAGCAGCCCGTATGCGAGCTCAGAACAGATTTAAAACCGGACTGGAAATTGCCCAGTATACTGCCGACATTATGCGCGCAGATATGGCCGCCTATGACGAAGATAAGTCGAAATACACTCAGTCTTTAGGTTGCTGGCATGGCTTTGTGGGGCAGCAGAAAATGATCTCCATTAAAAAGCATTTTGGTGGCAAAACCGACGGTCGTTACCTGTATCTTTCCGGCTGGATGATTGCGGCCCTCCGCTCTGAGTTCGGCCCCCTGCCGGATCAGTCAATGCATGAAAAAAACTCAGTTCCGGCGCTGATTGAAGAGCTTTACACCTTCCTTCGTCAGGCAGATGCCCGTGAACTGGGCGGACTGTTCCGTCAGCTGGACGCTGCCCGTAAGTCAGATGATGTGAAAGCCCAGCAGGCAATTCAGGATCAAATCGATAACCATGTGACTCACGTTGTGCCCATTATTGCTGATATTGATGCCGGCTTTGGTAATGCAGAAGCAACCTATCTTCTGGCTAAGAAGATGATTGAAGCGGGTGCCTGTGCTATCCAGATAGAAAACCAGGTGGCAGATGAGAAGCAGTGCGGACACCAGGATGGTAAAGTAACGGTTCCTCACGCTGATTTTCACGCAAAACTCCGGGCTGTCCGCTATGCCTTCCTTGAGCTTGGCATCGACAACGGCATTATCGTTGCCCGGACTGACTCCTTAGGCGCAGGCCTGACAAAAGAGATCGCTGCAGTAAAAGAGCCCGGCGATCAAGGCGATATCTACAACTCCTTCCTTGATGTTGAAGAGGTGGCGGCAGAAGATCTGAAGCAGGGCGATGTTTGTTTCCAGAAACAGGGCAAACTGGTTCGTCCTAAGCGCCTTCCTTCCGGCTTATATGAGTTCCGCAAAGGCACCGGTGAAGAGCGCTGCGTATTTGACTGTATCGAAGCGATTAATGCAGGGGCTGATCTGCTCTGGATCGAAACCGAGAAACCTCATATCGGTCAGATTGGCGGCATGATGAACGAAATTAAGAAAGTTCATCCCAATGCCAAGCTGGCTTATAACAACTCACCTTCCTTTAACTGGACACTGAACTTCCGTCAGCAGGCTTATGATGCCATGGTAGAAGCGGGGCAGGATGTATCGGCATACGAGCGCGCGAATCTGATGAGCATTGAATATGATGATACAGAACTGGCGAAGAGCGCTGATGAGAAAATCCGTACCTTCCAGGCTGATGCCGCGCGTGAAGCAGGTATCTTCCATCACCTGATCACGCTTCCGACTTATCACACCACGGCTCTGTCTACCGATAACCTGGCCAGGGAATACTTCGGTGAACAGGGAATGCTGGGTTATGTACTGAATGTACAACGTCAGGAAATCCGCCAGGGTATCGCCTGTGTGAAACACCAGAATATGTCTGGTTCAGATATTGGTGATGATCATAAAGAGTACTTTGCCGGTGAGAACGCACTGAAAGCGGCGGGTGAGGCAAATACTTCGCATCAGTTTGACTGATAACTTTGGCGGACATCCCGTTCCGGAACAGGGCGAGATGTATCTCAGAGCGGCCACAGAGCCGCTCGTTTTTTTAGGAGGTCTTTACAATTTAATTAAGGCAGATCAGAATTCGTCAAAATCTTCGGCTTCAAACTCCTCAAAATCTGGCTCTTCCGGTTCAACCTCTTCCTGAAGCTCAAGAAGGTGAATCGCAATGGTGACAAAGTCACTGTCGGTAATAATTCCAACCAGCTTTCCGCTATTCACAACCGGTAAACAGCCCACTTTATGTTTCTGCATATAAGTCGCGCTCTCTTTCAGTCCTGCCTGTGGAGAGACAGTCATGACGTTTTTGCGCATTGCTACTTCAAGTGGGGTGGTTAAGGTATGTGATTTTTCGTCGGGGATTTTCTGCAGACTGGATTCCTGTGCGGCTAAGACATCTCTTTGCGTGACCACACCTAAAAGATGCTGATCCGTATCAATGACCGGAATATGCCGGATATCGTGTTCATCCATCAGATGTTTCGCGTCGGATAATGAATGTGATCGCAGTAGGGTATGAGGGCTGCGAGTCATCATGTCTTCAACTTTGATCATCTCGACCTCCTGTTAGCTTTTTATTTTTTTCCTTTGCCTTTATTAACTATAGGGTTATTTAACGCTCATATCTGAGAGGTGTTCCATTTTTTTGGCCGAATTGCGTTCTTTATCGGTAATTATTTGATTTATATGGTTGAGAACCTCACTTGGTGGCTAAATTTTGCTCGTTCCCACGAGGGGCGAGGAGTCTGACTCTTATACACAAATATTAAAGTGATCAGAGAACGGTTCTCCCCCTTGAGTGAAAAAGCTTAACTGGTTGATAAAGCTAATAGAAGGGGGAGTTAGAGGGGGTTGGTTATGCCATGCATGGTTAAACCACCAAAATTTAAGCTCATGAGAAACAACCCCTCCCAGCCTCCCCTTCGATGTTACTTTTTCGAAAACCCGGCCTTTCGAGGCTAAGGGGAGGAGCATTCTTTGGCTTCTTAAACTTGTGTATAAGAGTCAGGGCGAGGAGTTTGTGCACAGAAGTAGCTAAAAGCCCGGTGATTGTGGAGTAAAACCTATTTTTCAGGGAAGAAAAATTGGAGCGTACATGGATGTACTCGCAGCGTTTTTACGGAGCAATCACCGGGCTTTTAGCGGCACGGGCAAACAAACTCTCAGCGCCCAAAACCTTTATCACCCAAAATCCTTGCTATTGACCGCCCGACGCCTATACTACCCCACTGCCAAAATTTTAGTTAAATAACCGTAGACCAGGACAATGCAAGTATCCGATTTTCACTTTGACTTACCAGATGAGCTGATAGCTCGATACCCAAAAGCAGAGCGCACGGCCAGCCGCCTGCTACAACTTGACGGACCGTCTGGAGCAGTAACCGATCGTACATTTAAAGATGTACTGGATCTGGTTGAAGAGGGAGATCTGCTTATCTTTAACAACACCCGTGTTATTCCGGCCCGTCTGTTTGGCCGTAAGGCAAGTGGTGGCAAGATAGAAGTCCTGGTAGAGCGTATGCTGGATGAGCACTCGGTGCTGGCACACGTGCGTGCTTCTAAATCCCCTAAGCCAGGCACTGATCTGCTGCTTGGTGAAGAAGACCAGTATGAAGCTGAAATGGTAGCAAGACACGACGCTCTGTTTGAAATCCGCTTCAAATCAGACAAGCCGGTTCTGGATATCCTGAACGATGTCGGCCATATGCCGCTTCCGCCTTATATCGACCGTCCCGATGAAGACGCAGATAAAGAGCGCTACCAGACCGTTTACAACGAAAAACCGGGCGCAGTTGCCGCACCAACAGCAGGCCTGCATTTTGATGATGAACTGCTGGAAAAAATCCAGCAGAAAGGCGCAGAGTTTGCCTACGTTACTCTGCACGTCGGCGCAGGCACATTCCAGCCGGTTCGTGTAGATAACATCAACGACCACCACATGCATGCTGAGTACGTAGAAGTGACTCAGGAAGTGGTCGATTCAATCAAAGCAACCAAAGCACGCGGCGGCAGAGTTATCGCGGTGGGCACCACTTCAGTACGCTCGTTAGAAAGCGCAGCACAAAGCGCTCTGAAAAACGGCACTGAGCTGGTACCGTTTTTCGATGACACAGAAATTTTCATCTACCCTGGTTACGAATACCAGCTGGTGGACTGCCTGATCACCAACTTCCACCTGCCGGAATCCACACTGATTATGCTGGTCAGTGCGTTTGCAGGGTATGAGAACGTGATGAAGGCGTATGAGCATGCGGTTAAGAATGAATATCGGTTCTTTAGTTATGGGGATGCGATGTTTGTTAGTAAAAGGGCCCTGGGTTGCTAGGCCCTGGGCCCTGGGTACTCTTTGGTTGCTTTACCTTTTGTAATCAAAGATGCCCATTCTTCTAGCAAGAATATATTTGCGTAAATTTTCTGTTATTTGAGTAAAAATGCTCAGACAACAATGGGTTCTTGGCTGTAATGTCCCAGGGCCCAATTACCCAGGGCCCAGGGCCGAAAATCCCAGGGCCTAAAAATACCGTCAGACTGTTTCTCTGGCACATTGGAGGCTTCGTGAAATACGAACTATTTAAAAAACAAGGTAACGCACGTCGTGGTCAGCTAACGTTTGACCGTGGCACGGTTCAGACTCCGGCATTTATGCCTGTTGGTACTTACGGTACCGTTAAAGGTATGACGCCTGAAGAAGTGAAAGGCACGGGTGCTGAAATCCTGCTTGGTAATACTTTCCACCTGTGGCTTCGCCCTGGTCAGGAAATTATGAAAATGCACGGTGACCTGCATGACTTTATGAACTGGCAGGGTCCTATTCTGACCGATTCAGGCGGTTTTCAGGTATTCAGTCTGGGCGATATCCGCAAGATCACCGAAGAAGGCGTGCATTTCCGTAACCCGGTAAATGGCGACAAGATCTTTATGGACGCAGAAAAGTCCATGGAGATTCAGAAAGACCTTGGCTCTGATATCGTCATGATTTTCGATGAGTGTACTCCGTACCCTGCGACGCATGACGAAGCGAAGAAATCCATGGAGATGTCTCTTCGCTGGGCTCAGCGCAGCCGTGACCACTTCAACAAGCTGGAAAACCCAAATGCACTGTTTGGTATTGTTCAGGGTGGTGTTTACGAAGATCTGCGTGACGTATCTGTAAAAGGCCTGACTGATATCGGCTTTGATGGTTACGCTGTTGGTGGCCTGGCAGTTGGTGAGCCGAAGGAAGATATGCACCGCGTACTTGAGCACACCTGTCCGCAGCTACCGGAAGATAAGCCTCGTTACCTGATGGGGGTTGGTAAGCCGGAAGACCTTGTGGAAGGTGTTCGCCGTGGTATCGATATGTTCGACTGCGTAATGCCGACCCGAAATGCACGTAACGGACATCTTTTTGTCACAGGTGGTGTGATAAAAATCCGTAACGCGAAACACAAAACGGATACTGGCCCGCTGGATCCGGAATGTGATTGTTACACCTGTCAGAACTACTCGAAGTCTTATCTTCACCATCTTGACCGTTGTAATGAAATCTTAGGTGCACGTCTTAATACTATCCATAACTTGCGCTATTATCAGCGTCTGATGGAAAGCATTCGTAAGGCGATTGATGAAGATCGCTTCGATGAGTTTGTACAAGAGTTCTATGCTCGTCGTGACCGCGAAGTGCCACCTTTAAATAAGTAATGGTGATAGGCTTAATCTGAATTATCGCTTCATTTAGAGATCCAGATCTAACTTGAGCACATTCAGATAGAACAATCACAGATATTCCGGGCGTTCGGACCTTGAAAACATATACTGATCGCCCAATAGAATATTGGAATTAGAATTTTAATTAATAGAGGACGTTTTCGAATGAACTTTTTCATTTCCCAAGCGCACGCAGCCGCTGAAGGTGCACCACAGGGTGGTGGTTTTGAAATGATTATCATGCTTGGTATGTTTGCGGTGATTTTCTACTTTATGATTTACCGCCCGCAAAATAAGCGTGTTAAAGAGCACAAAGCACTGATGGCTTCCATGTCAAAAGGTGATGAGGTTCTGACTAGTGGTGGTCTTGTTGGCAAGATCGCAAAGATTGCTGAAGACAACGACTACATCGTAATTGCCCTGAATGACAACAATGAAGTAACTATCAAGAAAGATTACGTTACAGCAGTGCTGCCAAAGGGTACGCTTAAATCTCTATAATCCGGCTTAAGGGTCCTCACTGTGCTGAACCGTTATCCATTATGGAAGTATCTGATGGTGATTTTCGCAATCCTCGTCAGTGCGCTTTACGCCCTTCCTAATATCTACGGTGAAGATCCGGCTATTCAAATTACAGGGGCGCGTGGCGCCTCTGTTGATTTGGCAACGCTGGATACTGTCACCAAAGCTCTTGATGAAAAGAGCCTGTCTCATAAATCCGCTGCACTGGAAAACGGATCAATCCTAGTTCGTTTCAATGATACTGATACTCAGATCAGTGCCCGCGATATTATCAACGAAGCCCTTGGCAAAGACGCCGTTGTTGCTTTGAACCTTGCTGCTTCTACTCCTGACTGGCTGGAATCTATCGGTGCTGCACCGATGAAACTGGGTCTGGACCTGCGTGGTGGTGTTCACTTCCTGATGGAAGTTGACATGGACGCTGCAATGGAAAAGCTGCTTAACCAGCAGGAAGATGCATTCCGTAGTGAACTTCGTGAAGAGAAGATTCGTTACCGTGCGATTCGTAAGCAAGGTAATCAGGCTGTTGAGGTTGTACTGCGTAGCGCAGAAGACCTGGCGAAAGCTAAGCAGACCCTGGCGACAAAACACCAGGATATGCTGATTGTTGAGTCAGACGTTGAAGGTAAGTATTCACTTACTGCTACCTACAATGAAACTCGTCTGGCTGAAGTTCGTAACTATGCTGTAGAGCAGAACATCACCATCCTTCGTAACCGTGTAAACGAGCTGGGTGTGGCTGAGCCGCTGGTTCAGCGTCAGGGCGCAAGCCGTATTGTGGTTGAGCTTCCTGGTGTTCAGGACACAGCTCGTGCAAAAGAGATCCTTGGTGCGACGGCAACGCTTGAATTCCGCGAAGTGGATGACAAAGCTGACCTTGCAGCAGCGGCCAGTGGCCGTGTTCCGGCAGGCAGTGAACTGAAGTATGACCGCGATGGTCGTCCGGTTGTGCTGAAGAAGCGCGTTATTCTTGGCGGTGCAAGCATTACAGATGCAAGTTCCAGCAATGATGAATATGGCCGCCCTCAGGTAAATATCTCGCTGGACAGCGAAGGTGGCAGCAAGATGTCGGCGTTCTCTAAAAAGAACGTTGGTAAGCTGATGGCGACAGTATTTGCAGAGTACAAAGACAGCGGACGTAAGACATCTGAAGGTAAAGTTATTCTGGATAAGCACGAAGAAGTGATTAACCAGGCAACTATTCAGACTGCTCTTGGCCGTAACTTCCGTATTACTGGTATCGACTCTCCGGCTGAAGCACACAACCTTGCACTGCTTCTTCGTGCAGGTGCGCTGATTGCTCCGATTTCTATTGTTGAGGAGCGTACAATCGGTCCTTCAATGGGGCAGCAGAATATCGATATGGGTATTCAGGCGTGTCTCTGGGGCATGATTGCCGTAATGCTGTTTACTGCGGTTTACTACCGTAAGTTTGGTCTGTTCGCCAATATGGCGCTGTTTGCCAACCTGATTCTGATTATCGGTATTATGTCTATGATTCCGGGCGCGACAATGACGCTGCCGGGTATTGCAGGTATCGTTCTGACAGTCGGTATGGCGGTGGATGCCAACGTACTGATATTTGAACGTATCCGAGAAGAGCTGCGTGAAGGTAAGAACCCTCAGCAGGCAATTCATCAGGGTTATGCAAACGCCTTCAGTACCATTGCCGATGCGAACATTACCACACTGATCACTGCGATTATTCTGTTTGCAGTGGGTACAGGTGCGATTAAAGGTTTCGCGGTAACTCTGTCTATCGGTATTCTGACCTCTATGTTTACAGCTATTGTAGGTACACGTTGTGTCGTGAACTTCCTGTATGGCGGTAAGCGCATTAAGAAACTGTCGATCTAAGGAAAAGTGATGTTTCAGATATTGAAATCAGACAAAACGATCGACTTTATGCGTTGGTCGAAAGTGACGTTCCTCTTCTCTATATTGATGATTGGTGCGTCTATTGCCACTCTGTCCACTAAGTGGATGAACTGGGGCCTGGACTTTACCGGCGGTACTCTGATCGAAGTTGGCTTTGAGCAACCTGCTGATCTGGAAAAAATCCGTACTTCTCTGGAAGCAAAGGGTTTTGGTGATGCAACGGTTCAGAACTTTGGTAGTGCGCGTGAAGTAATGGTTCGTCTGCGCCCTCGTGAAGATGCGAAGGGTGAAAAACTGGGTAACCAGATCCTGGATGCTCTGAAAGAAGGTACGGGTGAACAGGTAGAGATGCGCCGTATTGAGTTCGTTGGTCCAAACGTGGGTGACGAGCTGACGGAAGCGGGTGGTCTTGCGATCATTGCTTCTCTTATCTGTATCTTGTTCTACGTTTCAATGCGATTTGAGTGGCGTCTTGCAGCAGGTGCGGTACTGGCACTGGCGCACGACGTTATTATCACGCTTGGCGTATTTTCGTTCCTGCAGATTGAAGTTGACCTGACTATCGTAGCGGCGCTACTGACGGTTGTTGGTTACTCGCTGAACGATACCATTGTTGTATTTGACCGTATCCGTGAAAACTTCCGCAAGATGCGTAAAGGTGAACCTGCTGACGTAATGAACAGCTCGGTTTCTCAGACACTGAGCCGTACATTAATCACCTCGTTAACCACGCTGTTCGTTGTTATCGCACTATTTACTAAAGGTGGTGCAAACATCCACGGATTCGCAACAGCATTGCTGCTGGGTATCATGGTAGGTACTTACTCTTCTATCTACGTTGCTTCGGCATTGGCTCTGAAACTGGGTATCCAGCGCGAGCACCTGATGCCACCGCAGATTGAGAAGGAAGGGGCGGAGTTTGATGAGATGCCGTAAGGGCGATAGCCCTTGCGTTCATTAGTAAATGATTAAAACCGTGGCTTTTGCTGCGGTTTTTTGTTTGGGGGCTGGGCCCTGGGATCGGGCTGCGCCCTACTGGGCCCTGGGAAGGAGTTTGTGTTTCCCCCAGGGCCTAGAAGTGAGCGAAGCGAACGTCCCAGGGCCCAGGGTCCAAAAACAAAAAAAAGCCCCCACCAACCACCCGGGTCGATAGGGGCCTATCCAATCTCAGCTGTGACGGGCTGTGAAATCAGATTATTTTAGAATCGCTTCGTTAGCGTTTTCGCGTACGTGCTTAAGAATTGCTTTAGTACCGCGTGCGCTTGATGCAACTATGTTGCCAGACTGCATGTAGCTTGTGCCGCCTGCGAAGTCTGTCAGGATTGCGCCTGCTTCACGTGCGATTAGTTCACCTGCTGCCATGTCCCATGGTTTCAGGCCTAGCTCGAAGAAACCGTCTACGCGGCCGGCAGCCAGGTAGCAAAGGTCAAGAGCGGCAGAACCGGTGCGACGGAAGTCAGCGCAGTCTACAAACAGAGAAGAAACGATTTTCAGGTAAGACTCAGAGTGTTGCTTTTGCTTGAACGGGAAGCCTGTTGCAAGTACAGCGCCCTGAAGGTCTTTAAGCTGGTTTACACGGATACGTGCGTTGTTTAGTTGTGCGCCGCTACCACGCTGAGCTGTGAATAGCTCGTTTAGCATTGGGTCGTACACACAAGCAACCTCAGTTTTGCCATTCAGGCGAACTGCGATTGATACAGAAAAATGAGGGAAACCTTTTACAAAGTTAGTAGTGCCATCCAGAGGGTCAATGATCCACTGCGCGTCTTTATCTTTACCTTCGATAAGACCAGATTCTTCGGCAACAATGCAGTGCTCAGGGTAAGAGCTCTTGATTGTATCGATGATCATTGCTTCGGCTTCTTTGTCTACGTTAGTAACAAAGTCGTTAGTGCCTTTCTGAGATGATTGAATTTTCTCAGCGTTTTCTAGAGATTTGGCAATATGGTTGCCTGCTTTTCGTGCAGCACGAATAGCAATATTCAGCATAGGATGCATATATTTATACCCAACGGATGTTAAAGAACAGAAAGCGGCGGGGAGTATACCAAAGTTTTTTGAAATTGGAAGTGGTTATTTTTTGCTCTCTGATGCCGTCATTCCGGCGAAGGCGGGAATCTTCTTAAAGCGCGTTGTAGAGTATATAAATATCATTAATAGAGTTTCACCCATTAAGGTTATTCATACACCATCCCCGAGTGTGCTACTATTCCGCTCTCAAATTCACAGGCATTCAGGCAGAATAAAACATGTTAGATAAGGTAAAGATCATCCTCGTTGGCACTTCTCATTCGGGTAATATCGGCTCTGCCGCAAGGGCAATGAAAGTGATGGGGCTGAGTAACCTTGTGTTGGTTTCGCCTGAGTGTGAGGTTGATGAGCAGGCACTGGCGCTGGCTGCCGGGGCGGGTGATATCGCTCAGAATGCGACGATTGTGGATACGCTGGATGAAGCGATTGCAGATTGTGGCTTGGTGGTAGGCTCCAGTGCGCGTTCCAGAACGCTGGAGTGGCCAATGCTTGAGCCGCGTGAATGTGGCGAGAAGTTTGCTGTTGAAGGTGAAGAGTATCCGGTGGCGCTGATATTTGGCCGTGAACGAACCGGGCTGACCAACGAAGAGCTGCAGAAGTGCCACTTCCATGTCTGTATTCCTGCTAACCCTGAGTACAGTTCTTTGAACCTGGCGATGGCGGTTCAGACGCTCTCTTATGAGATTCGGGTTGCGCATCTGAACAAGTTAGACAGCGAGCATCCAAAGCAAGAAATATCCTATCCACGTCACAAAGAACTGGAGATGTTCTACGAACATCTTGAAAAAGTGATCACTGATACCCAGTTTATATCGCATGACAAACCTAATCAGGTGATGAATAAACTGCGCCGCCTGTTTAGCCGTGCCCGTCCTGAGGTTCAGGAAATCAATACCTTGAGAGGGATTTTGACTTCTGTTGAGAAATCTATCAAAGAGAAGTAAAAACCATCTTGTGATAAAGGTTAAATACCTGACTATTTTGGTCAAATAAATACTTGACCAACTTGGTCAGGTATGGAAAACTTCCTTGTAAATAGGTTGTCATAGGTATATGCGTTATGAGACTTACATCGAAAGGAAGATATGCAGTTACAGCTATGCTGGACGTTGCACTTCACTCGGAAAAGAACCCGGTGCCGCTTGCCGATATTTCGGAAAGACAGGGGATTTCTCTCTCTTATCTTGAGCAGCTTTTTTCTAAGCTGAGAAAAGCGGGACTGGTTGCGAGTGTGCGTGGTCCGGGTGGCGGTTATAAATTAGGTGCCAGTGCGTACCAGATCTCTGTCGGAACAATTATTGCGGCAGTAGATGAATCTGTTGATGCAACACGTTGTGCAGGTAAAGGTGATTGTTGTGGTGACACCCGCTGTCTGACTCACACCTTATGGCGTGACCTGAGTGACAGAATCAGCAGTTTCCTGAACAACATCACCCTTGGTGAGTTGATGAACGATAACGAAGTTCTTGAAATCTCTGAGCACAGGGATGTTAAGTTTGGCGTCAACAATAACTATAAAGCAACGGGCACAAACTCTGCTACAGCAGGTGTCCGCTCTTAATTCAGCGGCAATTTTACCGGAGTAAAGAATGAAACTGCCAATTTATTTTGATTATTCAGCAACATGCCCAGTGGATCCGCGAGTTGCTGAAAAAATGGTTCAGTACATGACGATGGATGGTACCTTTGGTAATCCGGCATCCCGCTCACACCGTTATGGCTGGCAGGCAGAAGAAGCTGTAGATACAGCTCGTGAACAGATTGCTGAACTTCTTAATGCAGACCCTCGTGAAATTGTTTTTACATCGGGTGCGACAGAATCTGACAACCTGGCCATTAAAGGTGCGGCTCACTTCTACGGTAAGAAGGGCAAGCACATCATCACCTGTAAAACTGAACATAAAGCGGTACTGGATACCTGCCGTCAGTTAGAGCGTGAAGGCTATGAGGTGACTTACCTTGAGCCAGAATCAAACGGCATTATCGATCTTGAAAAACTTCAGGCTGCGATGCGTGAAGATACGGTTTTAGTTTCCATTATGCATGTGAACAATGAAATCGGTGTTATTCAGGATATTGAGGCGATTGGTGAAATCTGCCGTGCACGTAAGATTATCTTCCACGTGGATGCCGCTCAGTCAGCGGGTAAGCTGCCGATTGATGTTCAGGCAATGAAAGTGGATCTGATTTCTCTTTCAGCACACAAGATCTACGGCCCTAAGGGTATTGGTGCACTTTACGTTCGCCGTAAGCCTCGTATTCGTCTGGAAGCTCAGATGCACGGTGGCGGCCATGAACGTGGTTTCCGTAGCGGCACACTTCCGACTCATCAGATTGTTGGTATGGGTGAAGCTTTCCGCATCGCAAAAGAAGATATGCAGAAAGACTACGACCATGCACTGGCTTTAAGAAACCGTCTGCTTGAACGTCTTAACGATATGGAAGCAGTAACCATTAATGGTGATCTTGAACAGCGTCTGCCAAATAACCTGAATATCAGTTTCGCATTTGTTGAAGGTGAGTCTCTGCTTATGTCTCTGAAAGACCTGGCAGTCTCTTCCGGCTCTGCATGTACATCAGCAAGCCTTGAACCTTCATACGTTCTGCGTGCGCTGGGCCTTGATGATGAACTGGCACACAGCTCAATTCGCTTCTCATTCGGCCGTTTTACAACGGAAGAAGAGGTGGACTACGCGGCAGAGCAGATTCATCAGGCGGTTAACAAATTAAGAGAAATGTCCCCGCTTTGGGATATGTATAAAGAAGGCATTGATTTGAACACAGTTGAGTGGGCTCATCATTAATCTTGAATAAGTGAGGAATTAATTATGGCTTACAGTGAAAAAGTGATCGATCACTACGAAAACCCACGCAACGTCGGCTCTTTTGATAAAGAAGATCCGAATGTAGGTAGCGGTATGGTGGGTGCACCAGCTTGCGGTGACGTGATGAAACTTCAGATCAAGGTGACGCCGGAAGGTATCATCGAAGATGCGAAATTCAAAACATACGGCTGTGGCAGTGCGATTGCTTCCAGCTCACTGGTAACCGAGTGGGTTAAGGGTAAGAGCATCGATGAAGCGGCTGCAATTAAGAACGCTGAAATTGCAGAAGAGCTGGAACTGCCTCCGGTAAAAGTACACTGCTCAATCCTTGCGGAAGACGCAATTAAAGCAGCGGTATCTGATTACAAGAAAAAGCACCAAGAATAAAAATCATTTATTTAATAACTGAGAAGCACAAATAGGGTTGTAACATGGCCATCAACATGACAGACGCAGCAGCAAGCCGCGTGAAAAAATTCCTGGATAACCGGGGTAAAGGTTTAGGTCTACGCTTAGGTGTAAAAACCACAGGGTGTTCAGGGATGGCCTATGTCCTGGAGTTTGTGGATCAGTTAAATGAAGAAGATTCGGTTTTTGAAATCAAAGGGGTCACTATCATTATTGACCCTAAAAGTCTGGTTTACCTTGAGGGTACAGAGCTGGACTTTGTTAAACAGGGCCTGAATGAAGGCTTCCAGTTCAACAACCCGAACGTAAAAGACGAATGTGGTTGTGGTGAGAGCTTTACGGTTTAAAGATGAACCATTTTGAATTATTCGGGCTACCAATTCAGTTTCAGCTGGACGGTAGCCTTCTTTCTACTCACTTCCGTGAGCTTCAGAAACGCTTCCATCCGGATAACTTTGCCACAGCTTCAGAGCGTGACCGCCTGCTTGCTGTGCAGAAAGCTGCTCAAATCAATGATGCCTATCAGGTGCTGAAAGAGCCGATTGCCCGTGTGGAATATATTCTTTCTTTGAATGGTATTGAGCTTCGTCATGAGCAGCAGACCATCAGTGACCCTATGTTTCTTATGGAACAGATGGAGCTGAGAGAAGAGTTAGAAGAGATCACATCTGAAGACGCCCTTTTTGACTTTGATACCAGGGTCAGCAAAATGTACAAGTCCCATATTTCAGAAGCAGAAAAAGAGCTGGAAGATGCTCAGTGGGAGCTTGCCGCTGACAGGGTAAGAAAGCTGAAATTTATTGCCAAACTAAAGAATGAAATAGAGCAGGTCGAAGATAAGCTTCTGGGGTAACCTGCTCTGATAGGAAAACTGAATGTTACTTCAAATTTCTGAGCCGGGTTTAAGCCCTGCACCTCACGAACAAAAACTTGCTGTGGGCATTGACCTTGGCACAACCAACTCACTGGTTGCGACTGTCCGCAGCGGTGAAGCAAAGCCTCTGGATGATACTAAAGGCCGTGCGATTCTTCCTTCAGTCGTTCAGTACAGCCAGACCGGTCGCTGCGTAGGCTATGAAGCAAGAGCAAACGCACAAAGCGATCCGTCCAATACCATTATGTCGGTTAAGCGTCTTATCGGACGTTCACTGGCAGACATCAATAACCGTTATCCAAGCCTGCCTTATCAGTTTGAAGCCAGTGATAACGGCCTGCCGCTTTTGAAAACAGAAAACGGACTGAAAAACCCGATTCAGGTGTCAGCCGATATTCTCAAAGCACTTGGCGCAAGGGCGGAAGAAGCACTTGGTGGTGAACCGGAAGGCGTCGTCATTACCGTTCCGGCTTACTTTGATGATGCTCAGCGTGCAGGTACAAAAGATGCGGCAGCGCTTGCCGGTATGAAAGTACTGCGATTGCTGAACGAGCCAACTGCGGCTGCGATTGCATACGGACTGGACTCTGGTCAGGAAGGCGTTATTGCGGTTTATGACCTGGGTGGCGGTACCTTTGATATTTCCATTCTCCGCCTTTCGAAAGGCGTGTTTGAAGTGCTGGCAACCGGTGGTGACTCAGCGCTGGGCGGTGATGACTTTGACCACCTTGTAGCAGAGCACTTCCAGGCTCAGGCCGGCTTAGCTTCTCCTCTGAGCGCAGAACAAAACCGTGCCCTTCTTGATGCGGCAACTGAAGCGAAAATTGCGCTTTCAGAATCTGAATCGGTAAATGTTTCTGTTCTGGGCTGGGAAGGTACGCTTAGCCGTGATGAGTTTGAAGCTCTTATTCAGCCACTGGTTAAGAAAACCCTGCTCTCCTGCCGCCGAGCAATTAAAGATGCCGGTGTGGATGCTGATGAGGTTCTGGAAGTGGTCATGGTAGGCGGCTCCACAAGAACGCTTCTGGTTCGCGAAATGGTGGGTGATTTCTTTGGCAGAACACCACTGACCAGCATTAACCCGGATGAGGTTGTTGCCATTGGTGCTGCGCTCCAGGCTGATGTGCTTGTGGGTAATAAGCCGGATGCAGAAATGCTGCTCCTGGATGTGATTCCGCTGTCGCTTGGTATTGAAACCATGGGCGGTCTGGTTGAGAAGATCATCCCTCGTAACACCACTATCCCTGTGGCACGGGCTCAGGAATTTACCACCTTCAAAGACGGCCAGACCGGCATGCTGGTGCATGTGGTTCAGGGCGAGCGTGAGATGGTGGATGACTGCCGCTCGCTGGCGAAGTTTTCACTGAAGGGAATCCCGCCGATGGCTGCCGGAGCGGCTCATATCCGGGTAACCTATCAGGTGGATGCTGATGGCCTGCTGTCTGTTACTGCTATGGAGAAAAGTACCGAAGTTCAGGCTGAAATTCAGGTGAAACCATCCTACGGTTTAAGTGACGATGAAGTTGCTCAGATGCTGAAGGATTCCATGACGCATGCCAGAGAAGATATGCTGGCTCGTTCGCTGGCTGAGCAGCGCGTTGAAGCGGACCGGGTTATCGAAGGTCTGATTGCAGCAATGCAGGCTGATGGCGACGCTCTGCTGAATGAGCAGGAGCGGGATGAGCTGATTAAAGCCATTGAAGCTCTGATTGAACTTCGTAATGGTGACAGTGCAGACGCCATCGAACAGGGAATTAAAGATACTGATAAAGCCAGCCAGGAGTTTGCTTCCAGAAGAATGGATCAATCTATTCGCAAAGCTCTGGCCGGTCAGTCTGTTGATAACGTTTAAGGTGAGGAATAGAGATGCCAAAAATCATCGTATTGCCAAATGAAGAGCTGTGCCCGGACGGGGCTGTTTTAGAGGCTGAATCTGGCGAAACCGTTCTGGATGTTGCCTTAAAAAACGGAATTACCATTGAGCATGCCTGTGAAAAATCCTGCGCATGTACAACTTGTCATGTCATTGTCCGTGAAGGGTTTGATTCACTTGAAGAGAGTGATGAGCTGGAAGATGACATGCTGGATAAAGCGTGGGGACTTGAGCCGGAATCACGCTTAAGCTGTCAGGCAAAAGTGGCTGATGAGGATCTGGTTGTGGAGATCCCGAAATATACGCTTAACCACGCAGCAGAGGATCATTAAAGATGAAATGGACTGATTCAAGAGATATCGCCATTGAGCTTTGTGACCAGTTTCCTGAAGTGGATCCAAAAAACGTACGTTTTACCGATTTACACAAATGGATTACTGATCTGGAAGAGTTTGACGACGATCCAAACCGCTCTAACGAGAAAATCCTGGAAGCCATTATCCTTTGCTGGATGGATGAAATGGATTAAAACCTCGGCGGGTTAACATATTTATCGCAAAATAGAAGGGCAGTTGGCCCTTCTATTTTTTTTGTAATAGTTTAAATTTAATATCACTTGGTTAAAAAAATCATACAGAACAATAAGCCACGAATAAGGCAAGGAGTTACTATGTCCACACAGATGTTAGTGAACATTTCAAATCAGGCTGCGGACCCTCAGTGGGGCGAGAATGCCATTCTTTCATTTGGCGAAAACGGTGCAACCATCCACCTAAAGGACAAACATGATTTAGGTGCTATCCAGAAAGGTGCACGCAGGCTGGATGGTCAGGGAGTTAAATCGGTATCACTTCAGGGCGAAGGCTGGGGGCTGGAAGAGGTCTGGGCCTTTTATCAGGGCTACCGTTCTCCTAAAAAAGCCCCTTCAGTTGAGTGGGCTCCGCTAAGCGAAGAAGACCAGAAAGAACTGGACGCACGAATCAAGGCCTCTGACTGGGTTCGCGATATTATCAACAAGCCGGCAGAAGAGGTTGCTCCTCGTCAGCTTGCAACTATGGCGGGTGAGTTTATTAAGTCTCTGGCGCCTGAGCACGTTACCTACCGGATTGTAAAAGATAAAGATCTGCTAACTGAAGGCTGGACTGGCATTTACGCTGTTGGCCGTGGCTCTGAACGCACATCAGCAATGCTTCAGCTGGACTACAACCCGACGGGTGATGAAAACGCGCCGGTATTTGCGTGTCTGGTAGGTAAGGGCATTACTTTCGACTCGGGTGGTTACAGCCTGAAACCATCAAACTTTATGACCGCAATGAAGGCAGACATGGGTGGCTCGGGTACCATTACCGGTGGTTTGGGTCTGGCAATTATGCGTGGCCTGAACAAGCGCGTGAAGCTGATCCTGTGCTGTGCTGAGAACATGGTTTCCGGCCGTGCGCTGAAGTTGGGTGATGTGATCACATACAAAAACGGCAAGACAGTTGAGATCATGAACACGGATGCCGAAGGGCGACTGGTTCTGGCTGATGGCCTGCTTTTCGCAAGTGAGCAGAACCCTGAACTTATCATTGACTGTGCAACCCTGACCGGTGCGGCTAAAAATGCGCTGGGTAATGATTACCACGCACTGATGAGCTTTGATGCAGAACTTTCTCATCAGGCACTGACCAGCGCGGCAGAAGAGAAAGAAGGTCTGTGGCCGCTTCCTCTGGCTGACTTCCATCGTGGAATGCTGTCATCAAGTTTTGCTGATCTTTCAAATATCAGTAGCGGTGATTACACGCCGGGAGCCAGTACTGCAGCCGCATTTCTGTCCTATTTTGTGAAGGAACACAAAAAAGGGTGGCTACACTTTGACTGTGCAGGCACTTACCGTAAAACTGCTACAGATAAGTGGTCTGCAGGTGCGACAGGTATGGGCATCCGTACTCTGGCAAATATCCTTAACACTCAGGCTAAATAACAGAATAAATCATCTAATGGAGCCGCCCATGTTTTTCTCGGTTCGGGCGGCACGAAGAAAGTAGCAAAAGGACACCCTATGACAGTAGAAAGAACATTTTCCATTATTAAGCCAGATGCAGTTAAACGAAATCTGATTGGTGAGATTTACCACCGCATTGAAAACGCCGGAATGCAGATCATTGCCGCTAAGATGATCAACATGACAGATGAGCAGGCAAGCGGATTTTATGCTGAGCACAAAGAGAAACCATTCTTTGGTGAACTAAAAGCATTTATGACCTCCGGCCCGGTAATGGTTCAGGTTCTGGAAGGCGAAAACGCCATCGAGCGTTACCGCGAGTTAATGGGCAGCACCGATCCTGAAAAAGCGACATGTGGCTCTATCCGTGCAGACTACGCGCTGAGCATGCGTTATAACTCAGTGCATGGCTCAGACAGCCCGGTATCGGCTGCCAGGGAGATTGAGTTTTTCTTTCCTGAGGCGGAGATTTGTCCGAGGCCTGAATAGGGCCCTCGGCCCTGGGATCGGGCTTCGCCCTGCTGGTGCCTGGGAAAGAATTTTCCCGTAAGGTTAAGCTATCTCCCTAAATTTTAACTAATACCTCTTTCCAAGGGCCCAGGGCCTATAAACCCAGGGCCCTTTTCCCTTGTTGATTCCGCCTAAACCCTGTACAATTCGCGCCCTTAATTCCCGTACAGTCGTTGAGAGGCAACATGACCACTGCAAAAGTCAACTTAATGGATTTTGATCGCAAAGGACTTCGTCAATATTTTGCTGAAGAGCTTGGTGAGAAAGCATTCCGTGCAGATCAGGTTATGAAGTGGATTTATCACTTTGGTTGTGATGACTTCAATGAAATGACCAACCTGAACAAAAAGCTTCGTGAAAAGCTGCTTAAGGTTGCTGAGATTAAAGCGCCTTATGTTTCCGATGCGCAGCACTCTGCTGACGGCACCATCAAGTGGGCGATGCGTGTTGGTGATCAGGATGTGGAAACCGTATACATTCCGGAAGATGACCGTGCGACACTGTGCGTCTCTTCACAGGTTGGCTGTACGCTTGCGTGTAAATTCTGCTCCACGGCTCAGCAGGGCTTTAACCGTAACCTGAAGGTGTCTGAAATTATCGGGCAGGTTTGGCGTGCTGCGCGTGAAGTTGGCCTTGAAAAAGAAACCGGCCGTCGTCCTATCACTAACGTTGTGATGATGGGCATGGGTGAGCCGCTTCTGAATATGAACAACCTGCTTCCGGCACTGGAAATTATGCTGGATGATTTAGGTTTTGGTCTTTCTAAGCGTCGCGTTACTGTTTCAACCGCTGGTGTGGTTTCCGGCCTTGATCAGATGACGGGCAATATTGATGTTGCTCTGGCTATCTCTTTACATGCGCCGACCGATGAAATCCGTCGTCAGATTATGCCAATTAACGATCGCTGGGATATCGAGACCCTTCTGGAGTCTGTACACCGCTATATCGCATCATCGAATGCCAACCGTGGCAAGGTGACCATTGAGTATGTACTGCTTGATCACGTGAACGATGATATGGAGCATGCGAGACAACTCGCAGAGCTGCTAAAAGATACACCTTGTAAAATCAATTTGATTCCATTCAACCCTTACCCTGGTTCACCATATGGCAAGCCAAGTAATTCCCGTATTGACCGCTTTATGAAAACGCTGATGCAGTACGAGAATACGGTGACGGTACGGAAAACCCGCGGAGACGATATTGACGCAGCATGTGGTCAGTTAGTCGGAGATGTGATCGACCGTACAAAACGTACAAAACAGGCCGCTTCCGGGGAACCAATTCCAGTCAGAGCAATCTGATAACCGAAGCTTCATCCGTTTCATCGGAGTGTCCTGTTGCAAAACAGAGATTTACTCCACATGAAAAGATGTATAACTTCAACTTTTCTTGCTTGTTTGCTGGTTGGATGTGTTACAGTTAGCGGGCAGAAAGAGAATGGTCAATTTGACGCAGTAAAAGCAGCTGACGCACGAATTGTGCTGGGTTTGCGGTATTTTCAGTCCGGTGATCTTATCCGGGCGAGAGAGAACCTTGAGCTTGCTGTGAAATATGCGCCGGATTATTACCGTTCTCTTAACTCATTAGCTTTCTTTTACGAGCAGATCAAAGAGTACGATCTGGCCGGGAAAGCTTATAGAAAAGCATTGCGGAAGTCTCCACAGAACGGTGACGTTCTCAATAATTACGGTGCATTCTTGTGTAAACGCGGTCAGTACCAAAAGGCCGATGAGTATTTTAACCGTGCTATTGAGCAGCCAGATTATTACTTAACCAGCCATAGCTATGAAAATGCAGCTATGTGCGCCCTTAAAAGTAATGACATCAATAAGGCTGAATATTACTTTAAACGTTCTTTGGATCATGAACCTGGCAGGTACAAATCTCTAATCCGGTTATCCAGACTGGAAGCGGAAAGGGGGGAGCACCAACAGGCCAGG
The DNA here is from genome assembly GCF_029016485.1 of Vibrio sp. JC009. Classification (NCBI taxonomy): domain Bacteria; kingdom Pseudomonadati; phylum Pseudomonadota; class Gammaproteobacteria; order Vibrionales; family Vibrionaceae; genus Vibrio; species Vibrio sp. JC009. The sequence continues at coordinate 2,696,059 of NZ_CP092106.1, read as the reverse complement.
GACAGACTTATTAGGTTTCACAATAAGTTTGGATATAAGCCGGAGAGTTTAGGTTTACTGATAGAGTTAGAACAACAAGCGGGCAATAAAAGCCTGGTTCAGGAATATACCGAGACTCTGAAAAGATACTATCCAGACTATTCAGATTTAGAAGTACATAGCGGATGAGTACTGAAAACGAAAACGTAACGACAGAAGAAGTGGAAGTTCAGGTTCTGGCAGGGGATCTGCTTCGGAAAAAACGTGAAGAGTTAGGCCTTTCACAACAAGAAATTGCCGACCGGCTAAGACTGCGACTGTCAGTTATTCAGAGCATTGACGACAACAATTTAGATTTTGACCACGTGGCGACATTCACCCGTGGTTACCTACGTTCTTACGCTAAAGCGGTCTCCCTTGATGAAAAACTGGTTCTGAACGCCATAGATGGTGTCGGGGATGCTCAGCATGCACCTCAGTCTATGCAGAGCTTCAGCCGCAAGACCAAACGTGACAAGCATGACAGCCGCATTATGAAACTGACGGTGGTGATTGTTATTGCGATTTTTGGTATCTCATCGGTCTGGTGGTATCAGAACAGAAAGCAGGATACGTTAGAGGAAACTTCTCCTTCTGAAGCAACAGAAGTATTAAATATTTCCGAGTCACCTGTTGCTGAGCCGGAAGTGATTACCCCTGCAGTTGTTGAAGAAAAAACAGAAACAGCAGAAGAAGTGGCATCAGAGCCTGCGCAGCCAGAAGCAGAAATTATTGAAGCTGAGCAGCCAGTGGTATCTGAGCCTGTTGCTCAGGAAGTTGCGGTTGAAGAAGAACAAACGGCTGAACCAGAAGTGATTTCTGAGCCGGAGCCGGTTGTCGCGACAAATAATACATTATCAATGAACTTCTCAGCGGATTGCTGGGTTCAGGTTAAAGATGCCACGGGCAAGACTCTGGTTACCGGTGTGAAGAAAGCCGGCAGAAATTTAACAGTGGAAGGTCAGTTACCATACAGCATTGTACTGGGTGCGCCTGAAGCGGTTTCGATGAGATTAGCAAGTGAACCTGTTGACCTATCCGGGTATACTTCAGGGAAAGTGGCTCGATTTACTCTACCTTAGAAATCAAATATGCAACACGAATCTCCTATTAAGCGTCGACCATCGACCCGTATTTACGTGGGCGATGTGCCAATTGGTGACGGTGCACCAATTGCAGTTCAGTCGATGACGAACACTCAGACAACAGATGTTGAAGCAACTGTCGCGCAGATCAAAGCTCTGGAAAAAGTGGGCGCAGATATCGTCAGGGTATCTGTTCCGACTATGGATGCGGCAGAAGCTTTCAAACAAATTAAGCAGCAGGCTTCTGTCCCGCTGATTGCCGATATTCACTTTGACTACCGTATTGCCCTTAAAGTAGCGGAATACGGCGTTGACTGTCTTCGTATTAACCCGGGTAACATAGGTAAAGAAGACCGCATCCGTGCCGTTGTTGACTGTGCACGTGACAAGAATATTCCAATCCGTATCGGCATCAATGGTGGCTCACTGGAAAAAGATATTCAGGAAAAGTACGGGGAACCGACACCTGAAGCTCTGGTGGAGTCAGCCATGCGTCATGTGGACATTTTGGACAGACTGAATTTTGACCAGTTTAAAGTAAGTGTAAAGGCTTCGGATGTGTTCCTGGCCGTAGACTCTTACCGTCAACTGGCTGCGAAAATTGACCAGCCTCTGCATCTGGGTATCACAGAAGCAGGTGGTGCCCGTGCCGGTTCGGTTAAGTCAGCGGTCGGTCTTGGCCTGCTTCTGTCTGAAGGTATCGGCGATACGCTGCGTGTTTCTCTGGCAGCGGATCCGGTGGAAGAGATCAAAGTGGGCTTTGATATTTTGAAGTCTCTGAGAATTCGCTCACGCGGGATCAACTTTATCGCCTGTCCGACCTGTTCACGGCAGGAGTTTGACGTTATCAATACGGTTAACGCTCTTGAAGAGAGACTGGAAGACATTATCACGCCAATGGATGTGTCCATTATCGGCTGTGTGGTAAATGGTCCGGGTGAAGCGGAAGTCTCGCACCTTGGTGTTGCCGGCGGTAACAGAAAAAGCGCATTTTACCAAGATGGTAAGCGTCAGAAAGAACGCTTTGACAACGACAACCTCGTTGACCAGCTTGAAGCAAAGATTCGTGCTAAGGCTGCAATGCTGGATGAAGCAAAGCGAATCGATATCAATCAACTAGAAAACAATTAATCTCAACGATTACGGTAAGAAAACTGTGGCAAAAACAATCCAAGCAATCCGGGGCATGAATGACTGCCTTCCGACTGACTCTCCACTTTGGCAGAAAGTGGAAAATACTGTAAAGAAAGTAATCAGTGCTTACGGCTATAGCGAAGTTCGCATGCCGATCGTTGAAATGACTCATCTGTTCAGCCGCGCTATCGGTGAAGTAACCGACGTAGTTGAAAAAGAGATGTACACATTCGAAGACCGAAATGGTGACAGCCTGACACTTCGCCCTGAAGGTACTGCCGGTTGTGTTCGTGCGGGAATTGAAAACGGACTGCTTTACAACCAGGAACAGCGTCTGTGGTACATGGGACCAATGTTCCGCCACGAGCGTCCTCAGAAAGGCCGTTACCGTCAGTTCCATCAGGTTGGTGTGGAAGTCTTCGGCCTGAACGGTCCGGATGTAGACGCAGAAATGATCATGATGACAGCGCGTCTGTGGCGTGAGCTGGGTATTTCTGAGCATGTACGTTTAGAGCTGAACTCTATCGGCTCTCTGGAAGCGCGTGCTAACTACCGCGATGCTCTGATTGCTCACCTTGAGCAGCATATGGACGTTCTGGATGAAGATGCCAAGCGCCGTATGTACACCAATCCGCTGCGCGTTCTTGATACCAAGAACCCGGAAATCCAGGCAATTCTTGTGGACGCTCCTAAGCTGTCTGAGTACCTGGATGAAGATTCTAAAGCGCATTTTGCCGGTTTGTGTGAACTTCTGGACGCTGCAGGAATCGAATATCAGGTTAACGAACGTCTGGTTCGTGGCCTTGACTACTACAACCGCACAGTATTTGAGTGGATCACGGAAAGCCTTGGCGCTCAGGGTACGGTTTGTGGTGGCGGCCGTTACGACGGCCTTGTAGAGCAGTTGGGCGGTAAAGCGACTCCGGCTGTCGGTTTTGCAATGGGTCTTGAAAGACTGGTTCTGCTTCTGGAAACTCTGGAGCTGAACGATGTCAGAAGGGCCGTTGACGTATATGTAGTTACTGCCGGTGAAGGCACAATGATGGCGGGCATGAAACTGGCTGAAGAGCTTCGTGAAGCGGTTCCTGGTCTTCGTGTGATGAATCACTTTGGTGGCGGTAACTTTAAGAAACAGTTCAAGCGTGCTGACAAGGTTGGCGCGGCAGTAGCATTAGTACTGGGTGAGAACGAGGTTGCTGACAATACCGTGGTATTGAAGGATCTTGCTGGCGGTGACCAACGCACCGTAGCGCAATCGGAAATTGCGTCTCAGCTGGTTGAATTGATTTAAGAGGAATAGACGTGGTAGCACTGCACGATAGCGAAGAACAACAGGTTGAAGCCATTAAAGACTGGTGGAAAGAGAATGGTAAAGCCGTCATTCTTGGTGGCGTTATTGGTCTGGGCAGCATTTTAGGCTGGCAATACTATCAGGACTCTGTGATTGCAGCGAAAGAAGCGGCATCAGAGAGCTACACGGTAGCGATTGAAACTCTGGCAGAGCAAGGTCTGGAAGCTGCTCCTGTAACGCAAAGCTTTATAGAGCAGAACAAAGAGACTGAATATGCGGCTCTGGCTGCACTTCAATTGGCACGGGTTCAGGTTGAAGCGGGTGAACTTGATAACGCTCTGGCGCAGCTTAGCTGGGTTAAAAGCAATACCAAAGATGAAGCGATCCTTCCTCTGGTTTCATACCGTACTGCACGCATTATGGGTGAAAAAGGCGAGCTTGATGCTGCGCTGGGCGAACTGGCTTCAATCAAAGCTTCTTCATGGAGCGGACGCGTAGCTGAGCTTAAGGGCGACCTTCTGCTGCGTAAAGGTGATACAGATGGCGCTTACAGCGCATACACAGAAGCGCAGCAAGCTGGCGATGCAAGCCAGAGTATTCAGATGAAACTGGATGACCTTGCCAGATAAGGGTTGATGTAATGAAGAAGATTCTCACCCGGGTACTTTTAGGTTCTTTGGTAATGGCTGGTTTAGCCGGATGTTCCAGTGAAGAAGACACAATTATCATGGCACCGCTTCCTCAGGTTAAGAGTGAGTTTACGCCGGATAAAGTGTGGTCTGCTTCCGTTGGTAACGGTGTTGGTCAGTACTTCTCTAAACTGGCACCTGAATTCGAGTATGAAAAGGTGTTTGTAGCCAGCCGTGACGGTAGAGTGAAGGCACTGGACCCGGAAAACGGTAAGCTTATCTGGGAAGCAGATCTGGAAGGCGAGGAGTTAGCACGTCTGTCTGGTGGCTTAACGGCTTCTTACGGTAAGTTGTTTATCGGTTCTGAAAATGGTGAGGTTATCGCCCTTGATCAGGAAACCGGTGAAGAGCTGTGGCGCAGCCCGGTACCCGGTGAGGTTCTGGCTAAGCCGGTAACGGACAGCAACTATGTTATCGTCAACACCACCAGAGGCATGTTAACGGCATTTGATGCTGAGACGGGCGAACAGGCATGGACTATCAGTACTGAAGTGCCAAACCTGACACTACGCGGTGACAGTACTCCGGCAACCGCTTCCGGCGGTATTTTCTGGGGTACGGCGAACGGTCGTCTTGCTGCTGCTATCGTCAGCCGCGGACAGCTTATCTGGCAACAGCCTGTCGGTACACCAAAAGGTGCCACTGAAATTGACAGACTGGTTGACTCAGATGCATCGCCTGTCATTCTTGGCAGCACGCTTTATACGGTTGGCTTTAACGGACAACTTATTGCGATTGACCTGCGCTCAGGATCAGCCAAATGGAAGCGTAACTACTCTTCCGCATCCAACATGGCGACAGACAGCGTAAGAATTTATGTGCTGACGGATAAAGATCACCTTGCAGCAGTTGATGCCAGAAGCGGAACAGAAATCTGGACTAACGACTTACTTGAGTACCGCCAGCTAACCGCGCCTGAGATCATTGACGGCTATCTGGTTGTTGGTGACAGCGAAGGTTACCTGCACTGGATTGATCGCACTACCGGTGAGTTTGTTGCTCAGCAGATGGTGAACAGCAGCGGTTTTGCTGTAGGCCCTGTTCAGCTGGATGAAGGCTATCTTATTGTTACCAGAAATGGTGATGTGAAGAAGCTGAAGATCGACTAAGACGAAAGATCTACACGATCAAAAAAGTGTGATATGATTCGCGCCCCTGACTGGATGGTCAGGGGCTATTTTATTTTTGGAAGCTAAAGGTAAATAAAAGCGGATTTACCTATAACTTCCCGAGGCATTGAAAATTTAGAGGTTGTTATGATTCCTGTTGTAGCACTTGTCGGACGCCCTAACGTTGGTAAATCAACGCTGTTTAACCGTCTGACCCGTACCAGAGACGCTCTGGTAGCAGACTTTCCCGGCTTAACCCGCGACCGTAAATACGGTCAGGCGAAGCTGGGCGAACACGAGTTCATTGTAATTGATACCGGCGGTATCGACGGCACTGAAGAAGGTGTGGAAACCAAAATGGCAGAGCAGTCACTGGCGGCGATCGATGAAGCTGATGTGGTTCTGTTTATGGTGGACGGCCGTGCCGGTCTGACCGTCGCTGATGAAGCGATTGCTATGCACCTGAGAAAGCTGGAAAAGCCTGCAATGCTTGTGGTGAACAAGGTTGACGGTATTGATGCTGATGCGGCAAGTGCTGAATTCTGGCAACTGGGTATGGATAACATGTATCAGATCGCTGCTGCTCATGGCCGTGGTGTTGGCGCACTTATCGACCGTGCTCTGAACCCGTTTGCGGAAGAGATGATTGAACAGGCAAAAGGTGAGATTGAAGATCTTACCGGATTTGAAGATGCCGAAGAAGAGAAGCTGGATTACACCGAGGAAGAGGCTGAAGCTGAATTTAACCGCTTGCAGGATCAGCCTATCAAGCTGGCAATTATCGGTCGCCCGAACGTAGGTAAATCTACCCTGACTAACCGCATTCTTGGTGAAGAGCGTGTTGTGGTATATGACATGCCGGGCACCACCCGTGACTCTATCTATATTCCGATGGAGCGTGATGGCCGTGAGTACGTGCTTATCGATACTGCTGGTGTACGCCGTCGTAAGCGTATTAATGAAACGGTTGAGAAGTTCTCTGTCGTTAAGACGCTGAAAGCAGTAGAAGATGCTAACGTTGTTCTTCTTGTTATCGATGCGCGTGAGAATATCTCTGATCAGGATCTGAGCCTGCTTGGCTTTGCTCTGAACGCTGGCCGTTCAATCGTAATCGCCGTAAACAAGTGGGATGGCCTTGATTCTGAAGTAAAAGAGTATGTGAAGAAAGAGCTGGACCGTCGTCTTGGCTTTGTGGACTTTGCCCGCATTCACTTTATCTCTGCACTGCACGGAACCGGTGTTGGTCACCTGTTTGAGTCTGTACAGGAAGCTTATAAGTCGGCAACGACGCGCGTAGGTACTTCTGTTCTGACCCGTATTATGAAGATGGCAACTGACGATCACCAGCCGCCGCTGGTACGTGGCCGCCGTGTTAAGCTGAAATACGCACACGCAGGTGGTTATAACCCGCCAATTGTAGTTATCCACGGTAACCAGGTAAATGAGCTGCCTGATTCCTACAAGCGCTACCTGATGAACTACTACCGCCGCTCACTGGAAATTATGGGGACACCTATCCGCATTCAATTCCAGAGTAGCGAGAACCCTTATGAAAACAAGGGCGGTAAGCTGACACTTTCTCAGGAGCGTAAGAAAAAGCGCCTGATGGGAATGCTTAAGAACCGTAAAAAGTAACAGTTAAAAATAGCGCCTTTGGCGCTATTTTTGTTTTGGAAGCATAAAAAACCGTATAAATTACAAATTCAGTGATTTTGAATTTGGTGAAAACCGATCTTATTTATAAATAACTTCGATCTTTAGGTTTTTATAAGTTCGTATGAAGTTTTATTCTGTATGAAATGCAAAAACAGGATATGTAACTTATGCTTTCGGGGTGTGGTTATATAAATGTTCTTAATGAGGCAGATCGCTGATCAAAATTGATTTTGCCGATGATCTTATAAAGATCATGGCAAACCAAAAGAGCTATCTGGTATTAGAAATCTAAAATGGTGAGTTAAATGTCGAATCAAAACCTATGTCCAACATGTGAGAAAGAGCTTGAATGGGATGGCAGTTCGTTCAGGTGTGAAGATTGCGCGGTGAACTATAAAAAGATCGCTTTCTGCCCTGACTGCGACGCGGAACTGGAAAAGCTTCAGGCTTGTGGTGCGGTGAGTTACTTCTGTAATAGCTGTAATGAGCAGAAGTCTAAGAGCCGTGTGAGATATGAGTTTCAGGTGATTTAAAGAGAGCGGCCTGACTCTTGTACACAAGTTACTGGGGACAAAGGTGCTCCTCCCCTTAGTCTCGAAAGGTCGGTTTTTCGAGGAAGTAACATCGAAGGGGAGGCTGGGAGGGGTTGTTTCTCATGGGTTTAAGTTTTGGTGGTTTAACCATGCATGGCATAACCAACCCCCTCTAACTCCCCCTTCTATTGGCTTTATCAACCAGTTAGGCTTTTCGCTCAAGGGGGAGAACCGTTCTCTGGCCACTTTAGCATTTGTGTATAAGAAGCAGATTATTGGCGTTCAGCGATCTGAGGAGCTTGCATGAATATCCGGTTGTTGTGGAGTAAAACCTACTTTTCAGGGAAGAAAAGTTGGAGCCTACATGGACGTACTTGCGGCGTTTTTACGGAATAACAACCGGATGTTCATAGTACGATCAACTGTCAGCTCACAGTAGAACGAACTTCCCCGTCAGCTAACTGGGTGATCAACAGATCACCCTTTTTCGTATCTGAGGCTTTGGTAATCACTTTGCCATCTTCTGTTTTAGTGATGGAGTAACCACGTTTAAGCGTCGCCAGCGGGCTTACGGTTTCAAGCTTTTCGGCTGCCATTGCAAGTGCGTGGCGGGTTTTCAGCAGCTTTTTCTCCATAGCGTCTGTCAGCCTTTGCTGAGACTGAAGTAGCTGATATTTCTGACTACTGAGAAGTTTCTGAGGAGAGTTCAGATCCAGCTTGTGGCTCAGGGCGTTTAATTTACTGCGCTCAGAACGGATACGTGACTCCACCGCATTACGAAGCCTGAACTCCAGATCATCCAGTTGTTGGCTCTGCTTTTCAAGGCGATAGGTCGGATGCTGTTTTTCCAGCTTATGAGTCAGTCTCTGAACAACAAACTGCTGCTCTGAAAGGTAGCTTTTTATTCCATGATTAAGCTTTGCCACTCTGGAGGCCAGAGCCTGCACCTTATGGCTCTGATCCCGGCTGACCAGCTCAGCAGCAGCAGAAGGAGTTGGTGCTCTTACATCGGCAACAAAATCAGCAATAGTGACATCAATTTCATGCCCCACTGCACTGATAATCGGAATCTGGCTAGAAGCTATGGTTCTGGCAAGGATTTCATTGTTAAAGCACCAGAGGTCTTCCAGCGAGCCACCACCACGTCCGACGATCAGAACATCACATTCATTACGACTGTTTGCACAGCCAATCGCCTGAGCAATCTGAATAGCCGCTTCTTCACCCTGAACCATGGTTGGATAGACAATAACCGGAAGGGTTGGATCGCGCCTTTTAAGCACATCCAGAATATCAAACAGCGCAGCACCGGTTTTAGAAGTGACCACACCCACGCATTTTGGGTGTTCAGGCAGTATCTGTTTTTGTGACTGAGCAAAAAGCCCCTCAGCGGCCAGCTGCATTTTCAGCTTTTCAAACTCCTGCTGAAGACGGCCATCACCTTCGGGCTGCATGCTTTCAACGATAAGCTGATAGTCACCACGCGGTTCATAGAGTGAAAGGCGGGCTTTAACCAGTACCTGATTACCGTTTACAGGCTTAAAGGTAACGCGGCGGTTGTTCCCTCTGAACATAGCGCACTTAACCTGAGCGCGGGAATCTTTAAGAGAGAAGTACCAGTGGCCGGAAACCGGTGCAGAAAAGTTAGATATTTCACCAACCAGCCAGACAATGCCCATTTCGTTTTCAAGAAGCAGACGAACTTCGGCATTTAAACGCGAGACAGTAAAAATGTTTTTGTTTTTGCTAAGGACTTGATCTCGAAAGGACACTTGGATACCACAGGACGTGAGTATAGGAATTAGCGGCAATATAATACATATCAAGGGGTGGAATGCAAATAAAAATTAAAAAAATGAGTGGCTAATCGATTGCGTTCTGCGTATAATCCGTCTGCAATATCACAGATGACAACTCCACTAAGCATCCTGAAGTCAGGATTTTTAGTGGAGTTGTTATTTATATATCCTCTGTTATGCGAAACGACAGAGGAAGTTATTTAAGTCTTTAACCTTTTTTTGAGAGATATTGCAATGCTACGAATCGCAAAAGAAGCACTAACGTTTGATGACGTTCTGCTAGTCCCTGCACACTCTACCGTTCTTCCTAATACAGCGGATCTTCGCACCCGCCTGACTAAAAACATCACTTTGAATATCCCGATGCTTTCAGCTTCGATGGATACTGTTACGGAAGCACGTCTTGCAATCGCTCTGGCCCAGGAAGGCGGCATTGGTTTTATTCATAAGAATATGTCCATTGAAGAGCAGGCGCGTCAAGTTCGCCTGGTTAAGATTTTCGAAGCAGGTGTGGTTGCTCACCCTGTTACCGTTAAGCCAACAAACACTATTGCTGAAGTTCTTGAGCTTACAGAGAAAAATGGCTTTGCAGGTTACCCTGTAGTTGCTGATAACAATGAACTGGTTGGTATCATTACTGGTCGTGACGTTCGTTTTGTAACTGACCTGAGCAAAACAGTAGATAAGGTAATGACTCCGAAAGAGCGTCTTGCAACTGTTAAAGAAGGTGCATCTCGTGAAGAAGTTCAAGAGAAGATGCACGAAGCTCGTGTTGAGAAAGTTCTTGTAGTAAACGATGATTTCCAGCTAACGGGTATGATCACAGCGAAAGATTTCCACAAAGCAGAGAAAAAACCAAACGCATGTAAAGATGAGCTAGGCCGTCTTCGCGTAGGTGCTGCTGTTGGTGCAGGTGCTGGTAACGAAGAGCGTGTTGCTGCTCTTGTTGAAGCGGGCGTTGACGTTCTGCTTATCGACTCTTCTCACGGTCACTCTGAAGGTGTACTAAACCGTATCCGTGAAACCCGTGAAGCGTATCCTGATCTGGATATCATCGGTGGTAACGTAGCAACAGGTGCTGGTGCTCTTGCTCTTATAGAAGCTGGCGTAAGCGCTGTTAAAGTTGGTATCGGCCCTGGCTCTATCTGTACCACCCGTATCGTAACCGGTGTTGGTGTTCCTCAGGTTACCGCTATCTCTGACGCTGCAGAAGTTGCTGCACAGTACGGTATTCCGGTTATTGCTGACGGCGGTATCCGTTTCTCTGGTGATATCTGTAAAGCCATCGTTGCTGGTGCATCTTGTGTAATGGTTGGTTCAATGTTTGCCGGTACTGAAGAAGCGCCGGGTGAAGTTATTCTTTACCAGGGCCGTTCTTACAAAGCTTACCGTGGTATGGGCTCGCTTGGCGCTATGTCTCAGGGTTCTTCTGACCGTTACTTCCAGACTGATAATGCAGCAGACAAGCTGGTTCCTGAAGGTATCGAAGGCCGTATCGCATACAAAGGCCGCCTGAAAGAGATCGTTCACCAGCAGATGGGTGGTCTTCGCTCTTCAATGGGTCTGACTGGCAGCGCGACTATCGAAGATATGCGCACTAAAGCTGAGTTTGTACGTATTTCTGGTGCGGGTATGAAAGAGTCGCACGTACATGACGTACAGATCACTAAGGAAGCGCCTAACTACCGTCTAGGTAACTAAGGTTTTCGGTTCTCCTCCTTTTTAAAGGGGGAATCAGAGGGGGTTAAGTTTTCTGAGCTAACCCCTCCCAGCCTCTCCTTAAAAGGGGAGGAGCAAAAAGCATTTTTCGGGAATAGAAAATGACAAAGAACATTCATGACCAACGAATTCTTATCTTAGATTTTGGCTCTCAGTACACGCAGCTTATTGCCCGCCGTATTCGTGAGATCGGTGTTTACTGTGAACTTTGGAGCTGGGATGTTGATGAAGCGGATATCCGTGAATTCAATCCTAACGGTATTATCCTTTCTGGTGGTCCGGAAAGTGTAACGGAAGATAACTCTCCACGTGCTCCTGAGTATGTTTTCAACGCAGGTGTTCCTGTATTTGGTGTTTGCTACGGTATGCAGACCATGTCTGAGCAGCTTGGCGGTAAAGTTGAAGCGGCAACAGACAAGCGTGAATTTGGTTACGCTCAGGTAGAAGTGATTGAGCAGTGTGAACTGTTTAAGAACATTGAAGACGCAATCGCAGAAGACGGTAATGCGCTTCTGGATGTTTGGATGAGCCACGGTGACAAAGTGGTTGCTATCCCTTCTGATTTTGTAAAAGTTGCAGAAACTGACAGCTGTCCTTTCGCTGCAATGGCTAATGAAGAGAAACGCTTCTACGGCGTTCAGTTCCACCCAGAAGTAACGCACACCCGTCAGGGCATGCGTATGCTGGAAAACTTTGTTCTGAATATCTGTGGCTGTGAAAAGCTATGGACTTCTCAGTCAATCATTGACGATGCGGTTGCCCGTATTAAAGAGCAGGTAGGTGATGACGAAGTTATCCTTGGCCTGTCTGGCGGTGTTGACTCATCTGTTGTTGCTATGCTGGTTCAGCGCGCAATCGGTGACAAGCTGACTTGTGTATTCGTAGACAACGGTCTGCTGCGTCTTGATGAAGGCAAGCAGGTTATGGAGATGTTCGGTGACCACTTCGGTCTGAACATTGTTCATATTGATGCTGAAGAGCGTTTCCTGAAAGCACTTGAAGGTGAAGCGGATCCTGAGAAGAAGCGTAAGATCATCGGTCACGTGTTTGTAGAAGTATTCGATGAAGAGTCGAAGAAACTGCAAAACGCTAAATGGCTTGCTCAGGGCACTATCTACCCTGACGTTATCGAATCAGCGGCTTCTAAGACTGGTAAGGCGCACGTAATCAAGTCTCACCATAACGTAGGCGGCCTGCCGGAAGATATGGAAATGGGTCTTGTTGAACCACTTCGTGAACTGTTTAAAGATGAAGTTCGTAAGATCGGTCTTGAGCTGGGTCTTCCGTACAATATGCTTTACCGTCACCCGTTCCCTGGGCCTGGTCTGGGTGTACGTGTTCTTGGCGAGATCAAGAAAGAGTACTGTGACCTGCTTCGCCGTGCGGACGCTATCTTCATTGAAGAGCTGCACAATGCAGATCTTTACCACAAGGTATCTCAGGCATTCACCGTATTCTTGCCGGTTCGCTCTGTAGGTGTTATGGGCGATGGTCGTAAGTACGACTGGGTTGTTTCTCTGCGTGCTGTTGAGACCATCGACTTTATGACAGCGCACTGGGCGCATCTGCCATACGACTTCCTTGGTAAGGTTTCTAACCGTATCATCAACGAAGTTAACGGTATCTCACGTGTTGTTTACGATATCTCTGGTAAGCCACCAGCGACTATCGAGTGGGAATAAGTTAGAGCTTCAAGCTTGCATAAAAAAACCAGCCTTTCGGCTGGTTTTTTCGTATCAGATAACCTGAACTGATTAACCACCAATCAGAGCAGGGATACCCGGTAGCTGACCAACAACTGCCAGTGAACCAACACAGATAATAAACGCCGCACCCGGGATCAGGTACTTGTCTTTAGCTGACAGTTCTTTAGCACGCTCGTGGTCACCGATAAGGCCCATGTTGTCCAGCAGCATAGTCGTTGCCCAGCCAAATACAGGGTTAACGAAAGCACACGCAAAGATACAGATACCCGCACTCAGAGAGTCTTTGTGCTTGTGGATCATCTGCATACCCGCTTCAAGCAGTGGCAGGAACACACCAACGATCAGAGCAACACGCAGAACCGGCTCCCACATTGCCAGATCCATCGGGTAGCCGATTACCGCTGCTGCGATACACATAAGACCAGTCAGTAGTGCACCGCCCGGAATCGGACGCTTAGCGATTGCTGCAGGAATCATGTAGGTACCCCATGAAGAGGCAAGGTTACCACCACCAAGAAGTGAACCTACACCCTGACGAACAGATGCAACCATCATGGTGTCATCCACATCCATCAGTACGCCTTTAGCGTCTTTCGGGTAGTTAAGCTCCTGGAATACGCGGTGACCAAGGTAGTCCGGAGACCACATAGCAACCGCCAGGATTGCGAATGGTGTTACTGCAATAAAGTGTTCCAGATTTGGCCAGCCCAACTGCCAGCCTGTATCTTCACCCCACCAGTAGAATGGGCTGAAGTGAGGCAGACCTGGTTCTGTTGTAAAGGCAAACTCAGCACCCAGAACGTAGGCAACAATACCTGCAATCAGAGAACAGAGCGGAATCGCGATCCAGCGTTTATTGATTTTCGCCAGATAAGCGTAAACCATCACTGTGATGCCGATGACCGCAAATGAGATATAACCCTGATCAGTGCTTGCTGCCCAGGCTTCGGTCTTATTGATCTGACCGATCAGACCAACCGCACCCAGATAGATAAGCAGGCCGCCACGTACACCGACCCCGGTCAGTGTCATCAGTTTAGAGCCGCCCTTGGTATAAGCCAGAATTAAACCGAATGCACATACCATTATCCCTAGTGCCAGCGGGTGTCCGCCCGCTGCGGCGATAAGTGGTATAAGCGGTATCATTGGCCCGTGGGTACCGGCCAGGTTTGAGTTAGGGTTTAAGATTGCAGAGAACAGAATTACAAACAGAGCGCCGGCAATAAGCAGCTCATAACGTACGTTTTCTGCTACAAATTCAGGCGACAGACCAAACTGCGCAGCAAATACGGCAACCATAGCGGTTACCATCACAACTTTACCAATGGTTGCAGCCAGGGCTGGCACCCAGTCTTCTATCTCGATACTGTAGTCACGTGAGGGCAGGTGGATACCCCAGCGACGGAAATTCATGATCTTCAGATCGTGATTAAGAAACTCTTCGCGACTTTCAAATTCTTGCGCCTTACGACGCATATCTTTATAAAAAGTCTTGCTTTTTTTAGACATTTAGTCATTCCTTATAAGGTTTCGAGTCCTGCCATATCCGATCAAATTCCACTTGCGCTTGGTATACTGGCCTTCGACCAGTACGAGACGACATCCCAGACGCTACCATGCATCTCCATTAAGTTAATGAAGAGGGAAAAGACAGTTGGCATTTTTCGATGTTGAATATCAGGAAGGTAACGACCTTCCCGCTAGAATACTATTCACTACATTAATCGTAGTCTAGAAAGCTAATTGTTAGAATTATTGATTTGGGGTAATTTATACCCTGAAGCACGAATGTAATGTGTCATTTTTGACTGGACTTGCAAGCTGGCGCACATTTTTTGATTAATTTATCAGTATGGCGTAAATGGCTTTAATGACACTAATTAAATGCAACCAGGTTATATGTAATGAAGCTATCTGAGCATGCTGACCGCACAGAAGAACTTTTTGGTGTTCGTGCGGAAGATATCCATAAATGGATTGACGGTTTTTTTGATTATGGCGGGAAAGACCATTCGATGAGAATGGCAAGCAATGTGGATTATGATCCTTACGATCACCGCCGTTTTCGCCATTGTAAGGAAGCGCTCGCTGAGGCGGTTAAAGAGTTTGGTGATAAGTACACCAACCAGCAGATCAAGGACGTTTTTGAAACCCATATCCGTGATGACTATGATGGTTATCTGCCATCGCGTACCGATTTTGAAAATGGCACCTTTACCGCCAGATACCATGATGCCGCGCACCGCGAAGAGTTAGTCGAAGTGCTTGATGCCAGTGAGCTTGCCGATTATTTTGATGGTTTGCACGCAACTGAGCAGCAAGAGCAGCAGACATTCACTAACTTTAGCTTCCGGATTGTACTGCCAACCATTGTCGCTATTCTGCTTTTTGTTACCTCCATTATTTATGTCATTGTGCCTCTGGTGGAAGAGTCCATGCTTGGACAAAAGCGCCAGATGCTGAAAGAGCTGACGTCCACGGCGGTTAGCATTGTCGACAGCTATGTTGCTCTGGAGCAGCGAGGTGTATTAAGTCTGGAAGAAGCTAAACGCCAGGCTGCCACGGATATCAAAGCCATGCGCTACGGCAGTGAAAATAAGGATTATTTCTTTATTACCGATATGCATCCGAAAATGGTGATGCACCCTTACCGCAGTGACCTGAAAGGGCAGGATTTAACGCACTACACTGACAGCGAGAGTAAGACTGGCTTTCCTGTGTTTGTCGAGATAACCAATCTGGTTAAGTCTTCTCAGCACGGTTTTATTGAGTATCAATGGCAATGGAAAGACGACCCGAGTATCACAGCACCAAAGATCACTTATGTAGAAGGTGTCGGGGAGTGGCAGTGGATTATTGGTACCGGGGTTTATTTTGAAGATGTACAGCAGAGCATCGACCGTCTTGAAAGCACCCTGTATCGGGTATTTTTTGCTATAACCATCGGGCTTGCCGTGATGATGGGCTACGTAATGTCTCAGTCTAAGGCGATTGAAAACCGTAAGAAACGCGCCGAACTGGCTCTGCATGAGGCTAAAGACAGATACCGGGCCTTGGTTGAGTCTTCAAACGAGGGCTATATTCTTGAGGCGGACGGGAAGATTATCTTTTCAAATAACCGCTTACATCAGTTACTGGGATATACGGACACAGAGCTGAAATCGCACTCCATCTGGAAAGCACTCTTTTCTGATAACCCCCGCAATACTGAGGTGCTTCATCACCTGTTGCAACTGTTTAATCACGCCTGTGAACCGGGAGAGTTTGAAGCTCAGATCCAGACCAAAAGTGGCAAGCAGTTTGATATTATCCTGAGTACCTCCAAGATTTTTCTGTCAGAAAAACTCGGACACGTCATTTCATTTCGCCCGATAGTCCGCAAGATATATGGTGGCAGCTTCGGGGCCATTAATCAGCACTCCGATTATCAGAAGGTAAGCAGCAATATTGTTACTGAGATAGAAAAAGGCAGTAATCACGGGCAGGTGGTGGAATCACTGAATCAGCTTCCTGAATTAATCCGGGATATGATAGAAACCGGAACTCGTCCTGATTATCTGCGCCGCCTAATCGGCAGTACCTATGATGCGGCCATTTGCCGTTTTATCGATCTCACCATTGACGATATCGGCAAACCGCCGGTGCCGTTTTCATTTATCTCCTTTGGCAGCAATGCCCGTCATGATATGACGCTTTTCTCCGATCAGGATAATGCTATTGTATTTGAAACGCCGGATGACGCTGATCTTAAGTCCATCCGACGCTACTTTTTGCACCTGGCAGAAAAGGTCTGCGCCATGCTGAATCAGGCGGGGTACAGCTATTGTGACGGTTTGATTATGGCATCAAACCATCAGTGGTGCCTCAGCCAGAAAGAGTGGGAAGAGAACTTCAGTGTCTGGGTAGAGCAGGCTTCGCCGGACTCCATTCTTGAGTTGAATGTCTTTTTTGATATCCGCTCAACTTATGGAGAAGCGGCGTTGGTTGATGGTATTCAGTCACATATTCAGTCTCTGCTGCAGAAACATCCGCAGTTTCTGCCGACTTATGCTCAAAACTGTCTGTCCTATGAAGTGCCGCTGAATACCGCCGATGAGATTAAAACGGAAGATTATGAAGGCCGGGAGTCGATCAACCTGAAAGATTGCCTGAGACCGATGGAGATTTTCTGTCGCCTCTATGCACTTAAGCATGATATCCGGGAAATTAATACCATGGCCAGACTGAAAAGCATGTTAGCCCTGGAAGAGATTGATCCTAAAACCTTCCGTGAGATGGTCTATATCTTTGATCATATCTGGCATCTGCGGTTTATGAATCAAATTATTGAGTACACGGATCTGCGAAAAGTGAATGATGTTTTAGCCATCAATGATCTGACTTACCTTGAGCAGAAAAACTTAAAAAATGTGTTAAGTCGTATTGTGCTGTTCCACGAAAAAGTGCAGCGGGATTTTCTGTAAGAAAGTGTAATTAAAAAGTAAAAACCGATAGCCCTTGCCTATATGCAGGGGCTTTTTTGCTATTAATATTTTTATTAAAAAGTGTGTTTTGTGTCACATTTGATGCGATCTGAGATTTTTCTTAAAAATGGCAAAAATGTGGTTGAATCTGGTGAAATCATCATCTATTATCCGCGCGTTAAAAAAATTCCACAACTTTTTACATTTTTTTGAATAAGGCTCTGACCAGATGTCAACAAAACTAGCTAACCCAGCACCACTAGGCCTTATGGGCTTCGGTATGACGACTATTCTGCTGAACATTCATAACGCAGGATACTTTCCAATCGATTCAATGATCCTTGCAATGGGCATTTTCTACGGTGGTCTGAGCCAGGTAATCGTAGGCATCATGTGCTTTAAGCGTGGTGATACTTTCGGTACTACAGCGTTTACATCTTACGGCCTGTTCTGGCTGACTCTTGTTGGTCTTATTGTGATGCCTAAGATGGGTCTTCCTGCAAGCCCTGAGACATTTATGGGCTGGTATCTTGCGCTTTGGGGTGTATTCACTGGCTTTATGTTTATCGGCTCTCTGTGCTACCCAACTGCTAAGCAGGTTGTATTTGCATCTCTGACTATTCTGTTTGCACTGCTGGCAATCCGCGATTTCACCGGCAGCGAATTTATCGGTCACATTGCTGGTTTTGAAGGTATCTTCTGTGGTGCTAGCGCAGTTTACTTCGCTATGGCTCAGGTACTGAACAATGAGTTTGGCCGTGAAGTTCTTCCGGTTGGTAAGCCTCTGATTGGCCGTGCTAAGAAGGCTGAAGCAGAAGAAGCTGAGCTGGCAACAGCGTAAGCATCAGAAACAATTTTTAAAAAAGGGCTTTAGCTTCACCGCTAAAGCCCTTTTTTGTTGCCTGCCTCATAAACAAATACTCCTTCTGACGGCTTTATCTCCTAAACTTTAGGTATCTACTCAACTACCTTGATGCTATTCGGGTACAAAAGGTAGGAGAAGGCATATGACAGAAAAACAAGCCAAAACCTGCAGTTATTGTAATCAGGACGGATGGAAGTGCAGTGAGCCTGCCGGAGAGAGCGGTTTATGTTACTGGCATGATCCAGCAGTCGACAAAAGTAAAGATGATGTCAAAGAGAAGGTAGAGCAGTGGGCCAGAGACGGAAAACCTTTAGATGGTTTTCAGCTGGCCAGAACAAACCTTTATGATATTAATCTGGTGAATAAAGGGCATAAGGGCGGCTATAAGTGCCGCAATGCGGACTTTTATCGTGCAGATCTTACCGAAGCTCACTTCTTTTCTCTTGATCTGAAGGGCACTTCTTTAATGAAGACTAAGCTCATCGGAGCTAACCTGCATTGCGCCACTCTGGAGGAGTGCAACTTGCTGGGGGCGGATCTGCGCAATGCCCGGCTGGAGAGTATTCACTGGGGAGAACAGCTGGAGCAGGAAAAAAGAGCGCTTGAAGCCATGAAAGCTGGACGCCGCAATGAGGCGGTTGAGTTGTGTCAGGAGGCGGAAGAAGTCGCCCGGAATATAAGAAAGCAGTGCGAGCGGCAGGGCCTGTTTGAAACCGCAGGTACCTTCTTTAAAAAAGAGATGACCTTCCGCCGCTATCAGATGCCAAAGACCAGCTTTAAACGCTTCTTCTCTAAGCTGGTGGATCTGTTTTGCGGCTATGGAGAGTCGCCGCTCAGGGTGGTTATCTTTTCTATTATTCTGATCTTTTGTTGTGCGCTGGCCTATTTCATTCTGGGAACCACCGCCAGTAGTCCTCTGATCCCTGGCTTAGGCGGAATTGCCGGTGTTTTACTGGAGCTGCTGAACGCACTTTATTTTAGTGTGGTGACTTTTACTACGCTTGGTTACGGAGATATTGCTCCAACGGGAATTGCCCGGTTTATCGCGGCTTTTGAGGCTTTTCTTGGTAGTTTTACTATGGCTTTGTTTGTGGTGGTGTTTGTTAAGAAGATGACGAGATAATGGGCTATGGGTATTAAAAAAGCGCCTTTGGTTTGGGCGCTTTTTCTGTTTTGGGGTGGTGATTACTTTGGTTCACCTGGCTCTTCGATTTGGTAGAGCTTGTGTTCGTCGCAAACATCTTCGCAGTTGCAGACTTTGTCTACGCCAACGCTACTAAGTCCGCCGCAGCTTCCTGAAATGGTTTTCTTGTTCAGAATTACACCAATAGCCATAAGAAGAATGACGATTAGGAAGAAACCAAATGTAATGAGTACCGTTGTCATATGCTTACCTGATTACTTATCTATAGATCTCAGAGATGATATACCACTGAACAGATTTCGTATAGCACGTTTTTTACCGCTATCAGCCTGCATAACGCCGTGACCCTGATTGTGGTCATGATCATGGTCATGATCACCACAACTGCAACCGCCACAGCTGCTGCCGTCACTGTGTGAACAGCCACCTTTTTTCTCATGGTTGACAGAAGGTCTGCCCTGGCTTGCTTCAGTCAGTTCAGTCAGCTCTGCCTGAGTGGCGCTTGCAAGAGCCGTTCTGGTGTTTACCTGCATGACACGGATGCCGGCTGAAAGTAGTTTGCCCAGTGAGCGCTCGCCAATGTTTCTGACAATAACGGCGTCTGGCTTCATCTCTTTTAGCAGCTTAATAGCTGAGCTTTTATCTGCACAGGAGGATTTAGCTCCGGCAGCAGGGCTTTCAACGCACTTAATTACAGCGTTGTTTTCATCAACAAGTGCAAACTGTGACGCTTTCATAAAGTGGTTCGCAACGGTATCACTGTTTGTTGGTATTGCGTAAATCATTCTTTAGATTCCTCAACTTCTGGAAGCGGTTGTGTGTCACCGGTTTGTTCCAGAACTAATGCTTTTCCTTCAACTAGACTCTGAGCAATTTTAAACCTTGCACGGTTAACGATATTGCCGAAAGTCTGCCTTGAAACTCCCATCTGATCCGCTGCTTCCTGCTGGCTTAAGTGTTCAAAATCAGCAAGGCGAAGTGCTTCAAATTCCTCCGCCAGAATATCGACTAATTCCAGATCTCTGAGGGGGATGCCGTTTGGCTTAAAGCAACTGTGTGAAGGTCGCCCGCAAATGCGGCGGCATTTTTTGGGTCTGGCCATCATGTCTCCTAATTCGAGTTTCGACCTGATTATATGTTTGTTATTGGCATATGCCAATATAATAAGAAAAATATTTTTAGCATATGCTAACTACGCATAGAGGCATTCCAGATCATATTATCCTGATTAAAGAAAATAAAGCTAACAAAAGCAGCCTATTATACCTCTAGAGTGGAAGATACAGTGCAGAATACTTCGATGATTTATTGGCTTAACTTTCCTCTGATTCGCTCAATCCGCTCCCGGTTTACGCCAAAGTCAGAGTGACCAAGGCGCGAGGCTGACCGGATATGAATTATGCATCTGTCATCCGCTTCTTCAATAAGGTAAAACTCCACATCATCAACAAAGCGGAATAAAGCGGAGGTGTACTCTGCGTAAATGTAGTTGCTGTCCGCTGTGATAGTTTTTGCACGCTCTTCAGCTTCCAACACCTGTAACAGCTTGCTGCGCGTATCTGCCAGGTTTCCGGAATAAAGGAGCGGCTTAATGCTATGCTCTTCATCACTCTCTATCTGGCTGTTTACGCAATTTGGTGAATCAGGACAGGGCATGAGTTTCCCTTCCATTAAACCTAATGGTGGCCTTGTTCCGGAACAAGCAGTCAGAAGAGCTGAGCCGATTAGAGCGGCGATATATCGTATTTTCATCATTTGAACCTTAATCACAAAACAGACTAATCCTATGATTATAGGTTAAGTCTTATGATTTCCGGAGATGTGAGAAGTAATGAGTTATGACTGCCCGGTTTCCAGGAAAGTAAAGGAAAGAAAAGTAGTAAATAATTCATACTTATTATTGGTCAATAAACCCTTAATCTTGTTGGAAGAGCCTTGTTTTCTGGACTATTAATTTTACATCTACACAATAAAAAATAGGAAACAAGATGAACACCAAACTATCAAAAGGACTTGGCCTGCTCATTTGTTTCAGCACTGTTAGTTGTTGGGCTGAAGAAGGACAGACAACGGAAGAATCTGCAGATTCAAATGTGTTTGAGCAACCCGGAGTTATGACTCCAAGGGGAACTTTTGTATTAGACACCTCTCTTAACTACTCACAAAACTCTTCAAATAAAGTATCCATTGTCGGATATACGGTTTTACCTACCCTGATCCGCACCAACAGTTTTGGACACTGAGTTAAGTGAGTACAATCACTAACGAGGTGAACCATGACAAACAAAAAGAAACGTATTTTCCATTCTCCTGAATTTAAAGCTGAAGCTCTGAAGTTGGCAGAGAAAGTAGGAGTTGCTGCGGCAGCAAGACAACTCGGGCTACATGAATCACAGATCTATGGTTGGCGTAAAGCAGCCAAAAAAGATACCACTACAACGCAACGGGAAAAGGATCTGGCTACTGAGGTCGCAAAGCTTAAGAGGCAATTGGCAGAGCAAGCTGAGGAGCTAGAGATCGTAAAAAAGGCCGCCACCTACTTCGCGAAGAATCAAAAGTAGATTGCTATGAATTTATGCTCGAACACCTACTGTATTTCAGTGTCGTCCGTATGGCTAAGGTGTTCGGAGTATCTCGAAGTGGGTTTTATTACTGGGTTGAGCATCGCCACAAGGCCATTCAGCGCGAAGATAGCCGTAAGGTGCTCGATACCAAGGTCAAAGAGGCTTTTGACAGCAGTAAAGGCCGTGATGGCGCGAGACGTATCCAAAAAGAACTGGCAGAGAACGGTGATAGTCGCAACGTCAAAACCATTGCCGCCAGTATGAAACGTCAGGATTTGACCCCAAAAGCTGCACGCAAGTTTAAGTGTACAACGGACAGCAAGCATAAAATGCCTGTTGCTCCGAACCTGTTGGCTCAAGATTTTAACGCAACGGCTCCGAACCAAAAGTGGGCTGGCGATATTACCTATCTTGCCACTAGCGAAGGCTGGTTATATTTGGCGGTCATTATTGATCTTTACTCTCGTCAGGTGATCGGCTGGTCTATGGATACAAGAATGACGGCAACTCTGGTCTGCGATGCACTATCGATGGCTCTGTTCCGTCGAGGATTTCCTGAGCAGGTTATTGTTCATAGTGATCGAGGTAGCCAGTACTGTTCAAAAGACTATCGAGATCTCATAACTGCTTATAATCTAAAACAAAGTATGAGTAGAAAAGGAAATTGCTGGGATAACGCTTGTGTTGAGAGCTTCTTCCATTCAATGAAAGTTGAAGCGATCCAATATGAGCCTATCATGACGAGAGGCGAGATGCGCCAAACGATCTTTGAGTATATAGAGGTTGATTATAATCGGACAAGAAGGCACAGTGCTCTTGGGTATCTGAGCCCAGTTAACTTTGAAAATCAAAATGTCGCTTAATGAAGTGTCCAGTCTGGCTGGAGCAGATCAAGCTTGGTCAGGTTCGAAACCAGATCATGGTGTGGACTCTGTTAATCGCAGCAGGCTTTGCTCTGGTTGCTGTATTGTTGGCCGCTAACATCACAAGGCCAATTCAACGTTTGACAGCAGTCTTTAAAGATCTCGGTCAAGGTGAAGGCGACCTGCGTTACCGGATAGACACTAAGGGCCAGGATGAGATGGCCCAGTTGTCCAGAGGTTTTAATAGCTTCATCAGCAAAATTCACCGCTCTGTCAAAGAAGTCGCTGAAACAGGCATAGCCCTGCGAGGTTCGGCTGAGTCTGTATCAGCATTGGCCGAAACAACTCTTTATAGCAGCCATGAGCAGCGCGACCGTACACTTCAGGTGGCTACGGCTATCAACCAAATGAGAGCAACTGTTAATGAAATCGCCGGCAATGCCAACCTTGCTGCCGAGGTATCGTTAGGTGCAAACAGTGAAACTAGCAGTAGTCAGAACGTCGTTAGTCAGGCTCGTGATACGATTAACCAACTGGAACACAATGTAGATCAGGTTTCCGATGTCATTCAGTCACTAGAAAACAATAGTCAGGCGATTGGCGGTATTCTGGATGTTATTCGCGGTATTTCCGAGCAGACTAATCTGCTGGCCCTCAATGCAGCCATAGAAGCGGCTCGTGCTGGTGAGCAGGGCCGGGGTTTCTCGGTGGTTGCGGATGAAGTTCGTAATCTGGCCAGCCGTACAGCGGATTCAACTGACGAAATTCAACGGATGATCAACAAGTTGCAAGAGGAGGCAGGTAATGCTGTATCCTCTGTGTCTCGGAGCAAGATTCTGGCGACAGAGGGCGTTCTTGCTACTGATAAAACCAGCGCAGCCTTACATTCGATTGCTGATCAGATAGCGTTGATCACAGATATGAATACCCAGGTCGCCACTGCAACGGAAGAACAATCAACGGTGATCAACACTATAAATCAAACAATTGAGGAAATAAGCGAAAATAGTCAATGTGGTGCGTATGCTGCGGATCATCTTTCGCAGTCAAGTCAGGATCTTACTAAGTTATCACAGCGTTTAGAGAAATTGGTCGAAACGTTCAAGTTATAAATATGCCCTAATGCTAATCCAGTGGTGACTCCAAATTTAAGTAGCTCAATATACATTTCGTTCTGTCCCTATACATTGGTGTTACCAGCCAATATCGATACCTAAAATTTCTTAGGAAAAGTTTATAAGTGGATCTACCTAACACTTTTATCTTGTAGGTAGGTCTAAAGACCTATATGGGCTTTTGAGGGGAAGCTACACTCATATTGTAATTCGATAGTTTCAGCTGAACCTTCCATTTGCAGCGATATTGATTGGTGTGAGTGGTAAAAATGACACTGTTACCGTCGTATTTTGATGAAGAACATTCGTATTGAATTTTTGTTTAATGAGACTTATTGAACAGTGCGCTTACGGGAAGTGCTTCTTCGGAGAAAGTGGAGAAAAGTTGTTATGCCAGACAAATTGTTAAGAGAACTATGGGTCGAGTTTAGTGGTGATGATCTATTCACTGATGTGAGTAGGTTGTTTTTGGAAGCCCCTAATTCCGTAAGGGATAGCTTCCGGTGTTTAAACCTCTCCAAGGGGACGACGCTCTTCAGCCAGGGAGATCCTGCTCTGAACACTTATATTATTCTTGATGGTGAGATCGTTGTGAGCAAGTCCGCAGAAAACGGAAAGAAGATCTGCATGACGATTTGTATGCGTGGAGAGTTCATTGGTGATATGGAGATCCTTTCTGGTCTTAACTATATGTTTGATGCTAGCTGTCTTACGGATGTTAAGATCATCAGTATTAACGCCGAGGCATTTCTTAAATGGCTGAAAGTAGATCACAGTGTTTCTTTATTGCTTAACCGGCAGATGGCAAAAAGGGCACTTAATTCTGCTGAGCAGAGGTTGATGAATGCTGTTGACTCTGTTGAGAACAATTTATTGTTTATTCTCTCCAATATAAAGGGGAATAGGGTGGAACTATCACGCAGTACATTGGCAGAACTTCTTTGTACAACGCGCAGACATGTAGATAAGGTAATTCATAAACTGAAAGAGGAAAAATTAATAGAACAAGATAATGGAGTAATTAAACTGGTTGACTAGGTTTTTATTAAGCAGTGAATGCTGAGCTACTGCTCTAGCTATTGGAGCATTTAATTCGATCTAACCGTTATGAAGTGATGACATGATGAAATAATTCGTGTTGAACACTTTTTTCAATTATTTAATAAGGAATGATATATGTCCACCCCACACATTAATGCGGAATTTGGTGATTTCGCAGAAACGATTCTAATGCCCGGTGATCCACAGCGAGCTAAATACATCGCCGAGAATTTCCTTGATGATGTTGCCCAAGTTTGTGATGTACGCGGTATGCTAGGCTTTACAGGTAAATATAAGGGTAAGCCATTGTCTGTTATGGGGCATGGTATGGGCATCCCATCATGTTCTATTTATGTTCATGAGTTGATTTCTGAGTTTGGTGTCAAGAATGTAATCCGTATTGGTAGCTGTGGAGCTGTACATGATGACGTAAAATTAATGGACGTTATTATTAGTATGGGGGCATCAACTGACTCTAAAGTTAACCGCACTCGATTTAACAATCATGATTTTGCTGCACTTGCTGATTATCATTTACTAGAGACCGCGGTTAATCAAGCTCGAATGCAAGAAGTACCTGTGCGTGTTGGTAATGTTTTCTCAGCTGATCTTTTCTACAGCCCAGAGTCAGAGCTATTTGATAAAATGGAACAGCTTGGCATTCTAGGTGTAGATATGGAAGTTGCGGGACTGTATGGTGTTGCAGCTGAGTTGGGTGCGCGTGCTTTGGCGATCCTAACAGTATCAGACCATATCAAGCGTGGTGAGAAGTTAAGCTCCGAAGAACGTCAAAAATCATTTAACGAGATGATGCGTGTCTCGTTAGAAACGGCTATCACCCTATAATACAAATTTGTAGTTCCGAACTGTAAGAAATAATACGAGGAGTATGCATGAATATACTCGGTTGTATTTAACTAGCGTATTGCGATATTTCATTACGTATTTTTTAGTCATCAAATTATAGCAAGTCTACTCCTCTTCTTTACAGTAAGGATATGTGATTTTATATTAAGATTAAGGTGTGTTGTTTTCTTGTAGCAAGTATAAAGCTAAATTGTCGGTCTAGATGTTACTCCACAACTTCAGAGAAAATACTTAATAACGCTTACCATTAAGTGTTAATTGTTTTCTATTTAATATAGAGAATATATAAAATATAGTAATTGAACACACATTTGAAAATATAGACTTATACCTAATAGGATGTTAGATCCAAATCAATATTAAAAAGAGAATGCCAGATAATGAAACGTGCAGTTATTTTAGTTCTTGACTCCTTTGGAATTGGTGCTACTGAGGATGCTGATAAATTCGGTGATGTGGGTGCTGACACCCTGGGCCATATTGCTGAGAAATGTGCCAAAGGCTTGGCTGATAATGATGACCGCAGTGGTCATCTGAACCTGCCGAACCTATCTCGGCTAGGGCTTGCCAAAGCGGCACAGGAATCAACTGGTCAATTTCATCCAGGTTTAGATGAGAATACGGAAGTTATTGGTGCATACGCGCATGCGGCTGAAATGTCTTCCGGTAAAGATACACCGTCAGGTCACTGGGAAATGGCTGGTGTGCCTGTACTATTTGACTGGGGCTATTTTACTGACCATCACAACAGTTTCCCGAAAGAATTGCTTGACCGTATTATCGCTAGAGCGAACCTTCCCGGCTACCTGGGAAACTGTCATGCATCAGGAACCCAGGTGTTGGAGGACTTGGGCGAAGAGCACATGAAAACCGGCAAACCAATCTTTTATACCTCGGCTGATTCTGTGTTCCAGATTGCTTGCCATGAAGACACTTACGGCTTAGAGAACCTCTTGGATCTATGTCAGATCGTTCGCGAAGAGCTGGAAGGTTACAATATTGGTCGAGTGATTGCCCGTCCATTTACCGGTCCTAAAGCAGGTGAATTTGCCCGTACTGGTAACCGCCGAGACTATTCGGTTGAGCCGCCAGCAGCAACTGTGCTACAAAAGCTTGTCGAAGAAAAAGGTGGTGATGTAATTTCTATAGGAAAGATCTCAGACATTTACGCAGGTTGCGGTATTACCAAGAAGGTAAAAGCGACAGGTATTCCGGCCCTATTTGAAGCAACACTAGAGCAAATCAAAACGGTGAGTGAAGGCAGCATTGTTTTTACTAACTTCGTTGATTTTGACTCAGCTTACGGCCACAGGCGGGATGTGGCAGGCTATGCCGCAGCGTTAGAATATTTTGACACTCGTCTGCCTGAAATTCTGGAACTCATGCTTGAAGATGACATTTTGATCATTACTGCTGACCACGGTTGTGACCCGACCTGGCAAGGGACAGATCACACCCGTGAGCACATTCCTGTTCTGGTTTATGGTCAGAAGGTAAAAGCGGGTTCATTAGGGCGTCGTGATACTTTTGCTGATATTGGTCAGAGTCTGGCAAGTTATTTTGGACTTTCTGAAATGGAATTCGGTAGATCCTTCCTTTAGTGAAAAATATAGCCAGCATAGATGGCTATTAACGCATAATATTTGGAGTTACTACTGCCCTTTTACTAATAATTTTTGTTGAGGGCAGTAAGATGTTTTTTCTAAGTGATGAGACTCTGTTGCGTAATTCAGGTAGATAACCAAATCTCATGAAATTGGACGATTCTTAAAACAACATACTGAGTTTTGGGCATACTAGCACCTGTAAAACTATTTGACGCTTTACTCATGGCGCAGGTTTCACCAACCTGAGTATTGTAGTTTCTCTGGCTTAATCTCCCCCTTGGCAATTCCTTTACTAGATGCATAGCTGTTTCAGAGAGCGGACGTTTGTGATAGCTGTATCGATTTTTTCACTTCTTATTGGTGCCATAGAGCTTTTGGCAACCCACCGCTAAATTGTGGAGGGCCTTGCTTCCAGAAGGCGGTCCTTCTCTTATTCTCTCTTCAGTTGCATATACCATACAATTTATCGGAGCATCTGTGTGGTGTGAATTATTACATCATCCGCCGACCAACAGCCTTGTCCAGTTGGTATGGAAGCAGAGTATGCAGAGGTTGTGCTTATGGTTGAAAACAAGACAGGCAAAGTACTTTAGGTTAGTCCTACGAGGGTAGAGTACGCCATATATGTGAGGAGGAGGTAATATTTTTTTAAAGGCACTTTGTGATAAAGATCACATGGCTGATTTGGCAGGCAAGTCTAATGACCTAAACGCATGCTGGAGGAAGGAATAAGATTACACGACTATTCACACTCATTAGGAATATAGCAATGACATTAGGTATTTATAAAGACATTTCACTTGCTCCTCAGGGCCATCAAAAAATCGAGTGGGTTCGCTCGCATATGCCAATTCTTCGTTCGCTTGAAGAGCGTTTTGCTAAAGAACAACCTTTCATTGGTAAGCGTATTGCTCTTTCTATCCACCTGGAAGCTAAGACAGCTTACCTGGCTAAGGTGCTAAAAAAGGGTGGTGCTGAAGTATATGTAACCGGTTCAAATACAATGAGTACCAAAGATGATGTTGTCGCTGCCTTAATTGACTCAGGTGTCAATACATTCGCAGTATACGGTGCCAGTGAAGTTGAGTACCATGAGTTTGTTCGCAGTACCCTAGCCTGTGAGCCGCATATCGTAATCGATGATGGTGGTGATTTGGCTCACGAGTTGCATGAAAAGCATAAAGATTTTGCTGGCAATGTGATTGGTGCTTGTGAAGAAACAACCACAGGCGTATGGCGAGCGAACGCCAGGGAAAGAGACGGTAGCCTTCAATTCCCGGTGATTTCTATCAATGGCGCTCAGTGTAAACACCTGTTCGACAACCGCTATGGTACAGGTCAATCAACATTTGACGGAATCATGCGTACCACTAACCTTGTTGTTGCTGGTAAAACCACCGTTATTGCAGGCTACGGCTGGTGTGGCCGAGGGTGTGCGCTTCGTGCTGATGGTCTTGGCAGTCGTGTAGTGGTAACTGAAGTAGATCCTATCAAGGCGCTAGAAGCGACAATGGATGGCTTTGAAGTACTGCCTATGTCGGAAGCTGCAAAAATCGGCGACATCTTTGTTACTGCAACAGGCTGTTGCGATGTTCTTACTAAAGAACACTTTAAGGTGATGAAGGAAGGCGCGATTATATCGAATACAGGTCACTTCGAAAGTGAAATTAATATGGTAGATCTACGCGAGGAGTCTACTGAGAGTCATGATAGTCGTGAAAACATTATCGCTTACAAGCTGAAAAATGGCCGTACTGTTTATTTGCTTGGTGAAGGCGCACTGGTCAATATTGCCTGTGCTGACGGACACCCAGCAGAAATTATGGATATGAGCTTTGCGCTTCAGGCTCTTGGTGCAGAATATCTGGTTAAGAACGAACTAGAGAGTAAAGTTTATGATGTTGAAGAAAGCATTGATGAAAACGTTGCAAAATTGCAACTGAAATCTCGTGGCGTTAGCATCGACTCGCTGAACAAAACGCAAATCGATTATCTTCAAGGTTACACACTTTAATATACCTAGAGCGGAAGTGTTTTGTCGTTTATCGAGTAAAGAACACTTCCGCTCGATATCTGCTACTCAAGTAAATTATCTTTAAATGGCTTTTTAACATAGACTTATGTTGCTTTGGATTATTCGTTATGAATAACCGAATAGAGTGATACTGAGTTTATTCTCAGAGAGAATATATGAAAGAATTGTATTATTTTATCAGTAAGCAAGATTTAGATAAGCTCAGCACTATTCAGAGCTATAAACCTCAATCTTTTGAATCTGAAGGCTTTATACATTTAGCATATAGACACCAGTTACAGACTGTGATAAGTAATTTTTATATTGGAGCTTCTGATATGTATCTGCTTGAGATTTCCTCAATTCATATAGAGGCTGAGATTGTAGATGAGCCTCCGGTTGGTATTGAAGATGATGGTGATTTATACCCACACCTGTATGGTGCTTTAGATAAAAAGGCAGTCCGCAATATCTACGAGTTATCAATTGATCAACATGGGAATTTTGAACAGCACGAGTCAGTATTCTCTTGGTGAAGCAGTATTAGCTATGATACTGAACGGACTAGGTTTTCATAGTCGGACCCTGCATATGTTTTCAGACTTCTTCGAACATAAATCGGTTGAGAAGTTAACTGGTCCCAGTATTCAAGCAGAGCATCTCAATGATGATGTATTGGCCGCACTCTTGATGCTCTTGCTGGTAGCATTGGCATTGTTTTGACCATACCTTTAATGGCCCTGCTCTATAGCGTTATCTTCAAGTCAATGCCGATCAGCCTGCCAAAAAAATCGAATTCAATTTGCTAAGGTTTCCGCATGCTGTTTAACCAGCATAATGCCGATTTTTTATCAGAAAACGTCTTAACTTGTTGCTTTTCTAAAGAAGGTATATACCTGCTATCTATTATGGCTAGAAGGTTGTTAGAATGAACTATTGCTACAGCGGAGAGACCTGTAATGTCACCTGTCTCATAGAAAAGATTTACCTCTTCATACGCATCAGGCACCCCACCGGTGTACCTTGAGCTATCAACCAAAATACAGTAGTTTTTTCCAGAAAGCTTTTCTATTGCTTCACTTACAGATTTTAGAGCCGATGACATACCATATTCATTAAAGTCACCGATTAATTCGAGGGTTATGATATCGTTACTAATCTCAATGTGGTGTGAACCATGTATCTTCATGTAATACACCTCAACCGCTAATGAAAAATATTTGAACGTTCAGGAAAACATGTCATGATGTCTGAACATTCACAAAAAACTCAGTTACAGTTAATTTTACTGATGAGAGAAAAGTCCATTTAATTTATTCTTCCCGATACGATTTCACCAAAGGAAACGCTCTGTTAGCTCATCCCAATTTTAGTGCAGGAGTATCTCCATCATCTTGTATCAGACAGTAATTATAGTACAAAAACTTCCACGGCTTGGCTTTGGCCTGACATTAGGAAAAACTAATCCGTAGGTAGATTTCGTCCTCTGAGTCTGGGGCGCTAATTAGATGGTACGCCCCTCCATTCCACTAAACTCGATAGCGGCGTTTTTCAAGTCAGTTGTCACTACTTGCTTAATTCTTAAGCAGCTTCTCTTTCTGGATTCAAGTGAACCTCTCCGATCGGTTCACAGTTCCTGATCTTTCCTGACCAGCGCTCTGGTCTTTTCTGTCGATGTTCCATCAGCACCTTTGATCTATGCTCCAGGATCTCTTTATCTTTTCCGCTGTGACGTTCTGATGGGGTCACATAGTTTATGCGGCTATGTTTGTGCTCTGTGTTATACCAGCTAACGAATGCCTCAACCCACTCACGGCATATTTCAAGACTACCGAAGCCTTTTGATGGCCAGTTTGGCACGTACTTCAGTGTACGGAACAGTGACTCCACATATGGATTATCATCACTGACGCGTGGTCGGCTATAGGACGAGATAATTCCCAGCTCTTCCATTTTGGCCTTGAACGTCAACGACTTCATTGGTGCGCCATTGTCTGAATGCAGAACCAGATGCTGATTAAAGCACTGCTCCCGCATCATCGTACGTTGTAGTAACTGGGATGCCAGCTCTCCACACTCTCGATCATAGACTTCGTAGCCCACAATCTTTCTGCTATAAACGTCTTCTATCACGTACAGGTAATAATGTTGACCACGCACTCCTGACGGCATGAAAGTAATGTCCCAGGTAAAAACCTGATTCGGCCCAGTTGCGGTGTAACTGGTTGGTTTTGATGTCTTTTTGCGACTACGCTGGCGACCTCTACGACTTAGCTGACCTTCAGCATTCAGAACGCGATAAAAGCTTGCTTCAGAAGCGATATATTGACCTTTATCCAGCAACGTTGGAACGATCTGGCTTGGTGGCAGGCTCGCGTATTCAGGAGCGTTGCAGATCTCTATGATCATTTGCCGCTCTTGCTCTGAGAGCTTGTTTACAGGCTCTGGCCGTAATGCTGTTGGTCTTTTATCTTCCAGAACTTTACCGCTCTGATACCAGCGGCGGTAAGTTCGTAAATCGATTTCAGCTTCGTTGCATGCGTTTTCTAACCTACAACCGTTCTGACGAGCCTCATGGATCAGACCAATTAGGTTTTGCTTTTCATCAGGTGAGGTTAGTCGTCCTCTGGTTCTTCCCCGTAAAAGGCCCTCAGCTTTTTTCTAAGCACCAATAATGCTGCGGTTTCAGCTAAAGCTTTCTCTTTATGGCGGAGCTCTTTCTTAAGCTCCTTAATTTCCCTTTTATCGGCTTTAGCCTGTTTTTTGGCTTCTGCTTCTCGTTCTTTTTGGGACATAAAGCCCTGCATACACTCGCCGCGCCACTCTTTGATCTGCTCTGGGTAAAGACCTTTCTCACGACAATACTGGCTCAACTCATTCTCTGTCATGGAGAAGGTTTCAGCGACTACGGCTAACTTAGTTTGAGCTGACCACTGGTCGGAAGAAGTATTACTGTCTGGCACAACGGCTCCTGATTCTCTTAATGCTTTCTTCCAATTGTACAGGGTTGCTTCATGGATTCCTTCTTCTTTTGCCACTTCCGCCACTGACCGAGAATATGGAGGTAACAACTTCTTTAATACGGCTTCTCTTCTTTCCTGTGAATAACGAGTCACTCTTTGCTCTATTACCGCCCCTAACTGGTTCTCATCCAGAAAGGATAACATATTGAAATATTTGAAAAATGTAGGATAAAAAGAAGGAAAACTCCGATAAATTTACTATGGTTAATAGTGCTAACTCATTGACTAGATTAAAAAAACCGGAGTTTAGGATGCGTGAAACACACAACCCACAAATCAGTATATTCGAATTTTACGGTGAGCACGAGACCGGCCAGCAATTAAAAAATATATCTGAGAGATTGGACGCCATTCCCGCGATATTAGATATCGCAACCAATGCTATTTTTACTTCCGGGGCAAAGCAAACCGGACGCAAAGGGCTGACTGTTGATACCATTGTCAGAGCGGCATTGCTCAAACAAATGATGGGATTAACCTATGACGAACTCAGCTTCTATTTACAGGACTCATTAAGTTACAGCTCTTTTGCCAGAGTTGATTCATCCATACGTTATTCCGGCTCCTGCTTACAATCCTGTATTAGCAAAATTAATGCAGCAAGTTGGGAAGCGATTAATCGTCTGCTGCTTAGTGATGCGGCAGCAAAAGGAATTGAAAAAGGCAGAATGGTTCGAATTGACAGCACGGTAACTGAAACTCATATCTCCCCACCCAGTGACAGCAACCTTCTCTGGGACTGTGTTCGTGTCATGGTTCGTCTGCTCCGGAAAATGGCCTCCGTGCTGGAACCGGGAGCCGTTACATTTTGTGACCGGACCCGGGCAGCTAAACGGCGCATGAAAGCCATCGCCTATTCCAGAGGAAGTAACAGAGTAAAGCAATACAAACGGTTGATTGCTAATACTAAAGAGACCCGTGACTATTTGTACATGGCACTTAACCCCAAAAGCCAACTACGGGAATCCTTTCAATTTATACAACTGGAAGAAGAAGCTAAAGCACTCCTGGAGCTCACGGAAAAAGTGATTAGCCAAACCCAAAGAAGGGTGTTTAATGGCGAATCCGTTCCTCATCAGGAGAAGGTACTCAGCATCTTCGAGCCTCATACTGATATCATCAGAAAAGGCTCCAGAGAAACTCAATATGGGCACAAGCTAAACCTGACGACAGGTAAGAGTGGCCTGGTGTTAGATGTTTATATTGAAGAAGGTAATCCGGCAGATGCCTCGAGATTATGTCCTATGCTGGAAAGGCAAAAGGAAATATACGGCAGGGCCCCAAGACAGACTGCTGCCGATGGCGGGTATGCCAGTCAGGATAATCTTACGAAGGCTAAGGAAATGGGGGTTAAGGATGTCGCCTTCAATAAAAAACGCGGCCTGAAGGTTGAAGACATGGTGAAAAGCGACTGGGTGTACAAAAAGCTTTATAAGTTTAGGGCAGGTGTTGAAGGAAACATCTCTTGCCTGAAACGTCGCTTCGGACTGTCGAGGTGCAACTGGAAAGGTCTGGAGAAGTTCAAGGCCTATGTCTGGGCTTCAAGTGTGGCATATAACCTCTTGCAACTCGCGCGGATAGAAACCGCCAACTGACCTTATCCTGCCAAAAGGAAATACACGCCAGTCACTACGATGGCAGGGCTTTTAATGTTTGCGTTTTGACTAATTGCTCAATAAGAGCAAAAAATATCGTGATCGCACAGTTCGTGTGCGCAATCACCATACATTAGGCTTCGGAAAAGTAGCAACCAGAGCTAGATCAATGGAACAAGTGCTTAAAATCTGCTGTTTCTGGATGAGAACTAACTGGTTAAATTTTAACAGTGACAACTAGTACTCCGACACATAAGTTCTGACATATTGAGCCTACGCTATTTCTTTCGTAGTTTGGCGTAGGCTTTGGTGAACTTTTCTCGTGCTGCTTCTATGTCAAACTGCCAGTTGATAGAAGCTTTTTCCTGATTCCTTCGCGTTTCCCACGCATCCAGTTCATTGCGTAATTTCTCCCATGTCGGGATCCTTTGATTCAGACATTGTCTGTTCATGACCCCTATTTCAATTTCCACTTTATTCAGCCAACTGGCATGCTTAGGGGTATAGTGAAATTCCAATTGGCTCAGAAGCCTCCGGGCCTCTGCTGGTTCAAATGCCTTATAGAGTGAAGCCTCTGTATGCGTGCCAAAGTTGTCCATCACGACATGAATTTTCTTAGCTTCAGGGTAGTGGATATCCACCAACTCCTTCATACATTGTGCAAAGTCCTCAGCCTTTTTATTTTCTGTTTCTTTGACTTTTCTCCACCCTCGGTGACAGTCATAAAACATGAACAGATTAGCCACCGCCACTCGCTTGTATTCATAGTCTTCTCTCGGAGGTTGCCCTGACTTAGCCTGAGTTGATGGCTTAATATCTGCCACCAATTGTTTCATCGCCTCATCAAAGTTGATTAGTGGTTCATCGGGAATAGCTGGACGACTGTACAAGTCAAGCACATGCTCCATGCGGGCAATATATTCGGCATTCATATCACCAACGCACCACATCTTTTTCTGCCAGGGTTTCAAATCGTTGCTCTTGAGCTGCCTTCGAATCGTCTCAACTGATATCGATTCTCCTTCCACCAAGGCCATAAATTCATCGGCGATTAGGTTTAATGTCCACCGGCCACAACCTTCTGGTGGCTCACTACAGGCAATGGCCGTCAACAATGCATCACTGACAGCATCGAGCTTGCGCGGGCAACCTGTTCTTCTTCCTTCATTCAAAGCTTCAGGCAAACCCTCTTCGACAAATCGTTTCTTGGTCCGGTAAATGGTTGATGTACTGATATGAAGCAGTTCGACAATGTCTTTGTCTTGCTTGCCGTCATCGGCAAGTAATAACAGTTGGGCTCTTTTGAGTTTTCTGGCGCTTTCCTTACCTTTTGACGTGAGTTTTATTAACGTATCTCGTTCTTCATTACTCAGCTCTACAACGTATTTGACATTCATGGCACAATCTCGGTATTGATAACCACCATACTTGATCACAAAAGGCTTGCTGTGTCGATCCCTGACCCTGAAAATTACTCATTTACGGAAAAAGAACGAAAATATCTGACTTATATTCTCGAGTACACACGATTGAGAGGGATCCCGCCAGCCTTCGCTGATATCCAGGCTTACTTCAAAGTCACAGCTCCTACAGTGAATCAAATGATAAAAAATCTGGAAAAGAAAAAGTGGATAATTAAGTCCCCCGGTGTTGCCCGAAGTCTTTTTGTTAATGTTCCGGCTGAACTATTATTATCGCTACCGGAGCCGCCGGATATTCCGTACACGGAGAAACAAGGTCAATATCTGGCTTTTATTCATCAATACACCAAGATTCGTGGCTTTCCTCCGGCTTATGCCGAAATGGAGCACTACTTTAAAGTAACCGCTCCCACTGTTAATCAGATGATTAAAAACCTGGAGAAAAAAGGGCTTATTGAAAAACAGCCGCGTAAACCGCGAAGTATTCGGGTGACTTTGCCTGACTCCCAGATACCGGTTATTTAATTATGCAGCTTTAGTGCACCAAAGAGGTGAGACACCACCTTGGTGTACTAAATTCAATCGATCATAACTTCTGTGTTTAGGTACTAGTCTGCCAGATAGGGATTTTGTTAATTTATATAACAAAAGGGTTAGCTCGGTGCTTTTAGTTCGTTCAGAGTTTTTTCTTTGAGGGATTTATATCGCTTCTCTATCGCTGAACTTGTCGTATTGCTTAAGTTGGAGACAAAATTCCATGCGGTTGTTTTATTTGGTAGCTCGTCTACTTCTCTGAAAAAACTTGTGAAGGTTTCATAAAGGGTTAGGTCATCGATTTTTTTGCAGCCGTATCTCTTAAAAAGAAACATATCTAAAAGTTTGATCAGCTCTGAGTCAGATACAGCTCGTGGTCGCCCTTGTCCAATCTTTGTAGATGTTGTTAAACCTAAAGCTTCGGCTACTCTTCTGGCGCACTCTCTTTTTATACGTTCGGCTTTTGCTGGCGGTACTGATTCAGCTTTTTCTAGTGTTTCCTGAACATCCAGCAAAAATAATAAGCGGGTTTGAGTGTTCCGTTTGACTTCTTTTCTATCAAAAATATCAGCGCAAACTTTGTCTACTTTCTGTTTGGGGGTATGTCCAGAAGCTATTTTTAAGTCAAACCAGCTATGAATATCATATCGTAAGTCATTCATCAGCCCACCACCTTTAAGCCTTTAAAGCCTGTCATTGATAGACTGCCTTGTGACGCCTGTTCAATGTGACCGCTCCACCAGCGCATCATAGGTATGCGGCGTTCTAGGTAATCAGTTCGGTTATATGCGGCTCTGACTTCGTTACCGTCAACATGTGCTAGTGCTGCCTCTACTAGATCAGACTCAAAACCTTGCTGATTGAGTGTGGTAGATGCGAGAGAGCGTAAACCGTGACTTACTAAGCGACCAGCAAAGCCCATACGTTTTAGAGCCATGTTAGCGGTTTGGCTGTCGCTTGGCTTCTTTGGGTCTGAGGCTGAGGCAAAAACAAAAGCTGAATATCCGTTAATTGCTTTCATCACTTCCAATAAACCCAATACTTGATCGGTTAGTGGTATTCGATGTTCTCTGCGCTTTTTCATGCGCTTGGCTGGAATCGTCCATACTTTCGCTTTGAGGTCAAACTCACTCCACTCTGCTGCTGCCGCTTCACTTGGTCGAGTCATAGTGTGTAGCTGAAACTCTATTAGGCATCGAGTTGTTCGCTTTATGCTGGCGTTTGCAATTGCCCCCATCAGTTCGGGTAGTTCTGCCGGGGTAAGGGCTTTCATGTGTTCTTTCTTCGGTTTCTTGAAAACCTTACGGATACCAGAAAGGGGGTTAGCATGAATAAAGCCGTGGTTTACAGCGTAATCCATAACCTCATTAAGACGCTGAGAGAGCCGCTTAATTGTTTCTAGGCTGCCTTTTGCTTCAATAGGTCGCATTATCTCAATTGTGTCTGGTGCTGTGATCTGGCTGATAGGTGTATCGGCTAGATGGGGGAATATGTGAAGTTCAAAAGAACGCCAAATATCTGTAGCGTAATCGGGTGTTACTTCGGGCTTTTTCATTTCAAACCATTTCACCGCAATATTTTTAAACGTGTGTTCGTATAGGGCTTGGTGCTCTTGTTTAGCTTGTTCTTTTTTTTCTTTTGGGTCGATACCTAGAGCGACTTGTTCATTGTGAGAGATCGTGAGTTTGCGAGCATCTTTTAAGCCTAAAGCTGGATAAGAGCCTAGAGCCATTTTGCTGATTTTGTTGGTGTGTGGGTGTCTGTATCTGAATTGCCATGATTTCGAGCCATTGGGACGGACTCGAAGCTGTAATCCGTCACCATCGGATAAGGTGTATTCCTTGCCTGTTGTTGGTGTTTGCTTGATAACTTTATCGGTTAGACCTTTAGATTTTGCCATTTCCATTACCCCATAAATTTACTTCCTCAAGGTAAGGGTAACGCTAGGGGTAATATAAAAGCAAGTCGGGGTAATACGGCATTAGACGCAAAAAGACGATAACTTATTGATTTTTGGTTGTTGCTGGCACAAAAAAAGACGCCCTTGGACGTCTTTAGATGTTGAATTGGTGGAGCTGGCGGGAGTTGAACCCGCGTCCGAAAACCATTCATCTTTGGTACTACATGCTTAGTCGATCTTTAATTTCACCACCCACCTGCGAACCGACACGCGAATGAATGACTATCCTGAATTAGAATTCGCCGTTCATCTCTCAGGCGGGAGAATCCGGGCTAGCGCGTTTGGGTTTGATCTCTCGTAATTCCCCGTCTTACGTGCGGAAGCTAGGGCGAGAGAGCTCTGAGCAGGTTATTAAGCTGCTAGTGCGTAGTTTTCGTCGTTTGCGACTATTTTTTTGCGGCTTTTTACGTGGCCAACCGCCCCACGGCATGCACCTCAGACTGCAAAATTCCCGTCGAATCCTAGATCAGCCCCTGAGGTAGAACGAGCATAGTACCAGAAAACGTTACACTGTCTAGCACTTGCAGGTTCAGTTGATTAAGTTTAGCGCAATTTGCTCTTCATAATACGAGCTTTATCGCGTGCCCAATCTTTCTCTTTCATATCAGTACGTTTGTCGTGAAGCTTTTTACCCTTAGCAACACCGATCTTGATTTTTACCCAAGAGCGGGACCAGTACAGAGAAAGCGCGGTGAGTGTCATACCTTCACGGTTAACACGGCCAAACAGATTGTCCAGCTCTCTTCTATTTAATAATAGCTTACGAACGCGCGTTGGGTTAGCCACAACATGTGTTGATGCCTGGTTTAGAGGCGTGATAGTAATGCCACTGACAAAGGCTTCACCGTCTCTGATATAAACGTAGCTTTCAGCAATATTGGCTTTGCCCTGGCGCAGGGATTTTACTTCCCAACCCTGTAGCTCAAGACCTGCTTCAACTTCGTCTTCGATAAAATATTCGTGACGGGCTTTTTTGTTCAGTGCGATGGTATTGCTACCAGCTTTGGTTTTTGATTTTTTCTTTGCCATAATGGCCTCATTATACGGATCGTCCCCTTATTGGGAAATCCTTATTTTTCGGTTAGTTTTAGAAAAACGCTTTTTTCGTCACAAGATTACCAATGCTTACGGGAATGATTTGTTCGTAGTTGCACTGGTTTAGTAATACAGAGAGTAAGTATGCCTCAAGTTCGACGTTCAGCACTGGTCTCCTTCAGCGCTGAGCAGATGTATGATTTAGTTAACGATGTGTCACGCTATCCTGAATTTTTACCAGGTTGTTCCGGCTCAAAGATCATTGAGTCGGATCCGGAGAAAATGGTCGCTTCTGTGGATGTATCTAAAGCTGGAATACGCAAAACCTTTACCACTTCAAATACTCTGGTTTCAGGGAAGGAGATAATGATGGAGCTGGTGGACGGTCCATTTAAGTCTCTGAAAGGGGGCTGGTACTTTACCGAACTTGATGAGCAGGCGTGCAAAGTAGAACTTAAGCTGGATTTTGAGTTCTCCAGCAAACTGGTGGAAGTGGCCTTTGGTAAGGTGTTTTCTGAATTAACTAATAACATGGTGAGTGCCTTCACCAAAAGAGCGAAGCAGGTGTATTAATGAATATCGAGTCTGACATGATTCATGTAGAAGTAGTTTATGCTTTGCCACATGAGCAGCGAGTGATTACTGAGGCGGTAGATAAGTCTCAGACGGTGGAAGAGATCATCAAGCAATCGGGTGTACTGGAGATGTACCCTGAGATAGATCTGGCAAAGAATAAAGTGGGCGTGTTCGGCCGCAACGTTAAATTGAACGCGACTGTGCGTGACCGAGACAGAATTGAGATCTACAGGGCATTGCTTGCTGACCCCAAAGAAATCAGGCGCAAGCGGGCTGAGCAGGCAAAAGCTTCCGGAAAAGCGGACCCTGTTACAGGTGGTAAGCCAAACGAGCTAAGAAAGAAATAGATAAAAGAAGAGCTGGCATGTGGCCAGCTCTTCTACAATTAGTAGTGGACTCTTTCGAAGAAGCCTTCACCTGTCGGGAAGTCGCCGTCGATGTTCAGCAGACTGCCATCGTCACTGAAATAAACGAACAGGTTCTTCTGGATAGAATCTTTGTGTCCTTGAGTATGGTGATAAATATAGTACCAGGTATTTGGGTACCCATTCTCAACCAGCATAGGTGAGCCTAAAACATAGCGAACCTGCTCTTTGCTCATGCCAAACTTAAGCTGATCGACCGCTTGCTGTTCAACATAATTACCCTGATTGATGTCGATTCGGTATACAAGCTTCTCCGCTACAGAGCAACCTGTCATCATCGTTACCGCTAGTGGGATGACGGCTAACCACTTTTTCAACTGCATAACTGAAATTTCTTAATCTGTGTATTTCAAAAATCTTGGCTGATGATAAACAAGCTCAGCCAAGATGTAAAAGGGACTTTATTGGTACTTTTAACTCAGACAGCAGATTTCAGATTTAGTTTCATTAAGCGGCCAGCAGTTCTTTGGCGTTTGCCAGTGTGGTTTCGGTAATCTGGCTTCCGCCCAGTAGTCTTGCCAGTTCAGATACGCGCTGGTCTTCATTCAGAGTACGCATCTGGGTTTCTGTTTTGCCAGCCTTTGTCTGCTTAGCGACAAATAGCTGTTGGTGGCCGCAACCGGCAACCTGAGGCAGGTGAGTCACACAAAGCACCTGAGTGGATTCGCCAAGTGTTCTCAGCATTTTGCCAACCACTGCCGCTGTCGGGCCACTGATGCCCACATCCACTTCATCAAAAATCAGGCTTGGTGTATCAACTTTCTGAGCCGTGATTACCTGAATGGCCAGAGAAATACGCGAAAGCTCACCGCCAGAGGCTACTTTTGCAATTGGCTGCATTGGCTGGCCTGGGTTAGTGGACACAAGGAAAGTGATCTGATCGATACCCAGCGGAGAGGCGTGTTTTTCATCACTGGCGATATCAATGCTGAACTTGGCTTTTTCCATGCTCAGTTCATGCATGCTTTTACTGATCAGCTTATCCAGTTCTCTTCCGTAGCGTCGGCGAGATTTACTGAGTTTTTCTGCACTGGAAAGGAATTTCTCTTTTTTCTTATCCACTTCTTCAGCCAGAGCATCCAGTTTTTCATCCGAGCAGTCCAACTCTTCAATCTGCTTAAGCAGATCCTGGTGGTGAGCATAAAGCTCTTCAGGCATGACGTGGTGTTTACGGGAGATAGACATGACTTTAGAGAAGCGCTCTTCAACAAAGGCCATTCTTTCCGGATCAACATCAATGGAGTCCAGATAGCTGCGAAGTTCGTTGTTGGTCTCTTCAATCTGGATAATAGCTTCATCCAGCATAGCCGGCAGTGAGGCTAGCTGAGAATCAAGTTCGGCCAGTTGAATCAGTGACGAGGAGGCTGTCTGAAGAATGCTAAGGGCATTGACCTCTTCGCCTTCATAAATAAGCTCAATTGCTTGCTGGCAGTTGGTCGCCAGTTCGCCGCTGTTAGCCAGCTTTTTATGTTCTTGCTCAAGTTCAATAAATTCATTCTCTTCAAGGGCAAGCTCATTAAGCTCTTTGATCTGGTATTCAAGAAGCTGCTTTTGTGCTTCGTTTTCAGCACTGTTCTGACGCAGCTCTTTTAGCTTGTTCTGAGCCTGACGCCAGGTCTGGTAGTGCTGTTGAGATTTGTTAATAAGCTCGCCATGGCCTGCATACTGATCAAGCATGGAAAGTTGATATTCACTCTTCATCAACTGGTGGTGAGCGTGCTGTCCATGGATATTGATTAACTTCTGACCCAGTGATTTTAGCTGGGAAAGCGGAACAGGACTTCCGTTGATAAAGGCTCTGGAGCGGCCGTCCTTGGTGATAATACGGCGAAGTATGCACTCACTACCATCTAGCAGTTCGTTGTCTTCCAGCCAGCGGGTAGCGTTAACATTGTTATCCAGTAAAAAGGCTGCGCAGACTTCGGTTTTATCTTCTCCCTGACGGACCATACTTGCTTCGGCGCGACCGCCAAGGCAAAGGCCTAATGCGTCAATGGCGATAGACTTACCGGCACCGGTTTCACCGGTGATGGTTGTCATGCCCTTTGAAAGTTCAAGTTGCAGCGATTTAACAATAGCAAAATTATTAACACTTAAATGAGCCAGCATTTTGAATACCTGTATAACCAAACATTACTGTATAAGAGAACAGTATATACTGTTTCTTTATACAGTAAAGTCATACGGGTGACTTTTTTATGAACAGTTCATTAATGTGAGTTAAAACAACTTACTCGACCAGCCTAGTTTGTTTCTCAGAACGTGATAGTAGCTGTAATCTTCCGGGTGGATCAGTTTTAACACATTGGGGCTTTGGTAAATCACGATCTCATCTGAAGGTGAAACCGGAAGCGATATCTGACCGTCACAACTGACTTCCTGAGTACCTCTGTTATCCGGAGAAACAGAGAGTTTGACCTTTTTGTTTCCATCAACAACTAAAGGCCTGCTGGAAAGAGTATGTGGGAACATAGGAACAATAGAAATCGCATTCAGGCTCGGTGACAGAATAGGGCCGCCACCAGACAATGAATAAGCCGTTGAACCCGTCGGGGTAGAAATAATCAGACCGTCAGAGCGTTGGGAGAAGGCAAAGGAGTCGTCAATATAGACTTCAAATTCAATCATATGAGCGATTTTACCCGGGTGGAGAACCACTTCGTTCAGTGCGGCGCTGTGACTTTTCTGTTTTCCGTGGCGATACACTTCGGCTTCAAGAAGGAATCGCTCTTCGGTCAGGTAGTGCCCGTCCAGCACTTTTTTCAGCGCTTGCTGGAAATCTTCCGGGTTCAGGTCGGTCAGAAAGCCCAGGTTTCCGCGGTTAACGCCGATGACGCTGATATCAAAACGGGAAAGCACACGGGCTGCACCCAGCATGTTACCGTCACCGCCAACCACTATCGCAAGATCGGCCTGCTCACCGATATTGACCAAAGAAGTAAAATTTTCGTTATCAATATCTTCAAGAATATCGATCAGGCGATCATCAATTAAGGTGGTGTAGCCCTGTGATTGAAGCCAGCAAAAGAGCTCTTTGTGGGTTTGTACTGCCTTGTGATTGCGGGGTTTACCGATTATGCCGATAACGTTGAAAGGCTTATTCATGCCGATGATCCAATTACTTATTTAGAGCAATGAGAGATTAACACGCTCAGATGCTTGATTCCGAATTATCTATCCCCATAATAAGGGCAAGTTGAACAATTTAGCGAGCAATTTATCCCGTTAATGTGGAAAAGTGTCAGTTGCTTGCTTTGAACATAGAATTCCGAAGTCTGGAGATATCATGAGTAACGAAGAAAATAAGGTAAATGAAGAAGAACTGAAGCAGGAAACTGTTGAGCAGGAAGAAGCTCAGGAAGAAGTGGAAGCTGTAGGTTCTGACGCTGATATCGATTGGAATGAAGAAGGTGATGCGCAGGATGAGCAGGAAGCTAAGATTGCTCAGCTGGAAGCTGCACTGCTTTCAAGCGAAGCTAAAGTAAAAGAGCAGCAGGACTCTGTTCTTCGTGCAAAAGCGGAAGTGGATAACATGCGTCGTCGCACTGAGCAGGAAATTGACAAGGCTCGTAAATACGCGCTTAACAAGTTTGCTGAAGAACTGCTGCCGGTCATCGATAACCTTGAGCGTGCTATTAGCCACGCAGATATGGAAAACGAAGCGGTTAAGCCAGTGGTTGAAGGTGTGGAACTGACTCACAAAACGTTTATCGATACCGTTGCTAAATTCGGCCTTAAAGAGATTAACCCTGAAGGTCAGCCATTTAACCCTGAATTCCATCAGGCAATGTCTATTCAGGAAAGCGAAGATTTTGAACCAAACACGGTTATGTTCGTAATGCAGAAAGGTTACGAGCTGAATGGTCGTGTTGTTCGCCCTGCAATGGTTATGGTTTCTAAGTAACAGATACCAGACAACTGAGTTTTGAAAGGCTGCTGTTTAGTGGCCTTTTTTTATTTGTGTCGAAAAATTCTGGCAAAAATTTCCATTTTTCCCTTGAAAACCCATTCACTGACCTTATTTAAGGTGCATACACAAAGAAACATTAATGTGAGTGGGGTTGAATCCCGATTCACAGCCCCCATCTAGGGGGTAACAGAAATGAATTAACTGAATTCTCGGAGATAACCTGATGGGTAAAATCATTGGTATTGACTTAGGTACTACTAACTCATGTGTTGCTGTACTTGACGGCGACGCACCACGCGTAATCGAAAATGCTGAAGGTGAGCGTACCACAGCATCTGTTATCGCTTATACAGACGGCGAAACGCTAGTTGGTCAGCCTGCGAAACGTCAAGCGGTAACCAACCCACAAAACACTCTATTCGCTATTAAGCG
Source organism: Vibrio sp. JC009 (assembly GCF_029016485.1). NCBI lineage: Bacteria > Pseudomonadati > Pseudomonadota > Gammaproteobacteria > Vibrionales > Vibrionaceae > Vibrio > Vibrio sp. JC009. The sequence continues at coordinate 2,651,866 of NZ_CP092106.1, read as the reverse complement.
TCTTATCGGTCGTCGTTTTGAAGACGAAGAAGTTCAGCGTGATATCGAAATCATGCCTTTCAACATTGTTAAGGCTGACAACGGTGACGCTTGGGTTGAAGCACAAGGCCAGAAAATGGCGGCTCCTCAGGTTTCTGCTGAAGTTCTTAAGAAGATGAAGAAAACAGCTGAAGACTTCCTTGGCGAAGAAGTAACTGGCGCAGTAATCACTGTTCCTGCTTACTTTAACGATGCTCAGCGTCAGGCAACTAAAGATGCCGGCCGTATCGCAGGTCTTGAAGTTAAGCGTATCATCAACGAACCAACAGCGGCTGCACTGGCTTACGGTCTGGACAAATCAGGCGGTGATCGCACTATCGCTGTTTACGACCTTGGTGGTGGTACTTTCGATATCTCTATCATCGAAATCGACGAAGTTGAAGGCGAGAAGACTTTCGAAGTACTTGCTACAAACGGTGACACTCACCTTGGTGGTGAAGACTTTGATAACCGTCTGATCAACTACCTTGTAGACGAGTTCAAATCAGAGCAGGGCATCGATCTTAAGAACGATCCTCTTGCAATGCAGCGTGTTAAAGAAGCAGCAGAAAAAGCGAAAATCGAGCTTTCTTCTACTCAGCAGACTGACGTAAACCTACCTTACGTTACTGCGGATGCGACTGGTCCTAAGCACATGAACATCAAAGTAACTCGTGCAAAACTTGAAGCACTTGTTGAAGACCTTGTTCAGCGTTCTCTTGAGCCTCTAAAAGTTGCTCTTGCGGATTCAGACCTGTCTGTAAGCGACATCACTGACGTTATTCTTGTTGGTGGTCAGACTCGTATGCCAATGGTTCAGGCTAAAGTTGCTGAGTTCTTCGGTAAAGAAGCTCGCCGTGACGTTAACCCTGATGAAGCTGTAGCTATGGGTGCTGCGGTACAGGGTGGTGTTCTTGCTGGTGACGTTAAAGACGTACTTCTTCTTGACGTAACTCCACTGTCTCTTGGTATCGAGACTATGGGTGGCGTGATGACTAAGCTGGTTGAGAAGAACACAACTATCCCGACGAAAGCGAACCAGGTGTTCTCTACAGCAGAAGACAACCAGAGCGCGGTAACTATCCACGTTCTACAGGGTGAGCGTAAGCAGGCTATGTACAACAAGTCTCTTGGTCAGTTCAACCTTGAAGGTATCCAGCCAGCACCTCGCGGCATGCCTCAAATCGAAGTAACATTCGACCTTGATGCGGACGGTATCCTGCACGTATCTGCAAAAGACAAGCAGACTGGTAAAGAGCAGAAGATCACTATCCAGGCATCTGGCGGTCTGAGCGATGATGATATCGAGAAGATGGTACAAGAAGCAGAAGCTAACAAAGAAGCGGACAAGAAGTTCGAAGAGTTAGTAACTGCACGTAACCAGGCTGATCAGATGATTCACGGTACTCGTAAGCAAATGGAAGAAGCGGGTGACGCTCTGCCAGCAGACGAGAAAGAGAAGATCGAAGCAGCAATCAAAGAACTTGAAGAAGCGAAGAACGGCGACGACAAAGAAGCTATCGACGCTAAAGTTCAGGCTCTGATGACTGCAGCTCAGAAGCTGATGGAAATCGCTCAGCAGCAGGCTCAGGCACAGCAAGCAGCTGGCGGCGCTGAAGCTGGTGCAGAACAGCAGTCTCAAGACGATGACGTTGTAGACGCTGAGTTCGAAGAAGTTAAGGATGACGAGAAGAAGTAATTAACTTCTTGTGCCGTAAGGCATAATCCTTAAGTAAAATTCATTGCGGGCGTCGGGTTTTTCCTTTCGCCCGCAAGTTTGTAGATGAGATTGAGTGAATCGATCTAGGTGATGTTGGAAAGAAGGCCCTGGGCCCTGGGACGGACTCCGTCCTATTAGGCCCTAGGAATGGAGTCTTTTTCCCCAGGGCCCAGGGCCTAGAAACCCAGGGCCCAATCCCCAAAATCCCCAAGATCGATTTAGTTAACAAAGACATGGCACTTCGCCATAAGCAATAAACGGTAATTAAACACATGTCAAAACGTGATTTTTACGAAGTATTAGGCGTAAGCCGCGATGCATCAGAGCGTGATATTAAGAAGGCGTATAAGCGTCTTGCGATGAAATTCCACCCGGACAGAAATCAGGGTGATGAAGGTGCTGCGGAAAAGTTTAAAGAAGTAAAAGAAGCGTATGAAGTTCTGACCGATGCTCAGAAGAAGGCGGCTTATGACCAGTATGGTCACGCGGCATTCGAACAGGGTGGCATGGGCGGCGGTGGCGGCTTTGGTGGCGCTGGTGCTGATTTCGGTGACATCTTTGGTGATGTGTTCGGTGATATTTTCGGTGGCGGCCGTCGTGGTGGCGGTGGTCAGGCGCGTGCTCAGCGTGGTGCGGACCTTCGCTACAACATGGACCTTTCTCTGGAAGAAGCGGTTCGTGGCTGTGAAAAAGAGATTGAAGTACCGACACTGGTCGAGTGTGACGTTTGTCATGGCTCAGGTGCTAAGAAAGGCTCTAAGGCTGAAACCTGTCCTACCTGTCATGGCCATGGTCAGGTTCAGATGCGTCAGGGTTTCTTTGCTGTTCAGCAAACCTGTCCGACTTGTAGCGGTAAAGGCAAGATCATTAAAGACCCATGTACAGCATGCCATGGTCAGGGTCGTAAGCAGAAGACTAAGACACTTAACGTTAAGATACCGGCAGGTGTAGATACAGGTGACCGTATTCGTCTTTCAGGTGAAGGCGAAGCCGGAGAAATGGGCGCACCAGCAGGTGACCTGTACGTTCAGGTTCATGTTCGCGAGCACCACATCTTCGAACGTGACGGCAACAACCTTTACTGTGAAGTCCCGGTAAGCTTTGCAATGGCAGCTCTGGGCGGTGAAGTAGAAGTACCAACACTTGACGGGCGTGTAAGCCTGAAAGTGCCAAACGAGACACAAACCGGTCGTATGTTCCGTATGCGAGGCAAAGGCGTAAAAGGCGTTCGTGGCGGCGGTATCGGTGACCTGATCGTGAAGCTGGTTGTAGAAACCCCGGTGAAGCTAAGCTCGCGTCAGAAAGAACTTCTAAGAGAATTTGAAGAAAGCTGTGGTGGTGATGCTGCGATTAAGCATAGTCCTAAGTCGGAAGGGTTCTTTAAGGGTGTTAAGAAGTTTTTTGATGATCTGACTAGTTAAAATTAAGGGGATGGGGCTAGGGGACGGACTTCGTCCTTAAGGGTTATAGGGAAAAGCTAAAAAAGCTTGACATCATGTGCAGTCGAATCAAATCTTGCATAACCCCATAACCCCATAACCCCATAACCCCATAACCCCATAACCCCATAACCCCATAACCCCATAACCCCATAACCCCATAACCCCATAACCCCATAACCCCATAATCCCATAGCCCCATAGCCCCATTACCAACACCCCTCCGGCCCCATCCCCCCATCCGATCTAACCTCCAACCGAGGACAACTATCTTCAACCTGCTGCTCTCTTGCGTTAGCAATAAGCACATACCCACCAGACTCAGTCAGCGGTTCAATGCTAAAAGCAAACCTCCCCTGTTCAGTCTGGCAATTTAAGCTTGAAGCGCAGTAACTTCCGGACTCGTAAATCAGGTCAAAGTTGTAGCCGTTGGTGAAGGCGGGGTTTGTTCTGTCGAAGGTCTGTTCCAGTTCCATCTGAATTTTTAACAGATCTGATTTGGCGGCTGTTCTGTGGGCTTTGAGTCCATGCTTGCTATAGGAGGGGTAACCCATTACAGCGAGGCATCCGACAATAACCAGCACAACCAATAGTTCGATCAATGTCATTCCGGTTATCCGGGGACTATATGGATTACATCTATTTTTTCCGACCATTTCCAACACCTTTTGCTAACTTTCCCGGCATTTTCAGAAATAGCTAGAATCGCTTCAACAGGGTTTGGTTGGTGACAGATGAGTAAAACAAAAAATTGGGAAATGGTTCAGGGATTTACCTTGATAGAACTGATTATTGCACTTGTTATTGTTAGTACACTCGTAACCACGGCCGGGCTGAATATTTCACCGGTTTATCAGAGCTATCAGATAAAACAAGTCGCCACTGAATTAAGTGGTTTTTTCTATCAGGCCAGATCGGAAGCAGTGAAGAGGCATAAGGAGCTTTTTATTCATATCACTCAGGCTGGGTCTGAAGAGGGTCGTTGGGAGCTGGCTCTTTATGAAACAGAAGAGGGAGGCTCGCCACCAATTCTGTATGCCTCCGGAGATCAGGTTTTTCTTTCGGCCAATATCGGCAGCAGCTTTTCCGGCTCTCAAAATGTTATCAGACTGGACAGAATTCATGGTAATCCGGTAGGAAACGGTAACCTTACTTTCTTTCATAAATCGTCGCCGGGTCGGCAGATGAGGCTTGTATATTATGGTGTTGTAGGTCGGATAAGGATTTGTTCAGTGGAGGAAGCGCGCTATGGCTATCCGGTATGCTAATTCCCGGCTTTCTGCCAGAAAGGAACAAGGCGGTTTTTCTCTGGTAGAGCTGCTGGTGGCATCAACTCTTGGTCTGCTGATTCTGGCAAGTGTCGGCACTGTTTTTATATCGGGTCAGAAACTGGCGGCTAATAATGCCAGGCATATTCTTCTTACCCGTACCCTGTATCAGACTTTGAACTTCCTGCAGAGAGATATAAGACGGGCAGGCTATAACTCAGAAAATGGTACTGCTTTGACTGTGTCCGGTCAGGTTCTACATAATCAGGATGATAGACTTAGTTATGCCTATCGCATCAATCCACAAGGGGAGGTAGATAGGTATCAGCTGGTTTCACTACGGGGAGATCTATCGCAGAAAAAACTCCGGCTTTGCTCGAAGAGCATTTCGGCTTTGTCTCAGTTGAGTCTTCAGGAGTGCCAGCCAAGAAATCACATTTCACTGTTTGATGAAAACAGTGTCCTGCTGACCGGCTTTTCTATATTGCCAACCGCACCGGGATTGTTGACGGTAACTATGACGGTTCAACTGAAAGATTTCCCGCAACTAACCGAGACCAAAACCTTAACCCTTGCAGTGAGAAATAACCCATGACAAAAAAACAGTCAGGTATGGCGATTCTGCTTACCACCAGTTTGCTGTTAACCGCCGCTCTGGCACTGACGATGGTCAGTTATAAAGGGGTATTTTTTCAGATCAAACTTACCCAGAATCACCTTCAGTCAAGCCGTGAGTTCTGGATAGCAGAAGCCGGGCTGGAGTGCGCCTTTGGCGCATTAAAGACTGGCCGTGCCATTGTGGATATTTCCGAAGGCTGCCGGTTGGAAGAGGCGCTTTTTGTGACCCTGACAGAGCTTGAGGAAGATAGATACCGAATATTTAGCCGTTACCTTGATACCCAGATCTGTCGGTCTGTTCAGGCAGAACGCAATACAGGGCAGATTGTGGACTGGAGTTGGATCGAGGGGAGCTGGAATGACTTCTAACATGCGGGGATTCAGTCTGATTGAAGTCTTAATTGCCATGTTTGTACTTTCGGTGGGCGTTATGGGGCTGATCCGGCTTCAGATGTATGCTGAGCACAGCTCGGAAAACTCTGCTAACAGGTTTCAGGCACTGTTTATTGCAGAAAACAGGCTTGAGCAGTTTAAAGGTTTTTCTCAACCCGGCGGGACAGGAACGCTAAGGTTTCAGGATATAACCAGCGCAGAAGAGCGTATTGATGAGACCTTTAAATTACAGGTCCGGGTTAACAATTTGACCGCTCAGCCCTGGCAGGAGTTTGCTGGTGGTGTTTACGCCAAGCGTATTCAGATTGAGGTGTATTGGGAAGACAGGCGAGGGGAGACCAAACAGGTCGCACTCCAGACTCTGATTAGCCGCTTTAACTGAGCCTTGCATCTTAAAATCACTTGGGTATAGTCGCTTTTTTATTTACAGGTGTAGCGGTTGTGACTCAGAACTTCTCTAAACAGGACGAGATATTTATGCGCAGGGCAATTGAGCTTGCGCACCAGGCTGAACTGGAAGGTGAAGTGCCGGTGGGTGCCGTTCTGGTTAAGGATGATGAAATCCTTGCTGAAGGCTGGAACCGTTCTATCGGTGAGCATGACGCAACGGCGCACGCAGAAATCCAGGTGCTGAGAAAAGCCGGACAGCAACTGAATAACTACCGCCTTCTTGATACCACACTATATGTTACTTTAGAGCCATGCCCCATGTGCGCCGGCGCTTTGCTGCACAGCAGAGTGAAGCGCATTGTGTTTGGTGCGCCGGATCTGAAAGCGGGCGCTGCCGGAACAGTGCTTAATCTTTTCGAAACTCAGGCGGCTTATCACTATGCAACCATAGAGTCGGGGCTATTGGAACAAGAGTGCCGTGCTCAGCTTCAGGCTTTTTTTAAAAGAAGAAGAAAAGAGAAGAAAGAGGAGAGGGACAGATTACGCAGTTTGTCTTCTGAGCCGGAAGATAAGGGCAAATAACCTGATTGCTACTCACCCAGACCGGTTTTGATGCAGATTAGCTGAACGTCTCTAACTGAACATAAGTCCGGTTACGCCAGATAATCTTCTTTTTATTGTTTGCCAGCATTCTTTTTCGGCGGTTTGCTGAGGCAGTCTTTGTTGTCGACTTTGAAGCGGTACGTCTTTTAGAGAACATAATTGTACTCCTGTCTTTAGCGGCTCTTCCGCTGTTTTAGTTACTTGTGAAACCTGTTTACCTCTTCTTTATAGTGACTAAATATTACCGCTTTATGACGTTACAATGCAGGGAACAGAGTAATTTTTTAGCTTAACGGATGAGCCACTGGTTTTGGCTCGGCTTTTTCATCCTTATTGCCTTCTGTTTCTTTATCTGCCTGATTGTTTTTATTCTCTTTTTCGTCTTTCTTGTCTGCTGGTGCTGTTTCCGGTGCAATTTCTGTAGCGCCTTCAACTGGCACAGCAGCGCTGGCTGCACCACTTACCGTTGGATCCGGCAGTACAACATCAATAACCTGTATATCTTCTACATTGAGATCATTTTCAGCTGCGACTCGTTTTTCCACATGGCCGATAATAGACTGGTAGTAACGGCGGATATTTTCCACATAGCTTTTCGCTTCGTCGCCGCGAGCGTAGCCGTAACGGGTCTGGCTGTAGTATTTTCTCTTTTTCAGTAGCGGCAGCCGCTCTTTCACATCCGCCCATGAGTTTGGATCGCCGCCCTGAGCTTTAGTTAGACGACGGGCGTCCATGACATGGCCGTAACCGACGTTATAAGACGCCAGCGCAAACCAGATCTTTTCATGCTCGGTAATGGAATCCGGTACTCTGTCCACGATCCCCTGAAGGTATTTTACGCCACCACGGATAGACTGCTCAGGATCCAGTCGGTTTTTCACGCCAACAATCTTAGCGGTCGGCAGGGTCAGCATCATCATGCCCCGCACACCGGTTGGTGATTTGGCTTTCGGGTTCCAGTGGGATTCCTGATAAGAAACCGCCGCAATCAGTCTCCAGTCAAATTCATCAGAGTACTGTTTGAAGAGCTCTTCCCATTTCGGCAGTTTGTCATCCAGTGCGCGGATAAAGGCTCGGGTATCCACGTAGTCAAAGCTGTCCACATGCCCAAAGTACTTCTCTTCCAGTTGAGCCAGCTCACCGGACAGTTTTACTGAGCCGAAAAATTCGATCAGTAAGGCAAACAGACTTTCATCATCGGATTTGCGCATATACCAGGAAACCGGCTGGTCTTCGGTTAATTCAAAGGCCTGTGCAATATCCGGGTACAGTCTTTGGGTAAGAGATAGCTCAACTGAGTCAGCTACCGTATAAGCCAGTTCTCCGGTGGAAACCTGTCTGAGCAGATCTTTCACATCCGTGCCGGAATCCAGGTTGAACTTAAGTTTAGGGTGCTCTTCTTTTAGCTGATTCAGCCTTTTTTCAAAGTGGGAGCCTGAAACTACGGTGAGTTGGTCTTCGGTCGTATCCAGCCTTTCTTCCAGTTTCTTCAGGTTGCGCGGACGCCAGGAGCCGGTTTTATACACCACCTGCTGGCTGACGTAGTAATAAGCAGGCGCCGCGCGGTAGGCTTTTATGCGCTCCTGAGACTGGCTGAGCCCGGCAGCAACAATATCCACCTCGTTGTTATCCAGTGCAGGGAAAAGGCCGGATATACGGTAAACAGGTCTCATCTCCAGCTTTACACCTAATTCGTCTGCAAAGCGTTTAGCCAGTTCGTAGTCCAGACCGGTCGGGCCTTCCGGACCGATATAGTAAGCCAGCTGATTATTCAGCGTACCGACACGCAGGATCCCGCGTTCACGGATCTTATCCAGTTCACTCTTTGGATCGGATTCTATCTGACAGCCGGAAATACCAGCTATGATGATAACCAGAGCTAAGATTTTTGAAATCTGTGTAAATAATATGCGCATCGGAAACAGGAGTTTAAGTCTCAATTAGACTCTTTATAACAGACGCGCCGGATCAGGCAAAGAATCATTAAAGAAAACAGTGATTATTTGCAGAAATATCAGTCGAAAGTAGGATATGAAAAAAAATCGCGCAAACGGTTGCGCAAAGGGTTACGTCACAAAAAAAATGCTCTATAATACGCCCGCAACTGAGTAGGTGAAATTGGTATAAGTTCAGGGTTAGTTATTAACATATTGAATTTATTCCAATATCACTTAATCAACTGCATAAGAGACCTTAGCACATGGAAATACTGCGCGGCTCACCCGCTCTTTCTGAGTTCCGAATTAACAAACTATTGGATCTTTGTCGTGAACAATCGCTGCCTGTAACGGGCATCTATGCCGAGTTCATGCACTTTGCTGACACCACTTTCGCACTTGATGCGTCAGAGACGGAAAAGCTGGAAAAACTTCTGACTTACGGTCCAACCATTCAGGAACATGAACCTGAAGGTCTTCTGCTGCTGGTTACTCCTCGTCCGGGCACCATTTCACCTTGGTCTTCTAAATCTACCGATATCGCACATAACTGTGGTCTTGAGAAAGTTAAGCGTCTTGAGCGCGGTACCGCTTATTACGTAGAAGCCTCTGCGGAGCTGTCAGAAGAGCAAATTGCAGCAGTAAAGGCACTGATTCATGATCGCATGATGGAGTGCGTATTTACTGAAATGGAAGCGGCGCAGGCACTGTTTACTCAGGCTGAGCCAGCTCCGGTTCAGGCAGTAGATGTTCTTGCCGGTGGCCGTAAAGCGCTTGAGGAAGCGAACGTATCACTTGGTCTTGCACTTGCAGAAGATGAAATCGATTATCTGGTTGAGAGCTTTACTAAGCTTGGCCGTAATCCAAATGATATCGAACTTATGATGTTTGCTCAGGCAAACTCTGAGCACTGCCGCCATAAGATCTTCAATGCTGACTGGACAATCGATGGTGTTGAACAGGATAAATCTCTGTTCAAGATGATCAAAAACACCTTCGAGACCACTCCTGATCACGTACTTTCTGCGTACAAAGATAACGCAGCGGTAATGACCGGCTCTAAAGTTGGCCGTTTCTTCCCGAACCCTGAATCCCGTGAGTACGATTACCATCACGAAGATGCGCACATCCTGATGAAGGTTGAGACGCATAACCACCCGACAGCAATTTCTCCGTGGCCGGGTGCATCTACAGGCTCTGGTGGTGAAATCCGTGACGAAGGCGCAACCGGTATCGGTGGTAAGCCTAAAGCGGGTCTGGTTGGTTTTACCGTTTCTAACCTTCGTATTCCGGGCAGTGAGCAGCCATGGGAAACCGATTTTGGTAAGCCGGGCCGTATTGTCAATGCGCTGGATATTATGCTGGAAGGCCCTCTGGGTGGCGCAGCATTTAACAACGAATTTGGCCGTCCTAATCTGCTTGGTTACTTCCGTACCTATGAAGAGAAGGTTAACTCTCACGCAGGTGAAGAAGTTCGTGGTTACCACAAGCCAATTATGATTGCCGGTGGTATGGGTAACATCCGTGATGAGCATGTTCAAAAGCGTGAAATCCCTGTGGGTGCAAACATCATCGTACTGGGTGGCCCTGCAATGAACATAGGTCTTGGTGGTGGTGCTGCATCATCAATGGCTTCCGGTCAGTCGGCTGAAGATCTGGACTTTGCTTCTGTACAGCGTGAAAACCCGGAAATGGAACGCCGTTGTCAGGAAGTTATCGACCGCTGCTGGCAGCTTGGCGAAGAGAACCCGATTGCATTTATCCACGATGTGGGCGCGGGCGGTATCTCTAACGCACTGCCTGAGCTGGTAGACGATGGCGAGCGTGGCGGTAAATTCCAGCTGCGTGATGTACCAAACGATGAGCCGGGAATGAGCCCGCTTGAGATCTGGTGTAACGAATCTCAGGAACGCTATGTAATGGCGGTTGCGCAGGAAAACATGGCAGCCTTTGATGCTATCTGTAAGCGTGAGCGTGCACCGTACGCGGTTGTAGGTGTTGCGACTGAAGAGCGTCACCTGACTCTGGAAGATTCACACTTCGACAATACGCCAATTGATATGCCAATGGATATTCTTCTTGGCAAGCCACCTAAGATGCACCGTGATGTGAAAACTCAGAAAGCAGATAGTCCGGCTCTGGATGCATCAGGCATCGAACTGAATGAAGCGGTTGACCGTGTTCTTCGTCTGCCGACGGTTGCAGAGAAAACTTTCCTTATCACCATTGGTGACCGCAGCGTAACCGGTCTGGTTGCCCGCGATCAGATGGTTGGTCCTTGGCAGGTTCCTGTTGCTAACTGTGCAGTAACGGCAGCAAGTTATGACACTTACCACGGTGAAGCTATGTCTATGGGTGAAAGAACGCCTGTAGCACTTCTGGACTTTGCAGCATCTGCGCGTCTGGCTGTTGGTGAGTCACTGACAAACATTGCAGCGACAGATATCGGCGATATCAAACATATCAAGCTTTCTGCGAACTGGATGTCTCCGGCGGGTCACCCTGGTGAAGATGCTGGTCTGTATGAAGCAGTTAAAGCGGTTGGTGAAGAGCTGTGTCCTGCACTTGGCCTGACTATCCCTGTTGGTAAAGACTCCATGTCGATGAAGACCAAGTGGGAGGAAAATGGCGAGCAGAAGGAAGTGACCTCTCCGCTTTCACTGATTATTACAGCATTTGCCCGTGTTGAAGATGTGCGCCGCACAGTAACGCCACAGCTTCGCACAGACAAAGGCGACAGCAGCCTTATCCTTGTCGACCTGGGTAACGGCAAAAACCGTATGGGTGCGACAGCACTGGCTCAGGTTTACAAGCAGCTTGGTGACAAGCCGGCAGATGTGGACAGCGCAGAGCAGCTAAAAGGTTTCTATGATGCAGTTCAGGCTCTGGTTAGCGATGACAAGCTGGTGGCTTATCACGATAAGGGCGATGGCGGTCTGTTTGTTACTCTTGCTGAAATGGCATTTGCCGGTCACTGTGGCGTTAAAGCAGATATCTCTGATCTTGGTGAAGATGCACTTGCAGCCCTGTTTAACGAAGAGCTGGGCGCAGTGGTTCAGGTTCGCAATGAAGATATTGAAGGCGTGCTAAGTACGCTTGCACACCATGGCCTTGCGCAGTGCAGCCATGTTATCGGTGAAGTTGAGCAGTCTGATAAGATCACTCTGACCGCAGAAGATAAAGTGGTTATCGAGCGTTCACGCAGCGAACTGCGTACTATCTGGGCTGAGACAACGCATAAGATGCAGGTACTTCGTGACAACCCGAAATGTGCGGATCAGGAATTTGCAGCCAAGGCTGACGATAAGGACCCTGGCCTGAACGTGAACCTGACTTTCGATGTTCAGGAAGATATAGCTGCGCCGTATATCGCAAAAGGTGCTAAGCCTAAGATGGCGATTCTGCGTGAGCAGGGTGTTAACTCACATGTTGAAATGGCTGCTGCATTTAACCGTGCCGGTTTTGAAGCCATCGATATCCATATGAGCGATATCCTGACTGGTCAGGCGGTACTGGATGAGTACAAAGGTCTGGTTGCCTGTGGTGGTTTCTCTTACGGTGACGTACTGGGCGCAGGTGAAGGCTGGGCTAAGTCTATCCTGTTCAATGCTCAGGCTCGTGACCAGTTTGAAGGCTTCTTCAAGCGTGAAGATACTCTTGCGCTTGGTGTATGTAACGGCTGTCAGATGCTGTCTAACCTTCATGAGCTTATTCCGGGTGCAGACCTGTGGCCTCGCTTCGTTCGCAACGAATCAGAGCGCTTTGAAGCTCGCTTCAGCCTGGTTGAAGTTCAGAAGTCTGACTCTCTGTTCTTCTCAGGAATGGAAGGCTCACGCATGCCAATCGCTGTATCTCACGGTGAAGGCCGCGTAGAAGTTCGTGATGAAGCACACCTGAATGCAATTGAAGCATCAGGCACAGTGGCTGTTCGTTACGTTGACAACTTCGGCAACCCAACGCAGCAATATCCAAACAACCCGAACGGTTCGCCAAACGCGATCACCGGCCTGACAACAACTGACGGCCGTGTAACCATCATGATGCCGCACCCTGAGCGTGTATTCCGCACGGTAGCAAACTCATGGGCACCGGATTCATGGGGAGAGGATTCTGCGTGGATGAGGATGTTTAGGAATGCTCGGGTTAATCTAGGTTAACAAAGGGAAAGGGGACTGGGAGCGGTCGCTTCGCTCCCTGATAGGCCCTGGGAATAAAAAACGCGAGCTATGTTAGCTCGCGTTTTTTATTTTAAGAACTAAGTTTAATTGCTTACCACCCAGGGCCCAGAAGGGAGCGAAGCGACCGTCCCAGGGCCGAGGGCCTATTTCTTCGGAATATTCCCCAATATCCCCACCATCTGATCCCAATACTTCTGTACCGCTGCAATTTCCACCTTCTCATCCGGAGAGTGCGGGAATTTGATAGTCGGGCCGAAAGAAATCATATCCATATTCGGGTATGGTTCTTTAAACAGGCCACATTCAAGACCGGCGTGGATTACCATGATGTTTGGTTTGTTGCCGTACATTTCTTCGAATACATCTCTGAAGGTTGCCATGATTTCAGAGTCTGCATCCGGCTTCCAGCCAGGGTAGCCTTCAGTGAATGAGATTGAAGCGTTAGCCAGTTCAGCAACTGAGCTAAGCATGCCCTGTACCTGAGAGCGGCCAGAGTCAATCAGAGAGCGGATCAGGCAAAGTATGGTTACTTTATCTTCTTCTGTGCTGATAACGCCAACGTTCAGAGAGGTTTCAACCACACCCTGGATTTCATCGCTCATACGGATAACACCGTTTGGACAGGCGTTCAGTGCGGCAATAAAGCGTCTTTGATCTTTGGCTCTGAAGGCGTCTTTTGCATCTTCTACGATCTCGTACAGAGAAAGAATGTCGGTTTCCACTTTACCCAGTTCTTTGCTCAGGATCTGAGTAAACTTAGTGAATAGATCGTTCAGGCGGCCTTCGTTGATCAGAGGAACGGCAACGGTGGCAAAAGCTTCACGTGGAATGGCGTTGCGAAGGCTGCCGCCACGGAAATCAACCAGCTTTAGTTCCAGCTCTTCAGCGTGACCGGCAAGGAAGCGTGCCAGCAGTTTGTTTGCGTTGCCACGGCCTGTGTGGATATCACAACCTGAGTGGCCGCCTTTCAGACCTTTCAAAGTCAACTGGCGGGTAACATAGCCTGCCGGAAGAGGCTTGCGGCTGATATCAAAAGTCAGAGAGGCGTCGATGCCGCCTGCACAGCCCATGTAAACTTCGCCTTCCTGCTCTGAGTCAGTGTTTAGCAGGATATCGCCTTCAAGCCAGCCGGCTTCAAGACCAAATGCGCCTGTCATACCTGCTTCTTCATCAACGGTCAGCAACACTTCAAGCGGGCCGTGCTGGATATCGACAGCGTCAAGTACCGCAAGACAAGACGCCATGCCAATACCGTTATCTGCACCTAGCGTCGTGCCCTTAGCGGTTACCCACTCACCGTCAATATACGGAAGGATAGGATCAGTCAGAAAGTCATGAGAAGTGTCTTCATTTTTCTGAGGCACCATATCAATATGCGCCTGAAGAACAACGCCTTTGCGGTTCTCCATGCCTTTTGTTGCCGGTTTCTTGATAAAAACGTTACCTGTAGGATCTCGGCGAACATCCAGTCCTTTTTCTTCTGCCCATGAAACAATGTACTGAGCCAGTGCTTCTTCGTGCTTTGATGGATGCGGGATGGAGCAGATCTTGTCGAAAAACTGCCACAGTGACTGTGGAGCAAGATTGCTGATTTCTGAATGAGGTTTAGTCACAGGTAACTCCTTAAAATGTCTCCAGACCAGAATATCTAAATAGACATACCTAAGATTTTGAATGTTTTTTATCGTTATACCCAAGTAATCTGAATGATTCTTCTCTAGATTGCTTGGGTATAAAGCCAAAGATGTCGAATCATATCACTGACAGCTCTGAGACAGAAGGCTAACAGCACTTGCAGGCGGACAAAGTGTGCTTACGAGTTGTAACTAAATTACAGAATTATGAATAAATGATAAATAATGTGACTTTCATCACCATTGCTATTGTAATTTTATTTCATGGTGCTATAGTTACCTCAACTTCAGCAATGAAGAGAAAATGCTCAAAGGAAGAGTCCGTATATCGCCTCCAGGGAACTGAGAAATCAAACTAGAAGTGTTTAATTGGTTTAAAAAGGTGATAAATATGAAAAGCTTAGTTTCAGGAAAGTTTTGGTCTAAAGAGTTGAATCTTACCCGGAATTTTCACTACCCGACATACTTTGGCTACTAACAGAGCCAAGATTATGTAATTGAACTTCACGTTCACCCCATTTGATTTGGAATTTTATTACAATCTCTTAGATTGAACTTATTCTAGCGCCACCCTGATTAGGTGGCGTTTTTTTATTTCCGCAATGTAATCCATTACATATTTCTGGTTTGGCCGGGAAAAGTTAGAAAATAGAAAAAATCGTTTCTTTTTCTATTTAAAAGTTACCGCAATTTATACTTTATTGACTGAAAGTTTATAACATGGGTGAAAAGCGCTCACTAATGAACGAGAGTTGTTTTCTGTGTAATTGCTTGTATTTCAAGTAAATTTTAATCTCTTATTACGATTTAAGTATAAGTTGAACTAATTAGTTCTTTAGAAATATTGATGTGCTTCTAATTTCTGGTGGAAATTGGAATTTGATAACTTTATAATTCGCGCCAATCGATTACGCAATCGTTTTCTTTAAACCTAAATATTTCTTTACAGGAACCTGACTATTATGTTGGAGAAACTATTCAAGCTGAGTGAGAACAACACTGATGTTCGCACAGAGGTGATTGCAGGTGTAACAACCTTTTTGACAATGGCTTACATCATTTTTGTAAACCCTGCAATCTTGTCTGCTACAGGCATGGATAAAGGCGCTGTTTTTGTTGCTACCTGTCTTGCAGCAGCTATCGGCTGTTTTGTAATGGGTCTTATTGCAAACTATCCTATTGCACAGGCTCCGGGTATGGGTCTGAACGCATTCTTTACTTACTCTGTTGTACTGGGCATGGGTCACACCTGGCAGGTTGCTCTGGCTGCCGTGTTTGTTTCTGGTGTGCTGTTTATCCTTCTTAGCGTATTTAAGATCCGCGAGTGGATCATCAATGCGATTCCACTGTCTCTGCGTACTGGTATCTCTGCCGGTATCGGTCTGTTCCTGGCGTTTATCGCACTTCAGGGTGCCGGTATTGTTGGTGATAACCCTGCGACACTGGTTTCTCTTGGTGACATCACTTCTCTTAATGCGATTCTTGCAGCAGTTGGCTTCTTCCTGACGATCGCTCTTGTACACCGTGGCTTTAAAGCGGCTGTTATGATTGCGATCCTAGCAGTAACGGCTCTGGGCGTAATTTTTGGTGACATCCAGTACTCTGGCATTATGTCAACACCGCCAAGCATTGCACCTACATTTATGCAGCTTGATTTTGCTGGTGTATTTGAAGTGGGCATGATTTCAGTTGTGTTTGCCTTCCTGTTCGTTGACCTGTTTGATACTGCGGGTACTCTGGTTGGTGTTGCCACTAAAGCTGACCTTATTAAAGAAGACGGTAAGATTCCTCGCCTGAACCGTGCTCTTCTTGCTGACTCAACAGCAACTTCTGTTGGTGCACTTCTGGGTACTTCGAGCACAACTTCTTATATTGAAAGTGTTTCTGGTGTTGCTGCTGGCGGCCGTACCGGATTAACTGCAGTTGTTGTTGGCATTTTGTTCTTACTTGCATTATTCTTCTCGCCTCTAGCAGGTATGATCCCGGCATATGCGACATCTGGTGCACTATTCTATGTTGCGATTCTTATGATGTCTGGCCTGGTATCGATCGACTGGCGTGACCTGACAGAAGCGGCTCCGGTAGTGGTTGTGTGTCTTCTGATGCCTCTGACTTACTCTATTGCTGAAGGTATTGCTCTTGGCTTTATCTCTTTCGCAGTAATTAAGCTGGCAGCGGGTAAAGGTCGTGAAGTGCCTATCAGTGTTTGGGTTCTGGCTGCTATCTTTATTCTTAAGTTTGCACTGGCTTAATTTGCCGGTCACTAATTCGAACCGAAACAGGTTACTATAATTATGACTAAAAAATTCATCATCACTTGGGACAATATGCAGATGTATTGTCGTCAGCTTGCAGAGAAGCAACTGCCAGCAGAGCAATGGAAAGGGATTATCGGTGTAAGCCGCGGCGGCTTGGTTCCTGCCGGAATCTTAGCTCGTGAGCTTGGTATCCGCTACGTAGATACGGTATGTATCTCAAGCTACGATCATGACCATCAGCGTGACATGAGTGTGCTTAAAGCACCTGAAGGTGATGGTGAAGGTTTCCTGATTGTAGATGACCTTGTAGACAGCGGTGATACTGCTCGTATGATCCGTAAAATGTACCCGAAAGCTAAGTTTGTTACTGTATGTGCAAAACCTGCCGGTGCGGATCTGGTTGACGAATATATCGTTGATATCGCTCAGGACACATGGATTGAACAGCCATGGGATATGGAAATTGCTTACGTTGATCCAATCAGCAAAAAGCAGTAATTGTTCAATTTATTGACTTTGATTGATTAATGGCCCTTTTCAGGGCCATTTTTTTTTATATCATCTATATAAACTTAAGCCGTAATTCAGTTGTGCCTATGTCAAAAGAACAAAAAAACCTATCCGAAACCCTGTTTAAGAAACATGTTCAGGCTAAAGAGACCTCGGGTCTTACAAACTATATGCCCAGCAGTGTTAAATTGCTGGAAGAGAAAAAACATGTTGAAGGCTATAAATGGTACCGGAACCTGCGCAGATATCAGTGGATCTGGCAGGGCGTCGATCCCATTGAGCAGGAAAGTGTGTTCGCTAAAATTGCCTGTTCGGGAAATTCCAGAACGGAAGATGAGTGGCTGGATACGGTAATGGGTTACCGGCCGGGAAACTGGGCTTATGAGTGGACGGCTCTTGGGATGGAGCACCAGAAAAAAGCGGCCTCGTTGTCCGGTGAGGATGCATCAAAAGAGTTCCATACCGCCGGTCTCTGTTTTAGTCTTGCCGGTTACCCGCATATCAGAGGTGATAATCTTGCGCTACAGGCGCAGAGCCTGGCAAGCACGGCTTATGATGAGGCGATGAAGAGCAGTAAGTACGTTACCAAGAAGGTGGATATTCCCTATAAAGGAAAGAAAATCCAGGCCATACTGCACCTGCCTCATACCAACAGACCTTTACCTGTGGTTTTGCTGGCAACCGGGCTTGATAGCCTGCAAACGGATATGTACCGAATTTTCAGAGATTATCTGGCACCAAAAGAGATTGCCATGATGACCATTGATATGCCCTCTATCGGAACCAACGCAAGCTGGCAGCTCACAGAAGATTCAAGCTGTCTGCATCAGGCCGTTCTCAATGAACTGCCAAAACTGCCCTGGGTGGATCACTTTAATGTGGGCCTGGTTGGTTACCGCTTTGGTGGCAATGCCATGGTTCGTCTCTCTTTCCTTGAGCAGGATAAAATTAAGGCATGCGTGGCTTTAGGGGCTCCGATCCATGATGCATTTGCAACATCGGAGAGCGTAAAGCGGATGTCGAAGATGTATCTTGATGTGCTTGTCTCCAGACTGGGCAAAAAAGCGGTGGACTTAAACAGCTTTGCTACTCAGATGTCAGCATGGTCCTTAAAAGTTCAGGGCTTTCTCTCTTCCCGGATGACAAAGGTGCCTATTTTAGCGGTGGCGCTTGAGGGAGACCCGCTATCCTCCTATTCCGACAACAAGCTGGTGGCCATGTTCAGTCATGGTGGTAAAGCGAAACAGATTTCATCGAAATCGATTTCATATGGGTATGAGCAATCTCTTGATTTAGCGATAAAATGGCTTGAAGATGAATTAACTTGATGACTTTTGCTCCATTTTAGTTAAGCATAGGGATGATATGCGTTAAAAGAATGTAAATTCGAAAATTATAAAGTGAAATTTGAAATGGAGATTCACTGATATGACTGAAATGGTGGCTAGTCCGACTCATCACAGGCTACTTTCAGCTTTCCGCGCTATCGGGCCCTATTTGCGAGACCCGGATTCTGTTGAGGGGAGTTACCTGTTTGATTGCTTGTCTGTTTGCGTTGATGATAAAAAATCGCCCGAAGAGAGAGAGTTTTGGGGATGGTGGATGATGCTGGAGAGCAGCAGTTCTGCGTTCAAGGCTGTTTTTAAGCGTGGTCTTTATAACCAGGAAGGTGACTGGGTAGAAGAGCCTGTCCCGGATACTGCGGTTGCAGAAGTAGAGCGAACCCGGGAAGAGTTTGTAAAGAAACTTTCCAAGGTTCTTCACGACAGGTTTTCACTGGAATTTGTTGTTGAAGCCGGGTAATTCACGCGACTTGAGTTTAATTGATAAAAAAGGCGCTCTTTAGCGCCTTTTCTGCTTGTTTAATTGCCGTTTGATTGTTAAAACATCATCTTTGCGTGTGATTGTAATAGTAAAGGTGGGAAAGTGACACAACCAAAAACTGTGGTCGTGAAGCTTGGTACAAGCGTTCTGACGGGCGGCACATCGGCCCTGGACAGAGCTCATATGGTTGAGCTGGTCCGGCAGTGTGCAAATCTGATTAAGCAAGGCCATTCTGTTGTAATGGTTTCTTCCGGTGCAATTGCGGCCGGTCGTGAGCATCTGGATTACCCCGCACTCCCCAATACTATGGCAAGCAAGCAGCTACTGGCGGCCGTAGGTCAGAGCCAGCTGATTCAGGCATGGGAGTCGCTTTTTGCTATCTACGGCCTGAAAATTGGTCAGATGCTGCTTACCCGTGCCGATCTGGAAGACAGAGAGCGCTTCCTGAACGCCAGAGACACAATCAACACCCTGATTGATAACGGCATCATTCCAATCGTAAATGAGAACGATGCGGTTGCGACTTCAGAAATCAAAGTCGGGGACAATGATAACCTCTCTGCCCTGGTTGGTATTCTGTGTGGTGCGGATAAACTGCTGCTGCTGACTGACCAACCAGGACTGTTCACCGCCGATCCCCGCAATAACCCTGATGCCGAACTTATCCGTGAAGTCACAACCATTGATGAGACTTTACGTAAGATTGCCGGCGGCAGTGGCACTACGCTTGGCACCGGCGGTATGGCAACTAAGCTTCAGGCCGCTGATATTGCCAGAAGAGCCGGGATTGAAGTGATTATTGCTGCGGGCAGTGCAGAAAATGTGATTACAGAAGCTCTGGCTGAGCAGCCACACGGCACCCGTTTCTTACCGCTACCGGAAGCACTGGAAAACCGCAAACGCTGGATTCTGGCCGGGCCATCAGCTTCAGGCGATATCATTATTGATGACGGTGCAGTAAAAGCGGTGATTGAGCGGGGAAGCAGCCTGCTGGCAAAAGGCGTTACGCAAGTGACAGGAGCCTTTGCCCGTGGTGAAGTCGCCAGAATTACAACAACAAAAGGGGAGCTGATTGCCAAAGGTATATCCAGCTACTCCAGTGAAGATTTAACCAGGATTATAGGTAAACACAGTAAAGATATTTGCGCTATTCTGGGCTATGAATACGGCTCAGAGGTGATACACCGTGATGATCTGGTAGTAATACAGGAATAAGGAATCGATATGGAACTCATCAAAATGGGACTGGCAGCAAAAGAGGCTGCTTTCCATCTGGCAACAGCATCTACTGCTCAGAAAAACCGTGCGCTGCAGATTATCGCCGATGAGCTGGAAGCGAATGCGGAAACTATCCTTGCAGCAAATGCGAAGGATATTGAAAAAGGCCGTGAAGCAGGGCTGTCAGAAGCGCTGCTGGACCGTCTGCTACTGAATAAAGATCGTTTAAGCGGTATTGCGAATGATGTTCGTAACGTGATCAGCCTGAACGATCCAGTGGGCAGTGAAATCGACAGCAAGGTGCTGGAAAACGGCATGTCTCTGTCCCGCCGCCGTGTTCCTTTAGGTGTTGTTGGTGTTATTTACGAAGCACGCCCGAACGTAACTATTGATATTGCTGCTCTTTGCCTGAAAACCGGTAACGCAAGCATTCTGCGTGGCGGTAAAGAGACCTTCTTCTCTAATATGGAGCTGGTGAAGGTGATTCAGTCTGCGCTGGAAAAAGCCGAGCTTCCTGCAGCCTCTGTTCAGTACATTGAAAAGCCGGACCGTGAGCTGGTTTCTCAGCTGCTTAAGCTGGATGAGTATGTGGATATGATCATCCCTCGTGGCGGTGCCGGTCTGCACAAAATGTGTAAAGAGAACAGCAATATTCCTGTGATCATCGGCGGTTTTGGTATCAGTCATATCTTTGTGGATGAAAGTGCTAATCTGGACAAGTCCATTGACGTGGTTGAAAACTCAAAGGTTCAGCGCCCGTCAGCATGTAACTCGCTGGATACGCTTCTGGTGCATGAAAAGGTGGCTGCAGAATTTCTGCCAAAGCTTGCAGAAAAACTGAACGGCAAAGTAACCTTTGTTGCAGAATCAAAAGCAAAAGCTGAGCTGGCTAACGCGGCTGAGATCCGCGATGCGCAGGAAGGTGACTTTGATACAGAATGGCTGAGCTACACTCTGGGCGTTAAAGTGGTTTCTGATATCAGTGAAGCTATCGAGCATATGCGTGTTCACAACGCCAGCCACTCGGATGCAATTATGACTGACAGCCTTGAAAATGCAGAGCTGTTTATCAACACGGCGGGTTCTGCAGCGGTTTATGTTAATGCTTCTACCCGCTTCACTGACGGTGCTCAGTTTGGTCTTGGTGCGGAAGTGGCGGTTTCTACTCAGAAACTTCATGCCCGTGGCCCGATGGGGCTTGAAGAGCTCACCAGTTATAAGTGGGTGGGTAAGGCAAATTATCTGCCGCGAAGCTAAAGAAAGTTTGAAGTCTAAAGGGTTCCGCAATGGAGCCCTTTTATTTACCTGCATTTCCGTTACACTGTTACCGTTTATAGCTCCTCAAACGAATTATTATTATTCGGGCAATTAATTCCCTCGGAGGTGATATGCATTGTCCATTTTGTTCAGAAAACGATACTAAAGTTATCGATTCCCGCCTTGTCGCTGATGGCCATCAGGTTCGTCGCCGTCGTCAGTGTCTGGCTTGTCATGAACGCTTTACTACCTTTGAAACCGCAGAACTTGTGATGCCAAAGGTGATTAAATCTAACGGAAACCGTGAACCTTTCAATGAAGATAAGATGGTTGGCGGTATTCAGCGGGCTCTGGAAAAGCGTCCGGTCAGTGCCGATTCCATTGAGCTGGCGATCAGCAATATTAAGTCTAAGCTAAGAGCAACGGGTGAGCGCGAAGTACCAAGTGAGATGATTGGTAACCTGGTTATGGATCAGCTTAAAGAGCTGGATAAGGTTGCTTATATCCGTTTTGCTTCGGTTTATCGCAGTTTTGAAGATATCCGTGAGTTTGGCGAAGAGATAGCTAAGCTGGAAGACTAATGACATTCACTTCTACTGATTATCAGATGATGTCCCGGGCCATTTCTCTGGCAAAGGGGGGCATCTATACTACCACGCCCAATCCCAATGTCGGCTGCGTTATCGCAAAAGACGGTGAGATTGTGGGTGAGGGGTTTCATTACCGTGCCGGTGAACCGCATGCAGAGGTGCATGCACTTCGTGCTGCCGGTGAAAATGCGCAAGGAGCGACAGCTTATGTGACGCTGGAGCCGTGTTCTCACTACGGCAGAACGCCTCCCTGTGCTGAAGCGCTAATCAAGGCTAAAGTGGCTAAGGTTATCTGCGCTATGCAAGATCCAAATCCTCAGGTGGCAGGACGCGGCGTTAATATGATGCGCGATGCCGGTATTGAAGTGGAGGTGGGACTGCTTGAGCAGGAAGCGAATCAGTTAAATCCGGCCTTCCTGAAGAAAATGCGTACCGGAATGCCTTATGTTCAGCTAAAGCTGGCAGCCAGTCTGGATGGTAAAACGGCGCTGAGTAACGGTGAAAGTAAGTGGATCACCTCTTCTCAGGCGAGAAAAGATGTGCAGTGTTTGCGTGCTCAGGCCGGGGCTGTGCTTTCTACCAGCAAAACTGTGATTGAAGATAATGCCTCACTGACAGTGCGCTGGAATGAGTTGCCTGATTCAGTGAAAGCCAAATACCCTGAAGATGAGCTGCGACAACCTGTCAGAGTGATTCTGGACAGGCAGCATCAGTTAAACAGAGAACTGGCACTTTACCAGTCTGGTGGCGATGTGCTTACTGTGTCCAGCTCGGAAAAGAGCGATATTACTGTTGCAACCAGTGTGGCTGGTCAGCTTGACCTGAAACAGGTGCTTAGCAAGCTTGCGAATGAGCACAATATAAATCATATCTGGGTTGAAGCTGGTGCGACGCTGGCGGGAAGTCTGATTGAACAGAAACTGGTGGATGAGCTGATCCTTTATCAGGCACCAAAGATTATGGGAGCCGACTCCCGCAGCCTGATTAATCTGCTAGGTTTAGAGAAGATGGATCAGGTTGTTGAGCTGGATATTGTGGATGTTCGTATGGTTGGTTCGGATATTCGGATTGTAGCAAAATTATAGTGGGTGCAGGCAGAGGGCTAGTATCAACAAGCAGACACGCATGCCTTTTTTTTAAAAGAAAGCGTCCATGTAGCTCTACTTTGCCATCCATGGCAAAGAAGGTCTGCTTGTTGATACCAGCCCTCTACCTTTGAACCGACAAGTACCCTGAGAAAACGAGTAGAATATGTTTACAGGAATTATAGAAGCAGTTGGTACTCTGACTGCGATTACTCCGAGAGGAGAAGATATTTCGATTACGGTTGAGTCGGGCAAGCTGGATATGTCTGATGTTAAGCTGGGCGACAGTATTGCTACCAACGGTGTCTGTCTTACTGTGGTGGCTTTTACTGAAAGCAGTTATACCGCGGATCTCTCTCTGGAAACCTTGAAAAAGACCGGATTTGCCCAATATTCAGTGGGAGATAAGGTAAACCTTGAGAAAGCCATGTTGCCGACAACCCGGTTTGGCGGTCATATTGTGTCCGGCCATGTTGATGGTGTGGGGACTATTGTTGAGCGTAATCAGGTTGGACGTGCGGTGGAGTTCTGGGTGGAAATGCCGGAAGATATCTCCCGCTATGTGGCTCAAAAGGGTTCCATTACTGTTGATGGTATCAGCCTGACGGTGAATGACCTGCGTAAGAATGCCTTTAAGCTGACCATTGTTCCTCATACCTCTGAGGAGACAACCATTGATAAGTTTAACGTGGGCAGAAAGGTTAACCTTGAGGTGGATGTGCTTGCACGTTATATGGAAAGGTTGCTGACCGCTTCTCAGGATAAAGAGCCAGAATCAAGAATTACAATGGAGTTTCTGCAGCAGAACGGGTTTGCTTGACCGTTGGAAAACAGGCATCACCTGTCTGGAACTTCAGCGAATAAAAAATAAAAGTAATAAACCGCTATCAGAAATACTCTGAAGCAAGACTAAGGAATAAGAACAATGCCAATCAGTACATCGAAAGAGATAATCGAAGATATCCGCCTTGGTAAGATGGTGATCCTTATGGATGATGAGGATCGTGAGAACGAAGGCGATATTATTATGGCTGCAGAGCATGTTACGCCTGAGTCTATTAACTTTATGGCAACGCATGGTCGTGGCCTTATCTGTCTGACCATGACCAAAGAGCGTTGTGAAATGCTTGGCCTGCCACCTATGGTTCAGGATAACAATGCTCAGTACACCACAAACTTTACCGTTTCCATTGAAGCGGCGGAAGGTGTAACAACCGGTATTTCTGCAGCAGACCGTGCAGTAACGGTTCAGGCTGCGGTTGCGAAAGATGCTAAAGCGGCAGATCTGGTTCAGCCGGGTCATATTTTCCCGCTGGCAGCTCAGGACGGTGGCGTACTGACTCGTGCCGGTCACACGGAAGCGGGCTGTGATCTTGCTCGCCTTGCAGGTCTGGAAGCGGCTTCTGTGATTGTTGAGATCCTGAATGAAGACGGCACTATGGCCCGCCGCCCGGATCTGGAAGTGTTTGCTGAAAAACACGGCATTAAGCTGGGTACCATTGCGGATCTGATTGAGTACCGTAACAACACGGAAACCACTATCGAGCGCGTTGCCGAGTGCAAACTGCCAACCGAGTTTGGTGATTTCGATATGGTGACATACCGTGACACCATTGATAACGAAATCCACTACGCACTGCGTAAAGGTGAGATCACAGATGAACCTTGCCTGGTTCGTGTTCATCTTCAGGATGTGTTTACCGATGTACTGCGCTCAAACCGCAACGCTGACCGCAGCTGGACGCTGGAAAAAGCGATGAAGCGTATCGATAAAGAGGGTGGTGTTCTGGTTATCCTTGGTCATGAGGAAACCACAGACCTTCTGGTACACCGCGTGAAGATGTTTGAACAGCAGGATAAAGGCGACGCACCGACCCTTGCGAAAAAGCAGGGCACATCACGCCGCGTAGGTGTGGGCTCACAGATTCTGGCCGACCTTGGCGTAAGCAAAATGAAGCTGCTGTCTTCAGCGGATAAGAAGTATCATGCGCTTGGCGGGTTTGGGTTGGAAGTTACGGAATATATTTGTGAATAAAGGGCCCTGGGTTTTTAGGCCCTGGGCCCTGGGATGTTTACCTCGTTCATTGTTAGGTCTGGGGAAAGCATTTTTTTAGTTTGGAAGGCGTGCATAGATGTACGCCTTTTGTTTTTCCCCAGGGCCCAGCAGGGCGAAGCCCGAACCCAGGGCCCAGGGCCCCAAGACTTCCAAAAAACAATTAGATTTGTGACGAACATCTATGCTAGAATCCGGCGATTCTCACTGACGAAAATAGTTAAAGGAAGGCTTTATGCAAGTTATCGAGGGTGGATTCCCGGCTCCGAATGCTAAGATTGCGATTGTTATTTCTCGCTTTAATAGCTTTATCAACGAAAGTTTACTATCTGGTGCTATCGATACTTTAAAGCGTCACGGGCAGATTAGTGACGACAATATTACTGTTGTTCGTTGTCCGGGAGCGGTTGAACTGCCACTTGTTGCTCAGCGTGTAGCAAAAACAGGTAAGTTCGACGCGATTATCTCTCTGGGTACAGTTATCCGTGGTGGTACTCCTCACTTTGACTATGTTTGCAGTGAATGTAACAAAGGTCTGGCACAGGTTTCTCTGGAATACAGCCTTCCAGTGGCATTTGGTGTGCTGACTGTTGACACTATTGATCAGGCTATTGAACGCGCAGGAACCAAGGCTGGTAACAAAGGCACAGAAGCTGCACTAAGCGCGCTAGAAATGATCAACGTTTTATCTGAAATCGATTCCTAATGGGGGCCAGTGTGAAACCAGCCGCACGTCGTAATGCACGTCAGTTTGCTCTGCAAGCAATTTATTCTTGGCAGATCACAAAAGAAAATGTTGCCACAGTTGAAGACCAGTTTTTATCTGGTGATAAGTATGATGAAGAAGAGCATCGTGATAATGAACCTTCACTGAAGGCTCCTGAAACTGACGTAGATTATTTCCGTGATCTATTAGTTGGCGTTGTACAGTCTCACACTGACCTTGACAGCAAGCTGCGTCCGTACCTTTCCCGTCCTATGCAGGATCTGGATATGATGGAACTGGCTCTGCTGAGACTGGCTATGTACGAAATGACTCGCCGTGATGATGTACCATACAAAGTGGTTATCAACGAAGCTATTGAGCTGGCGAAGGTATTTGCTGCAGAAGACAGCCATAAGTTCGTTAACGGTGTGCTGGATAAAGCTGCACCGCATGTTCGTAAGAAGTAACGGACAGAGATTGGAAAAAGGTCGGCTTATGCTGGCCTTTTTTTTGGGCCCTGGGTCCTAGGATCGGGCTTCGCCCTGCTGGGCCCTGGGAAAACCAAAAGGTGCACAATATTGCAGCGCCTTGATACTAAAAAATAAACAAATGTCCTAGGGCCCAGGGCCTATAAACCCAGGGCCCTTTAAAAATAAGCTTGTACAAATATGTCTGGTGAATTTAGTTTAATTGATCGCTATTTTAAGAACCGTCAAACTCAGCGCCGGGACGTTGAGTTTTCGCTTGGGGATGATTGTGCTCTGGTTAAGCCGCCTGAGAATGTGCGTATTGCTGTCAGTACGGATACGCTGGTGGAGGGGACGCATTTTGTTCCGGGAGCCAACCCGGCGTGGGTAGCGCATAAGGCGTTAGCTTCTAATCTTAGCGATTTGGCTGCGATGGGTGCGACGCCCGCCTGGGTTTCACTTGCTCTGACATTGCCTGAGCAGAATGAAGCCTGGCTGAAGCCATTTTGTGATGGGTTTTTTGAGCTGGCGGATTACTTTGGTGTTCAGCTTATTGGTGGTGATACCACCAGAGGGCCGTTAAGTATTACTCTGACGGTTCAGGGCTTTGTTCCGGAAAAGCATGCGCTGATGCGCTCAGGCGCTAAAATGGGTGACTGGATTTACGTAACCGGAGATCTGGGAGACAGTAAAGCCGGACTGGAAGTGATCCTGGGTAATGCCGATGTAGGTAAGCCATTTGCCGATGCGCTGGAGAAGAGGCATTATCTGGCAACGCCTCGTGTGCTGGTGGGGCAGGCGCTGTTAAATCGGGCCTCTGCCTGTATTGATATTTCTGATGGGCTGATTTCTGACCTCGGGCATATCCTTGAGTGCTCTCAGCTTGGCGCCAGTATCGATATCAGTCAGTTGCCTCTCTCCGGTGAGCTTCTGGATTACTGCTCTGACAGGGCGCTTGCACAGAAAATAGCACTGACCAGTGGTGAAGAGTACGAGCTTTGCTTTACTATCCCGGAAGAGCACAAAGGCGGGCTGGAAAGCGCATTAGCACACACAGGAACAAAGATTACCTGCATCGGGCAGATACGCCCT
Organism: Vibrio sp. JC009; assembly: GCF_029016485.1. Classification (NCBI taxonomy): domain Bacteria; kingdom Pseudomonadati; phylum Pseudomonadota; class Gammaproteobacteria; order Vibrionales; family Vibrionaceae; genus Vibrio; species Vibrio sp. JC009. The sequence goes on along the minus strand of NZ_CP092106.1, from coordinate 2,624,608 downwards.
CAGGGCACATTTGAACTGATTCGGGACGGAAAGCCGGTTAACTGGGAACTGTCCGGATACGATCATTTCAGTAAGGAAAATGCATGAGTAACCCTTTAGATAAAATTTCACTATTAAACCCATGGCACCTTCTGGCTACCGGCTTTGGTAGTGGCCTGTCACCTGTGGTTCCGGGCACAATGGGAACGCTGGCCGCTGTGCCGCTTTACCTTCTTCTGGTTCAGTTACCTCTGCCTGCTTATCTTATTCTCACGCTTCTTTCCTGTTTTATTGGCGTGAAGATCTGTCAGGTAACCTCTGATGATATGCAGGTTCACGATCACGGCTCTATTGTCTGGGATGAGTTTGCCGGATTCTGGATCACTATGAGTGTGGTACCTCTGCTTGGGCTACCGGCTTTTGACTGGAAGATCCTGCTTAGTGGTTTTGTCCTGTTCCGCTTTTTCGATATGGTAAAACCGTGGCCTATCGGCTGGCTTGATCAAAAAGTCCATGGCGGCCTGGGAATTATGCTGGATGATATTGTTGCCGGTGTTATGGCAGCGGTTGTTTTGTATTTTGTTTGTTGGTATGCGGACTGGTTAGTTTAAACGAGCTATCAGCTATCAGCTATCAGAGGTGGTTAAGTTGTTTACCTCTGACAGCTGAAGGCTGACAGCTACTATTTATCACTTCTCCCAAACCACAATCTTATCCCCCGGCCAGTTAACCCCGGTATCGTGATACTTCCTCTCTAACACATGTCTTTTAATCTTAAGCGTTGGAGTCAGAATGCCATTTTCAATACTCCAGGGATCTCTGATCATCAAAGCCCCTTTGATCTTTTCATGCGATTCAAGCTCCTGGTTGATCTGCTTAATGATTCGCAGCATACGCCTTTCATATCTCTCCTTATCGAAATGAGGAAACTGATGGGGCACAACGAGCAGTATCGGTGCTGGCATCCCCAGGCCCACCAGACACATCATCTCAATTTTTCCGTACTCGTAGAGTTTCTTTTCAATAGGAACCGGAGCGACAAACTTACCTTTAGCCGTCTTAAAGGTATCCTTCTTGCGCCCCTGAATGGTCAGATAGCCTTCACTGTCCAGTGAGCCGATATCTCCGGTATGCAGCCATCCTTCAGAGTCAAAGGCTTCCTGGGTCTGCTCCGGATCTTTATAGTACCCGGTGAACGTTCCCCTGCCACGCACAAGAATTTCATCATCTTCGGCAACTTTCAGCTCAACTCCCGGACCTGCATTGCCAACGGTACCTATCTTATCGGCTCTGAAGGGGTGGTTCAGGGTGCCATAGGCAAAAGACTCCGTCATTCCCCAGGCTTCAGTGATTGGGAGGCCAACACTTAAATACCACTCCAGCAAAGCCGGTGATACCGGAGCGGAGCCACAACCAAGAACCCGGCCCTGATCAAGCCCGAGACCTTCGGCAATTTTCTTTTTCACGATAGAGCTGACAAACGGAATCTTAAGCAGAATACTGAGTTTCCGTTGTGGCATCTTGTCCTGGATCCTTTGCTGGAAAAGAGCCCAGAGTCTTGGCACAGAGATAAACAGGGTTGGCCTGTGCATTTTCACATCCAGAATAAAGGTATCCAGCGATTCCGGAAATGCAGTCTGAACTCCCCCCATTATGGAGGAGCCAAAGATATAAACCCGCTCGGTGATATGCGCCAGAGGCAGATAGGAGAAAAGCCGGTCATCTTCTCTTATCCCTATATGTTCAATAAGTTTTTGTGCCGACCAGCTAAATGCACCATAGGTCAGCATTGCCCCTTTAGGGACGCCGGAAGTGCCTGAGGTGTAAACGATGGACATCAGCTTTTCATCATAGTGCTGAGGCCTTTGGGTGCCCGGTTCATGCTCTTTAAGCAGAGAAGTAAAAGTAAGCTGACACTCAGGAGCGCTATCATAAGGCAATGAAATTGTGAGTATATCCGGCAACCTGTTCATCGCTTCTTTTACCTCGTCTGCGCTGTCAAGCTTACCGATGATCATCACCTTACTTTCACTATGCGTGACACAGTACTCAATAGTCTCACTGCCCGCAGTGGGGAAGATGGGAACGCTTACATAATCACCCAGCATTAGCGCAAGATCCGTAATAAACCATTCAGCGCAGTTTTTAGAAATCAGCGCAACTTTATCACCCGGCTTTAAGCCTTGTGCCTTCAGTGCGGAAGCGAACCTCAGAGCCATATCCGCCACTTGCGCGAAGGAGTATTCGACAAATTCGCGGTTAATAATCTGCTTCAGGTAGATATCGTTCGGGCGCTGTTCTGCCCAGTGCAGAATCATCTCATTGGGTGGTGAAATTGAGCATCCGGCTTCTGCTTCATGTGTATTAACTGCATCGCGCATAGTGTTCTCCATCTTATGGATGTTATTGTAATGTTAATTCCATGCCGGGGTTTTAGCCACAATAGGATGGAAATAAAATGCCGGACTTATAGCGAAATAAGCTCAGAATAAACAAGTTGTTTTATTGATGGATTTCTCATTTAAGTTATTTAATTGCTGCTGAGGCTATCAAAAAGAAAATTTGGGCTATTATTTACTTATACTGTTTTGTTTAGGTTTCTTAGATGGAAGAAGCACGAATAACAGTATTCAAAACTAATTCGTCAGCTGAGGGATTTATGGAAAAGATTTATCGGACAATTAAGAACTTTCTTTTAGATGAAGAAGGCCTGACGGTTGTTGAGTACGTTGTGGGGGCTGCCTTCCTTGTGGGGGGAATGGCTCTCTTCTTCTCTAATTATGGTAATACTCTGAACGGGAGTTTGAACAGCTCTTTAGACAAAGCAGGCTCAGGCTGACACAAGGCTGAAACCCAATAACTTTCAGGCAGATACCTCCTTGTAAAGGTGTCTGCCTGTTATTTTTTTAAGAGATTAACTGCTGCTTCGGTACTCATTAGGCGTCATGTTAGTCTTTTTCTTAAATATCCTGGAAAAGTAGGAAACATCGTTGTATCCGCACTGATAAGCAATCGAAGCCAGTTTCTCTTCAGGGCTCTCTCTTAACAAAATTTTAGCTTTTTTAATTCGCTTGCCCGTTATGTAGTCCCGAAAGCTCATTCCTATAACGGTTTTAAAGATTTTTGAGAAATAAGGTGTTGAATAGTTGAATTTTTTTGCCAGTTCTTCTTCCTTGATCTCTTTGTCTAAATGGTCATCAATAAAGCTGATAACCTGATAGATATCGATCCTGCTTCCACTTTTTGTCGAAAGGTGTTTGTTTTTTGTTTCAATTGTTAATGTATTGTTAATTTTATTGCTACTTAAGGCTGCTTTGAGCCTTTCGGTTAACTCTTTTGTGAGTTCTTTATCTGATGTATCTATTTGTAGAAGAATGAATTTTTCCTGAGTTTTCTTGGGCTTTGTTTTGTCAAGATTGAGTGTTATGAGCCTTTTATCTAAATTCTCACATATTTTGATGCAACTATCAAAAAAAGCTCGTTTCTCATTGCTGAGACCAAAAAAAACAGTTTTCACACTTTTTAGAGTTAATACGGAAAAATCATTATCACAATCATATATATCTAAAGTGTTAGTGATATAACTCTTTATTTCTTCAGGGATATTATTAATGTCCTCACCCAACCAGTAATAGCTCATAATATTTCATCCATAAGTTAACTTCTTGATTAATATGAAAATGACATTTTGGATAGTAACTCTATTTTAACTCTAGCCTAATATTAAAAATGTACAACCTAATAGTAAAAAAGTCCTAACTTAAAGTTTGTCCCCGTCCTAAATTGAATAACAGGAACAGCGAGATATTTCGGGAGTTCCATATTACTAGTGTGTTAGGAGTAGGGTTATGAGCAAGTTTATCAATTTCTGTAAAGACTTTATTAAAGACGAAGAAGGGCTAACGGTTGTTGAATATGTTATCGGTGCTGCATTCTTGGTTGTTGGACTATCTGCTGTATTTAGTGGCTTAGGTAACCAGTTAAGTACTAAGTTGAACAGCGTAGTCACAGGTATCTCCGGATAAGTGGCCGTCTTAGCTAAGTCCAGAAGTCTATGCAATGAGTGGTAAAGATACGTAAGTGCCTTACCACTCTTTGTTTCTAAAACGAAAGCAATGTGTATAAACATAGGTTGGAGGTTTATGCTTGTCCATTCTATTTTGGTCTCTATTACTGGTTATTGCCATATATGACTTAAGAGAGAACCGAATTCCTAATAACTGTCTACTGTTATTAATAGTTATATATATAGCGCAATATGCCTATCAGCCAGTTCCATTATCTACGGTGGGACTCAATGTTCTTGCTTCATTCGCGATGTTTTTCTCTTGCATGGTGCTTTTTTTCCTGCGGGCAATGTCTCCGGGTGATGTGAAATTACTTGGTGTTCTTGGTTACTGGATTGGATGGGGAAACCTCTTAAGCGCCAGTTATTATATTCTGATATCTGCCGGAATCATCGGATTGATTGTTATTTTTCAGGATGTGATTAGCAATACTTCAAAATATAGAAATTTGATACTACTGTTAGATAAAGAAGGACGTAAACAATTCGTAACTAAAGATAATTTACGTATGCCCTTTGCACCTTCTGTTTTTGTCGGACTCGCGATGTATCAATATTTCACTATCTAGCCAGGAGTCGTTATGAGCTCAGGAAAGGAAGCCGGAAAATCGGGAATTCTTACACCTCAGACGAGTGCGCCTAGAGTACCTACATCCATAGATGAATTGAATGTACCTCAGGCTGTTCTTGAGAACTTAGTCATTAAACATCTTTCGGCGTATCCAAAATCCAATATTCTGGAACTTGCACAGTATCTGGGAGTTATCAGCCATTTTGTTGAAACCATAATCCAGATATTGAGAAAAAAATCAATGGTTGAGGTTTTCCAGCCGGAAAAAACCTCTTTCTACTCGGATAATGCCGGTGGTCAGGTCCGGTATGCGCTATCTGAACTGGGAATGGAAGAGGCGGACAAAGCCTTTCTTAAAGATGCGTATCTGGGGCCAATGCCGGTTTCTCTGCCAGATTATTATGAGATGGTTAAGCTGCAGGATGTCAGAGCCAAAACCGTTACCCGACTGGATGTAGAAAGAGCCTTATCTGATGTTTACGGTTCAAACCGTCTGGTGCCTATTTTGGGGCCGGCGATTAACTCTGGCCGGGCTTTGCTTCTTTATGGTCATGCCGGTTCAGGTAAAACTTTTGTCGCAGAGCGTATCTTAAACGCGCACCATACTTCGGTTTATATTCCCTATGCTGTTTATGCAGCAGGTAACATTATTAAGGTCTATTCTCCTCAGCATCATAAGGTTGTGGATGATAATCAAAAGCAACTGAGTGCCCGCATTGAAGAGCAGTACGATAAGCGCTGGCTGCTTTGCCAGAGGCCAAGTGTTCAGGTTGGTGGTGAGCTGACCATGGATATGCTTGAGGTTAACCATACCGAGCATAACCGGGTCTGGATGGCTCCGCTGCAAATGATGGCCAATAATGGCATTTTGGTTATTGATGACCTTGGCCGCCAACCAGTACCGGTGGATACCATACTGAACCGCTGGATCGTTCCGATGGAATATTTTTATGACCATCTGGGGCTGCCTAACGGCCAGCAGATAACCGTTCCCTTTATTTTAACTCTTGCGTTTTCAACCAACCTGGATCCGCAGAAGATCGCCGATCCCGCATTTTTGAGACGTCTTGGATACAAAATTCAGTTCTATGCTTTAGATGAAGCAGATTACCGCAGTTTATGGCAAGGCGTTGCTGACGGAAGACGCCTTGGTCTGCCTGAGCTGGCTATGAGCAGACTGATGGATTTACACAAGAGATACAATGTTGGCTATTTCCCTTGTATACCTAAGGATATCGTGGGTATCAGCAGAGATATAGTGGCATTCGAAGAGATTGATCCAGTAATAACGCCCACAATAATGGAACGAGCTTGGGATCTCTATTTCACAGCTGATGGGCAAGGAGGAGTGATATGAATAGAACACAGGTTATTTTCTTATTCCTGTTGTCCATTATCTTTGGTCTGGCTGCGGTTTTTGTCGGTAAGCAATGGATGGATCAACAGCGCCAGCCTGAGGTTGAAGTTGAGGTTGTTGAGAGGCATCCGGTGGTTATCGCAGGTGTCAATATACCGGCGGGTGTGGAAATTACGTCCGAGCAGTTAACAACAAAATTGCTTGAGGTCGCCTGGCTTAACCAGGAGGCTAACTTTGCCAACCTGGAAGATGTGGTTGGTATGGTGGCAAGAGACGCTATCTATGCCGGCGAAGTAATGCATGCTTCCCGAATCTCTGAGCCCGGAGTAGGAACCACCCTGGCAGCTCTGATCCCGGAGAATAAGCGTGCGGTGACCATTCGTGTAAACGATGTTGTTGGTGTGGCTGGTTTCCTTTTACCGGGAAGTAAGGTGGATATTCTGCAGACGGTGAAGTACGGCAAAAACAGCGCCAGTACTACGACAGTCCTGAAAAATATCAAAGTACTTGCCGTTGACCAGACAGCAAGAACGGAAGAGAACAAGCCAATAATTGTTCGGGCCGTTACCCTTGAAGTTACCCCGAAAGAAGCGCAAAAGCTGCTTTCTGCAAACTCCAAAGGGTCTATTCAGTTGGCACTGAGAAATCCTCATGAAGTCGATAAGCCTGTGGTGCGTACTACGTACAAGCCTAAGCCTAGCGTTACGATTATCAAAGGAACCAAATCGTCTAATGTAAAAGTCAAGGAATGAGGCAATAGATTATGAATCGAATACTAACGCTAATATTTGGCTTGCTGGTATATTTCTGGGCCGCGACTGCGTCTGCATCCAGTGCTCAGACTGGTGAAACCATCAATGTACCGCATCACAAATCTACCCATATTTATCTTTCATCCAGAGCATCCCGTGTTTCTCTGGGGGATCCTGAGGTTCTTGATATTGTGATGCTTAAATCAGATGAACTTTTCCTGATAGGTAAAAAACTGGGTTCTACCAACCTTATGGTGTGGGATAAGAACGGTCTGTTAATTGAAGCGCTGAATATTGAGGTAACGCACGATCTGAATAACCTCAAGAGTAAGCTGTATGAGTTTCTTCCTGATGAAAAAATATCGGTACACAGCTCTAAGAACAAGCTGATTCTGAGTGGACTTGTGGCGTCACAGGAGAAGATGAATCTGGCGCTGAAAGTTGCTGAAACCTATTCTGGTGGTGCATCAGCTGATACTGCCGGTGCCGATCAGGTTAACACCTCAAGCATTATCAATCTTATGACCATAGGCGGCGCCCAGCAGGTCATGCTGGAAGTGACGGTTGCAGAAGTGGAAAGAAGCCTGACTAAGCGCTTTGATGCCAATATTAACTTTTTGCAGTTTAGTGGCAGTGAAATAACCTGGGGTGGCGGGACCATGGGTGGTGCTATTGAGCCGACTGCTCTTGATCCGAGTAAAGGTGTATTCACTAACCCAAGTTATTCAGATTCCGGTCTTCTTGGATCGTTTTTAGATGGTAATACGTTATTTGAATTTGCATTGGATATTGCAAAAGAAACAGGCGCTGCAAAAGTGTTGGCAGAACCAAACCTGACAGCATTAAGTGGTGCAAAAGCAGAGTTCTTAGCGGGTGGTGAATATCCGATTCCGGTGCCGGATGATGATGGTATTACTATTGAATACCGTGAATATGGTGTTGGTCTTGAATTTGTCCCAACGGTTCTGAGTGATAAGAAAATTAATCTTACAATGGCAGTTTCCGTCAGTGAACTGAGCAGCACCAGTGCGGTTTCTCTGAATGTCGGAGCCAGCTCTTCTTTCTATATTCCGTCCACAACCGTGCGCAGTGCCTCTTCAACTCTTGAGTTGGCAGACGGGCAGACCATAGCTATCGCAGGGCTGTTGAACGAAAGTACCCGCGAGGCGGTGGAGAAGCTTCCTGGACTTGGTGATATTCCTATCCTTGGTCAGCTGTTTAATAGCCAGGAGTTTGTAAATGAAGAGACCGAACTGGTTATTCTGGTGACGCCAAGGCTTGCTAAAGCGATTGACCGGAACAAGATCACCTTGCCGACAGATGGATTTGTATCACCTAGCGACTGGGAGTTTTACCTGTTAGGTAAGAGCTCAGTGATTAACCAGCCGGTGAAATCGACCATGAAAGAGCAGCAGGCTGTCGAGCCTGTCCCTACTGAAAAAGGTGGTTCAGAAGGTAAATTTGGACACAGTTTATAGAGGGATTTGAATATGAAACAGTTGAATAAAGGCTACAGCCTGGGCTTTGTACTAATATTATTGTTAGCAGGATGTGCAAGTGATCAGCCGCTGGGTTCTTCGGTTGCTTTGGTGAAAGCTGAGCAGACATACAATCCGTCAGCCTCAGTGGAAAACTTAGGTTATATGCCAACGGGTAGTGGTGAACGGATGCAGTCAACACTGGAGGTTTATCATGATCAAACCTCCAGCACCAAAGCTAGCAGTGATATTAGCGCTGGTACTGTGTTGGCTATTCCGCTTAACTAATGTGATTTATGTAAGTCAGTGTAAGAGTCTGAAGAAATCCTGGCTCTTACACTTTGGATTTAGTGGTTGTCTGTTGTGTGATAAATAGAAATGTTGTTCATTTTAATCAAATGATTACAAAAATGATCCCTGGCGAAATGAGCGACTATACTTTAATTATCGGTTACTTAGATACCAATGGAAAGATTGTGGGAAACCCATAAGACGATATACCCGTTATCCGGTTTGTGAGGACGAGGTTGTCTGCCAAAACAATAATAATTTAGCTGGGAGCATCTATCGATGGGAGAGCCAATAAAATTGACGATTAATGAGGGCAACGATTTTGCGCTGAGAACCAACCTGACTATCTGGGTGGTTTATGCATCTGAAAAGTTCCTGACACACATCCGTCATCAGTTGGACAGATGTAAAAACATTAATATAGAGACGGTTCCGCTAAGTTCATTTAACGTGGAAGGTATTTCTTCGCTTCCTGGTCCAGACCTTGTTTTTATTGAGACTGGTGTGAACTGGGCAAAAAGAATTGTCGAGTTGCAGAATCAGGCGTCCAGCCTGCAGGAGCACGAGGCATCTCTGATAGTTTTTGGTGATGAAGCTGATACCGGGGCTCTAAAAATCTCATTGAGAATTGGTGCGTCCGATTTTCTGTCAGATAAGGCCGAGCTTGAAGAAGTTATGCCGATGCTTAAGGCGACGGCAGATGAAAAAATTGTGAACCGTGCTCTGGGTGAGCTCTACCTGTTTGTGAATACAAAAGGTGGCGCTGGTGCGACAACCCTGGCATTAAATACAGCGATAGAGTTGAAGCAGATACCGGATAAAAAGGTGTTACTGGTGGATCTGGATGTTCAGTTTGGTGTTGTAGCAGAGTATCTGGACACAAAATGTAAGTACGATATAGCAGATGTACTGGACTCCATATCCGATCTGGATGAGATATCACTTGCTTCCTTGGTGACAAAGCACTCTTCTGGTCTGGAAATTCTGGGCTTTAGGGATAGTGGTGCGAAAGAAAATGCCCAGACAGCCAGGAATATGGGCAAATTAATGCCAATACTCCGGCAGTTCTATGACTATGTTGTAGTAGACCTGTCCAGAGGCGTGGAGTATGTCTACTCATCAATCGTAGCGCCGGCATCCAGAGTATTTTTGGTGACTCAGCAAAATCTGATTTCGGTGAAAAATGCCAATAATTTAGTCCGGACTCTTCAGTTTGAATATGCGCTGCCTAAGGATAGCCTCTGCATTATTCTTAACAGGTTTGAAAAGAGAGGCAGTGTTCGCCTGAAAGATCTGGAAAAAGTGGTTTCAGGTATCGAGATTCATCTGGTTCCCAATGAATACAAGGTAGCGGTTGAATGCGCTGATTTAGGCAAACCAATTGTACTGCACCGTAAGAGTTCCGTGATATCTAAGTCACTTAAAGCGATTACTCAAGAGCTTACGCCGTCAGGCCCAGTGGAAAAAGGTTGGTTAGGTAAGCTGTTTTCATAAGACGAGGGAGTGCTTATGTTTTTCAAAAGAAAAAATGTCAATCCGGATTTTGAAGCAAAAGCGAACAGTGCTTCCATTAGCGATACGGCTGTGAAAGAACGGGCCCCGGAGCCGGCAAAAAAACCAGTTGAAAAGAAAAGACCCAGCGAGATAGATGTTAAATTGCAAGCGGTTGATGAGAGCAGAAAACTGGTTGAGCAGGAGCTAGATACCAAGCATTACTACCATAAGCGCCTGCTGGAAACTCTTGATTTAGGGATTCTGTCTAACCTGGAAGCGGACAGAGCCAAGAAGGAACTGCACGAAGCGATTGTTCAGTTAATGGATGATGATGTTTCTCACCCCCTCAGTGCTGAAGGTCGTAAACGGGTAGTAAAACAGATTGAAGATGAAGTCTTTGGTTTAGGTCCTCTGGAACCCTTACTGGCTGACTCTACAGTATCGGATATTTTGGTTAACGGACCGAAGAGTGTCTATGTAGAAAGGTTTGGTAAGCTTGAAAGAACGCCGCACACCTTCTTAGACGACCGTCATCTGAGAAATATTATCGACCGTATCGTAAGTCAGATTGGCCGGCGGATTGATGAAGCGTCACCTATGGTGGATGCCCGCCTGGCTGATGGTTCACGTGTAAACGCAATTATCCCTCCACTTGCTATTGACGGCCCTTCAGTCTCTATTCGTCGCTTTGCAGTTGATAAACTGACCATGGAAAACCTGCTAAGCTTTAACTCCCTTTCCGAACCTATGGCCAGATTTATAGAAGCTGCCGTTGAAGGGGAAATGAATATTCTGATTTCAGGTGGTACGGGTTCAGGCAAAACTACCACACTAAATATCTGCTCTGGTTTTATTCCTTCTGACCAGCGCATCATTACCATTGAAGACTCGGCAGAGCTGCAACTGCAACAGCCGCATGTGGTAAGACTGGAAACACGTCCTGCTAACCTTGAAGGTAAAGGTGAGATAAGCCAGAGGGAACTGGTGAAAAACTGTCTGCGTATGCGCCCTGATCGCATTGTGCTTGGTGAGGTACGTGGTGCCGAAGCCGTAGATATGCTGGCTGCTATGAACACCGGCCATGATGGTTCACTTGCAACCATTCACGCCAATACCCCCCGTGATGCGTTAAGCCGGGTAGAGAATATGTTTTCCATGGCTGGCTGGAATATCACCACCAAAAACCTTCGCTCTCAGATTGCTTCAGCTATTCATCTTGTTGTGCAAATGGAAAGACAGGAGGACGGTAAGCGCCGTATGACCAGTATTTCAGAGATCAATGGTATGGAGGGTGATGTGATCACCATGTCGGAGATATTTAAGTATCAGCGTGAAGGGATTGACTCTGAAGGGAATATTATCGGCCACTATACAGCAACTGGTGTAGTACCAAGTTGTCACGAACAGCTTACCCGCAGGGGGCTTGAGTTGCCATTTGAGCTGTTTGGCGAATCTTACTAAAAGGATTTAGCTTATGACTAATGATCCTACCTTATTTTTAGTATTGCTTTTTTTTGCAATTGTATTTATTTCGCAGGCGCTCATTCTGCCTGCTGCCGGACAGAGAGCAAAGCATAAAGAGCTGGCTGCCAGGTTAAGAGAAACCAAAGATAATCTGGATGAAGAGAGTAAGTCTCTGTTGCAGGAGCACTACAACAAAGGTCTGACGGGTTTTGAAAAGCAGCTGATTAAGTTTTCCGTCTTTGAAGACTTCAGAAAGGTTATCGAACTGTCGGGAACCGGATGGGCCATGGGTAAAACCCTCGGTATCACCTTCTTAATAAGCGTGATATCAGCGATGGTTTGTGTTGTGTCAAACCAGACCTGGTACGTGACAGTTGCAGCGCCTATCTTTGTCTGGCTTGTTATGTATATGTACCTCAATAGCCGGATAACCAAGAGGCTGATGCAGTTTGAAGAGCAGCTGCCAGAAGCGCTGGATATCATTAAAAGGGTTTTGCAGGCAGGCCAGCCGCTTAACCAGTCCTTCTATGAAGTGGGAACAGAGATGCCACCACCAATAGGTATCGAGTTCAGAAACACCTTTAACCTGCTGAATTTCGGTTACGATCTCAGGCTGGCAATTTTGCAGATGGTGGACCGTTCACCTACGGTTTCTATGATGGCGTTCGCCAGTGCAGTATTACTGCAGAAAGAAACCGGCGGTAACTTAACAGAAAACCTCGATAAGGTATCTAATGTGCTGCGTGCCAGGTTTAAGCTGTCACGAAAAATCAGAACCTTGTCAGCGGAGGCTCGGATGTCAGCGTGGATTCTGGTATTAGCCCCATTTGCTCTGTTTGGGATGCTGATGGTTATCAACCCTACCTATGCTCAGGTTTTATATCAGGATCCAAGAGGGCTGAATATGGTTTCTGTCGGGATTGTGTTGCTGGCAATAGGTGCTTTCTGGATTAGGCAGATAATAAATATTAGGATCTAGTTATGGATACGATCACAAGTTTACTGAGTGATTTGGGGTTGCAATATGTTGATAGGCAAACCCTGTTTCTTATCGTCATTCTGGTTGCGAGTATCCTGTTTTTCATTGCTGTCGGGCTGCTTATCATAGGTAACCGGTCTCAGGTTTCAAAAAGACTGGAAGATATTTCCAGCGGCAATGAACTGGGGGAAAAAAGAAGCAGCAGGTTTGGCAATACTCTGGATTCACTCTCTCCGGTACTGGCTCCTAAGAGTAAAAAAGAGCAGGAGTCCATTCGTCACCAACTGATGCACGCCGGCTACCACGAGAACAGGGCTGTCTCTACGTTTTATGCGGTAAAAACGCTAACCTCAATTATTGGCGTTATTATCGCCGGTGCAATATGGTTCTATGTTCCAAGAAGTAACTGGACGGATCTTGCTATTGTCACAGCACTTGGTGTGGGTATATTTTCACCGAATATGATGTTGTCAAAAATGGTCAGTACCAGGCGGATAAAACTAAAAGCCGCGGTTCCCGATGCGCTGGACTTGCTGGTGGTGTGTACTGAGTCAGGCTTGGGTTTTAATGCCTCCCTTCAGCGTGTTGCCAATGAGCTGGCTATCTCTCACCCGGACTTCTCGGATGAACTGGATACCGTGTGTGCCAAGATTAAAGCAGGGATAACAGTGACTGATGCTTTGGGGGAACTGGTTGTCCGGACTGGGCTTGAAGAACTTTCCGGCCTGGTTAGTATGCTGGGGCATGCAGCAAAAATTGGTGGCAGCCTGGCGAACACCTTAAGAACTTATACGGATGATTACCGGGATAAGAGACAGCAGGAGGCGGAAGAGGTTGCGGCTAAGATTCCGACTAAGATGTTGTTCCCTATGATTTTGTTTATCTGGCCTTGCTTCTTTATTGTGGCTATCGGCCCTGGTTTGGTACTTGTTATGGATGCACTAAAATAAGGACATAAGTTATGAATAAAAAACAAATAATACTTATCGGTTTTATCAGTTTGTTTCTGGCAGGTTGTGCATCTAATAAAGAGCCGGAAATGGCATTTGATTCCGAACTCTATCTGGGTGCTCCTATTGACTCATTGACTAATGAAGAGCCCCCAAAATCCGAGATGGAAGCGATAGCTCGTGGTGATACCGCACTTAGCCTGAGAAAATACGATCTTGCTCTGTTTGAATATATCCGTTCTCTCTCTTTTCCTGAAGCCGAATATCAGGATAAGAGTTTGTACAATATTGGCCGGATTCACCAGTCCAGAGGCAATCTGGCGCTTGCTGAGAAAGCTTATTTAAGAGCTATAGAGGTTAATCCGGAACATATCCAGTCCCTGGAACAGCTTGGAGTTATATACAGCAAAGCTGGCCGGACCGTGGATGGGAGTCGCTTATTCCTTCAGGCTGTGAATGCTGATCAAAAACGTCTGAACAAAAATACTCAGCTTGAGAACTTTGAACTGCTGAAAGAGGATGAAATTGCTTCTCTGTCTGTAGATAAATCTTCTCCTTTAGACAGCTATATGGGACTGGGGATACTTTCTGATGTTGCAGCCCGTTATGACGTAGCTAAAAGATTTTATGAGAAAGCGCTGGAGATTAACTCCCGTTCGGTTAAAACCATGGTTAATCTTGGCTATTCGCACTATATGACAGGTAACTATCATATTGCCAAACGCCTGATGACCACCGCACTGCAGTTTGACCCAAATAATGAGAAAGCGGTAAATAACCTGGCACTGATACACCTTGCTCTGGGAGAGAACGCAAGAGCGCTAAATGTATTTATGCGTCAGATGGAAGAGCCGGAAGCGTTAAATAACGTGGGCTACTTCCTGATTCTGCAGGGCAAACCGGATGCAGCGATTCCATATCTGCAAAGAGCGATAGATAAAAAACCGTCATACTACAAACTGGCTAATGAAAATCTGGCAAGGGCGTTAGCTCAAATAAGAGCAGATAAACAGCAGACTCAGGTGACCAACTCTGTAAGCAGTGCATCCGCTACCGCTGAAACTGAAGCAGACACAGATGCAGATAAAGTCGAAATCATTAAGCCTTAATCTGGATAACAGCTGAAAAAAAGCGACCGCCGAATGGCGGTCGCTTTACTTAGTAACATTTGTCCATGCAAATGTTGTGTTAGGGAAGCGTTAGTTATAACTGATACTTGGATCCCTTTCTGGGAACTGCTTGATGATTTCGTTCAGCAGATCATGGTGATCTCTCAGGGCTGAGACACAGTTTTCATCAAGTTTTCCGGCAGAAACCATTTTTTCCAGCTCAAGCAGTGCCGCCGGAACAGAACAGGCTTGTTTGTAAGGTCTGTGGCTGGTTAGTGCATCGAATATATTAGCAACGGTGATAATACGTGTCGGCACTGAAATTTCTGTATGTGATAAACCATTAGGGTAACCGCTACCATCAAGAAACTCCTGATGGCATGCGATGATATCTTTAAGAATATCTACGCATGGGTGAGAAGGTTTACCCAGGTTATCCAGAATTTTATCTATCAGTGAAATACCATTATTGATATGCGCCTTCATGATATCCCGCTCATCGTATTGCAGGTTATCCGGTTTCAGTAGCAGATCCTTAGGAAGCGCTGATTTTCCGATATCATGCAGCCTTGAAAAAATATGAATATTTTCTATCACTTCATCATCAAGCTGGTAAATCTCAGCGACGCCTTTTGCTATCAGATGAGAGTAACGACTCATTCTTTCAACATGCTCACGGGACTCTTTTTTGTAGCCGGGAGAAAGCTCTTTGGTTAATTCAGCGGATGCCAGAATGGAGTGCAGCAAAGAGTACTCGGCATTAACGACAAAACTGATTAAGTCACAGTATGGCAGAAGTTCATTCTGGACAAGCTGGGTAAAGAGACCTTTCTTGTGAGAGTTAAAGAAAACAAACCCGATAAATTGCTGAAAGTTGTAAATCGGAACGGTAAATGAGGATCGGTATCCTTGATCAAGCAGCCATCTCGAGTGCTTGTTGTTTGGAATAAGAGTAGAGGGTATATCGTTGATAACCCTTGGCTGACTACTATCCGCACACTCTTTCAGAGAGGTACATGAAGATAAAGGAAACTCATGGTGGTTAAATGAGTCTATGTTGTCAGAGCTTTCTGCATAAGTTTTTAAAAGGCCAAGATCTTTGTCATAAAGAACAAAAGCAATTCTATCCAATGCCGGAACCTTGGTTTTTACTTTTTTATGCAAGTCAGTCAGCTCATGATTCAGCGAATTAAGCTGATTTGGATGAGCATGCATCGGTATACCTGTGTTGTTCATAGTGCGCATTATGATCGTCCGGCTAATTATCAGGTGAAGCCCTTACTTCATCTAATGGAGTTGATATAAAGTTATCCTTATAAGATAAGTTTAGACACTATTTTTCGATATTGACTACTAAGTTTATAAAAAAAAATGAAGAAAATTAAAGAAGAGGTGAGTTATTAATAAGCTGCCTATCATATTGATTGATATTGTGAGTTTGATCTAATTTGTACCGACCTGGCTGATGGTCAGAATTTTCTTAAATAAGACTCTTCATCCGGGCAGCTGTTTTCCATCCAGAATTGGGGCCTTGGCTTCTCATCTTCCACAAGTAAGTGGCGGTAATGGTTATGACTGACTCTGTCGTACACCCGGTAGGAAACCGTTGTTATGACCAGCAGGGAAAGAATAATCAGAACTTTCGCGCTGGCCGAATCGATGGCGTTGGGGGGAGCAGACGTCGATGGGGCTTTTGGAGCTGATTTATACCAGAACAGAGCAAGTGAGATAACCGCCATTAACTGGCTCAATGGCAGATCCAGTGTACCTGTAATCAGGCTGTATCCCAGCCCGGCCAGGACAGACAATCCGGCAACCCGGACTGAAGGCATTTTTGTGGTGATTACTTTAAAAAACAACAGAGCAACAAGCAGGGTATATGAAAGCGCCGGAACCACTCCCCAGTTAAACAGATACAGCAGCAGGGAGTTATGCGGGCCTGCAACAGTCGGGTGGGAGTTACATACGTAGGCATCTCCGCCATGTCCCCAGAATGAAGCCATTCCCAGCAGATCTTTCCATACTGTTATACGGTTGGATGATGTAGTCCGCAGCTCATAGACTGAATCGGGCAGGTAGCCGTTGAACAGGTAGAAGGGAAACGGTGTAAGCAGTAAGTACTTTATCGCCATACCGGCAATAAAAACCAATCCCAGTAACTTTACCAAGGCAGCCCGGTTAGTTTTATCGATAAACAACCATATCAGAACGGATGTGGCTGAAACCAGGAAAAAGCCCCTGGCATCTAAGGCCAGTCCCATGGCGACATGTAATGAGGCGATCAGCAAAGGAAGCAGTGAACCTTTTAGTCCACGCCGTTTGTAACTGATTAGGACAAGATAGAGGGCCGGGACAATCAACCAAATCTGAATCTGATTGATATACCTTGGGTTTGCGAAGTTAAGAATACTCCGGATATGAGGCACAGTTTCAACCGATGAGTGAACCCAGTGACCGGCCATCACAGATAAAAATAGTACCGTAGTGATGGCAGAGAAATAACGGTAAATAACTTGCCGGTCACATATAGTGCCGGTGGATATTGTCGTGGTCAGCAGTGCAAGCCCGAGCAGATAGAAGAAATCGAGTTGTGCTCTGACAAAGTAAAGGCTGAAGAAGGTATTTGAAATAATGACAAAAAACAGAAAGACGGTTAGCAAGAGTGCCGTTTTTTTTTCGATGCTTTTGGTGCGAAACAGGAACTGTTTTTTTAAAGAAGAGGACAAAATCAGAAGCAGGCAATTCGCTATGACCACGACGCAGATAAATATGCGCTTTAGATCAAAAACGCCAACAGCATCACTGGCAACAGAAAAGGAGAAAAGACAGATAGCACAGAAGCTCAACAGTACCAAGGGTAAGAAGTTTTTGACTATTTCATTCGGTAGAATGGCTTTCACGATAAGTAGCTCCGTCTTCGCTTTTTTCCTGAGAACCTCTGATTAACCGGGGGTAACTATCTGTTTATTATCATAGTACCTATTCACATAATGCCAAATTATCCAGGCCATAATTGCAGCAAGGTACCCATCTATCGCATAGTGCCACGCCAGATGTACTGAGCCTATTTGAATGATAATCGCGTAGGCAATAAACAGATTACCAAACCAGTGATTTTCCCGTTTTATTGCAAGAGCCATTAGTGTTGTTGAAGCGACATGCATACTGGGCATAGCTGAGATACCAGCCCCAATCATTACATCATCAGCAACGTATTTTTCCCACAAGGTGTTTTGAGTGCCAATTGCCCACAGCTCAGGCCAGTTCTGACTGGTCAGAAGGTGGCTTTGCTTTGTCAGTATTTCCATAAGTGGCAAAAATTGGGTCTCAGAGGGATCTAGCTTGAACAGAAAACAGGGACCGACAGATGAGAAAAGTGTGGCAAATAGATTACCGATAATAAACCAGGACAGGATAAAGCTGAGCAGGTACCTTTTTCGGTTTTGTGCATTGGTGACAATAAAGTAAAAAAGCACATAGATAAGTACAAAGAACCAAAGGTTGTATAAGATATTGATAGTCAGAGAAAAGTAGGGAGACTGGAATAATCCGTGTGTTAGCTCCCAGGGCTGATAATTGAAGTGGAATAGCTTATCAATATCTGAAAAAAGTACATCAAATGAAAACGGAACTATTTTAGGTATGGTGAGCTTTAGCAGCGTAAAACAAGATAGTACGAAATTAATATTTATCATCATGAGAATAATTAATACTAATTTTTCTGGTTTAGTTATGTAGGAGTATAGGAGCTTGAACAGTTTGCTTGTTGGCTTTCCTTCCTTAATATAAATCATCTTTAAATAGTAGAAGGTGAAATGCAGCATCAGTATGGCTGCACTGACAGGACTCAGAATCTGTGAATATAACGATATTCTGCTTAGTTTCTCCGGACTGTATATCCATAAAACACTGATGGACATTGCGATGACAAAAAGCGATGTCAGATAAATTTCTTTATCCTTAGCTATTCCTGATAGTAAGTTTTTTAAGAAACCGTTAGCCATAACCATTGTAAACTATGCTATTCCTCTACAGTTCAGATTAGAATTTCTTAAAATTCAATGTACTGTGAATAAGTATAGAAGAGTTCTGAAGGCCAAATATAAAAAAAGCGGGCCATAGGCCCGCAAACGTAGAGAAATATACTTAGCAAACTACTGCTAACTAGTAATGCAGACCCCCTCCGCATCAAACAGGTGAACATCGCTTGCCGCACAGCTAAGTGTCAGAGACTGAAAGCTCTTCACTTCCTGGTCGCCAGGCAGATGCACTTTAAAACCGTCTACTGTTGAACTTTGTCCGAACATATAAGTACTGTTACCCAGACGCTCAACCACTTCACTCTGGAAGTTCATGCTGATGTCTGCTTCTTCGTTAATCAGCAGATGTTCAGGGCGGATACCAAACTTAATTTGCTGACCAAGGCTAACCTCTTTCTTAGGCATAGGCACCACAAAGGTCTGGTCATCCGGAGTCTTAAGTGTGATGGTCTCACCATTTTTTTCTGCAACAGTGGTTGGTACGAAGTTCATCTTAGGTGAACCGATGAAACCTGCCACAAACTCGTTTGCCGGTTTGTGGTATAGCTCGAGTGGAGAGCCTACCTGTTCAATACGACCATCACGTAACACAACAATCTTGTCTGCCAGTGTCATTGCTTCCACCTGATCGTGAGTTACATAGATCATGGTGTTGGCCAGCTCCTGATGCAGCTTTGCAATCTGAAGACGCATATCCACACGAAGCTCAGCATCAAGGTTAGATAGTGGCTCATCGAACAGGAACACCTTAGGGTCACGAACGATAGCACGACCGATTGCAACACGCTGGCGCTGACCACCAGATAGCTCTTTTGGCTTACGGTGTAACAGGTGATCCAACTGAAGAGTTTTTGAAGCAATAGCTACCTGTTTGTCGATCTCTTCCTTTGGATGGCCGTTCATCTTCAGGCCAAAGCCCATGTTTTCGGCAACAGTCATATGCGGGTACAGTGCATAAGACTGGAATACCATAGCGACGCCACGTTCAGCCGGGTCAACATCGTTAACCAAAGTGTCGCCGATGTAAAGCTCACCTTCTGTTATCTCTTCCAGGCCTGCAACAAGGCGTAGTAGTGTTGATTTACCGCAACCAGACGGACCAACAAACACGACGAATTCACCACTATTAATTTCAAGGTCAACGCCGTGAATAGTCTGAACGTCGCCAAATCGTTTGATTACTTTTTTCAGCGTAATGTCTGCCATTACTGACTCCTTTGCTACAGCTGGCTTAATTTATCTTAACCGGGCAACAACTAAATAGCGTTCCCGCGTTTTGTATAAAACATACCCGTTTCGGAGAAATTTGTTAGTAGTGAAATTTCAATTGTTGATCGCAGTCATATTTTTTACATGAATTTTACTCATTTTTGTGGAAACGTTTACAGATTGACGTCTTCTTTGTGTAAAAACTCATCTGTCCGCTTATTATAGATACTGTTAAGAGTCGTATTTATCGATTTGCACCATAAGCGAAACTGAATTATGAGCATTCGAGCATTGTGACAATGTTGTATAAATTACGATGTAATTTGTGGGAGTGTCGGCAAAATGGAGCGTTCAGTGAAAACGATCTACCCAGAGAACCGTATGCCTTCGGTCAGTAAGAAAAGGCGAGTAAGTTCGAAAGTGTCTCCTTGGCTATTCCTGTTTCCGGGGATAGTGGTATTTTCGATCTATGTTATTTATCCAATTATCCAGAGTATCAACCTCAGTATGTATGAGTGGGATGGTCTGGGCGAGAAAGTCTGGGTCGGCTTTGGCAACTATGCTGAGTTGTTTGATTCAGAAGCTTTCTATACCTCACTAAAGAATAACCTCTATTGGTTAATATTCTTTATGCTGGCACCACCTATCGGAATGGCGATTGCTCTTTTCCTTAACCAGCAGGTTCGAGGAATTCGCGTCGTTAAGTCACTTTTCTTCTTCCCGTTTGTAATATCTCAGGTAGTTGTGGGTGTGGTATTTGCCTGGTTCTATGACCCAAGCTTCGGCCTTCTGAACATTGTTCTTGGTTGGTTTGGTATGGATCCGGTTTCTATCCTGGCCGATGAAGAACTGGTGACCTTCGGTATCATCGCAGCCGGTCTGTGGCCTCAGATTTCTTACTGTATGATTCTGTACCTCACAGGTCTGAATAACTTAGACCCGGAGCAGCTGGAAGCGGCACGTCTTGACGGTGCTAAGAAACTGAAGATGCTTTGGTATGTGGTTATTCCACAGCTAAGACCTGCAACCTTTATCGCTATCGTAGTAACCGTTATCGGCGCATTACGTTCGTTCGACTTGATTGCAACTATGACCTCTGGTGGTCCGTGGGGCAGCTCGACGGTACTGGCTTACCAGATGTATGAAGAATCGATCTTTAACTACCGCATGGGTTACGGTGCTGCTGTTTCAGTTGTTCTGTTCCTTATCATGGATGTCTATATCGCTTACTTCTTGTGGCGTATGTTGAGGAGTGAAAAATAATGTATCCACAACCGATTGAAAAAGCTGGGCGCTTTGCCAATATCAGCTACCGTGTAGCACTACCAATTGCACTTATAATGTGGCTGCTGCCGCTGGTGGCGGTAATGCTGACTTCTATCCGCTCGATTGAAGATATTAACGCCGGTAACTACTGGGGTATGCCAAGCGATATCCAGTTTGTAGAAAACTACACTCAGGTATTTACCGCAACGCCTATGGGGCAGTATCTGATGAACAGTCTGCTGATCACCCTTCCGGCGGTAGCGGGTGCAGTGGCACTATCGACTCTGGCGGGCTTTGCTCTGGCGAAATATCGCTTCAGAGCTAACATCTGGATTTTCGCAGCGTTTATCGCGGGTAACTTCGTACCTTTCCAGGTACTTATGATTCCGGTACGTGATCTGACTATCAGTTTTGGACTTTATGATACCCATTGGGGCCTCATTTTGTTCCATATCGCGTTTCAGTCCGGTTTTTGTACCCTGTTTATGCGTAACTTTATTGTTGGTATCCCTGACGCGCTTATCGAAGCGGCGCGTGTTGAAGGGGTTAACGAGTGGAAGATCTTCTGGCACGTTGTACTGCCACTAGTTCGACCAGCTCTGGCTGCACTTTCTGTACTAGTATTCACCTTTATCTGGAACGACTTCTTCTGGGCACTGGTACTGGTACAAAGTGATGAAGTTCGTCCGGTAACGGCAGGTTTGAGCGCACTGAAGGGCCAGTGGACAGCATCATGGCAGTTTATGTCAGCAGGTGCGGTTGTTGCTGCGATTCCACCAGTAGTGTTGTTCTTCACCATGCAACGCCACTTTATTGCCGGATTGACTTTAGGTGCAACGAAAGGGTAATTGCGAAAAGCAACTGGCTGAGGCTGGTTGCTTTTATGTCAACTCAGGAGAGGCGACATCCGCAATTCGCACCATTAATACCCTATAAAAATAAGCTATAACATAATAGTCATTGGACCAAACGAGCTAAGCTCAAGTAAAAGGACCTCTATATGAAATATGTGAAACACATTGCTGCATCTGCAATGCTTACTGCTACTCTGTCTGCTTCTGCATACGCAGGAACGCTTGTCATCAACTCTGACCAGGCTGACCCTGCTCCAAAAGCGACCTGGGAAGAGATTGTAAAACGTTTTGAAGCGGCAAACCCTGATGTAACCGTTAAGTACAACCTGTACGACAAAGAAGCTTACAAAACGACAATTCGTAACTGGCTGGTAACTTCTCCGCCGGATGTTGTTTTCTGGTATGCGGGTAACCGTATGAAGACTTTCGTAGACCGTGGTCTGATGGAAGATGTGAGCGGCCTGTGGAAGCAAGAAGGCATGCTGGAAGACTTTAAGTCAGCTCAGCCTGCTATGACCGTTGATGGCAAGCAGTGGGGTGTTCCTTTCACTTACTACCAGTGGGGTGTTTACTACCGTAAGGATATCTTTGAGAAGTACGGCATCACCGAGCCTAAGACCTGGGAAGAGCTGAAGTCTGCTGCGGCAACTCTGAAGAAGAACGACGTTGCACCATTCACTATCGGTACCAAGTACCTGTGGACTGCTGCTGGCTGGTTTGACTACATCAACCTGCGTACTAACGGCCTTGACTTCCATATCGACCTGATGGACGGTAAAGTACCTTACACCGATGAGCGTGTTAAGAAGACCTTCAAGAACTGGGCAGAGTTGGTTGAGCCTGGCTACTATCTTGAAAACCACGCGACTTACTCATGGCAGGAAGCACAGCCGTTCATGTATAACGGCCAGGCAGCGATGTACCTGATCGGTAACTTCATCACGCCTAACTTCCCGAAAGAGCTTGACGGTAAACTGGGCTTCTTCCAGTTCCCGATTATCGACCCGTCAATCCCTGTAGCTGAAGACGCGCCAATGGATACTATCCATATTCCGTCTAAAGCGAAGAACAAAGAAGATGCTCGCAAGTTCCTTGCGTTCGTTGCACAGCCTGAGATTCAGCAGCTAATCAACGAATCTATGAAGCAGATTCCTACTAACAGTAAAGCGAAAGTAATGGACGACCCGTTCCTGAACGTTGGTGTTAAGATCCTTGCTGAAGCTGACGGTACTGCACAGTTCTACGACCGTGATACTGATCCTGCAATGGCTAAAGAAGGCATGAAAGGATTCCAGGAGTTCATGGTTAAGCCTGAGCGTATCGATACTATCCTTAAGCGTCTGGAAAAAGTTCGTAAGAGAACTTTCAAATAAGACTCTCCTAAATAACCGCAGCCTTCGGGCTGCGGTACTTAATTAAATAAAGAAAACATCGTTTTTGTTAATTGAAATAGTCAATTAGCGCGAGACTCTTTTGCTCAAAATTGCCTATCTCCATTAATAAAAAAGCCAAAAAGATTCCACATGCAGCGAATAAGCTGTTTAAAGGACGGTTAGTCATGATTACTTTTGAATCCCTTATTGCACGAAGAGACTGGGAAAACCCTCAGTCATTTCAGGTAAACCAACTTGCAGGTCACAGTCCGTTAAATCACTACATTAGCCAGGACGATGCACTAAACAAAAGAAACTCCTCCCGAGTCAGCTTAAATGGCGACTGGAAGTTTAAGCTGTTTGCAAAGCCGGAACTGGTTAGTGCTGAGTTTATAGAAACCGGCTTTGATGATTCCCGGTGGAATGACATCACAGTTCCGTCCAACTGGCAGCTTCAGGGTGAAGAGCTGAATAAGCTTGAAGGCTCTGCGCAGAAGAAAGTGGATAACCCGATTTACGCCAATATCAAATACCCCTTTGACGTAAATCCTCCTTTTGTTCCTGAAGAAAACCCGACCGGCTGTTACCGGACAAACTTCAGAGTCAGCAAAGCCGATCTGGAGATGCAGACCAGAGTGATATTTGACGGTGTGAACTCAGCGTTCCATCTCTGGTGTAACGGCAAATGGGTCGGTTACTCTCAGGACAGCCGCTTACCGGCAGAGTTTGACCTTACCTCTTATCTGGCAGAAGGCGAGAACACGCTGGCGGTGATGGTACTGCGCTGGAGTGACGGCAGCTATCTTGAAGATCAGGATATGTGGTGGATGAGCGGCATCTTCCGCGATGTCACTCTGCTTTCAAAGCCGGTATCCCATATCAGTGATGTATTTGTAAAGCCTGTGCTGGATGCCTGCTACCGGGATGCTTGTGTCGATGTGGACGTTATTCTTGCTAACCCTGAGAATCATAAAATCACTGTTCAGATCTTTGATGGCCTGAAGCCTGTTACCGGAACCGTAACTGACAGCGTTCAGAACCGTATTGTGGATGAGAAAGGCGGATGGGATAACAAGGTTTTCCTTTCTCTTAATGTACAAGACCCAGCGCACTGGACGGCAGAAACACCAAACCTTTACCGCTGTGTTGTGATTCTGCTGGATACCGATGATCAGGTTGTGGATATCGAAGCCTATGATATCGGATTCAGAAGCGTAGAAATTAAAGACGGACAGCTGCTTGTTAACGGCAAGCCTCTTCTGATTAAAGGGGTTAACCGTCATGAACACGATGAAGTAAAAGGCCATGCTATCGATGAAGAGAGCATGATTGCTGATATTAAACTTCTCAAGCAATCCAACTTTAACGCTGTACGAACCGCGCACTATCCGAACCACCCAAGATGGTATGAGCTTTGTGATGAGTATGGTCTGTATCTTGTGGATGAAGCCAATATCGAAACCCACGGTATGTTCCCGATGGAAAGGCTTTCAGCCGATCCTCAGTGGGCTGCGGCTTATATGATGCGCTTTACCAAGCTGGTGGAGCGGGATAAAAACCATCCGAGTGTGATTATCTGGTCTCTGGGTAACGAATCCGGCCAGAGCACAAACCATAATGCGATGTATGCCTGGGCCAAAGAGCGTGATCCTTCGCGCCCTGTGCAGTATGAAGGTGGCGGTGCAGACTCATCGGCAACCGATATTATCTGTCCGATGTATTCGCGTGTGGATCAGGACCAGCCTTTCCCGGCAGTACCGAAATGGGCAATTAAGAAATGGATCAGCATGCCGGGTGAGAACCGTCCGCTGATCCTGTGTGAATACGCACATGCTATGGGTAACAGTACCGGCAGCTTTAATAAATACTGGGATGCATTCAGACAGTTTCCTCGTCTTCAGGGCGGGTTTATCTGGGACTGGGTGGATCAGGGCATCAGCAAAACGGACGCTGAAGGTAAGCATTACTGGGGCTATGGCGGTGATTTTAACGATACTCAGAATGACCGTCAGTTCTGTATTAACGGTCTTATCTTCCCGGACAGAACGCCGCATCCGACTCTGCTGGAAGTAAAATATTGCCAGCAGCCATATCAGATTTCACTGCTGGGCTGTGCGCAGGACGGGCAGGCGCTTCAGTGGAAACTGAATGTCACCAATGAGCAGCTGTTCAGAGCCAGTGACAATGAGTCCTTTATGTGGACTCTGCTTGAAGACGGTATGCCGGTGGCGCTGGACTCTTCTGAGCTGGTAATTCAGCCAGAGCAGACTCAGGAGTGGGTAATTAACTGCAACTACGCCTTTAAAGCGGGCAGTGAATATCTGCTGAATATTGATGTAAAAGCGGCTAAGGCAACGAACTGGTCTGATGCAGGTCATGTGATTGCCACAGAGCAGTTTAAAGTGCCGAATAAGCAGAGCCTTGTTCTGAAAAAAGCGCCGCTTAAGAGCGAGAAACCGGCAGTTGCAGCCAGCGAAGATGGCTGGGTGGTATCGGCGGGTAAGCAGCAGCTGACTTTTGCCAAAGAAAGCGGTGAGCTGACTCAATGGGTTAAAGGCAGCAAGTCCATTCTGGCGCAGGCGCTGACAGATAACTTCTACCGCGCACCTCTGGATAATGATATCGGCACCAGTGAGGCAGACTTTGTTGACCCTAACGCCTGGGTTACCCGCTGGGGCGAGATTGGCCTGGGAAGCTGGAGTAAAGAGTGTGTTTCAACCCGTCTGGAAGAGATTGAAACAGAAGTGTTGATTATCAGCCGCTTTGCTTATCGTCACGGTGAACAACTGATGGCAGTCACTGACTGGCAATACCGTATTACCGGTAGTGAGCTGAAACTGGAGATTCAGGTGCAGCTTAGCGAGCATCTTCCGCCAATGGCAAGAATCGGTATTGAAGCCGTTCTGACTGCGGATGCAGCAGGCAAAGATGTTGCCTGGTACGGCCTAGGCCCGTTTGAAAACTATCCGGACAGATTGTCAGCGGCGCGCACCGGTTACTATCAGCTGTCTGTTGAAGAGATGTTTACACCATATATCTTCCCGACAGAAAGCGGACTGCGTTGTAATACTTCATCGGTTGAGCTGGGTGATATGAAGGTGAAAGGGGACTTCCACTTTGGTGTCGGCCAGTGTTCACAGGAGAAACTAGCGGCAGCCAAGCATCCGAATGAACTGGTGGCAGAGGATAAGGTCTATCTGAGAATCGACCATCAGCATATGGGCGTAGGCGGCGATGATTCCTGGAGCCCGAGTGTTCATCCGGAGTTCCTGATCACGGATAAGCAGTTCCGTTATCAGTTAGCGTTTGAGCTTTAATCTCAATGATAAAAAGCAGCCCCGCCAGTAATGGCGGGGCTGCTTTTTTATTGGGTGCGGCTTACGGCAACAACTGATTAATCTGATTCAACAGACGGCGAATCTCTTTCTTATCGTAATCTGTATCCTGCTTAACTGAGGTGCTTTTCCTTTCAACCAGCTCAGTGGTAAGCAGTTCTTTCTTATGACCGGATTTGTTCTCTTCATCCAGCACAAATTCAACGGCCAGTTTACCGATAGCCACAAAATCCTGACGAACGGTTGTCAGCGGTGGGGTGAAGTAGGCGGAATCTTCCGTATCATCAAAACCGGTCACTGAAACCTGCTCAGGCACTTTAATACCGAACTCATCCAGAGCCCTCAGTACGCCCAGTGCCATCTGATCATTAGCAACCAGTACCGCATCAAAATCGACTCCGCTGGCGACCAGTTCTCTGGTGTGCAGATAACCACTGCTGGAGAACCAGTTACCCTCAAGCCTTTTAATAACTTTGGCACTGTTTTGCTTAAGCGCCTCATTCCAGCCTTTAAGTCGCAGCTGAGAAGCGGTGGAGTCTTCCGGGCCGGTGATCAGAACAAACTTGCTTCTGTTCTGGCTAAGCATCAGGTTCGCTGCGGTAATCGCACCATCATAGTGGTTTGCACTGACCCTGTTTACTCTGGTTGACGGAGGAACATCGATAAAGACAAAGCTGATATCCGGAAACTGTTCCACCAGTTTTTCTGCATCTTCTTTGGTGGCGGGGAGGTCAACAATAATATGTTCGGTTTTTTGTGAAATCTGTTCGCGAATGGAACTGACCAGATTTTCGTAGCTTGGAACGGCAACCACGTTAAGAGAAATACCGTAGCCCCGCTCCTGAGCCTGGCTTCGAATTCCGCTGGCAATATGAGAGACACCGTGCAGCCCGATATCCAATGTGATCAGTCCAATGACCATTGCCTTTGCACGGCTTAGCATCTGGGCACCTTTATTCGGCACATAGCCAAGCTCTTCTATCGCAGCCATTACCCTTTTTCTGGTGTCTTCGGCCACATTTTGTGAGCCATTGGTCACTCTTGAAACCGTTTGAGTGGAAACGCCTGCCAGTTCTGCAACTTCTTTAAATGTAACGCTCATCCATGTTTTCCGTGAATACAACTACAATCTGAGCTGATTTTATCACCGCATTGGCAGTTTTGACTAATCAGACATAAAATTTGGAACCTCATAACATTAAGTGTTTGCGAAAACATTTGTGTGATGCAGGGCACAAATGCGAGTCTTTAACGAGTAATGGATCACATTGTTGTCAGGTTTGTCTGGTTAATTTTACGCTTTGGGAGCATTATTCTCGTTATTAAATGTTTTCGCAAACAAGGTTTCCTACAATGAAAGAGATAGTTCATCTGCGCAGTAAAAACTGCAGCCTGATATTAAAAACAGACAGAATCCCAGAAATCCTGCACTGGGGAGCTAAAGTGGGTCAGATTGACGAAGATATTCTTCTGTCAACGGAAAGACCGATCTCTCAGGCCAGACTGGATGTGGATGTGCCTCTTTCTATTTGTCCTGAGCTGGGTAGCGGTCACTTTAACGCCCCGGGTATCGAAGGTCACCGTGTAGGTTATGACTGGGCACCTGTGTTTGAAGTGATTAAGCAGGAAGCGACAGAAGGTAGTGTTACTTTTAATCTGGCTGATTATGTTTCAAAGCTTGAGCTGGAAGTAGAGATCCAGCTGGATTATGAAACGGATGTGGTGAAGAAAAGAGTTAAGGTGATTAACAAGGGTGAAACTGAGTACTACCTGACCAAGCTTTCTTCAACTCTGCCTCTGCCTCGTCATGCCAGCGAAATTATGTCTTTCTACGGCCGCTGGAGCCGTGAGTTCCAGACTCACCGTCAGGCATTTACTCATGGCGGCTTTATGCAGGAGAACCGCCGTGGCAGAACCTCGCATGAAAACTTCCCTGGATTATTGGTTGGTACTGACAACTTTAATGAGCAGTCCGGTTATGTGTGGGGCTTCCACCTGGGCTGGAGTGGTAACCACCAGTTACGCGCTGACGTGAAAAGTGATGGCCGCCGTTTTGTCCAGGCTGGCGAACTGCTGCTTTCTGGTGAAGCGGTTCTTGAAGCGGGTGAAAGTTACACTTCGCCATGGCTGTACGCCTGTTACAGTGAGACCGGTCTGAACGGTATTTCTGACCGTTTCCACCGTTTTGTCCGCAGCAATATTGTTAAGTTCCCTGTAGATAAACCGCGTCCGGTGCACCTGAATACCTGGGAAGGTATCTACTTTGACCACAAGCCTGACTACATCATGCAGATGGCAACTGAAGCGGCTGAAATGGGTGTTGAACGCTTTATCATTGATGATGGCTGGTTTGTGGGCCGTGACGGCGAGCGCACAGCATTAGGTGACTGGTATCTGGATGAGAAGAAATATCCGGATGGACTGGAGCCTGTGATTGCGCATGTAAACAATGCAGGTATGGAGTTCGGTCTTTGGGTTGAGCCAGAGATGATCAGTAAAGAGTCCATGCTATACCGCAACCACCCTGACTGGGTACTGGAGCTTAAAGGTTACCATCAGCCGTCTGGCCGCTGGCAGTATCTGCTGGATCTGCAGAATCCGGACTGTTTTGCTTACCTGTATGAGCGTCTGAACTCATTGCTGACTCAGTACAACATCGCTTACCTGAAGTGGGATATGAACCGTGAACTGGTTCAGCCGGGTCACGAAGGCCGTCCTGCGGTTCACGGACAGACTAAAGCTCTTTACCGTCTTCTGGACAGCCTGCTTGAAGCGCACCCTGAAGTGGAAATTGAGTCCTGTTCATCAGGTGGCGGTCGTATCGACTATGAAATCCTTAAGCGTACACACCGTTTCTGGGCTTCTGACTGTAACGATGCCCTTGAGCGTCAGGCAATTCAGCGCGGCATGAGCTACTTCTTCCCACCGGAGGTGATGGGCGCTCACATTGGTCCTGATGAAGCACACACCACAGGCCGTATGCACCACATCAATATGCGTGGTATGACAGCACTTGGTGGTCATATGGGCGTTGAGCTTGACCCGGTGAAAGAGTCTGCGGAAGAGAAGAAAGCATTTGCCCACTACATTGGCCTGCATAAGCAGTTCCGTCATCTGCTGCACTCCGGCCGTGGCTTCCGCTTGGATTCGCCGGACAACCGTCAGAACATCTATGGTGTGATGAGTGATGAAGAAGTGCTGATCACGGTTTGTCAGCTGGCTATGCCTGACTACGCACTGCCTGCACCGCTGAGAATCAGCTGTGTTGATACCAGCGCGACCTATGAGGTGAAACTGGTAGAGATGCCGGGAACCAGCTTCCAGCTGATGAAACAGAGACCTAAGTGGCTGGATAAAACGCTTACACTGAGCGGAGACAACCTGAAAGAGATTGGTCTGACACTGCCGATCATCGACCCTGAATCAGCATTAATGGTTCACTTTAAAAAGATTTAGCAACGGGCTATAACCGTTTTTACCTGAACCCAAATCGTGCAGAGCATGCCTTTATTCTTAACTTACTACTAGATCAGGCATGCTCCGGGAAAGGTAATTTGCCGCACTACTCGGTTTAAGGGGGAGTAGTGCGGCTTTTTTTCGTCCTGTCATAAGCTCCTTCCCTGCTGTGTAAAAGTGTAAACAAAGGCGTAAAGAGCCGGTGTAATCGGTCTTAAAAGTGATATTTTTGCGCCATATCTGACTTCCACCCCTTTTCCTACATAAGCTTGCAATAATTTCCGATTAGTGTGAAAATTCGTGGAAACGTTTACACTATTTTGAGTTTGATCACAGCAAGATTGTTTTTTACGATTTAAACTTCTTACAACTTCTATAAACAGACACAGGTTTGTAGATTCAATTTATCAGCGTCAGAAAAACGCTAAAGAGAGGCAGATGTGAAAGTTTTAGTTACTGGTGGTATGGGCTATATCGGTAGCCACACATGTGTGCAGATGCTTGAAGCGGGCATTGAACCAATCATCATCGACAACCTTTGCAATAGTAAAACCGAGGTGCTTGACCGTATTGAAGCACTGACCAACACCCGTCCGGCCTTCTATGAAGGGGATATCCGTGATGAAGCTATGCTGGATAAAATCTTCAGCGAGCATGAAATTAGCTCAGTTATTCACTTTGCAGGTCTGAAAGCAGTAGGTGAATCGGTAGCTAAACCTCTTGAATATTATGACAACAATGTAAACGGTTCACTGGTTCTGGCGCGCTCAATGCGCAAAGCCGGCGTGAAGAGCATTGTATTCAGCTCATCTGCAACCGTTTATGGCGATCCGGAAACTGTGCCAATCACTGAAGATTCACCGGTAGGCGCAACAACGAACCCGTATGGCCGCAGCAAGTACATGGTTGAATGTGTGCTTTCTGATTTCTACGACTCGCAGCAGGACTGGAGCATTACGCTTCTGCGTTACTTCAATCCGGTAGGTGCGCACCCGTCAGGCACTATGGGTGAAGATCCACAGGGCATTCCAAACAACCTGATGCCGTTTATTGCTCAGGTCGCGGTTGGCCGTCGTGAAAAACTGTCTGTGTTCGGAGACGACTACCCAACGCCGGATGGCACAGGTGTTCGTGACTACATCCACGTAATGGACCTGGCTGACGGCCACATTGCTGCGCTGAATGCAGTGGGTAAAAAGTCTGGCCTGCATATCTACAACCTGGGTACAGGTAACGGTTCAAGTGTTCTGGAAATGGTTGATGCCTTTGGCAAAGCCTGTGGCAAGCCGGTTCCTTACGAACTTTGTCCTCGCCGTCCGGGTGATATTGCTGAGTGCTGGGCAAGCACAGCCAAAGCAGAAAAAGACCTTGGCTGGAAAGCGAGCCGTACTGTAATGGAAATGACCGCCGATACCTGGAACTGGCAGTCTAAAAACCCGCAGGGTTACTAATAATCTTGTTCTTCAGGCGCTCAGAGTGAGTGCCTGAGTTTGAAAAATTTTTTGAGAGCGTTTATGTCTGATATCAAATTTGATCCTGTTGATCACCCGCACCGTCGTTATAACCCGTTAACAGGGCAGTGGATTCTTGTTTCTCCCCACCGCGCTAAGCGTCCGTGGAGTGGTCAGGATGAAAAGCCTTCAACGGAAGAGCTGCCAGCGTACGACGAAAACTGTTTCCTGTGTGCCGGTAACACCCGTATCTCTGGTGACAAAAACCCGGATTACGAAGGAACTTATGTATTCAGCAATGACTTTGCTGCGCTGATGACAGATTCTCCGGATGCGCCTGAGTCAGACAATCCGCTTTTCAAAACTCAGGGTGTTCGCGGGCTTAGCCGTGTTATCTGTTTCTCTCCGGATCACAGCAAAACACTTCCTGAACTACCGGTAGACAAAATCCGTGGTGTTATTGATACCTGGGATGAGCAGATTGAAGAGTTGGGTAAAGAGTACCTTTGGGTTCAGGCCTTTGAGAACAAGGGTGAAACCATGGGCTGTTCTCAGCCTCACCCGCACGGTCAAATCTGGGCAAACAGCTTCCTGCCTAATGAGATTGAGCGCAAAGAGAAGAACCTGAAAGAGTACTACGAAAAGTACGGTACAAACCTTCTGGTTGATTACGTTCAGGCGGAAATGAAAGATGGCGAGCGTACGGTTGTTGAAACTGAACACTGGATTGCTGTTGTTCCTTACTGGGCTGCGTGGCCGTTTGAAACCATGCTGCTGCCTAAAACACATATTCGCCGTATGAGTGAACTGACTGACGAGCAGCGTGATGATCTTGCTGTTGCTATGAAAAAGCTGACCAGCCGCTATGACAACCTGTTCCAGTGCTCTTTCCCTTACTCAATGGGCTGGCACTATGCGCCGTTCTTTGAAGAGGGCACTGATATTGATCACTGGCAGCTACACGCGCTTTTCTATCCGCCGCTACTTCGCAGTGCCACTGTACGTAAGTTTATGGTGGGCTACGAAATGCTTGCTGAATCACAGCGCGACCTGACAGCAGAGCAGGCTGCACAGAAACTACGCGATTTGAGTGACGTTCACTACAAAGAGCAGGAATAATTTATTTTGATTTGCCGGTAGGTTCACATGCCGGTGGTGTGTGAACCAATCTGAAAATACTAAGAGACTAGAATTATGACAACTTTATCCAATAGCGTTCAGCAGTCATTTAGCACGGTTTTAGGCTACGACGCGACTCATATCATCCAGGCACCAGGCCGGGTAAACCTTATCGGTGAACACACAGACTACAATGACGGTTTTGTTCTGCCTTGTGCGATTAACTACCAGACAGTAGTTGCTGCTGCAAAGCGCGATGACAATATCGTTCGCCTTGTTTCTGTTGACTATGACAATGCAACCGACGAGTTTGATCTGACGAAAGAGATTGAATTCCAGCAAGACAAGATGTGGGCTAACTACATCCGTGGTGTGGTTAAGTGCCTTCAGGGCCGTGGCTACAAGTTTGGCGGTGCAGATATTTCTGTTAGCGGCAACGTTCCTCAGGGTGCAGGTCTTAGCTCTTCAGCTGCGCTTGAAGTGGTTATTGGCCAGACTTTCAAAGAGCTTTACGCTCTGGATATCAGCCAGGCAGAAATCGCCCTGAACGGTCAGCAGGCAGAAAACGAATTCGTTGGCTGTAACTGCGGCATCATGGATCAGCTAATCTCTGCTGAAGGTAAAGAGAACCATGCTCTTCTTATCGACTGTCGTTCGCTGGAAACCAAAGCGGTTTCAATGCCGGAAGATATGTCCGTTGTGATTATCAACTCGAACAAGAAGCGTGGTCTGGTTGACAGTGAATACAACACTCGCCGTGAGCAGTGTGAAGAAGCTGCGCGCATCTTTGGCGTGAAAGCGCTGCGTGATGTGACGGTTGAGCAGTTTATTGAGCGTGAAGATGAGCTGGATGCTGTGGTAGCAAAACGTGCGCGTCACGTAATCACAGAAAACATGCGTACTGAAGCGGCAGCTGAAGCGCTGGCAATCGGCGATATGAAGCGTATGGGTGAGCTGATGGCTGAATCACACGTCTCTATGCGTGACGATTTCGAAATCACAGTAAAAGAGATAGACACTATTGTGGACATCGTAAAAGCTGTGATTGGCGATGAAGGCGGCGTTCGTATGACTGGCGGCGGCTTTGGTGGTTGCGTCGTGTCACTGGTTCCGCCAGCAATGGTTGACGATGTTATTAAAGCAGTTGAAGATAAGTACCAAGCTGCTACCGGCCTGAAAGAAACCATTTATGTTTGTCAGGCTAAAGACGGTGCAGGTCTAGAGGAAGAACTATAAACAATAAAAGGTTGTCGTCATGGTTGACACATTAGAAAAGACAATGACGGAGGAGGCGGCCCAAGATGGCCGCCCTGCTCGTCTTATAAGGTTAGAAAATCGCTCCGGTATGTCAGTTGCATTTATGGATATCGGAGCAACCTGGCTTAGCTGTAAGCTTCCGGTGGAAGAAAATGGCAGAGAAGTTTTGCTTGGTGTGTCATCTATGGCGGACTTTAATAAGCAAGCGGCTTATATGGGCGTATCGGTTGGCCGGTATGCAAACCGTATCGCCAAAGGGCAGTTTGAAATAGATGGTCAGTATTATCAGGTGGAAACTAACCAGGCTGGAAATACACTGCATGGCGGACCTGAAGGCCTGGATAAACGCCGCTGGGAAATTGTTAAGCAAGCTGAGAACTCGGTAACTTTTGAAATCGTTTCTGCAGATGGTGATCAGGGCTTTCCGGGAGAGCTGAAGGTTTCAGCTACCTATACCCTGACTGATGAAAATCAGGTGGAGATTCACTATCAGGCTGAAACAGATAAAACTACGCCGGTTAACCTGACTAACCATGCGTATTTCAACCTGCTTGGTGCTGAGTCTGGTGAAGAGTGTAAGGGCCATATCCTGGAAGTGGATGCAATGCAGTATCTTCCGACCAATGAAGTGGGTATTCCTCTGGGTGAGCTTGAAGCGGTATTTAACACCAGCTTTGACTTCCGCCAGCCAAAAGAGGTAGCTGCAGATTTTCTTACCGATGAGCAACAGGAAGCGGCAAAAGGCTACGATCACTCCTTTATGCTGAACCCGGACAGAGACACGCAAGAGTATGCCGCCAAAGTGGCGCTTAAAGACGGCTCAGTCTCTTTGAAGGTCTTTACTGACAAGCCAGCAATGCAGCTGTACACAGGTAACTGGTTGGCAGGAACACCAAACCGTTCTGGGGGCGAGTACTCTGACTATGCCGGTCTTGCTTTAGAAACTCAGTTCTTACCGGACTCTCCAAACCACCCGGAATGGCAGCAGGAAAGCTGTTTCCTGAAGCCGGGAGAAAAGTACAGTTATACCACCCGGTATCAGTTTGAGTTTTAGGGCCAACATTGCCCCGGCCCTCAATTGTGTCATCCCGGAAATTGCATAGCAATTATCCGGGATCTACTTTCTGCGCGTTGTAGCGATAAATAATTCGTCAACCATTCAGCGCGCAATAATTAGGTATCTGCCCTGGCAGAGATGACCGACTTTACCCGCAGGAACAGTCTCTTTCATACACTCTGCGGCAACATTTCCACTTCACGAATCTCTCTTTCAAACACATAATCCGGATCAGCATGGTCAATTTTATCCAGATGACAGGTGGTTAACTGAGCTGCGGTTTTAACCAGTTCCCTGCACTGACACTCATCCTGTTTAATATCGCTGCAAAGTGCTGAGCCTGTGGCATCAACAAAGCCACATTTTACCTGCTCGGAATGCTCGCCTTCACCAAGAATGATCTGAGCGGCGTAAAGTGCACCGCATACACCGCCTTTTGCACGGCCGCCGCCAGCCACCTGAGCGGATAATATGGTCATGTCAGACATTCCGGATTCAGGCTGAAACGCCTTTAACACTGCCTGTGCACAGTTAAAACCTTCCTTGCCGTGAAAAAGGTCTGCTGCTTGTTTTGCTTTCATTGTAATTGAACCTAATCAGGTGGATTTTCAATAAGTGAATTCTAAGAAAAAAAACATGATAAAAGTAGTCAAACTAAACTAAATGCTCTTCTATGCTCAAGTGTCTGAAAATAGTGTGAGCTATACAGCTTTTAACCAAAAAATCTCCGTATATTTCCAAGTATCAAAACGAGGTCTGCTTTTTCGCGCTGGCGATGAACTACATTAATTAGGAGATTATCCGTGTTTTATCCGAACAGGATGAAAACAGTTTTAGCCAACTGAAAGTTTGCGTTGTAGTGAGAGGTAGCGATATATCTTTTAGGTTTTACCAAAATGGAGATTTGAAAAATGATAGAGCACCATAGCCTGGACAAAGATTTTCCAGAATTAGCCGAAACAGTGCGAAATTGTGTAATCAACGACGATGAGTTTCGTACTGTGAACGATGAATACAATCGTCTCGATAACGAGCTTTTTGAGCTCGAGCAAAATGGCGTACCCACCAGTGATGAGTCCTTTACCAATCTGAAAATGAAACGCGCTGAGATGAAAGACTGGCTTTATCAGCGACTAGTACAGTCCCGTTCGAAATAGAGGTAGAGGGTAGGAGCTGACAAATAGTTCCAGCTCCTAAAATCTGTTAACACTTTTCTACAGAGTTACGTCTGACAATCGTCGGAGAAAAGCGGTTTGCTTCTTTTTCTGTTTCAACTGACTGAGCCAGTTGCAGGGACAGCTTAGCCGCTTTTTCTGCCATCAGCTGAATTGGGTAGCGGATGGTTGTCAGTTTCGGATGAACGTATTTTGCGATTAAGCCATCATCGAATCCGACGATCGACATTTCCTGTGGAACATTAATTCCGTTCTCTTCCAGTACTGAAACCGCACCGGCTGCCATATAGTCGTTATAAGCAACGATGGCTGTAAAAGGGATCGATTTAGTCAGCAGGTTCGTTGCTGCAACCTCACCACCTTCACTGTTTGGTTCACCGTACTCAATATAACTTTTCGGAGCTTCAAGGCCGTTATCTTTCATCGCTGAAAGGTAACCCTCGATACGCTCCTCGACGTCTTCGATCGCATGAGAAGAGGAGATATGGGCAATCTTCTTATGGCCGTGACGGATAAGGAATTCCGTTGCCAGATAGGAGCCTTTGCGGTTATCCAGCGAAATACAGCGATCCGCCAACTCAGGAATATGGCGGTTAATGATAACCATCCCTTTCACTTCCTTTGCATACTCTATCAGGGTTTGATCAGGAAGGCTCTTGGAGTGAATAACCAGAGATTCACAACGGCTGTTGATCAGAAGCTCTATGGCCTCTTCTTCAAGCTTAGGGTCGTGGTAACCATTACAGATAAGGATATGTTTGCCGTGGGCCTGAACGACATTATCCACCGCTTTTACCATAGTACCGAAAAAGGGGTCGGATACATCTGAAACCAGAACACCAACGGTATTGGTGCTCTGGCTGACCAGTGCCCGTGCATTGGCATTTGGTCTGTAACCCAGCTTTCTCATCGCTTTCTTTACCGACTCGATGGAAGCGGCGCTGGCTTTAGGGGACTTATTGATAACACGGGATACAGTAGCTACTGATACACCGGCTTCTTTAGCTACATCTTTAATTGTTGCCATGTTTTATTATTCTCAAAATTTCTTACTACTTAGGGTATTAAACAATGAGTGTAAAAATATAGCAATGTAGTAGATCTCATAAATTTGAATGCATGTATAACACCTTGTTATCTATATGTTATTTTTTGTGTAAACGTTAATAAAAATTGCAGGAAAAGTACTGGTCTTGAGGCTAAATAAATACAAGCCTTACCCCAAAGTGGAGAAGGCTTGTACGCAGGTAGGAAGAAAAGCTGAGATTTATAAGGCAGTTATCAGGATTTTCTCCAAATACGGGCCACATTTTCTGCCAGATTAGCCAGATTGGTTTCAGACTCATCAAAGGCCGTCTGTAAGTCCATGGCTCTTGGTGTTGCAGCGAAAACGGCCTGAATACCGATATCGTAAACTGCCTGGTAATTGTCGCCGACGCAGCCTGCCAGAGCGATAACCGGTACTGAATGCTTGCCTGCTTCTCGTGCAACACCCATAGGCGTTTTGCCGTGAGCGGTTTGCCAGTCAATACGACCTTCACCGGTAATAACAAGATCGCTTCCTGCAATTTGAGCACCCAGCTCAACGGTATCAACCACAATATCGATGCCTGCCTTGAGGTTGGCAGATGTAAAACCAATCAGGGCCGCACCCATTCCACCGGCAGCACCAGCACCGGCAACAGTAAGTATGTCTTTATCAAGAATGCTCTTAACCTGTTTTCCGAAGTGGTTTAATCCATTGTCCAGTAACACGATATCTTCTTCACTGGCTCCCTTCTGAGGACCAAATGTAGCAGAGGCACCATGTTCACCACAAAGCGGGTTATCTACATCACAGGCAACCAGAATTTCAGTCTGGCTCAGACGGTTATCAAGCTGTGATATATCGATATTTTCAATCTGACTGAGTCCGGCACCATCAGGTGATACACACTGCCCTTGCGCATCAGTAAACCGTACGCCAAGTGCACTCAGCATACCGATGCCACCGTCGTTAGTGGCACTGCCACCCAGGCCAATAATGAGCTTTTCCGCACCGCTATCAAGCGCATGCTCAATCAGCTCACCAGTACCATAGCTGGTGGTTACTTTAGGGTCGCGTTTTTGCGCAGGAACATGATGCAGACCACTGGCGGCAGCCATTTCAATAACCGCAGTTTTCTTATCTCCAAGCATGCCGTAAAAAGCGTCTACCTGATTACCTAAAGGCCCGGTAACACTCAGTTCAATAAGGTGACCACCGGTTGCGTCAATCAGTGACTGAACAGTACCTTCGCCACCGTCGGCAACCGGTACATGAATAAATTCGGCATCTTTCCAGACTCGTCTCAGGCCGGTTTCAATGGCCTGACACACTTCTTTCGCTGTCAGACTCTCTTTAAAGGAGTCGGGGGCTATAACAACTTTCATAGATTTGTCTCGTTTGTTTGAAGGAACCCCCTGGCCGGGGAGGGTGGCCAGGGAGCAGGATAGCTGATCAGAAATCAGCTAAGACGATATTAAAGAAGAACAAGGCTTAGGATATAAACCAGAGTCATTGCGGTGACACCCTGAACCAGAGTTGCCATGGTTTGTGCGCGGTAAGCAAGACCAACTGTCATACGGCTGAACTGAGACACTACCCAGAAGAAGCTATCGTTCGCGTGCGATACTGTCATCGCACCAGCACCGATAGCCATTACTGTTAGTACTCGGCCCATTTCAGTATCCAGACCTAACTGGGCCAGCATTGGAGCTACAAGTGCAGAGGTGGTTACCAGAGCAACGGTTGATGAACCCTGCGCAGACTTAAGTGCAGCAGCAACAATAAATGGCATAAAGATACCAACACCCAGAGCAGATAGTGTTGCACCAAGGTATTCACCCAGAGGCGTTGCTTTCAGTACCGCGCCGAATGCACCACCGGCACCTGTGATAAGTAGGATAGGTGCAGCAGAGGTGATACCCTGGCTGATACGTTCGCTGAACTCAGCAACTTTATTTTCTGTTTTAAGCAGACGGATTGAAAGGAACAGGCCGATAATCAGTGCAGTCAGAGGCTTACCGAAGAATACCAGAATATCGAACAGCATGCCTTTGCCAAGAGGGGCGCTTGGGAAGTTTGCAATTGAGCCTAAGCAGATTAGCAGGATTGGCACAAAGATTGGTGCGAATGCCTGACTTGCAGTTGGCAGCTCACCGTAGCCTTCCTTCAGTTTTTTCCAATCCTGATGCAGCTCTTCGCCTTCTTCTACATTGTCAGGGTCGATATTTTTAAAGCGGTTCGCCCATAGCATACCGGCAATAGCAGCGGTTGCAGCAACGAAGATACCGATACCGATAACAAGACCAAGGTTAGACTCAAGGCCAAGGTTACCAGCTGCGGCAATCGGTCCTGGTGTTGGTGGAACAAAGGTGTGTGTCGCATACAGACCGGTAGCCAGTGCTACGCTCATCGCAACGCTTGAGGTGTTAAGGCGTTTTGCCAGTGACTCTTTTAAAGAGTTGAGGATAACGTAGCCGGAGTCACAGAAAACAGGAACAGATACGATGTAGCCGATGATGCTCATAGTCAGCGTCGGGAATCGGTCACCGAGCACTTTAATCACACTGTCAGCCATGGTGATCGCAGCACCACTTTTCTCAAGGATAATACCAATGATAGTACCCAGTACGATTACCAGACCGATATAGCCAAGAATACCACCAAAGCCGCCTGCTATAGTTTTCGCTATAGTTGCGGAAGGCAGGCCATAGGCAAAAGCAGACAGGTATGCAGCAATGATTAGCGCAAGGAATGGGTGTAGCTTAAATTTGGCAGTAGCGAGTACGATAAACGCTATCACACCTAATAAGATCAGGATAAGACTCATGTTTCACTCCATATTAGTGAGGACTATTTTTAATAATTTTTTTATTTTTGCCTGAAGGATATTAACTACCGGATTCAGACTTCATAATTATTATCTTGTGTCCGAGAGAGAATTCCCTCGGGCGAATTGACAAAATTTTCAATAAGAATTCATATCGAATTTGTGCGTTTGCACAAAAGTTAGGAGTTTTTGCTGATCTGGATCGCGATATAGAGTTCTGCCAGTCCGGCGAAGTGATGAGGTGATATTTTTGTGATCTCTTCGATTTTATCTAAGCGGTATCGCAGTGTGTTTCTGTGAATAAACAGTGAGTTAGCGCAGTCTTTGAGGTTGCCGTTATGCTCAAAGAGTGCTTTGAGCGTTTTTATCAGTTGTCCGGATTTATCTTTCTTTATCAGCGTTAGAATTGGTGTACATATTTGTTCACCTTGCCAGGTGCTGTTTAAAGGCGCCAGAAGAACTGGAAGCTGGTGGTTTTCAAAAAGGTGCTTATTGTTTTTCGGATTTAACTTTTTACCAAACTCGATAGTCTGTTTTGCACTCTCATAAGAGAGGTGCATTTTTGCTGGTTCTGAGAAGTATTTACCCAGCCCCACATGTACGTTGTAGATGCCGTTTTGATGAAGCCGATCAATCAGGCTGTCAATTCGTTTACTTTCTGCTTTCTGAAAGTCTTCGTTTTCTCCATCCTGGTATGGTTTTAGTACGACGACTTCATTCATTGAAAGTACGGCCACCAGATTATTCCTCTTCGGATATTCAAGCAGTTCAACCACCTGACGAATCTTTTGCTGGTTGATGGTCCGGTTCTGCGATGAAAACTCAATAACAGTGGCTATGCGGGGTTTTGACAGGTCGATTTCCAGGCGGGAGGCCCAGTTGTTTAACTCCTGAAAGTTCAGTTTGGCTTTGATCCAGGCGGTAATAAACTCTTCTTTATGTCTCCTGTCCCACTGCAACTGTTCAATGAGTGCAGCCTGCTCGACGATCATTTCAGCGGTCATTTTGACCAGATTGGCATAGCCGCGAATCATTTCCGGATCACCGGTAATACCGACAATGCCAATAACATCACCGCGATTTTTCAGCAGAAGGTTGATTCCGGGCTTTGCCCCTTTAAGGGTCTGGCAGGTGTCTTCAGAAAGCTCAATGGTGTCCCCGTGCTTGATAGCGAGCAGTGCGCCATCGTGTACCTGACCGATTCGGTGAGTATCGCCACTGCCAATAATGATACCGGCATGATTCATTACGTTGATATTGTTGCCGATAATCGCCATTGTTCTGTCGACGATCTGCTGGGCTAACTGGTGTTCCAATATCATATAAAACTCACTGGGCTTGCTCTGAAGCCGAAATAGTAAGAAAAAATACTGTTTATTGACAGGAAAGGAGAGAGTTTTTGAGAATCCATACAATACAAAAAGAGCCAGCAGAGTGAACTGTTGGCTCTTTGTATCAATTAGTTTGGCAGCTTTTTGCTTAGTTGTTGCTGTGCAGTTCGCTGTTTAGCTCAACCGCTGATTTGTTAGTCAGGCATTCAATCTGACCGGTAACAGAGTTACGACGGAACAGAAGGTCTGGTTTGCCAGCAAGGTCACGAGCTTTAACCACTTCAACCTGCTTACCGGTAGAATCCAGCATAGCCACTTTAGAACCCGCAGTAACGTACAGACCTGATTCAACAGTACAACGGTCGCCCAGCGGGAAGCCAAGACCTGCGTTTGCACCCAGAAGGCTGTTCTCGCCGATAGATACGACAACAGTACCGCCACCAGACAGCGTACCCATGATAGATGCACCACCACCGATATCTGAACCGTTACCAACAACTACACCAGCAGAGATACGGCCTTCAACCATGCTTACGCCGGTTGTACCTGCATTGAAGTTGATAAAGCCTTCGTGCATAACTGTTGTGCCTTCACCAACGTGAGCACCAAGACGTACACGAGAAGTATCAGCGATACGAACGCCTGCAGGTACCACGTAGTCCACCATTTTAGGGAACTTGTCTACGCAATCTACAGTTAGTGCGCGGCCGGCAAGGCGAGCTTCGATTTGACGGTCTGCCAGTTCAGGAAGGTCGATTGGGCCTTCGTTTGTCCATGCGATGTTGTGCAGAAGACCAAAGATGCCGTCAAGCACTGTGCCGTGTGGCTGAACCAGACGGTTAGAGATAAGTTGTAGCTTCAGGAAGCCTTCAGCAATGGATTG
Source organism: Vibrio sp. JC009 (assembly GCF_029016485.1). NCBI lineage: Bacteria > Pseudomonadati > Pseudomonadota > Gammaproteobacteria > Vibrionales > Vibrionaceae > Vibrio > Vibrio sp. JC009. The sequence goes on along the minus strand of NZ_CP092106.1, from coordinate 2,582,458 downwards.
TGGCTTCTCATCAGTTGCAAGGATAACCAGAACCAGTGGCTGCTCAGAGTTAGCTGCTTTTTCAGCAAAAGAAGCGTTTGCCACATCTGCGTTCGCTGCGAACGCTGTCGCAAGTTCTGCTGCTGTTGCTGCAGATACTTCGATTGCCTGGTTTCCACCTTCGTAACCTGCAACGTTTGCAACTGCTTCAACCAGCGCGTCAGATGGGTTAAGAACTGGAGCAGGGAAGAATGCTTCGATGATTTTGCCGTCACGGTTTTTAGTTGCGCTACCGAATGCAAGAGAGAAGTTAGCCATGATTTACATATCTCCGGGTTGTTATTCGTTTGAGGTATCAGGGAAGTCCCTGTTGTCTGTTGCTAAGCATCATAATGAGAGTTATTCGCAGATAAAAGGGGAAAAACGGATAAAGTCTGCTAAATGATATGGGTTGTCTTTTTGGCGATATGTTTCGGTGAAAAGAAAATGGGGTGGGTTGCAGGTTGCAGGTTGCGGGGTATTGTGGGTTATGGGGTTATGGGGTTATGGGGGGAGTAGTGGCGGTATGATATTTCAGGGTCTACTTGCCAGGGAAGGCAAGTTGAAGCTACATGGATGTATTTATGCGTCCCTGAAATATTATGCCGTCACTGCTCCAGACACCAGAGTTAACGCGTGCACACTCTGCGGTTAGGCTGCGTCTTCTTCTTTTGGCTCGTCTTCTACTGCTTCAACCTTTTTAGGTTTCTTTGGGGCGGGTTTGCGTTTTGCGCCCAGAGCGTACAGGACTTCTTCTTTGTTTTGCGCAAGGAATAGTGACAGCTCTTCCTGCTTGCCTTCATCTTCAATAAGCTCGCTCTTACCAATCAGTTCAAACAGCTCATCTGCCATATCCAACATCTTGTCATAAGCGTCAGCTTCAGCTTTAGAGGTAAAAGTCATCTTTTCTTCTCCATTGCGTTCCACCACGTACTTGACGATTACAGCCATGGTTATTCCTCGAAAATTGTGTTTATTAGTTACTGGTTGTTTATACAGGTTTTGGTGGGGGTTGTCTAGATCATCCTTTGGGTTGCAGGTTGCGGGGGATTTTGGGTTATGGGGGGGGGAGGGCTATGGGGCTGCAGGAGGTGGGGTATCAGTGAGCTGGTATCGATAAGCAGACCGTCCTCGCCAGGGATGGCGAGATCGAGCTACATGGATGTATTTATGCGTGTCTGTGTTCGATACCTGCTTACTGATACAGGTTCGAAAGCTGGATTAATCTGAGTATTAATATAGAGTTATGTTATTCTGGAAATCAAAATTGCCAACTTCTGAAGGTGCGCCTTGTTTACCGTTTATCACTCAAATCAGATAGATATTCTTAAATCACTTCTGGTGGAACTGATTCGTTCTAATCCTCTTAGTAACCCGTTCGACAAAGAACTTATTCTGGTGCAGAGTCCCGGAATGTCGCAATGGCTGAAGATTGAGCTGGCGAAGGAGTTGGGTGTTGCGGCGAATATTGATTTTCCGCTTCCGGCTACTTTTATCTGGGATATGTTTGTCCAGGTTCTGGATGATGTGCCAAAGCGAAGTGCATTTAACAAAGAGTCCATGGCGTGGAAGCTGATGCAGCTTATTCCGCAGCATCTGGAACAAGAGGCTTTTGCTCCGCTTAAGCAGTATCTTCAGGATGACGACGATGGTTCCAAGCTTTATCAGCTGTCGGAAAAAATTGCCGATATCTTTGACGGTTATCTGGTGTACCGCCCTGAGTGGATTGCAACCTGGGAGCAGGGAGAGGCAGTTCCTGAACTTGGAGATGAGCAGCCATGGCAGCCGGTTTTATGGCAGGCACTTTACGATCACACTGTTGCGCTGGGTCAGCCGCAGTATCACAGAGCCAATCTTTACGAGCATTTTATAGACAGCCTGACCAGCTATACTCACACCTTTGAAGGGCTGCCGGAACGACTTTTTGTCTTCGGTATTTCAGCTCTGCCGCCAAGATATACCGATGCACTGAAAGCCCTGGGTGAGCATATGGATGTCCACCTGATGTTTACTAACCCAAGCCGTTATTACTGGGGTGATGTCAGGGATCGCAAGTATCTGGCAAGGCTGGCAAACCGGCACAGACAACACCTTGAGCTGCAAAAGGATCATCATGTTCCGAAAGGTGAAACTACTCAGCTAAAAGGCTCTGTGGAAGATAATGTCAGAGATGAGCTGCATGCAGATGTGGTTGGAAACAGCCTGTTGGCCTCCATGGGTAAACTGGGCAGGGATAATCTTTATCTGCTGTCGCAACTGGAATCCAATGAAATCGAAGCCTTTGTGGATATCAACAGAGACTCACTGCTGCATCAGATTCAGGCCGATATTCTTGAGCTTGAAGAGCGGCAGGATGATCAGAATCTTGATTCCAGCAAACATAAAAACGTTATCAGCAAAAACGATCACTCACTGGTGCTGCATGGGTGCCATAGCCCCATGCGCGAGGTGGAAGTGCTGCATGACAACCTGCTGGCAATGTTTGACCGGGAACCTGAGCTAAAGCCAAGAGACATCATAGTCATGGTGGCGGATATCAATGCCTACAGCCCGGCTATTCAGGCGGTGTTTGGTAATGCGCCGGGTGAGCGCTATATTCCCTATTCTATTTCTGACCGCACGTCTGCAGAAGAGAGCCCGTTACTCTCAGCATTTATCAATATTCTGATGTTGCCTGAAAGCCGCTGTACTTCCTCTGAGCTACTGGAACTTCTGGAAATCCCGGAAGTTCTGAAAAACTATGCTCTGGATGAAACAGACTTTGAGCGCGCCAGACTCTGGGTGGAAGAGTCTGGTATTCGCTGGGGGCTGGATAACAAAACCGCCTCAGACTTCGGACTGCCGGATGCTGAGCAGAATCACTGGCTGTTCGGCATTGAAAGAATGCTGCTTGGCTATGCTATGAGCCCGGAAAGCGGACTGTTTGAAGCCGGGTCCGGTCCGGTAGCGCCATATAACGAAGTGCAGGGGCTGGATGCTGATCTGGCCGGAAAGCTGGCTCACTATATTTCCACCATTAAGCATTACCGTGAGTCCCTTGACCGTACTCAGAGCTTTTCTGACTGGCAGTTTAATATTCTGAATCTTCTTGAAGACTTCTTTGAAGTAGATCTGGACGGTGAGGTTTCTCTGAAAACCATCAGAGACATTCTGCAAAGGCTGGGTGAACAGCTGGAAGAGGCCCGTTTTGGGCAGGAGATTTCACCTCCGGTCATCTGCCAGTATTTTAAAGACAAACTTTCCGGCAGCAGAGTAAGCCAGCGTTTCTTAGCCGGGCAGGTAAACTTCTGTACTCTTATGCCGATGCGCTCCATTCCTTTTAAGGTGGTTTGCCTGCTTGGAATGAACGATGGCGTTTATCCGCGCTCTATGCCTAAAGACGGATTTGACCTGATGAACGAAAGAGCAATACCCGGTGACCGTTCAAGACGCGATGATGACAGATACCTGTTCCTTGAAGCTTTGTTGTCCGCGCAAGAGAGTCTCTATATCAGTTATGTTGGTCGTTCTATTCAGGATAACAGTGAGCGGGTTCCTTCCATTCTGGTCTCGGAACTTATTGATTATTGTGCTGAGAACTTTTGTTTTGAGGGTGATGAAAGCCTGCCTGCAGATGACTCTGCAGCAAGTGTAAAAAGCTGGCTTGAGCATTTTCATCCAATGGTGCCCTTTAGTGAGTCAGCCTTTAGCGCAGAGATGCCAAGTTATGCCAGCGAATGGCTGCCTGTGGTGAATGAAAAAGGCCAGTCGCGTAAACCCTTTATTCAGCCTCTGGAAGATATCTGGCAGGAAGCGGATACTCAGATGGAGCTGCCGCTGACAGAGCTGCACCGCTTCTGGAGACTGCCGGTTCAGTACTTTTTTAACCGTCGCCTGAAGGTAAATTTTGCCTATGCCGCCGAGCAGCAGGAAGATGAAGAGCCGTTTGTTTTAAATGGACTGGAAAGTTATAAGCTGCGCGATTCATTGCTGGAAACATTGCTTGAGGCAAGATCCTCCGGCGAGAGTGAAGAGTCTGAAACTGAGCGTTTTATCCGGCATCAGAAAGCCGTCGGTGTGCTTCCCGTGGGCGCTTTTGGTGATATTGAGTTTGAAGCCGGCAAGGAAAAGGCCGCAGCACTGCTGCAAGAGCTTAGCTTTATTACCCAAAGCCCGGCGGAAGATATTGAGGTGGATATTCAGATAACACCGGCAGGCAGGGAGAAAAGCTGTCAGCTGACCGGCTGGTTATCCGGTCAGTACCAGGCGGGAATGGTTCGTTACCGCAGCGGCAAAATCCGCTCTCAGGACTGGCTGTCAGCCTGGATTGATCACCTTTGTATGTCGGTAAGTGCTCAGTCAAAGGTAACTCATTTAATCGGCCTGGATCCTGCCAAAGGTATTCAGCATCAAGTGCTGCTTCCGGTTGACTCTGTGTCAGCGGGTGTCTATTTACAGCACCTGGTTGAGCTTTACTTTGAGGGTATGAATCAGCCGTTAGCTTATTTTCCTAAAACAGTTCTGGCGGGAGCGGAAGCCTTGATGAGCGGAAAGGGTGATGAGATTAGCAAAATGGAAAAAGCCTTTAACGATGGCTATAACTTCAGCGGTGAAGGCCGGGACAGCTATATTGCTCGGGTCTGGCCTGAGTGGAATGAAGCCTTATCCGTACAGCTTTTGCAACATGCACAAAGTGTATTACTAAACGCCTTAGCGCACAGTAAAGATATTGAAGAGTATATGGGAAGCACAGAAGAGAAGTAGGGTGGCTGCCTGCTTTAAAATAGTTGTGTGTAGGGTTTTTCGCAGGTCAGCCACAAGGGTCAGAGGGACCACAAATTCTGTGGAAGCGATACTAGCGATTGGGAGAATGACATTCCGTGAGTCAGATCCCGAAACCTCTTCTCATATATTCACATATTGTAATTAATTAAAATTTATTAGCGGTGGATCACATATGCTGTTTGATCAGGCTCACACTATTCATCGCAGAAGAAAATAAGGTACAAGGCAGAGAAATGGCACAAACGCTCGACACCATGACTTTTCCATTACATGGAGCAAGACTGATAGAAGCCTCGGCAGGTACAGGTAAAACCTTTACCATCGCCGGTCTTTATCTGCGCCTTTTACTTGGGCACGGCACCGAAGAGAGCAGACATCAGAAACCGCTGACCGTGGATCAGATTCTGGTGGTGACTTTTACTGAAGCGGCAACAGCTGAGCTGAGGGACAGGATCAGAAGCCGGATTCATGATGCCAGAATCGCCTTTATGCGCGGTGTCAGCAGTGATCCGGTTATTAAGCCTCTGCTTGAGGATATCGAAGATCATCCCTGGGCGGCCAGAACTCTGCTGGATGCCGAGCGTCAGATGGATGAGGCTTCGGTTTACACCATCCACGGATTCTGCCAGCGAATGCTGACTCAGAATGCCTTTGAGTCGGGCAGTCGCTTTAATAACGAATTTGTTACCGATGAATCTAAATTAAAGTCACTGGTGGTCTCCGATTACTGGCGTAAAAACTTCTACTCGCTTTCCCATATGCTGGCGGCGCAGATAAGAGATTACTGGTCTTCACCCAAGACACTGCTAAAAGAAATTTCAGGCTACCTGACCGGGAACCCTCTGCAACTGACTGTTACGCCAATGAGCGGAAGTCTGGAAAATCTGCATCAGGCTAACCTTGACCGGATTGATAAACTAAAGCGTGAGTGGCAGGAGTGCCAGGATGATATCGCCGGAATTATCAGTGCTTCTGATGTCAGTAAGCGTTCATTTACTAAAAAGAACCTGCCAGCCTGGATTGCCCTGATATCGGAGTGGGCAGCCAGTGAAACCGTCAATTATAACTACCCGGAACAGCTGGAAAAGTTCTCAGCAGATTTTCTTCGGGAGAAAACAGCGGAAGGTAAAAAGCTGCCTGAGCATGAAGTTTTTCACTCAATCAATCAGTTTATTTCTGAAAAGCCCAGCCTGAAAGAGCCGGTACTTGCTCATGCCATACAGAACTGTCGCGAGATGCTGGAGCAGGCAAAACAGCAAAAACGCTGGCTCTCTTTTGATGACCTGCTGACTCAGCTGTCCAGTGCCATTGATCTTGATGAAGAAGGCATGCTGGCGGGGCGGATATGCGAGCTGTATCCGGTGGCAATGATTGATGAGTTTCAGGATACCGACCCGATGCAGTACAGCATTTTCGGCCGGGTTTATCTGAATAATCCGGAAACAGGGCTGTTTATGATCGGTGACCCTAAACAGGCTATCTATGGTTTCCGGGGCGCGGATATCTTCACCTATATCAAGGCAAGAAACGAAGTAAGTGATCACTACACACTGGGAACAAACTGGCGCTCCAGTGCCTGTATGGTTGCCGCTGTTAATGAGATATTTAAGTTCTCTGACTCTCCGTTTTTATACGACAGCGATATTCCTTTTCTTCCGGTTACCCATAGCCCGGATGCGGGTAAACGCCACTGGGTCCTTAACCGGAAAAAACAATCAGCACTTACTTTCTGGATTGAAGATAGCGAGGATCCGGTTTCCAAAGGCGATTATCTGGACAGTATGTCTCAGGCAACCGCCAACCAGATTCATGCCATGTTGGAGATGTCGAAGCAGGGCTTAGCCCAGTATGTGGACGGCAAAAACAGAAAGCATCATATTCAGGCGGGCGATATTGCCGTTCTGGTAAGAACGGGCTCAGAAGGCGCCATGATAAAACAGGCCCTGTCTAAAAAGGGTGTCGCCAGTGTTTATCTTTCTAACCGTGACAGTGTCTATGCCAGCCCGGCTGCGACCGATATCAGAAGAATCCTTACCGCGGTGTTAAACCCTGAAGATGAATCAGCGCTCAGGGCAGTACTGGCATCGGATCTCTTCTTTATGGACAGCCGTGAGCTGGATAAGCTGAATCAGGATGAAAACCTGCTGGAAGATATTATCGGCGAGTTTTCAGAATACCGGAAACTCTGGCTGATGCGCGGTGTAATGCCGATGCTGCGCTCTGTTATGAGCAAGCGGCATATTGCCGAAAACCTGCTGACCGAAGAGGCAGGAGAAAGGCTTCTGACTGACTATCTGCACCTTGCCGAACTCTTGCAGCAGGCAAGTCTTGAAACAGACAGCCACCATGGCTTGTTAAGATGGTTCTCCGAGCAGATTGAAGAGGCGCATTCAGGAGAGAAAGGGGTGGGTGATGAAGAGATTCAGAGACTGGAGTCTGAAAAGAATCTGGTCCAGATCGTCACTATCCACAAATCCAAAGGGCTTGAGTATGAGTTTGTTTTCCTGCCCTTTGCCAGCACTTACCGTGAAGCGGGAACGGCAAGGTATTTTGATGAAGAAAAGCATCAGACCATACTGGATATCACCAAATCAAAACCGGCTCTGGCACTGGCGGATAAAGAGCGCCTGGCTGAAGATCTGAGGCTTTTGTATGTTGCTCTGACACGTGCGGTTTATGGCTGCTTTGTGGGTATTGCTCCTGTCCGTAAGGGAATGAAAAGAAGCAATCCGTCCGGTGCTCATCTTGGGGCTATCGGCCATCTTATCCAGAACGGTGAGGAAGCAGAGGCGGCTAAGCTGGCGACAGAACTGGCCCGAAAGACGGGCGGTTTAAGGGATGTTCTGAATATCGCCGATCTTCCGGCTCCCTATGACAGTGATACTCAGATGTCACTTTTTGCCGATGAAGCGCTGGAGCGAAAAGAGCTTAGCGCAAACAGGCTGACCCGGGAGATAGACCGGAGCTGGTGGATCACCAGTTATTCCGGCCTGGTAAAACAGGGCCACAGCACCCAGGATAGCGGGCTTGAAATCGCAGGCCTGGATGTGGACTCTCTGGATGATATGCCGGAAACGGAACCGGAGGAGCCGGCCAGGTCCATCTTTACCTTCCCTAAGGGTGCCAGACCCGGCACATTTTTACATACGCTTTTTGAAGAAGTGGACTTTACCCTTCCGGCCGGTTCTGAAAAAAACCGTGAGATTATCGAAAAGCTGCTGGAAAAAGAGCAGTATGATGCCGACTGGCAGGAGGTGCTTGAAGAGCTGGTGGACACGGTTCTTTCTACTCCGCTGGATGGCAAGGATCTTTGTCTCAATCAGAAGGACGAAAAAAGCCGGCTGGTGGAGATGGAGTTTATGCTGCCCATTACGGCGCTCTCTTCCCCGCAGCTTAATCAGATTGCGCAGCAGTATGACGCCTTATCCGAAAAAGCCGGTGATCTGGGATTCCATACCGCCAGCGGCATGCTGAAAGGCTTTATCGATTTGGTGTTTGAGCATCAGGGCAGATATTACGTGCTTGACTGGAAATCCAACTATTTAGGTGATGATGTCACCGATTATCATAAAGAGGCTCTTAATCAGGCGATGATTGATCACAGATACGATCTCCAGTACCAGATTTATGCACTTGCGCTGCACCGTTTCCTGAAAAGCCGTATTGCAGACTACTCCTATGAACAGCATTTTGGCGGAGTCTATTACCTGTTTTTACGTGGCATTGATAAGCGAAGCAGCCCTGAATCGGGAAGTGGGATATTCTCAGCCAGACCGGAAAAGGCGATGCTGGAAGCACTGGACTCTCTGATTGACGGACAGGAGGTGGCACATGCTTAATCTTCTGCAATCTCTTGCTCAGAGAGGAGCAATTCGCCAGCTTGATTATCAGTTTGCCAGGTTTATTGCATCCCATGAAAGCGACAATCCGCAAGCTATCGGCTTTATTGCAGGTGTGCTGAGTGCCGAGCTTTCAAAGGGGCATATCTGCATGACTCCGCTGGAGTTTAACTTTGTGGCTGCCCTTGGTTTGTATGGGGAAAGTGCAAGGCAGCTTTCGCAACAGGTAGGTGGCTGTAACTGGGCTGAATTACTGGAAGAATCTTCAGTTGTGGGCGGTGAGGGTGACTCTCTGCCTCTGATATTCGACGGAAAACGCCTTTACCTGCAGCGCTACTGGCACTACGAAATGAAGGTGGCAGAAAAGCTGCAACAACTTAGTGAGCCACTGGAACTAAAAAACGAAGAGGTCACTGCTCTGCGCAGCACTCTGGATAATCTGTTTAAACGCCAGTATCACTACCTTTTTTATGCGCTTCAGGAGAAGCAGACCACTCAGATAGAACGTCAGCAATTGGTTTGTGATTATCTGGATGTTGTATTACCTGAGCAGATCGACTGGTCAGCGGTAGATTCTGTTCTGATTCAGGCAACGGATAGCGAACAGCTTGCCGGACTGGATAAACTCGTCCCACTTCATGTCTGTATGAGCTGGCAGAAAGTGGCAGCAGCTGTTGCGCTCAATCAGCGTCTGGCGGTGATTTCAGGTGGTCCGGGAACCGGTAAGACAACCACGGTTGCTAAGCTGTTGGCAGTGATCGCGGATCATAGCCGTAGTGGCGGAAAAACCATGAATATCAAGCTGGTAGCACCAACGGGTAAAGCGGCTGCAAGGCTGACGGAATCGCTGGGTAACGCATTAAGAGAGCTGCCGGTTAGTGATGAAGTGAAAGCGCTGATTCCCACCGAGGCCGGAACCATTCACCGTTTATTGGGTGCGGTTCCTAACCGGGCTGAATTCAGGCATAACCAGGCTAACCCTCTTCATCTGGATCTGCTGGTGGTGGATGAGGCCTCCATGGTGGATTTGCCAATGATGTACAAGCTGCTTGATGCCTTGCCACAACATGCCCGCCTGGTCCTGCTTGGTGATAAAGACCAGCTCTCTTCGGTTGAGGCCGGGGCTGTGCTTGGCGATATCTGCTCTATGGGGCAGTCCGGGTACAGTCAGCAGCAGGGGCATAAGTTATCCCTGTTAACCGGCTTTGCTCAGTTCAGAACCGGTATGTCTGCCGGTGTGGTTTCAGATTCGCTTTGTATGTTGCAAAAGAGCTACCGCTTTGATGCCCGCTCGGGGATTGGTCAACTGGCGAAGGCAGTAAACCGGGGGGCAAGCTCTGGACTAAGCGGTATCTGCAATAGATTTAAAGATATTGACTATCTGCCTCTGGATGAAAGCAGCTACAAGCAGATGTTAAAGATAAGCTGTGATAATTACACTTCATACCTGAAGCTGGTGAGCGACAATTCAGATGATGAGCAGACCGATATAAAAGCCAAAAGTGCACTGAAGCAGTTTAGCCGTTTCCGGGTGCTTTGCGCGGTAAGGGAAGGGGACTTTGGTGTTGCCGGTTTAAATCAGCGTATAGAGAAAGAGTTAGCCCGAAAAGGTCTTATTTATCCGGGAGAAGATGTCTGGTATCCGGGCAGACCCGTTATGATCACCAGAAATGATTATTCCACCGGACTTTATAATGGTGATATTGGTATCTGCCTGTTAAGTAAGGAAAACTCCGAGCTGAAAATGAAAGTGTATTTTGAGCTGCCTGATGGTGAAATTAAGGCTGTGCTTCCAAGCCGGGTTCCGGATCATGAAACGGCTTATGCAATGACAATACACAAATCTCAGGGCAGTGAGTTTGAAAATCCGTTGATTTTGCTGCCGGGTGAATACCTGCCGGTACTGACCAGAGAGCTGATTTATACCGGTATAACCAGAGCGAAAAAAACGCTGACTTTGGTTGGAGACAGTTCCGTACTGGTAAAAAGCGTCAATACCAGAACAGAGAGAATGAGTGGTTTAATGGATAAGCTGAACTAAAAAACAGAGGCTTAGCATAAGCTAAGCCTCTGTTTTCAGGTCTGGATTATTATAATCAGGCTTCAGCAAGTACAGCCTTAGAGAAGGTAATACTTTTGATCTGGTGCCTTTTTTGGCAATGAATAATCATTTTCTTAACACTTTCGTTAACCGGAAAAACGCAATGCACGTTCAGGCCGTTAAGAAAATCATTCTCCGCCATATCGATAAAACTCTGGGCAGAGTTACAAACTACAGTTCTCATACTTTAATGCTCATCAAGATTTATTATATGGGCCCGCCATCTTCCGTGTAGGGCAACATCCTTCTTTCTTGAGCCAACTGAGCAAATTCAATTCTATATATTTCCCGCTTAAAAAAAAAGCAGTTCAGCCATAAATAGATATAAAAAATTATCGGTTGATAGTTAGTTATTGATAATTAGGTAAATTTTCAGACGTCCAGAGCCAGTATTTTTGAGCGTCTTTGCAGGTTATACAGATCCTGCTTTTCCATCGGCAGATCGGAAACCTGAATTTCGTAGAAGCCCTGCTCCCTGAACCAGTGAAGGCTGTGAGTGGTCAGTACAAAGACTCTTTCGATGCCCAGAGATTTAGAGCGTTGCTTAACGCTGTTTAACAGCACCAGGCCACGGTTTCCGTCCCGGTAGTCAGGATGAATAGCCACACAAGCCATTTCGGCCATCTTGTCTTCTGTGTAGGTATAAAGAGCGGCACAGCCGATGATCAGGCCATCTTTTTCAATAATGGTGAATTTATGGATTTCCTGCTCAAGCTGCTCCCTGGAGCGGCGTACCAGAATTCCCTGCTCTTCAAGTGGACGGATCAGGTTCAGGATACCACCGATATCATCGATCTGAGCACTGCGGATCTGCTCGGCACTGGCCATAACAACCTGAGTACCAATACCATCAAAGGAGAACAGCTCCTGAATCAGCGCGCCATCAATGTTGTAGCTGATAAGGTGGCTTCTTGGAACACCGGCACGGCAGGCTGAAATGGCACCGCGTAAAAAGCGAAGGGTGCCTGTGCTGCTGTCTTTGGAGTGATCCAGTTCCTGCTCCACTTTTTTAAGTATTTTTTCTGCTTCACTAGGGAATAATTCAGCGATAACTTCCCCTTCTTCGTCCAGAATACCTTGCTCAGAGCAAAAGCCCACTAACTTATCGGCTTTAAGGCGGATGGCTATCTGAGTGGCGACTTCTTCCGAAAGCAGGTTAAAGGCCTCACCGGTAACGGAACCTGCAACCGGGCCAACAAGGGCAATTGAGCCCTGATCCAGAACCTGATTGATAGCTTCCACATCCACTCTGCGAACTTTACCGCTGTGACAGTAATCTATGCCGTCATCCACTCCCAGTGGCTGGGCCACAATAAAGTTCCCGCTGACTACATTCAGTTGAGTACCGGCCATAGGGGTGTTGTTCAGGTTCATTGACAGACGGGCTGTAATACAAAGTTGCAGTTGACCTGCGGCCTGCATCACCAGATTCAAAGCATGTTCGTCGGTAACCCGAATACCTTTGTGGTAAGGGGTTGTATGTCCATTTTGCCCGAGTATGTGGTTAATTTGCGATCTTGCTCCATGAACCAACACGATTTTTACACCCAGGCTGTGTAGTAGCGCAATGTCACTGATAATGTTCGTAAAATTTGCTGCTTCAAAGGCTTCTCCGCCCAGCATGATCACCATGGTTTTATCCCGGTGAGCATTAACATAGGGTGTGGATTGCCTGAAACCTTTTACAAGTTGGGTGCTTCGAATCTTCATATCAAATCTTCGTTGAAATTTTATGCTCTAATATTGAATTAAAATTCACTCATATTCAAATGGTTTTTCTATTTTGCAACAAGATATTTATGTTTGTATTAACTTAGCTCAGCTTGGTGTATACAATTAGATTAGTTATTGGTTTAGATTATGTTCGAGAAAGAGAGTAGTTGGGTGGAACAGGAATCTCAGCAGTTAAAAAAAGCGATAGTGCTTGTGGGTGGTCTGCTTCTTCTGCTTGTTTTGGGCGCGGGAAGTGTTCTGCTTAACCGCTATATTGAAAAGCAGGAGTATCAGAATAAGGTTCAGATCTACGGTGAGTGGATCGAGCAGGGTGTGCCACACTTTGCCAGAGACCGGTTTATCGTCCGCGAAGAGGGTATCTACGTGGAAGAGAGAATTGTTGATACTAAATATACATTTAACGGACGCGAGCTCAGATATCACTATGAAGGCAAAGAGTTTGTCTATAAAGTAAAAAATGAAGAAATGACAGAGTTGCAGAGAGTGGCTCCGGTCCATTATCAGTCTACCTTTCGCTTAAAGGGAACAGAGGAGCCGGACACAGAAGAGATGGCTGAAGAGTCAGAGCTATTGGCTAACTAAATGGAAAAATCAGTGCTTAAAACTTTTATTCCCCTTTTATGCGTTTCACTACTTTTTGGTTGTGCGCGCCCTACCGATCGCGGACAGCAGTATTTCGATACCGAATTTCGCAATACGCTGAATCAAGTCGGGACAGTTGAATCTGACCAGCCACGGGATTTTACCGCTTTCGAAAAACAGGCTGAGCAGGTCGTGACAAACTCACCTTCACTGGCAGAAAAATACCAGCCTTTGTATGAACAGCTGAATGCCTGGATTGTGCAAAGTGGCGACCCGTCTGAGCTGGCGAATTTCGGTGTTCAGTTTGCCCAGCTAGGAGGTGGAGACAAGCAGGGAAATGTTCTGTTTACCGGTTATTTTTCACCGGTTATCGAACTGCGTCATGAAGCTGATGACAAGTTTAAATACCCGCTGTATGCCAAGCCTGAGTGTAGCGATGACTGTCCGACCCGAGCGCAAATCTATGACGGTGCTTTTGATGGCTTAGGACTTGAGCTGGGTTATGCGGCCAATATGATCGACCCTTTTATTATGGAAGTGCAGGGCAGTGGCTTTGTTCATTTTGAAGATGATGACACGCTCCAGTACTTTGCCTATGGCGGTAAAAACAAGAAGCCTTATGTCAGCATAGGTAAGGTGCTGATTGAAAGAGGGGAAGTGCCGCGGGCTAAAATGTCGCTGAAAGCCATTAAAGAGTGGGTTCTGGCAAATGATGAGGAAACCGTTCAGGAGCTGCTTGAGCAGAACCCTTCATTTGTCTTCTTTCTGCCAAGGGAAGATGCCGCTGTGCGCGGGACCGCAGGCATTCCCTTACTGCCAATGTCGGCTGTAGCGGCAGACAGAGATTATATTCCTATGGGTACCCCTTTGCTGGCTGAAGTACCTCTGCTTAAGCCGGATGGCACATGGAGTGGCGTTCATGAGCTGAAACTGCTGATAGCTCTGGATACCGGCGGTGCGGTTAAGCAGAACCATCTTGATTACTATCACGGTATGGGCCCGAGAGCGGGAACCGAAGCCGGGCACTATAAGCACTTTGGCAGAGTCTGGAAACTGGGGCTGGAAAACACCTTTTCTGAGATGCCCTGGCTGATGCAAAAGCCACAAAAGTAATATCGGGTTAGCTGTAGACATTTCATAAAAGAGTGCGTATAAAACGCACTCTTCTTTTTTCTATCAATAGATCGGACATAGCTATGCGTGAACTGACAACCCCGGCATCAGAATCTTACGACCAGCGATTTGGCGGCACCAGACGCCTGTATGGTAATAGCGAAGTGGAGATTTTGCGCGCGGCTCACGTTTGTGTTGTCGGCATTGGTGGTGTGGGCTCCTGGGCGGTGGAAGCTCTGGCAAGAAGTGGTATTGGTGAACTGACGCTTATCGATATGGATGATGTCTGTGTAACCAATATTAACCGCCAGATCCATGCGATGACAGGCACAGTCGGTCAGGCAAAAGTGGAAGTGATGGCTGAGCGGGTAAAACTGATTAACCCGGATTGCAAAGTGAATCTGATTGATGATTTCATCACTCCTGAAAATGTCGGCGAGTACATTACCAAAGAGTTCGACTATGTTCTTGATGCCATCGATAGCGTAAAGCCAAAAGCAGCACTGCTGGCTTACTGCAAAAGAAACAAGATCAAGGTGATTGCTACCGGAGGCGCCGGAGGCCAGACCGATCCGACTCAGATTCAGGTAGCCGATCTGGCGCGCACTATTCAGGACCCGCTGGCAAAAAAAATCAAAGATAACCTGCGCCGCTTCTATAATTTCAGTAAGAACCCGCAACGCAAATTCGGTATCGACTGCGTATTCTCAACCGAGCAGTTAAAATACCCGCAACCAGACGGTTCGGTCTGCTCAACCAAAGCCACCGCAGAAGGACCAAAGAAAATGGACTGCGCGGCAGGGTTTGGCGCTGCGACTGTGGTTACGGCTACCTTTGGGTTTGTGGCGGTTTCTAGGATTATTGAGAAGTTGATAGCTAAGCATAGTTAATAGGCGATGGGGCGGGCTTTGCCCTTGAGGGCTATGGGCTATAGGGTTACCATAACCCCATAACCCCATAACCCCATAACCCCATAACCCCATAACCCCATAACCCCATAACCCCATAACCTCCAGGACCCTTTAACATGACCTTCCCAACCTCCCCATTCCCTTCCGAAATCACCACCAACGACATAGTTTCAGCCATGTCCTCCTGTCATTCCTGGGAAGACAAGTATCGCAAGGTTATTCAGTGGTCTAAAAAGCTGCCAAAGATGCCTGATGAACTCAAAACTGAGGAGCTGATGGTTGCTGGCTGTGAAAGTCAGATCTGGCTGGTAAGTAAGTTTGAAGACGGAAAGTGGCACTTCTGCGCAGATTCAGATGCCCGTATTGTGCGTGGTCTGATTGCTTTGGTAATGGCTGCTTATAATGAGAAAACAGCGGAAGAGATTCAGACGTTTGATATTGATGGCTATTTTGAACAGCTAGGGTTGATTGAGCATTTGAGTGCGTCGAGAGGGAATGGGCTTAGGGCTATCGTTGATAAAATTAAACAACTGAGTAATATAACCCCATAACCCTTTACTTAACCTCCAACCCCGCCAACTGATGCCAATACCCATTACACTGCCTGTCAGCAATCGTAACCGGGTTGTTGCCGCCTTCATTGGCTCGGAAGCTGTCAAGTTGTGAGAAGGTCTCAACGCCAAGCGGACTTAGCCTGACAACATCAACCAGTCCTTTCATGCTCTTTAGGTCGTTGATCAGGTTGTAGCAGTAACCGGACTGAGTCTGGATGCCGTTTAGGTTGAATACCGACTGGCCCTCCTGACTGGAAACCTGAAGTCCTGTGGGATAATTGATGCAGCAGGTTTCGCACTCATCCTTAGGGCGGTTTTCAGCGCGGGCTGTGAAGCAGCGGGCTGAATAGGCCAGAGGCAGGTAGCCGTGGCTGAAGACTTCTACTTCAAACTTATTGCGGATATCCAACTCTTCACACTGAATCAGGGTATTGCTCAGCCAGTCTCTGGAAAGCTCTACCGGCATACACCAGCGGGTCATTCCCTGTTTCAGGAATAGCTTAAGTGTATGAGCATTGTAGGCGTTTACTGCCGGGCCGACGACAAAAGGCACCTTCTTCTCAAAGGCCAGCTGAATCGCGGAGACATCATTGGCTTCAATGGCAAACTCGCCATTGTCGATGTACTTTTTCATCGCATTGACTTCACTTGGCGCTTCAAGCAGCGCCATGGTGGAAAGTACCACCTGTTTTCCTGCCGAAGAGAGCTCTTTGGCGATATCCAGCCAGTGCGGGAGTTTCATTTCTCGTCGCTTTGAACAGACAGACTCACCAAGGTAGATGATGTCTGCATTTGATGCCTTCGCTTTATTGTAAAAAGCTTCCACATCCTGTTTTGGCCAGAAATAGAGAAGCGGGCCAAGCGCATATTTCATTTGGTTATCCATTAGGCTCTCCATTACTGCCATTTACGGTGATAAGCACCAAGGGTGGTCTGAGTACCCTCTGATACGTTTGCCAGAGCGGCGTTCCAGGCATCTTTCACCTGATAAGCTTCCGGGTTGGCAAGGTAGGCATCTATCGCCGCTCTCCAGGTTCTGGTGACCTGCTCGACGTAAGCCGGACTTCGTTGTCTGCCTTCAATTTTAACTGAAGCAACATTGGCAGCAAAAAGCTCTGGCAGAAGGGAAAGCGTATTCAGGCTGGTTGGCTCTTCTAGTGCGTGATAACGCTTGGTTTCGCCATCTAAAGTGACATCAAAACGGCCTTTGCACAGTGTCGGATAACCTGCGTTCTCACCCGGAGCATATTTATCAATCAGTATGTCGTTCAGGCGCGACTCAAGGCCGCTTTCCGTTTCCTGCCAGCGTACATATTTAGCCGGAGAGCAGGCCCCAACCGTGTTCGGTGATTCACCCGTCATATAGGATGAAAGATAGCAACGGCCCTCAGACATAATACAAAGACTGCCGAAAGCAAAAACTTCCAGCTCAACGCCTTCAGGGATATTGCGTGACAGCTGTTTTACCTGATGAATGGAAAGTACACGCGGCAGAACAACCCGTTTAACATTGAAGTTATCCCGGTAGAACCGGACGGCAGACGAGTTGGTGGCTGATGCCTGAACAGACAGATGCAGCTCCAGATCCGGATAGCGGGTTGCCGCATATTCCAGAATGGCAATATCGGCGACAATCAGGGCATCGACACCCATGGCAGCCGCGTTATCCACCGCTTTGGTCCAACGTTCAAAACCGTCCGGATGCGCGAAAGTATTCAGTGCCACATGCAGTTTTCTGTTGTGATCACGTACATACTGGACCGCTCTTTCCAGTTTCTTTCCGGTGAAATTCAGGCCGGCGAAATGGCGGGCGTTGGTGTCATCTTTAAAGCCGATATAAACCGCATCGGCTCCGCAGTCAATTGCTGTTTTCAGTGCAGGCAGGTTTCCTGCCGGACATAAAAGTTCCATAGACTTAATTTGTTAGAATAATGGTTAAATTCGTTTCTTAGTTTTTGTATCTGCGGTTCATCGCAAACAGCTCTTCGACTTCCTGACGAGGCTGTGGTCTGTGGAAGTGGAAACCCTGAATTGAATGGCAGTTCAGGTTAGACAGCAGGGTTGCCTGTTGCCTTGTTTCGACACCTTCTGCCACAACAGAGAGATCCAGAGATTTACCCAGATTGATGATGTTTTCGATAACAGTGACCTGTTTCGGCAGCGTATCAATATCTGTGATAAATGCGCGGTCAATCTTAAGTTCGTCTATAGGGAACCGGGCCAGATAAGAAAGCGACGAGTAGCCTGTACCAAAGTCATCAATAGAGAGTGCAAAACCAAGATTCTTGATAGCATTCAGCATCTGAAGTGTGTGCTCACTATCGCTCATTACCGCGCTTTCAGTTAGCTCAAAGGTAATGCAGTTGGGATCCAGTTCCGTGGTTCTTAGCAGCTTTTCCATATAGTCGATAAGCTTGGCATTACCAAACTGTTCCGGCGACAGGTTAATTGCCACACGCCCCGGCAGTATGCCCTGAATCTTCCAGCGTTTAACTGTAGAGAATACATCGCGCATTACAACCCGGCCGATATGCTCAATAAGGCCGGCTTTTTCGGCAACAGGAATGAAAGCGCCAGGGCTGATATAGCCTTCTATCGGGTGCTTCCAGCGAATCAGTGCCTCGGCACCATTGATGCTGAAGTCTTTGGCATTAACCTTTGGCTGATACCAGACTTCCAGGCCGTCCTGTTGCAGTGCTTTTTGCAGTTCAATTTCCAGCCATAACCGCATCCGGGCTTCTTTATTCATCTGGTCATGGTATTTCACCAGACGGTTTCGGCCCCGGTTTTTAGCCTCGTACATGGCAGTATCGGCGTTTTGCAGCAGGAGCCGTGCATCGTTGCCGTCACCCGGGTAGCTGACGCTACCGATAGAGCAGGCAAGGCGTTTGCTAAAGTGGTGCAGATCAAAAGGCTGATTGATTAGCGAAATAATGCGTTCTGCCAGATATTCATCGGTTTTCGCCTGTTCCGGTTCAGGGAGGATAATACCGAATTCATCACCGCCAAGGTGTCCGAGGATGGCCTGCGCCGGAAGCAGTCGCTGAAGCCGGGAGGAGACTTCCTGAATCACTTTATCACCGATATGGTGGCCCAGTGAGTCATTGATATTCTTGAAGTTGTCAATATCCAGATAGAGCATCACCAGCGGAGTCTGGTTGTTGATAAAGTGCTCCAGCCGCTTAGTGAATCCATAGCGGTTATAGAGTTTGGTTAGGGAGTCGAAATGGGAATCATGGCTACTTTCCGATGAGCCTGAGTTGGTATCGTCGGCATCTTCAATAATAACGATATGAGAATCGTTACCCAGCACCAGAGTTTTATCTGCGCGCAGATGCACCTTTCGCTCAACACCACAACGTGCCCCTGTCATACAGGTAATGGAAGACTCTTCCAGCAGACCTGCCAGTCTGCCGTTAAATACGGTTTTGGTTGTCTCATCAATAAACAGCCTGCCCATATTTTCGCCCAGCAGATCTTCAGAGCTGTTAAAGCCCAGCAGACGCACGGCAACCGGATTTGAGGCAATAATGGTGTCGTTCTCTACCAGCAGAAATCCGTCGGGGATCAGGTCAGAAAGGGTATTAAACTTGGACTCAGACTCGGCCAGTGAGCGGGTCAGGATCTGCTTCTCTGATGTATCGATGGCATGGAAAGTAATAAGCTCAATGCGGCCATCAGTTAAAACAGGTGAAACGCTAAAATGCATGCTGGTTTCATGCTCATGGTCGTTGAGGGTGATTTCAGCCTCAACAGACTCGCCCTGAAAAGCACGATCATAATAGGGTTTTAGATGCTTGTAGAAGTTTTCACCCAGCACCTTAATATCGTTCATTCCCTGCAGTTCGTCTTTAGATAAACCGGCAATCTCACAGTACCGACTGTTTACACTGCTGTAATTGTGCTTGTTATCCAGCACAGCAAAAAGAAACGGACTTGGATCCGTTAGTTGTGAAAACCACTTTTGTATTTGCTTTAGCGCGGGCATCAATGAATTACCAAAATTTATACGAGTTTATACTGTGGAAACTACAAAAACAGTTATGCATCAATATTACTCTGCCGATACTTTTACAACTTATAGTACTATAACCCTGATAGCAGATATGTGAAAGCGCGGAAGTAAAATGGCTAAACACCCGACGCTATTTTTAAGAAATATTAGGATATTCCTGAGAATATCCACTATCATGGCGAAATTGAAGCAACAAACTAACGGAAAACAGCTGTGCTAAACAAGATTCGAAAGCATTTGGTTCACAATGCTGCAGGCATTTTGAGACCTCCAGTCCAGTTTTTACCTAAATCTGTTCAAAAAACCGTCCTCCTGGAAGGGCTAAAGCAGGTGTTTCATGAGTCTCTTGAAGATGGTGACTTTGAGTTTCTGGAAGACAAATGGTTAAGAGTTTCTGTCGTTGACCTGAACCTGAACTGGTTTATCAGCTATCAGGATGAGAAGCTTGTTGTTTCCGATAAAACTGAACAGGAAGACGTGAGTTTTTCAGGAAAGCTGAATGATCTTGTTCTTATTGCCGGACGCAAGGAAGACCCGGATACGCTTTTCTTCCAGCGCAGGTTAAGTATTGAAGGCGATACTGAGCTGGGACTGGAAGTAAAAAACTTAATGGACAGCATAGATCTGGATGCTTTGCCTAAGGCGTTGCAGGTCATGATTAACCAACTGGCAGACTTTGTTTACAAAGGTATGCAGGAAGAAAACCTTGATTCCGGGGACACTAATGCTTATTCGAACTGAAGCGCCTGCAGATATTCTGCCGGTAGACGCACTGCTTAAATCGGCTTTTGAAACAGAGGCTGAAGCCAGTCTGGTGATGAAGCTGAGAGAAAATGCAAAACTCACTCTGGCGCTGGTGGCCTGTAATGACGAAGGTGAAGTTGTCGGTTACGTTATGTTCAGCCCGGTTAGTCTGGAAGGTGAAGATCTGGGCTGGCAGGGAATGGCACCGGTGGCGGTAAAAGAAGAGTACCGCAATCAGGGGATTGCCGGCGATTTGATAAAGGAAGGTCTGGAGTCTTTGTATCAGTTTGGTTACTCAGCCTGTGTTGTGCTGGGGGATCCTGCTTTCTATGGTCGCTATGGTTTCAAAGATTCGGCTGATTTTGGTTTTAGTTGCGAGTGGGAAGTGCCTGAAGGTGCCTTCAGAGTTGCTGAGCTGGAGCCGGGTATTTTCGACGGGAAAAAAGGCCTTATTCAGTACAGCGAAGAGTTTGCGCAGGTTTAAGGCAGACAGATGACAAGAAAGACCCAGAGTTATCTGGCGGAAATGGGTATTGACTCCTGGACTCTTGAACACCCGGAACGAATAGAGGGCTATGAAGCCGCCCCTGTTGTGCTTGATGAAAACTGCAGGTTACTGCTGGTCTCTCCGGAAAAGCCGGAAGGCGAGATCGTGGTTATGTTTGAAAAGGTGCTCAAGAGCATTAAGCTGACGCTGGATCAGGCCAGACACATTTATCCGCACCAGCTAAATCAGATTCAGTCAGGTGGCCTGAAGTGGGTCTGGTTTTCCGGATGTGAAGCCAGCCCGCTGGAAGAGGCCAATATCCTCACCTCTCCTCTGTTAAACGAAATTGATGGTAATGTAGAGCTGCGCAGAGCATTGTGGCAGCAGATCTGTTCCTATGACTCATAAACTTATTCCGATGCAGCAAGCGCATCTGCCTCAGGTCTGGCAAATCGAAAAGCTTGCCCATACTCATCCCTGGTCTCAGTCTCTGATTAACGATCTTTCAAGCCGTGGCGGTTGTCATCACGTGCTGGTCGACAACAGGGACAATGTGCTTGGTTATTTCTATGCCCAGAATATTGTGGGCGAAGTCACTCTGCTAAATATTGCCGTTAACCCTGAAAAGCAGGGGCAGGGCATAGGCCGGGAATTGCTGGACGGTTTTCTTGAATACTGCGAGTCACAAAAGGCAGAAAGTGCCTGGCTTGAAGTGAGGGAAAGCAATGCCAGAGCAATAGCGCTTTATGATTCAGCCGGGTTTAATGAAGTCGACAGAAGACGGGATTACTATCCGGCTAAAAACGGAAAAGAAGACGCCATTATCATGAGCTACTTGTTTTTTCCCGGTTAAGCATGATAATTAAATGATAATCGAATGGTAATAACTGATAGATCTTATAATGGAAAATAAAAGCGCCCGACTTACTGTCCTTATCGACCCGAAGAAAAAACAAGCCCTTGAGCAGCTGTGTGCGTCTCAGGATATCACGCCGTCTCAGGTTGTCCGTCAGCTAATTCGTGATTACCTGAATAAACACGGTGTTGACTACGGACAAACTGATGCGGTGAATAATCCTCAGGTGAAAAACTAGAATTCTGGCGGGCGGTTAACCTGCGTTAACCGCTGCCTTTAGTTCCGTAAACCGGTTTTCCAGCCCTACCTGTTCCAGTACACCTGCCTTATGCAGTTTTTTCGATACTCTGGCGTTTGCGCCGGAAAGGCGGACGGTAATGCCTTTCAGCTTCAGCTGCTTAATCACATCCTCAAGTGTCTGAATGGCGGTGATATCCATAAACGGAACCTGCTGAAGATCAATAACCACGGTTTTCAGCTCTGTCTGTGTAACCGACAGCGCATGTTCAAACTGATCCACTGCTGCAAAAAAGAAGGGACCGTCAACGGCGTACACAAGCAGACCTTCAGGTAGTTTCTCAATACCGTGATATTTTAGCTGCCTTGAAATCCCTTTATCTGAGCCACCCTTCACTTCCACGCTGGCTGCCATTCTTCTTAAGAAGTGCAGCGTAGCCAGAATAACCCCGATGTTGACCGCAATGACCAGATCGGCAAATACCGTCAGGAAAAAGGTGATCAATAAGATGGAGACATCGGCTCTGGGGGCCTGCTTTACAATTCTTATAAAGTGTCTGGCTTCACTCATATTCCAGGCAACCACAAACAGTATGGCTGAGAGTGTTGCCAGCGGAATATGAACCGCTAACGGTGCCAGCAGCAGGAGTATCAGTACCAGAGTCACTGAGTGAATTATGCCGGAGACCGGGCTGTTGCCTCCATTGCGGATGTTGGTTGCGGTTCTTGCTATTGCTCCGGTTGCCGCAAAGCCGCCAAACAGAGGAGCGGCGATATTTGCCAGCCCCTGTCCGACCAGTTCCTGATTCGAGTTATGCTTTGTTCCCGCCATGCCGTCTGCGACTACGGCAGACAGCAGCGACTCAATGGAGCCCAGCATAGCGATGGTAAATGCCGGACCAATCAGTTCAATGATGTGTGCATCATTAAATGCGGGAAAGCTCAGCTCAGGCAGACCCTGAGGGATCCCGCCAAAGGCAGAGCCTATGGTTCTGACCGACTCAAACTCGAAAAAATACTGGATAAGCGTGCCGCAAATCAGGGCAATAAGCGGGCCGGGAACTTTACTTAAACCGGGAATACGGCCACCAAACACAACCAGAAACAGAGAAAGGCCGGCAAGCAGAGTCGTGGTGCTGTCGAACTGCGGAAGCACAGAGAACAGATGCAGGATCTTCTGGTGAAAATGTTCACCGCTAATCGCCGGGAGACCAAAAAAGTCGCGCCACTGACCGATCCATATTGTTACTCCAATGCCTGAAGTAAAGCCAATGATTACCGGGGCAGGAATATATTTGATTACCGCTCCCATCCGGGCAAGTCCCAGGCATACCAGAATCACCCCGGCCATCATGGTAGCGATTTGGAGACCATCTATTCCGTACTTTGCGGTAATTCCTGACAAAACCACGATAAAAGCACCGGTAGGCCCGGCTATCTGTAAGCGGCTGCCGCCAAAAAGAGAAACCATGATACCGGCAACAATAGAGGTATAAATTCCCTGCTCAGGCTTGGCACCCGATGCAATGGCAAAAGCCATGCCCAGTGGCAGAGCAACCACGCCAACAATAACGCCGGAGATAATATTTTGTAGCCAGTATTTTTGGTTGAGGAAACCAGAATGCTTTGCTTCGAGAATAGCAAACATCGCCCAGTCCTGATGTGTGAGTTAAATGATAATCGCATTATAATGCCATTATCATGTAATTTTGTGAGGACGATCAAAAAAGATCCTCATTCAGAGGATCTTTATGTGAGCTATATCGAGGCTAATCTTTGGACAGTAATTGCAGGTTTAGCCAGATATAGAAGGTGGCTCCCAGGATCACTCCGCCTATGGCTACCCAGTCCACAATGGCGTCGACATAGGCAAATCCTGAGTAGGTCAGGTACGGTGTTGCGAAGGCAGCAATGATACCGACAACGAATCCGATAACGACAGAGATGTTACCCGGAATATAGAAGGTCGTTGGCCTGAACACATAGCAAAGAATAGGAAGCAATATAAATGCAGCGACGGCCCACCAATAGGGCTTCAGACTATAAAGGATAATAATAATGGTGCTTTCAACTGACATAACTCCTCCTTTAAACCTTGCCGTCTAACATTGCGTAATAGGCGGGTTGCAGCATTTTTTCTTTCATAATCCAGACTACCCAGGACTCTTCTTTTGGTGAGATAAACGGGAATGAAGGCATCAGCTCACCACCATAACCAAATTCTGCCAGCATTGCCTTGCCGATGGCGGTGATCAGCGGACAGGAGGTGTAGCCGTCGAATTTGGCGCTAAGATCTTTATCTGCCAGAAATGAAAGTACGTTGGCTTCAACTACAGGTACCTGCTTTTTAACACTGGCTGCGGTCTTGCCAAAAGGTATCCCGGCCACGTCACCGGCCGCAAATATCTCCGGATATCTGAGGTGCTGCATTGTGTATTGATCCACTTCGACCCAATTACCTGCCATCTTCCCGCTTTGCCATACCAGTTCGCTGTTGCGAATGGCGTCTGGCGCACTCATTGGCGGTACAACATGGATAAAGTCGAACTCCTGAGTTTTGGTGCTTGCATCAGGAAAAGTGAAAGTTGCGGTCCGGTTGCCGGCGTCAATGCCGGTGAGAACCCGCTCGTCCATAAAATCAAGTTTCTGTTCTTTCCAGCGGTTCAGGACAAATTCATTGTAGAAGGGGACGGAGAAGACTCTGTTTTTATATGGGCTGACAAAGCTGACGTCCATATTCTTTCGCTTACCGCTCTGTTCAAATCTGTCCAGAGAGGTAAAGGTGAGTTTTAACGGCGCACCGGCACATTTTATCGGTGTATTTGCCAGGGTGAAGATCGCTTTGCCCTGTCCCTTATGGATAAACTGAGTCAGCATATTATTGGTGTTGGCGGCTGCATCCGGCCCGGCGTATACGCTGCCAATACCGTTTTTACCGATAAGGTCGGTGGACATGCCTTCTATCTGGTCATAATTTAGCTGGCAGCCGGTGGCGATAATCAAAAGGTCATAATTCAGTATCTGACCATCGGTTAAGGTGACTCGTTTATTATCGGGGTCGAACTCCTGCGCATCTTTGGCTACCCAGTTAACGTTATCCGGCAGCCACTCTTTAGTTTGGGTTATTACGCGGCTTTTATGCCAGACTCCGGAGGCCACCAGAGTCAGACCGGGTTGATAAAGGTGAGGAATGCGGGCACCGGCAATGGTAATTTTTGCCCCGTCCAGTGAATTATTGAGCCGGTTGGCTATGGAAATACCAGCAGCGCCGGCACCAATAATCAGGATGCTGGCGGAGGTGAAATATTTCTCAGCGGCTGCTTTTTCATAGGGAAGCATGGTGAGCAAGCCTGCACCGACGCCAAGTTTAAGGAAACGCCTCCTGTCTAATACCTGTAGGTAGTCAACAATCTTTTTGTCCATAACGCTCCCTTATTTTACATTTGCTTATCAATATAAACTTAGTCGCTGGAGTGGAATATGCGTGAGACTTAGCTCCGGTTTTATAGCCATAAAACGTTTTTCCAGAGTTTTACTGATGAAGCTTCGGTGATTCTTTAGCGGGAATATTTCTGAAGCGGATTGAGGCTTAGAAAATAGGTACCCTTGTGCCTCATCACCCCCCAGTTGCTTTAGAAGTTTTAACTGGGCCTTTGTTTCCACTCCTTCGGCGATAACAGACAGGCCTAGGTTATGCCCTAGCTCGATAATTGACTTTACAATAGCTCTGTCATGGCTATCGTAAGTAATGTTATCAATGAAGGACTTATCGATTTTTAAGGTATCAGCTTTAATTTTTCTCAGGTATGCCAGTGATGAGTAACCTGTACCGAAGTCGTCAATTGCGATACTAAATCCGGCTGATTTTAGTTTGTCGAATAGGGACATAACCCGGTCTGGGTCACTAATCAGCAGAGATTCGGTAACCTCTAACTCAATCATCGACGGGGAGATGTTTTGTCCATACAGTATACTTAACATGTTTTCATAAAAGTTCGAGTTTTCTATCTGCTGTACAGAGATATTAACTGCAATACGACCACTGAACTCTTTTTGCTCAGACTTCCAACGATGGAGCTGTCTGCAGGCCTCTTTCAGCACCCAGTTACCTATGGATGTCATCTTCTTGTACTTCTCAGCAACAGGAATAAATTCAGCAGGACTGATAAAGCCTAGCTCAGGATCATCCCATCTGAGTAATGCCTCCATTCCATCCACTTTTCCTGTTTGAAGATTCACTTTTGGCTGGTAAACCAATGATAGGTTGTTGCCTTGTATCGCCTGGTCAAGTTTTCTTGCCAGCTTAAATTCTCTGCCATAAATTCTGCCCAGTGCATCAGTGTATGCTGTATAACTCTGGCTGTTTAATTTGCTGTTATACATTGCCATATCAGCCCGGATTAGTATCTTTTTGATTGATAGCCCATCAAGAGGCCACATGGCAGAACCTATACTGACTCCCAGAAAGTTATTTTTATCGTGGATCACAATTGGTGAGTTGAATGAGTCAGCAATTTTGTTTGCCAACTGAGCGGTTGATGTCTCATCGGCATTTTTGTGGACAACTACATACTCATCGCCACCGACTCTCGCAACAAAGTCCCCTAACGGAATGATTTGCTGTACTCGTTCGGCAACTTTTTGCAGTGCTTTATCTCCTGCAATGTGGCCGTAGGTATCGTTAAGCTCCTTAAAGTGATTTAGGTCGATAAACAGTACAGAGAAGCGGTTTTCATCAATGCGGGGCATACCTGTCAACCGGTCAACTTCCTTAAGAAAATAAGCCCGATTAGGTATCCCGGTCAGGCTATCGTAATGCATCAATTTCCTGACACTTTTTTCAGCTTCTTTCTGGGTGGTGATGTCTTTTTTTTCCGAAAGAAAGCAGATGATATCGCCACAGGAGTTGGTGATCGGTGAAATAACCGCTTCTTCAATATACTCGTTACCATTGCGGTGACGATTTATCAATTCGCCTTTCCAGCATTCCTTTGCTTTAAGATTACGATGCATTTCCTGATATGTTCTAGCTGGCGTTTTTCCTGATTTCTGAATATTGGGATTTTTTCCCAACACCTCATCAGATGAGTAGCCACTCATTTGCTCAAATTTTTTGTTTACGTAGACGATACGCTTACGATCATCGGTGATAACCACTGCATTCGAACTCTGGTTAACTATAGAGAAGAATAACAAATACTTTTCATCCGCAGACATATCCGAAATAGTGCCATTACGAACACAGGATGAATGCAATGATGGTGATAACTCAATATTTCCGGTTACTACATCCATAAGCCTGGACTTAAACGAATTATCAGTGTGCTTTGTACCTTTCATTCTCTGCTCTTTGTGTTATATACGGAGCTCTTTCCGCATGAGGGAAAAACTCAGGTACTGTTTATGTGCCTGAGAGTTAACTTGATTATTAATCATTAGGTTATCTTGGCTTGGCCAGTTAACGAGCGTGAGCAATTTCGAATCTGCCCACTAGTTGTTCAAGTCGGTTAAGTGCGTTCTGCATTAGGGTTGTCCGACGGGTAAGCTGTTGTGATGAGACAATTAACTGTTCGGAAGATACCTGAGCCTGATCGACTGTTTTGCCGTGTTCAATGCTGGTCTGAGCTATTCCATTGATTATTCTGAACAGTTCATTTACCGTGCTGTGTAAGGTTTCACTGCCCTCTGCACCAGTCACCATCAGGGCGTTGTTCTCCACATTTTCAATGCCCTGCTGCATATAACTCACGGCTGTCTGGGACTGCTGACGAAGCTTCTGCAACATGCTGCCGATATTATTAGCCGCTTTAGATGTTTTATCGGCCAGCGTACGCACCTCGTCTGCAACAACAGAGAAGCCCCGGCCATGCTCTCCTGCTCTGGCTGCTTCAATTGCAGCGTTCAGTGCCAGTAGGTTTGTCTGGTCGGTTATTTCAGTAATAATGTCAACAATGTCCGTGATTTTCTCCATTTCGGAATTCACTTCATTCACACTTTGTGCTGACGCTTCAACGATATCTTTGATGCCATTGGCGTTCTCTACCGCTCTCTGGTAGTCCTTTGCTGCATCGTTGATGGTTTCCTGCATCACTCTGTCCATCTTAATTGCCGATTGGTTTGCGCTCTCAATATCTGTCTGCTGTCCTTTACTGAGTGTCAGCATATCGTCAATGGATGAGCAGGTATCCTGACTGGCACTTGTCAGAACCTGACTACGGCGGAACATAGACTCTGAAACCCGGTCTACCTCTTTACTTGCAAAAACCAGTTCGGTCATCACGCCTTCCAGATTGTCAATAAAGCTGTTGGTCCAGCGGCCGAGCCCTCCAATTTCATCAGCTCTCAGGAATGTAGGATCCAGCCTTTGTGTCAGATTGCCATCTCCTTCCGCAAGCGTACGGATAACATTAGTCATCTGCTCAACCCGTTGGGATAAGGGATTTGCGCTCATCTGTTTGAAGATAAAGGTCATAAGCAGACAAATAAGTCCGGTAGTCCCCCATAAAACAAAATCAGGAAGAGTAAAGTAGTGGGCTAGCAGTTGCGGAAGGAACGCGGCCGCCATGACGCCAAATGCAAAATGCATGGTCTGCGAAAAAGAAAGGCTGCGGTGACGATAAACCTCTTCCAGGTCCGATTCACACATCATACCCCAGCGGTCTGGAGAACCCGGTAACTGAAAGGTGACACCTTTACCGATAACCGGAATATGCCTGTAGTCGGAATAACCAGGATACTCGATAAATAGGTTTTGACCGTTTTTGATTGTCTCCCTTACCCCAGGGTGAAGTTCGTTGGTAGCCGGATCTGTGAAAATAATCTCAAACTCAGTATGTTTGCTTACCTTAACTACACCATAATCGGTATTCACCCCTTGTTTCAGGTTTTCTCCGTGAGAAAAGGTATCGTCCTCAAACCTTGAGCGGGAAAGCGCTGTACCCGGTTTAATGTTAGTATCGTGTCTGGAATCGACCATAAATAGGTAGTTGTCGCCCGATTCACTGTAGATGTGTCCCGCTTCACGCTGAATAATGTCACCAATCACATCGTTAGGCACCCGGCCACAGAGGCAACCCTGTTCTTCACCTTCTTCACCAAACGGCTGATAAAACATCAGTGTTACTGCATCGTGGAATTTCGAACTTGATGGGCCAACAGAAAGAGTTCTGTCGTCAACATACGGGCCATGCAGGTATGGTTCACTACGTCCCTGCTCAAGAGCTTTATCATTAGCTATCATTTTACCGATGTGAGCACTGTGAGATGAATGGATAGTTTTGCCCCTGCTATCAACGATAAATAATTCGGAGAAATCCTTTCCCCGCCCTTCCAGGCGTTTCAGAGTACTATCTCGCTCGGCAGGTGACTTACTGGAGAGATAGAGTGCAGCGTTGTTTAAAAATGACCACTGGTTGCTGGCCCAGTTTTGAAGCAGGTTAACCCGGGTCTGGGCAATATTCTCAAAGGTTTGTTCCAGTTCACTTTTCCTCGTCCTGTTAAGGTAGCAGGCTTTGCGCATTGCTAATTTACCTGTTTTCCCCAGTAAGGGCAGCCAGCGTAGTTCGCTCTGTGTCAGATTCATACCAAGTCCATTTTGTTATCTTTGTCACAATAATGCAGCGTAAGAGCAACATTCGTGCCTATGAATTCCATTGTCTCTATTGTGTTGATTTGTATGGTTATTTTGTTGGGCCTAAATAGTGCGCCAGTAAAGTCTTTGCACTAAATTAATGCTTTCCAATGAGTGAGCGCACGGTAATGGTGCTTTTTGCGATATTGTGTTGCATGGAGTGCTTGGGGTGAGGGTATTTTATGGAAATGAATTATGTTGACAGAATTAAATCTTGCGCAAGATCTTGTTGCCGCGTACTTATTATAGGCAGGTGACGGGCATAGAGACGTTTTCAGTATGATATCTCTCAATTACAGTGCGTTATCTTGTCCATGTTTTAATTTATGCACTATCACTGAGCATTTGCTCTATTTGTAAGCGTCTATTATTCAAGTCTAACACTAAAGCGTTTTATTCAATGTGAACGGGTTTAACTTGAAAAATAGAGCTAACTTAAGATAGCAAATGAATTGATGACCTCATTTTGGTATAGTTGCGCCAAAATTTTTTTTGCTATTCCAACATACGAAAGAAATATGTACATGCATGTGTACATATGTTGAGATTTACTAAAATGACAAATGCCAAAATGCTAGATGAAATAAGCTCTAGAAGGACTTTTGCTATCATCTCTCACCCGGATGCGGGTAAAACAACGATTACTGAAAAAGTACTGCTGTTCGGACGCGCAATACAGTCTGCGGGTACAGTTAAGGGCCGCGGCTCAAGCCAGCACGCGAAATCTGACTGGATGGAAATGGAGAAAGAGCGTGGTATCTCGGTAACCACATCTGTAATGCAGTTCCCATACAATGATTGTCTGGTAAACCTTCTGGATACTCCGGGGCACGAAGATTTCTCGGAAGATACCTACCGTACACTTACCGCTGTTGACTCCTGTCTGATGGTTATTGACGCTGCGAAAGGTGTAGAGGATCGTACACGTAAGCTGATGGAAGTTACCCGTCTGCGTGATACGCCGATCGTTACCTTTATGAACAAGCTTGACCGTGATATCCGTGATCCTATGGAGCTGCTGGATGAGGTTGAGAGCGAACTGAATATTGCCTGCGCACCTGTTTCATGGCCGATCGGTTGTGGTAAAGAGTTCAAGGGTGTTTACCATATCCACCGTGACGAAACGATTCTGTATGCAACGGGTCAGGGTCATACGATTCAGGAAGAGCGTATTATCAAAGGTCTGGACAACCCTGAGCTTGAAGAAGCGGTTGGCGCGGATCTGGCTGAGCAGCTTCGCGATGAGCTTGAGCTGGTGCTGGGTGCTTCTCATGAGTTTGATCAGGAACTCTTTATGGCTGGCGAGCTGACGCCGGTATTCTTCGGTACTGCACTGGGTAACTTTGGTGTGGACCATATGCTTGACGGCCTGACAAAATGGGCTCCGGCACCGCTTGCACGTAAGGCAAACGAGCGTGAAGTGGAAGCAGAAGAAGAGAAGTTCTCTGGTTTTGTATTTAAGATTCAGGCAAACATGGATCCTAAGCACCGTGACCGTATTGCATTTATGCGTATCGTATCTGGTACCTATAAGCAGGGCATGAAGATGAACCATGTTCGTCTTGGTAAGCAGATTAATATCTCAGATGCGGTAACCTTTATGGCGGGTGACCGTTCCCGTGCTGAGAACGCTTATGCGGGTGACATCATCGGTCTGCATAACCACGGTACGATTCAGATTGGTGATACTTTTACTCAGGGTGAGTCTCTGAAGTTCTCTGGTATCCCTAACTTTGCGCCTGAGCTGTTCCGTCGTATTCGTCTGAAGGATCCTCTGAAGCAGAAGCAACTGCTTAAAGGCCTGGTTCAGCTTTCGGAAGAGGGTGCGGTTCAGGTATTCCGTCCGCTGCAGAATAACGATCTTATTGTTGGTGCGGTTGGTGTGCTTCAGTTTGATGTGGTTGTGGCCCGTCTTAAGTCTGAATATAACGTGGAAGCGATTTACGAGAGTGTAAACGTGGCAACAGCCCGCTGGGTTGAGTGTGACGATGAGAAGAAGCTTGAAGAGTTTAAGCGTAAGAATCAGGTGAATCTGGCACTGGATGGTGGTGATAACCTTTCTTACGTTGCGCCGACTATGGTGAACCTGAACCTTGCGAAAGAGCGTTTCCCTGATGTGGATTTCCGTGCAACGCGTGAGCATTAATTAGGTAAGCCACAAGAAGTCTGGTTACTTTTTTAGTTGGTGTAATTTGGGCGGACAGGTGAAAGCGGCGTAATATTTCAAAACGCTGTAAATACATCCATGTACGCTCCAACTTTTCTTCCCTGAAAAGTAGGTTTGAAATATTACACCGCTTCCACCTATCAGATTCAGTGGAATAACGCATAGTAAAAAACGGAGCTGCCTGGCTCCGTTTTTGGTTATGAAGGGGTCATTAAAAGTAAATCGTGCTGGTTGCCGTGCTGGTTAGTGTTATTGAATTAAATAGCAGCATAAAGGATGTGAAGTTGTAGGAGACGGTAACGGATACCTCTTCTCCGGGATCTTTATTAATCGTTTCCCAGTTTACGCTGACGGAGAGGTTTCCCAGCGGTGATTTCTGACTCAGGTAACTGGCTACCGAAGACTGAGTTGCCGGGGCATCTGAAGCACGCAAACTGTCTAAAGCGGCGTTACTTCCTCTGACAGAAGCATATCTGGCTCCGTCTCTGGCTGCGTGAGCTACACTATTGTAGCTGTAGATATAGCGGCCACCTTCTGCGACGGCAAACAGAAGAAAGATAAAAGCTGCCGATACGATTGTAAACTCTACGATAGCGATCCCTTTCTGAGCTTTTTTGTAAATATTTCCCATATATCGACGCATTACTGAGCCCTCATTCTGGCAACACGAGTAAAAGTAAGAGTTTTAGGTAGCAGAGGAAAACCGGATATGGTTTTAAAGGTTCTGGTTGTTGTGGTTTGGATATAAACCTCCAGATGTTCACTGCAAGCCGCAGTGCATGCAGCTGCCGTTGGCTCAAGAAATGTTTTGTTTTCAGCAAAAATAGTAGGATCGTAGCAGCGGCAAAGCCTTTCAACCTGAGTGGTTATTGCATCTGTTTCACCGGAATGAATGGTCAGGTTGGTTGCTTCTCCCTGAGCTACTGTTTTTATTGCGGCTTCGTCGATAGCTGAGCTTAAATCAACCTGCTGATAAGCACCATAGGCTGCGGAGGCTCTGGCTGCTCCTGAGGTGGTAATGACCTCGAAGGCCACCCGTCCGTAGTCTATTGCAATGAGCAAAATAAATAGAATTATCGGAAGCGCTAAGGTCAGTTCAGTCGCTGCCAGACCTTTTTGTCTTTTTAACATCATATGCACTCCTTACTCATTCAACTAAGGTGATTTCAGTGTAAGGGTCTGATCCGCCACTGCCGCCACCGGATCCACCGCCGCTACCAGCAGGGTAGGTAATATTGAAGACGGAGCCACTGGAGACTTCAACGAACTTGGCAATAAATACTGAGTCTACACCGGTAAGGCCGACCTGATTGGGACCTAACGCCGAGCCACTGGACAGCTCAAGGAACTGGTGAGGAGCATAGAAGGTACCGCTGAGTATGGAAGCAGCATTTGAGTTGATGGAGTTAGCTGGTTTGTCCTGAGGCTTTGGAGTCTCTGGCGACTCTCTGTCTGAGAACCAGATCATGCCCTGGTAAGCTTCGTCAATCTCACTTTCACAGCTACTGCTGCTTGCCTGAGAGCATGAGGTCAGTTCTATGTTGCCCGAGTTAACCTCAAGCGACCAGAAATCTTTGGAGTCAGACTCATTGCCGTCACATTCAGATTCACAGGTGTTGTAGATAAATACGCCATCGCCTGAGATCTTACCGTCATCACCATCGACTACCAGACCACCCCCACGCAGGATATAAGTGCCTGGTTCCATGGTGACTTCCACATCTTTTACAAATATACCGCCGCAATACAGCCCAGGCTCAATGGTGTCATCTGAGTTTTCTATGGTGTATGGTTCGTACCGGCCGCTATCTGCTTTTCCCCGGCATGACTCTTTACTGGAGCTGCACTTGTTATCTGCTCCTCCATTGGATGGGCAGGCAGTGTTGTTGTAATCCACGCTTGGCGGATCCAGGTCGGCCAGAGGGTCAGAGATAGGGTCGGCGTCATCGTCTATACAGGCATCTGAGCTTGGATCCTCAGAGCAGGTAATATTGTTTTTGCCATCTATTCCGCCAACAACATTGACGTCAGACGCTATCATTGAGGAGCCGTCTACATAAAGGCCCTTGCTGTCGGTGGAGTTAACATGTACGCCGCAGTTACCGTTGAGTGTTGAGCCACTGGTAACATGCATGGCTTTTTCATAATTAGGAGCCAGAGCATAAATACAGTTCAGGGCTGCGCCCGTAATAGCGCCATTTGCCACTGCTCTGACACTGTAATTAAAGGTATTAAATCCCAGCACGCTCAGGAAAACGGTTGGTGAGTTGTCGGAAATGATCACTTCCACAAAATCATCATTTCCGGCATAAAAGCCGGATGTCGGCGGGTTATTGACAGAAACGCTTATACCGCCATCACCGTCGGTAAAACCGTTAGCAGCGGCTTCTGCTAATCCGTAGCCTGTTATATCTTCATCTGTATGTTCTTCATAAATCTCATAGGCTGCAGCCATTGCAGCGGCATCCGCAGCTGTCTGAGCCTGACGATAATCTGAGTACGCCGTACCGGTATCAACGGCCAGGCCGACCATCCCAAGGATAAAAACCATACCAACAGCAAGAAAGATGGTTATTAAGCCCCTCTGTCTTGCAGGGCCATAACGATTTTTGGTGTAAGAGTGTCTGTTCATAGCGTACATATCTGAAGAAAACTACGTACTATTAGTTTAGTTCATCCTGATGGAAACGTTGCTTTGACAGGGGGGCAGGGGAGAGAGTTTTGTCAGAAATTTGTCAGAAAAAGAAAAGCCGTTGCTGAAACAACGGCTTTAAAGTAGAAGTTATTCGCGTTCCTTAGTATACGGAACACCAACAGCCTTAGGACCAACCGCTTTACCGATAAATCCGGCAAGCAGCAGTACCGTCAGAATGTATGGGATAGCTTCGATTGCCTGAACAGGAATTTCAAAGCCGCCGATAGCCACGCCCTGAAGGCGGATAGCCAGTGAGTCCAGGAAGCCAAACAGCAGACAGGCACCCAGAGCAGTAAATGGCTTCCACTTACCGAAGATAAGTGCTGCCAGAGCCATATAGCCTTTACCTGCACTCATGTTTGGAATGAACTGTGCAGTTTGTGCCACGGACAGATAAACGCCGCCCAGACCAACCAGAATGCCACAGATAACCATAGCGGCGTAGCGCATGCCTACAACTGAGATACCGGCGGTATCAACGGCTGCTGGCGATTCACCAACCGCACGCAGGCGCAGACCGAAGCGGGTTCGGAACATCACAAACCATGCCAGTGGCACAATCAGAACAACCAGATATTCAATCAGTGAGTGACCGCTCAGAAGTTCAGAATAAAGAAGACCAATCACAGGGGTATCAGCCAGCTCTTCTGCGAACGGGAAGTTGATTGGAGCAAAGCGAGCATCGCCTGATAGTGATGGCGTCTGACCACCCATATCGTACCAGTAGCGGCCCAGAGTTACGGTAAGGCCAGCTGCCAGAATGTTGATCGCAACACCACTTACTACCTGATCACCACGGTGGGTGATAGAAGCAAAGCCGTGAAGCAGTGAGAAAAGTACTGAGATAAATACACCCGCGCACATTCCCATCATTGCCGAGTTGGTTTCATATGCTGCAGCTGCGCCAACAAAGGCAGAAATCAGCAGTTTACCTTCCAGGCCGATGTTTACAACACCGGAGCGTTCACTGAACAGGCCTGCCAGTGAAGCCAGAATTAACGGAGTTGCTACACGGATGGTGGCATCCAGCATTAAGATAATCGTTTCAAACATGATTAAGCTACTCCATTATCTGCTTTAGCAAAAAGCTTAAGGTAGGTTTTTTCCAGTGTCGGGCGGAACATGTGCTCAAGTGCGCCTGAGAACAGAATCACCAGACCCTGTACAACAACGACCATATTCCGGTCTATATCGTATTCGAAGCTAAGCTCTGCGCCACCCTGGTAAAGGAAGCCAAACAGCAGACTTGCAAACAGAACACCGACTGGATGGTTACGTCCCATAAGCGCTACAGCGATACCCGTAAAACCAAAGCCTTCAACAAAGTTAAGCTTTATCTGGTGTAGCTCGCCCTGCAGTACGTTCAGACCAAAGAAGCCTGAAAGCATACCGGAAACCAGCATAGTCAGAATAACCACTCTGACATAGTTGATACCGGCGTAGCCTGCCGCTGACGGGTTTGCACCGATTGAACGGATCTCGTAGCCCCAGCGGGTATGCCACAAAAACAGCCAGACACCGACACAGCAAAGAAGTGCGAAGATAAAGCTCAGGTTCAGTGGGCTGGATTCCATCTCAAAACCAACCACAGCGAGCATATCGTGCATTTTCGGCAGCCAGCTGCTGGCAGCAAAAACGCGGCTTTCTGCAGCCATCACACCTTCCGGCTTGAATACGTTAACCAGCAGATAAGCCATAAATGTTGCGGCGATAAAGTTAAACATGATGGTGGTGATTACGATGTGCGAACCACGTTTTGCCTGAAGGTAAGCCGGGATAAAGCCCCAGGCAGCACCGAACAGGCCACCGGCAACCACTGCTACCGGGAAGACGACGTACCATGGCGCATATTCACCAAGGGTAAGACACACCAGACCGACACCCAGGCCACCAATATAGGCCTGACCTTCACCACCGATATTAAACAGGCTGGCATTAAAGGCGACGGATACGGCAAGACCGGTAAAAATAAATCCGGTTGCGTAATACAGGGTATAACCAACACCTTCAGCGTAACCAAATGCACCAATCCACATGGTTTTTGCCGCTTCTACCGGGCTGACACCAATGTAGACGAACAGCAGTGCTGATACTAAAAAGGCAAACATTACGTTGACAACGGGTAGCAGTGCAACGTTTACCCATGCAGGGACTTTTGCCTGACTCATGATACTTCTCCCTGGTTCTGCTTCTCTTTCAGGTGATCAGGTACGATGTTTGCCATCATCAGACCTAATGTTTTCTCATCCGCATCTTTTGCTGCGACTTCACCCACAATCGCGCCGTCAAAGACAACCAGAATACGGTCTGCCAGGCTGAGAATTTCATCCAGCTCAACGGATACCAGCAGTACGGCTTTATCCGCGTCACGACCGGCAATGATCTGCTGGTGGATATATTCGATAGCGCCGATATCTACCCCACGGGTTGGCTGGCCTACAAGAAGGATATCCGGGTTCTCTTCCATCTCACGGGCAATCACCAGCTTCTGCTGGTTACCACCAGAGAAGTTTGCGGTTTTCAGGTTAATGTCGTTCGGGCGAACGTCCCATTTGTCCATGTTGGTCTGACAAAACTCTGCAATCGCAGTTTTGTCCTGAAGCACGCCTTTATTGTATTTAGGCAGGTGGTGGTAACCCAGAATATAGGCTTCCTGCGCGGCAAACTTATTGATCAGACCCTGCTTGTGTCTGTCTTCCGGAATATGACCAACGCCCATGGCTCGAACATGTCTCGGATCCGTCACATTTTCTTTAGTGATCTTGTTGCCGTTCAGCTCGATAGAGCCTGATTCCGGTGGCAAAATGCCGGACAGAAGTCCGAGAATTTCAGACTGACCATTACCGGAAACGCCGGCAATACCAACGATTTCGCCGGCACGTACATCAAAGCTGATACCTTTTACGCGCTGAACACCGGCATCGTCAAAGTAGCTCAGGTTTTCAACTTTGATCAGGCTGTTTTTAGGCTTAGCTTCCTGCTTATCCACTTTAAGGCGGACTTTACGGCCGACCATAAGTTCAGCAAGCTCTTCTTTATTGGTTTCAGAAGTGACAACATGTTCAACCATCTGTCCCTGACGCATGATCGAGATGTTATCTGTAATCGCCAGTACTTCACGAAGTTTGTGAGTGATGATCATTACCGTTGTACCCTGAGCGCGAAGCTTATCAAGGATTTTAAACAGGTGGTCAGCTTCCTGAGGAGTCAGTACACCGGTAGGTTCATCAAGAATAAGGATCTTGGCGTCGCGATAGAGTGCCTTCAGGATCTCAACACGCTGTTGCAGGCCAACCGGCAGTTCACCGACAATGGCATCAAGGGGAACGTCCAGGCCGTAATCTTTTTCTATCTGCTCCAGTTTGCTTCTGGCAGCGTCAAGGCTTTCATCCAGTTTCCAGCCGTTTTCTGCACCAAGAATGATGTTTTCCAGAACCGTGAAGGTTTCAACCAGCATAAAGTGCTGGTGCACCATACCGATACCGGCAGAGATGGCTTCCTGAGAGTTTGATGGTTTATATGCATTACCATTGACAAGCATTGATCCTGAGTCGGCATGATAAAAGCCATAGATAATGCTCATTAGTGTTGATTTACCGGCACCATTTTCACCGATAATACCGTGAATAGTACCCTTAGGAACTTTTAGGTCGATAGCACGGTTGGCATGTACGGCGCCAAACTTTTTATCGATTCCCTTAAGTTCAATGGCATAGTCTTGAACTACTGTCACGAGAGCTTCCTGAATAAATAAGTGAATACAAAGCTAAAGAAATCACTGCGAAAGGTTAACGGGGATCGCAATTATCTGTTTAGCTTAGTACAACGACGCCGCTGCACAGGGCAGCGGCGTAAATTTCTACAATTTAATACTTAGGTAGAAATTAGTAAGTACATGCATTGTTAGACATGTAATCGTGTACAACGATCTTACCTGCGATGATGTCTGCTTTCAGACCTTCAGCGTAAGCTTTCATATCTTCAGTAATCAGTGATGCGTTGTGCTTATCAAGAGCCCAGTCAACACCACCATCTTTCAGACCAAGAGCTTTGATACCTGGCTTCCAGTTACCTTCCATATCTTCAGCCCAGGTGTTGTATGCAGCAACACCAACACGCTTAACCATTGAAGTCAGCATTGTGCCTGGCTGGATGTGGTTCTGGTTTGAGTCAACACCGATAGCATATTTACCAGCATCTTTAGCAGCCTGGTAAACACCCATACCTGTACCACCTGCTGCTGCGTAGATTACGTCAGCGCCCTGAGAGAACTGGCTCTTAGCCAGCTCAGAACCTTTCGCCGGGTCAGCAAATGCTGCTGGTGTAGAACCTGTCATGTTCTGAAGAACAGTTGCAGAAGAGTTTGCGTATTTAGCGCCTTGCTCGTAACCACATGCGAACTTACGGATTAGTGGGATATCCATACCACCCACAAAGCCTACAGTGCCTGATTTAGATGCTTTTGCTGCCAGCGCACCCACAAGGAAAGAGCCTTCATGCTCATTAAATACGATTGACTGTACGTTTGGCTTGTCAACAACCATATCAATGATAGTGAACTTGATGTCAGGGAATTCAGTTGCCACTTTTTCCACAGCTGATGCCATGTTAAAGCCAACTGCAACGATTGGGCTGTGACCACGTTTAGCCAGTTTACGCAGACCCTGTTCGCGCTGAGCTTCGTTTGAAGGAACGAACTCTTTTACTTTAATGCCTTTTTCTTCGTTAAATACAAGAACTCCATTCTCATAAACTGCCTGGTTAAAAGACTTGTCATTTTTACCTGCTGTATCATAAACAACAGCTGGTTTTGGAGCTGCAATAGCAGCAAAAGAAGACATCGCGATTGCTAGTGCAGAAAGTTTGATGGTAGCTTTTTTCACTGGATGATCCCTATGTTGTACCCTGGTTTAATAGCATCTGTGCATCATGTTCAGATGTTACGATTGCTTTTTGTTTCCCTTTAACTTTCGTTAAGGTTTCGATAACACTGTTATTATTGGGTTAGTATTTCAGCCTGTTGAACTGATAAAACCCTTATTACATATAGCCAATCGAGGAGTTTAACGTTTGCGTGTTGAAAAAAAAAGCGCATTCATCACATGAATATGAGGAAAAATGTAACTCAGTGGAAAAAAATGGAGTTAACCCGTCATTTTTGGACAGAATTCGCACTTTTTTCTGAAGATGCACCATTTTTCCAACAGAGTATGACGAAACCTAATAACCAAAATAATAGAAAGCTCAGATTAAGAGAGGATAAAGATGAAAGTAAAAGATAAGCTCAGGGATATGGTTAAAAAATACGATAACTGGTGTGAGTCCATGGGACTGACTCAGGAGCAGGGGCGTTGTTGTGTTCCTGTGCGTAAAGAAGACTATTCAGACAAGAAAAAGTCAGAAACCAGAGAAGAGTCCGACAGTGGGACTGTTTGATACTCATTGTCATCTGGATCGGGAAGAGTTTAAGCAGGATTTGCCGCAGATTATTGCTGAAGCGAAAAGTGCCGGTGTCAGTCATATGCTTGTTCCGGGTTGTAGTATGGAAAACTGGGAAAGAGTAGAGGAGATAGCTTCGTTAGATAAGAACATATACTTTGCTCTCGGCTTGCACCCCTATTTTACTGACACACATAAACCAGCGCATATTCATTTATTAAAGCAGCGTCTGGACGGGCGTTCTGACAAATGCGTTGCGATAGGTGAATGCGGACTGGACTTTTATCACTCCCGCAACGATGAAGCACTTCAGAAACAACTCCTTACCGAGCAGATCTTACTGGCTAAGCAGTTTAACCTTCCTCTTATACTTCACTGCCGTAAGGCTCATCAGGATCTTATCAGCATACTTAAACGTCATCAGCCGTTGCCCGGAGGGGTGATACATGGTTTTACCGGTAGTGAGCAGCAGGCGATGGACTTTATCAATCTTGGCTTCTATATAGGTGTTGGTGGAACGATTACCTATGAAAGAGCAGCAAAAACAAGAAGGACGATTTCTGCGCTTCCTCTCTCTTCTTTGGTTCTTGAAACCGATTCACCTGATATGCCTCTTTTTGGTTATCAGGGAATGAACAACCAGCCAAAACGCACAGCTGAAGTACTAAAATCTCTGATCTTGCTTCGAAGTGAAGGGGAGCAAACGGTTGCTAACATGCTTTTTGTTAATAGCAAACGTTTGTATGGTATTTGTGAATGAGATTGTTAAAAAATGTTTCTTATGTGCATGATATCGGTGTTTATTGTGCGCCTGCTCACATTGGTGAGTGAATTGTCAGTGTATACAGTATAAAAGTGTGAAGTTGATATTACTTTCTTATGGGGAGCATGCGTATAATCGCTCTCGCTTTTTAGCTCCATTTTGTAACACGCCAAATTAACTATAAGGAAGTCATATACCATGAGCCTGGTTATGAGCCTAGTCGGTATGGTTGTTCTGCTTGGTATCGCAGTACTGCTATCTGACAATCGCAAAGCAATTAATTTACGTACCGTAGGTGGTGCATTCGCAATCCAGTTTGCACTGGGTGCATTTGTTCTTTATGTACCGTGGGGTAAAGACCTTTTAGGTGGTTTCTCTGCTGGTGTTGCTAACGTTATCAACTATGGTCAGGACGGTACTAAGTTCCTGTTCGGTAACCTGGTAACTTTCTCTGTTGACGGACTTGGATTCATCTTCGCATTCCAGGTACTGCCAACACTAATCTTCTTCTCTGCACTTATTTCTGTGCTGTACTACATAGGTGTAATGCAGTGGGTTATCAAGATTCTTGGTGGCGCGCTGGAAAAAGCACTGGGTACGTCTCGTGCGGAATCTATGTCAGCAGCGGCTAACATTTTCGTTGGTCAGACGGAAGCGCCTCTGGTTGTTCGTCCGTTTGTGGCTAAAATGACACAGTCTGAGCTGTTTGCTGTAATGTGTGGTGGTCTGGCTTCTGTTGCCGGTGGTGTACTGGCGGGTTACGCATCTATGGGTGTACCACTGGAATACCTTGTAGCGGCATCTTTCATGGCAGCACCTGGCGGTCTTCTGTTTGCTAAGATCATCAAGCCGGAAACTGAAGAGTTTATTGATGAAATCTCTGAGGAAGACATCTCTGGTGGTGACGACAAGCCTGCTAACGTAATTGA
This sequence comes from Vibrio sp. JC009, assembly GCF_029016485.1. Classification (NCBI taxonomy): domain Bacteria; kingdom Pseudomonadati; phylum Pseudomonadota; class Gammaproteobacteria; order Vibrionales; family Vibrionaceae; genus Vibrio; species Vibrio sp. JC009. The sequence goes on along the minus strand of NZ_CP092106.1, from coordinate 2,540,880 downwards.
CGCAGCAGCTGGCGGTGCATCTGCCGGTCTTGGTCTTGCGCTGAACGTTGGTGCAATGCTGATTGCATTTATCGGCCTTATCGCACTTATCAACGGTATGCTGGGTGGCATCGGTGGCTGGATCGGTTACGAGCAGCTAAGCCTTGAGCTAATCCTTGGCTGGATCTTTGCTCCTCTTGCATTCCTTATCGGTGTTCCTTGGGAAGAAGCGACACTGGCTGGTTCTTTCATCGGTCAGAAGACTATCGTTAACGAATTCGTTGCATACCTGAACTTCGTACCATTTGTTGGTGAGAATGCGCAGCTTGTACCTGCAACGGGTGAAGCAATGTCTCAGAAGACAACTGCGATCATCTCATTCGCACTGTGTGGTTTCGCTAACCTGTCTTCTATCGCAATCCTGCTTGGTGGTCTGGGTGGTATCGCTCCAAACCGTCGTCACGATATCGCACGTATGGGTATCAAAGCAGTATGTGCTGGTACGCTGTCTAACCTGATGGCTGCAACAATTGCTGGTTTCTGTATTTCTCTTGCAATGTAATTTGCTAAAGAGACAGATGCAATTTTGATAAAAACACCGTAGCAAGAGATTGCTGCGGTGTTTTCGCTTTTTATTTCGGTGCCGTATTTTGGTCGGTTTAACCGGAACGAAAACTTTTTTGAGATACAAACCGTTTGCGTTTTGGGCGGCACTATCTTATTAGCTGAGAATGCCTATAATGTGATCGTTCGCATAATTTAATGATACAAGATGTATCATGGAACAGACCGCAATCACAAAGATAGATTGTTGTACCATAAACCAAACTGGTACTGTGCGGTGACAAGGATAGCAATTAGTACTTAGGTGCTAAGTCTTCAGGGAACCAAGTCCGTTCATTTCGTAGCCCGTCAGCGCTGCGGTTATTGCCATCTATAATTGATGAGCAGACGTACGCTTTCGGTAAACAAATTGAATATATTGATCGGAGATAGAAATGAGCGATTTAAAAGCTGCAGCTCTACGTGCACTTAAACTTATGGATCTAACCACGCTAAATGACAACGACACTGATGAAAAAGTGATCGCTCTGTGTCATGACGCAAAAACGGCAGTTGGTAACACTGCTGCAATCTGTATCTACCCTCGCTTTATTCCTATTGCTAAGAAGACACTTCGTGAGCAAGGTACACCAGAGGTTCGCATTGCGACCGTAACTAACTTCCCACACGGTAACGACGACATCGAAATCGCGGTAGCTGAAACAAAAGCAGCGATTGCCTATGGCGCAGATGAAGTTGACGTAGTATTCCCTTACCGCACACTTATCGCCGGTGATGAGAAAACAGGCTTTGAACTGGTTAAACAGTGCAAAGAAGCGTGTGGCGACACTCTTCTGAAAGTTATCATCGAAACTGGTGAGCTAAAAGAAGAAGCACTTATTAAGAAAGCCTCTCAGATTTCAATCGAAGCGGGTGCTGACTTTATCAAAACTTCAACAGGTAAAGTGCCTGTAAACGCAACACCAGAATACGCACGTATGATGCTTGAAGTTATCCGTGATATGGGTGTTGCTGAAAAAGTTGGTTTCAAGCCTGCTGGCGGCGTGCGCACTGCAGAAGATGCAGCGGCGTATCTTGCAATGGCAGATGACATTCTTGGCGCTGACTGGGCAGACAACATGCACTACCGCTTTGGTGCATCAAGCCTGCTGACTAACCTGCTTAATACATTAGAAGTAACAGACGAAACTGCGGATCCAAGCGCTTACTAATTTCGTTTTGTTAAACGGGAAAAGTTTGACTAATGGTTCTCCCCCTTTTGAAGGGGGAGTTAGAGGGGGTTAAGTTCCGAGGAGTTAACCCCTCCCAGCCTCCCCTTCATAAGGGGAGGAGCAAGCTTCCCGCTCTATTTACCCTACAAACAAAAGCTCTAAAAAGAGCTGGGAGTTTCTAATGTATCTTCCTCAGGAAATTATCCGCAAGAAGCGTGACGGCGAAGTACTGACCGCTGATGAAATCAATTTCTTTATTCAGGGTGTAGCAAAGGAAACCGTATCTGAAGGTCAGATTGCGGCGTTTGCTATGGCTGTATTTTTTAATGAAATGACGATGCCCGAGCGTATCGCGCTGACATGTGCAATGCGTGATTCCGGCATGGTGATGAACTGGGACCATATGGATTTTGGTGGTCCTATTGTCGATAAACACTCAACCGGCGGTGTGGGTGATGTGACTTCACTGATGCTGGGCCCTATGGTTGCAGCTTGTGGTGGTTTTGTGCCAATGATCTCAGGTCGTGGCCTGGGTCATACCGGCGGTACGCTGGATAAGCTGGAATCGATTCCAGGTTATAACATTACGCCTGACAATGAACTGTTTGGCCGTGTGGTGAAAGAGGCGGGTGTGGCGATTATCGGTCAGACAGGTGATTTAGCTCCTGCTGATAAGCGTGTATACGCAACCCGTGATATTACTGCGACCGTTGATAATATCTCACTGATCACAGCCTCTATTCTGTCTAAGAAGCTGGCAGCGGGTCTTGAGTCGCTGGTGATGGATGTAAAAGTGGGATCCGGTGCCTTTATGCCGACTTACGAGGCGTCAGAAGAGCTGGCGAAGTCCATCGTTGCAGTAGCCAATGGTGCGGGCACAAAGACTACGGCGATTCTTACCGATATGAATCAGGTTCTGGCTTCATCTGCAGGTAATGCGGTAGAAGTGCGTGAAGCGGTTCAGTTCCTGACGGGTGAATACCGTAACCCTCGTCTGTATGAAGTGACTATGGCGTCCTGTGCTGAAATGCTGGTTCTGGCAAACTTAGCAAAAGATTCTCAGGATGCGAGAGTTAAACTGCAGGCTGTGCTGGATAACGGCAAAGCCGCAGAAAGTTTTGGCAAGATGGTAGCCGGTCTTGGTGGCCCTGCTGATTTTGTTGAGAACTATAATAATTACTTAGATAAGGCTGAAATTATTAAGCCTGTTTACGCTGATAACAGTGGTATTGTTTCAGCAATGGATACTCGAGCAATTGGTATGGCTGTTGTGGGCATGGGCGGTGGCCGCCGTGTGGCAACAGATAGTATTGATTATGCGGTGGGCTTTGACAGCTTTATCCGCTTAGGTGAAACGGCGGACAATGAGAAGCCGCTGGCAGTGATCCACGCCAGAAATGAAGCGCAGTGGAATGAAGCTGCAAACGCACTTAAGCAGGCGATTAAAGTTGGCAGCGAGCCGTATGTAGCAACCCCGGATGTTTACCGCGAAATTCGCGCTGAAGACGTTTAAGTCAAAACACATCCGATGGAGAGAAAGATGAAAAGATCAATTATTTTAGTATTAGATTCATTTGGTATCGGTGCGACTGCCGATGCTGACAAGTTTGGTGATGTTGGCTCAGATACACTGGGTCATATCGCTGAGCAGTGTGCAAAAGGGCTTGCAGATAACGAAGAGCGCAAAGGCCCTCTGACGCTTCCTAACCTGTCTAAGCTTGGTCTTGGCCTGGCTTCTGAAGAGTCAACCGGCAACTTCCCGGTTGGTCTGGATAAGGATGCGGAAATTATCGGTGCTTACGGCCACGCTGCCGAGCTTTCTTCAGGTAAAGACACACCGTCTGGTCACTGGGAAATTGCAGGTGTTCCGGTTCTTTTTGAATGGGGCTATTTCAGCGATAAAGAAAACAGCTTCCCGAAAGAGCTGACTGACAGAATTCTTGAGCGTGCCGGCCTGGACGGATTTCTGGGTAACTGCCACTCATCGGGCACAGTAGTGCTGGATGAGCTGGGTGAAGAGCATATGAAGACAGGAAAGCCTATCTTCTATACTTCTGCTGACTCAGTGTTCCAGATTGCCTGTCACGAAGATACCTTTGGCCTGGACCGCCTTTTGGAGCTTTGCCAGATTGCGCGTGAAGAGCTTGAGGATTACAACATTGGCCGTGTTATCGCACGTCCGTTTATCGGCCCGAAAGCGGGTGAGTTTGCCCGTACCGGTAACCGCCGTGACCTGTCTGTAGAGCCGCCTGCGGCAACAATTCTTCAGAAACTGGTTGATGAGAAGCAGGGTGAAGTAATTTCTATCGGTAAGATTGCTGATATTTACGCGAACTGTGGTATCACCCAAAAAGTGAAGAAGACGGGTATCCCGGATCTGTTTGATGCAACGCTTGAGCAGATTAAAGAAGCTAAAGATGATAACACTATTATCTTTACCAACTTCGTAGACTTTGACTCATCTTACGGTCACCGCCGTGATGTAGCCGGTTATGCAGCTGCGCTTGAATATTTTGATCGCCGTCTTCCGGAAGTTCTTGAAATTCTGGAAGAAGATGATGTACTTATCCTGACTGCGGACCACGGTTGTGATCCAACATGGCAGGGTACCGACCATACTCGTGAACATATCCCTGTTCTGGTATATGGTAAGAAGATTGAAGCCGGTTCTCTGGGGCGCCGCGAAACATTTGCGGATATTGGTCAGAGCCTGGCGGAATATTTTGGTACTTCAGATATGGAGTACGGAAAGAGCTTTTTGAAGTAAAAGAAAGGCCCTGGGCCCTGGGCCCTGGGACGGTCGCTCCGCTCCCTACTGGGCCCTGGGAATAGGATCTTTTACCCAGGGCCGAGAAACCCAGGGCCCCTTAATCTTAAGATTTAAAACTAATAGGAAACTAATTAATGGCTACTCCACACATTAACGCTGAAATGGGTGATTTCGCTGACGTTGTTCTGATGCCGGGTGACCCGCTACGCGCAAAATATATTGCAGAGACTTTCCTGGAAGACGTAGTTCAGGTATGTGATGTACGTAATATGTTCGGTTTCACTGGTACTTATAAAGGCCGTAAGATCTCTGTAATGGGTCACGGTATGGGTATCCCGTCTTGTTCTATCTATGTGACAGAGCTAATCAAAGACTACGGTGTGAAGAAAATCATCCGTGTTGGTAGCTGTGGTGCGGTAAACGAAGACATTAAAGTTCGTGACGTTGTTATCGGTATGGGTGCTTGTACTGACTCTAAAGTAAACCGTATCCGCTTTAAGAACCACGACTTTGCAGCTATCGCTGACTACAACATGGTTAAAGCGGCAGAAGAAGCGGCGAAGGCTCGCGGTATCGACGTTAAAGTAGGTAACCTGTTCTCGGCTGAGCTATTCTACACGCCAGATCCTGAAATGTTCGACGTAATGGACAAGTACGGCATCGTTGGTGTTGAAATGGAAGCGGCTGGTATCTACGGCGTTGCTGCTGAATACGGAGCAAAAGCTCTGGCTATCTGTACTGTATCTGACCACATCAAAACGGGTGAGCAGACAACATCTGAAGAGCGCGCAACCACATTCAACGAAATGATGGAAATCGCTCTGGATTCTGTACTTATTGGTGATAAGCAGTAATCTTAGCTATTAGCTATTAGCTATTAGCTATTAGCTATTAGCTATTAGCTATTAGCTATCAGAAAGCCAGCAGTTTCGACTTGCTGGCTTTTTTAATGAGAGTCATAATTGTATAGCCCTATAGCCCTATAGCCCTATAGCCCCTTTTATTTAGCCTGCTTCAAAAGCAAATTCTCACCCTTCGGTTTACGTTTGCGTCTTAAAATCATAGCAAGCAGCAGGCCACTGGCAAAGCCCATCAAAATCATGGTGTACATATAGCGGTCGCTGTTGCGGTAGTGGTGATCGGAGAAGGCGGTTACCCGGCCTTTTTCAAAGGTGATGCGGACGTAGCCGATTTGTGCATTATCGTGGAATACGGGTTCAACCAACTGAAGTCGGCCGATACTGGCGGTTTCAAGAGGTGTATCAAGACCAAGGATCTCTCTTGCTGAAACCGCATTTTCACTGGAGGCCAGTTTCACCCCCTCAGCATCATAAATAGTGGCATCAAACACCAGCTTTTCTTTTGCCAACTGGTCAGTCAGCTTTAACAGGCGAACCTGATCATTGTTGGCGATCATATCACTGGCGGACAGCGCAGCCTGAGTGGCAAGAACCTTAGTAAGCGTTTCTAGCTGGTGGCTCTGGATTTTTTCGTTACCCTTGCTGATGACTACACTATTTTGCGCTGTATACAGAAACATGAGTATCAGCAAAATAATGGCGATACCTTTTATAAACAGCCGCAGAGAAAATAGAGAGTTTTTCATAGTGTAACCAGTGTTGATAAGATCATTTTTGTCTTTTTAGACATATTGGCTCTTGCCTTTTGAAATTGCAATAGGGTAACGTTGGTTCAATTGTAAATATGACAGGCATGGAAGCAGTGAAAAAGCTAGACATTAAAAAACACACAACATTAATTAACCGTTTACCTGAAACCCGGTTTTCTTCACAACTTGATAAGAAAAAAGCCAGCTGGGTTGTGTTCTCGGCTCATCTCTCTCCGACTCACTTTGAAGATATCGACTTTTTTACCGGTAAATACAACCCGGTACTGGATATCTGGAAAGTGGGTAAGTACGACGTTGCCCTGATGGCGGGTGAGCTTACTGCGGAGCATGAGAAGATTCTGCAGTCTCTGGAAATCGATTATGCGGATCTGACCGATGTACCGGATCTGTCCAAGCCGGGTCTGATTGTTCTGGATATGGATTCAACCGCAATTCAGATTGAGTGCATCGACGAAATCGCAAAGCTTGCCGGAGTAGGCGAGGAAGTTTCTGCCGTAACAGAGCGGGCAATGCAGGGCGAGCTGGATTTCGAACAGAGCCTGAGACAGCGTGTTGCGACTTTGAAAGATGCTCCAGAGTCTATTCTGGAAGAAGTCCGTAAAGATTTACCCTTTATGCCAGAAGTGGAAGAGTTAATTGCCACTCTTCAGTCATACGGCTGGAAAACAGCGGTAGCATCAGGCGGCTTTACTTACTTCTCTGATCATGTAAAAGCGCACCTTAACCTGGATTTTGCCAAATCCAATGTACTGGAAATTATTGACGGCACCCTGACAGGCAATGTTGTTGGCGATGTAGTCACAGCCCAGACAAAGGCCGACATCGTTGCTGAACTGGCAGAAAAATACGGCATCGGTATTGAAAACACCATCGCAGTAGGCGACGGCGCCAACGATCTGGTCATGATGAGCGCAGCAGGACTGGGTGTAGCCTACCATGCAAAACCTAAGGTAGTAGAACAAGCACAGACAGCCGTTCGGTTTGGGGCGTTAGGTGGGATTATCTGTATTCTTTCGGGGGTTTTGGCTCGGCAGCAGAAGGTTAGTTGGGGTTAATAGGGACGGACTCCGTCCTAGAGGGTTATAGGGCTATGGGGAAAGCTTGACTGCATGCGCAGTCTGTTCAAACTTTGCATAACCCCATAACCCCATAACCCCATAACCCCATAACCCCATAACCCCATAACCCCTACGTCAATTCCAACCGAATAAGCACTTCTTCCGATATATCAATCAACTCACAATACCCCGCCATAGACCGTATCTCTTTCTCAAGATTCCGTGCATGGTGCGCGCTCACCCCTGACAGCTCAGCAAGTTTCTTATTAAGCAGCTCTGATTTATCGGCAGTCACAGGCAGGCCGGATATGCGGAAAGCGAAAAACTCTCCCAGCTGTTTAGATTTCTTGATAAACAGGATTCTCTCTTTCAGAGAGTTGAATTCACTATCAAGCCGGGTGTGAATGGCTTCTATATCGCCGCTTTTGTTCTTAATCACGGCCAGATAGAGTTCGCTATAAATAGGCTTTGGATTCTCTATCGGGCGCAAAGGGATTTTAAGCAGCCGGTTGCTTCTTTTCTTAAAAAACGGCTCCAGAGAAAAGTGCTCTGCATGTCCGATGGTTTTAAATATTTTCAGATGCGATGCCAGAGGGTAGTTTACTCCTATCGCCACAGGCTGAAGGTTCTGCCTGACTTTGGCGACATACACAGGTGTGCTTGTCAGGCGGGTTAATACGCTGTCATACATGCTGTCCAGTAAGTCGGCACTGGGCAAATACTCCGGAAGCTGAGTCAGCTTCTCTTTGTTGTGTGTTATCAGCTTTTTCAGAAAAGTAATGGTGCGGGTGGTTCTGCTGCTGTCTTCTATTTTTACCTGCAGGTTTAAACCATCGGGAGACACCCTGACGATACTGTACGGAACCTTGGTTAGCGGGGTAGAAGAGTCGTACAGCTGCAACTCGATAAAACTTACCTGAGCCAGCGCGTTTTTGCTGACCAGTATTGGTGATGCCAGGCGGATATTTAATCCCTGACTGGAGAAGTTGACGGTCTTGCCTCTTACCACCTGGTTACTGTTAACAACAAGCTCCACCGGTGAGTTGAAAACGTATCTGTCCTCTTTTCTGCGGGAAATAATATCGAAGTAGGTGCCTTTAGGTGCGCCGGTCACTTTTCTGGGATGCCGGAACCGGTTAAGCAAGTTGGTTTCAATATTTGGCTTTTCTGTCAGAAGGTAGTCCCGCCGTGTTTCCAGACCCGATATCTCCTGCAGTATTCCCACATGAGTCAGCTCAAGCTTGTTTTTTTCATATTCAGGTGTGGAGTTAATAAAGTTGGCAACTTCTTCAGCATTTAACTCAAACATATTCAGCCGGAACACTTTCCAGCTGTTTCGTCTTGCACCCAGATGCCAGAAAAGCTGTCTCTCTTCACGGTTAGCCTCCGGCAGCATCATGGAATAGTGCAGGTCTTTGCCCTGGTGCTGGTGGACAAAGGAATAGATAACATTACTGCTGTTTCTGATACCCGCCTTGGTCAGTTCAGCCATCCTTTCGGGATTAAAAAGGTGGCCCAGCGACTGCTGGTTTCTTTCATCATGCCAGTATTCCCAGGTATCCTGATTGCTTTCATTAAGCAGGGCATATTTTAATTCTGCGCCGTTAAAGAACAGCGGCAGCGCAGTGGTGTGGCGGATAAATGCATTCTCGTAGGAGTGAGTACGCGCGCGGATGATTTTATCCTGGTTGTTGTGGTGCGTCTTTTTCGCATGCGAGTCGAGCGTAATTATGATGGCGCGGTCTATCACATCCGTCTCGGTCAGCCGGATAGCCCGTACCCAGCGGATACTTTCATTATCCGTGTTTTCGTCAATGCCGATAATCCGGTAGCTTATTCCCTGAATGAGCTCTTCAAGGTTTGTCTGTTCGTGCAGCTCAGTAAAAAAGGCATCGAAGGTATCCCCAAGGTTAAGTTCAAAGGCGCTGGGGACTTTCAGCTTAAGGCCGGATGGTGAAATATCATTACTGGTGGCGTGTATCTCAAGGTCATTACTCAGCGAAATTTTTATCTGAGTAGACATCTTAAGGCGCTTTTCCACCCGTTTAAGTGAGAACCCCAGATGAATGGGTTCAACCTTGAACGGGCTGTCCGGATCGGTCAGGCTTTCGTTGGTTCTGTGTTTTGAGTCATTGTGCGTAACCCGGGAGTTCTTTCGCCCGTTCACCAGAGCTTCCCACACGCCTTCGGTATATCCGCCAAAGCGCTTTATTTTCCTGTGGTAGGAATTCAGGGCGATATCATCCAGCCAGTGTTTTCTTCCGTCCAGCTCGTACTCTCTGCACTCTCCCTGAACTCTGCCGCGAAGATCGATGGATTTGATACAGGGGGCCATAATCCTGTTCAGTTCCATTTTGGCGAGCACTTTCGCTGATGGCGGGGCATCAGTTGTCAGTTGTGTCAGAACGTCCTCAAAATCAGGTGCGCCGTACACGGGGATGAGTCGCTCAACGAGAGAGAGAATTTCAGATTGCTGCATGTTTTCTGTTAGAGTGTTCTTCTTGTCTAGGTTAACGGCAGATATTTTATAAAGTTAAGTAAAAATATCATGTTTATATTGACAGAAAAATTAATTAAATCTCCTTTTATAGAATAGAGTGGTATTTAAGCGATGGCGAAAGTGAAAAGAGCTTATGTTTGTAATGATTGTGGCGCAGATTTTCCGCGCTGGCAGGGGCAGTGTAATGCCTGCGGTGCCTGGAATACCATTACAGAGGTCAGACTTGCCGCTTCGCCAACGGTTGCACGAAATGAAAGGCTCTCCGGCTATGCGGGAACGGCGACTGAATCCAGGGTTCAGGTGCTGTCTGAAATCGATCTTCAGGAAGTGCCGCGCTTTACCAGCGGCTTTAAAGAGCTGGACAGGGTGCTGGGTGGCGGTGTGGTCCCGGGGGCCGCAATTCTGATCGGTGGTAGTCCGGGTGCCGGTAAGTCGACTTTATTGCTTCAGACAATGTGCTGGTTGTCATCTCAAATGCCGACTCTTTATGTGACGGGCGAAGAATCCCTTCAGCAGGTGGCTATGCGGGCATCTCGTCTGGGGCTGCCGAAAGAGCATCTGAAAATGCTCTCAGAAACCAATGTAGATAAGATCTGTCAGGTTGCAGAGAAAGAGCAGCCGCGCATTATGGTGATTGACTCCATTCAGGTGATGCATGTGGGGGACGTTCAGTCTTCGCCGGGCAGTGTTGCCCAGGTCAGAGAGTCGGCAACGGCACTGACCCGCTACGCAAAGCAGAATAATGTTGCCGTCTTTATTGTCGGTCACGTAACTAAGGATGGCACGCTGGCCGGTCCTAAAGTGCTGGAACATATTATCGACTGCTCAGTACTTTTAGATGGCGGCACTGACAGCCGCTTCAGAACACTTCGCAGCCATAAAAACCGTTTTGGAGCAGTGAACGAGCTTGGCGTGTTTGCCATGACAGGGCAGGGTCTGAAAGAGGTCAGCAATCCATCGGCGATTTTCCTTTCCCGCGGAGAGGAAGAGACTTCAGGCAGCTCGGTTATGGTTGTCTGGGAAGGTACCCGTCCGCTTCTGGTGGAGATTCAGGCGCTGGTGGACTATTCGCAACTGGCAAACCCAAGACGGGTTGCCGTTGGTCTGGAACAGAACCGCTTATCCCTGCTTCTTGCTGTACTGCATAAACATGGTGGCCTGCAGATGGCGGATCAGGATGTGTTCGTTAATGTGGTTGGCGGTGTAAAGGTAACAGAAACCAGTGCAGACCTTGCACTAATCATGGCCCTGCTCTCCAGCTTCAGGGACAGATCTCTGCCTAAAGATGTGGTTATCTTCGGAGAGGTGGGGCTTGCCGGAGAAATCCGCCCTGTACCAAGCGGGCAGGAAAGATTGAATGAAGCCTTTAAGCATGGCTTTAAGAAAGCGATTGTCCCGGCTGCTAATATGCCAAAGGGCGGCATTCAGGGGATGCAGATTCATGGGGTCAAGAAGTTGTCCGAGGCAATTGAAGCCTTTGATGAATTGTAGAGCTTTCAGCTATCAGCCGTCAGCTTTCAGTTTTTTGGATATGACACCTTGATTGTGTGGTTTTTGTCCTTATATTCATTCATATGTAAATTATATTATTTATAGTTGCCATATATAGAGTAAGAGTAACGCTGATAGCTGATAGCTGATAGCTATTTTAAAATTACAAACTACACTTAAATTTACCTATTTGACCACATATCAGTCTGTATTATCGCTGAATTGGTGGGAAGGATTGGTATAAATGGATTTTTTTTCACTCATATGCTCGTAGGGGTATCAGTCCTGACGGATTGTGTTATACTCTGCGCGCATTTTTATACCTTATTAACAGAGTAAGACAATGACTGACTTATCAAAATACAGAAACATTGGTATTTTTGCTCACGTAGACGCGGGTAAAACTACTTCTACCGAGCGAATCCTAAAGCTAACTGGTAAAATCCACCGTACTGGTGAGGTACACGACGGCGCAGCAACTACTGACTTCATGGAGCAGGAAGCTGAACGTGGTATTACAATCCAGTCTGCAGCAACAACTTGTTTCTGGAAAGACCACCGTCTAAACATCATCGATACTCCTGGACACGTTGACTTTACAGTTGAAGTTTACCGTTCACTTAAAGTACTTGATGGTGGTGTGGGCGTATTCTGTGGTTCTGGTGGTGTTGAACCTCAGTCAGAAACTAACTGGCGTTACGCTAACGAATCAGAAGTAGCACGTCTGATCTTCGTAAACAAACTGGACCGTATGGGTGCAGACTTCTACCGCGTTGTTGAGCAAGTGAAAAACGTACTTGGTGCGAACCCACTTGTTATGACTCTGCCTATCGGTATCGAAGACGACTTCGTTGGTGTTATCGACGTACTAAACCAGAAAGCACTGATCTGGGATGACACAGGTCTTCCAGAAAACTACACAGTTGAAGAAATTCCAGCTGAGTACGCTGAAAAAGCGGAAGAATACCGTGAAATGCTAATCGAGACTGCTGTTGAGCAGGACGATGACCTAATGATGGCATACATGGAAGGTGAAGAACCAACTATCGAGCAGATCAAAGAATGTATCCGTAAAGGTACTCGTGATCTGGCGTTCTTCCCAACTTTCTGTGGTTCTGCATTCAAGAACAAAGGTATGCAGCCAATGCTTGACGCAGTTGTAGATTACCTACCTGCTCCAACAGAAGTTGATCCACAGCCTCTAACAGACAAAGACACTGGTGAAGCTACTGGTGAAGTTGCTAAAGTTGATCCAAGCGAGCCGCTACGTGCTCTTGCGTTCAAGATCATGGACGACCGCTTTGGTGCACTAACTTTCATCCGCGTATACTCTGGTGTGATGAAGAAAGGTGACACAATCCTTAACTCTGCAACTGGTAAAACAGAGCGTATCGGCCGTATGGTTGAGATGCACGCAGACGAGCGTAACGAAATCAGCTCTGCACAGGCTGGTGACATCATCGCTGTAGTTGGTATGAAGAACGTTCAGACTGGTCACACTCTATGTGATCCTAAGAACGAATGTACTCTTGAGCCAATGATCTTCCCAGAACCAGTAATCTCTATTGCTGTTAAGCCTAAAGATAAGGGCGGTTCTGAGAAAATGGGTATCGCGATCGGTAAAATGGTTGCAGAAGATCCATCATTCCAGGTTGAGACTGATGAAGATTCAGGCGAAACTATCCTGAAAGGTATGGGTGAACTTCACCTGGACATCAAGGTAGACATCCTGAAGCGTACTTACGGCGTTGAGCTGGAAGTTGGTCAGCCACAGGTAGCTTACCGTGAAACTATCACTCAGGAAGTTGAAGATAGCTACACGCACAAGAAGCAGTCTGGTGGTTCTGGTCAGTTCGGTAAGATCGACTACCGCATCAAGCCAGGCGAAGCTGGCAGCGGCTTCAAGTTCTCTTCAACAGTTGTTGGTGGTAACGTACCTAAAGAATTCTGGCCTGCAGTAGAAAAAGGCTTCGAAATGATGATGGACCAGGGTGTTCTTGCTGGATTCCCTGTACTAGACGTTGAAGTTGAACTATTCGACGGTGGTTTCCACGCAGTTGACTCCTCAGCAATCGCGTTCGAAATCGCAGCGAAAGGTGCATTCCGTCAGTCTATCCCTAAAGCTGGTGCACAACTTCTTGAGCCAGTTATGAAGGTTGACGTGTTCACTCCAGAAGATCACGTTGGTGACGTAATCGGTGACCTTAACCGTCGTCGTGGCATGATCAAAGACCAGGAAGCTGGTGTAACAGGTGTTCGCATTAAAGCAGACGTTCCTCTATCAGAAATGTTTGGTTACATCGGTCACCTACGTACAATCACTTCTGGCCGTGGTCAGTTCTCTATGGAGTTCAGCCACTACTCAGCATGTCCACAAAACGTTGCTGACGAAGTAATTGCTAAAGTTAAGGAAGAAAACGCTAAGTAATTAGCGCTTTATTCTGATAACTTTGAAACCCCTGATGGCGAGAGCTGTTGGGGGTTTTTGTTTTTTAGGCCCTAGGACGTTCGCTTCGCTCGCTACTGGGCCCTGGGAAGAGGCAATAAAAAAGCTCATCGTGATGATGAGCTTTTTTATTGCAGTGCTGAAAGTACCAATGAACAACCCAGGGCCCAGGGCCTATAGGACGAAGTCCGTCCCCATCCACCCTACTTATCCATATAAGCTCGAATAGATTCCAAAATCCCTTCCGCATCCAGTCCAAGCTCCGCCAGAACTTCCTCCTGCGTTCCCTGCGAAACAAACTCATCAGGCAAACCAAGATTCAGTACCGGTTTAATCAGTTTTTCCTTCATCATAAACTCAAGCACACCGGCGCCTGCGCCGCCTGCGATGACGTTTTCTTCTACGGTTACCAGTACGTCGTGGGTTTGAGCCAGTTCGGTTATCAGAGCTTCATCCAGAGGCTTAACAAAGCGCATATCCGCAACGGTTGCATCAAGGGCTTCTGCTGCGGTTAACGTGCTTTCCAGCATGGTGCCGAAGCTTAGCACCGCGACTTTCTTAGACTCGCTTTGGCGGACAATGCGGCCTTTGCCGATTTCCAGTGCAGTCATCTCTTTCTGGATTTCTGCGCCGATGCTGGTCCCGCGTGGGTAGCGCACAGCGCTCGGGCCGTTATGCTGGTGGCCTGTGTAGAGCATCTGACGGCACTCGTTTTCATCACTTGGCGCCATAATCATCATATTAGGAATACAGCGCATAAAGCTGAGGTCGAATGCACCCTGGTGGGTCTGACCGTCCTGTCCGACAATACCTGCACGGTCGATGGCAAACATAACCGGAAGATCCATAATGGCGACATCATGGATTAGCTGGTCATAGCCGCGTTGCAGGAAGGTGGAATAAATTGCCACAATAGGTTTGTTGCCTGCAATCGCCATACCTGTTGCCAGAGTGACTGCATGCTGCTCGGCAATAGCAACATCAAAAAACTGTTCAGGGTATTCCTTAGAAAAGCGGACCATGCCTGAGCCTTCGCGCATTGCCGGCGTGATTGCCATTAGCTTTTCATCCTGAGCTGCCATATCGCACAGGAAGTCGCCGAATACTTTAGAGAAGGTCGGTTTGGTGCCGTTGCTCTTTGGCAGGCTGCTGCCGTTAGGATCAAAGCGCGGAACGCCGTGGTAACCGATAGGATCCTTTTCCGCCGGCTCGTAGCCTTTGCCTTTTTTAGTCATGATATGCAGGAACTGAGGGCCCTTCAGACCGCGCATATTTTTCAGCGTCTTAACCAGTTCATTAACATCATGACCATCTACAGGTCCGATATAGTTAAAGCCAAGCTCTTCAAACATAGTGCCCGGAACGACCATACCTTTAAGGTGCTCTTCCGTGCGCTTGACCAGTTCTTTAATTGGCGGAACGCCGGAAAGGACTTTTTTACCGCCTTCACGAATGGAGGTATACAGACTGCCGGACAGCACCTGTGCAAGATGGTTATTCAGTGCGCCAACATTTTCTGAAATAGACATCTCGTTATCGTTAAGTACAACCAGCATATCGTTATGGATATCACCGGCGTGGTTCATCGCCTCAAAAGCCATACCAGCAGTAATAGCACCATCGCCGATAACACTGACAACCTTACGCCCTTTGCCTTCTTTTTCAGCTGAGATAGCCATGCCTAAGGCTGCGCTGATAGAGGTCGAGGAGTGACCCACCGAAAGTACGTCATATTCACTTTCTTCGCGCCATGGGAAAGGGTGCAAACCGTCTTTCTGCCGTATTGTCGGTAGCTGATCTCTTCGCCCTGTCAGGATTTTATGCGGATAAGCCTGGTGGCCCACATCCCAGATAAGACGGTCGAACGGGGTTTCGTAAACGTAATGCAGAGCAACAGTTAGCTCTACAGTACCTAAACCTGACGCTAAGTGTCCGCTGGACTGGCTGACGGAGTTAAGCAGATAAGTACGCAACTCATCACAGAGCTTAGGCAGAGTCTCTTTTGGCAGCGTACGTAACTCGTCCGGCGTTTCAGCCAGAGCGAGCGTGGGATATCTGGAAATATCAAGAGTCATATATGGCGCTTTCTTATTGTGTATTAACTTTTGCGCTCGACAACATATCGGGCGAACTCTTCGAGTGACTGAGTATTGTACGGGATCGTGTCCAATGCATGAAGTGCCTGAGCCAAAAGATCGTCAGCTTTTTTTCTGGCACCTTCCAGTCCAAGCAGGGCAGGATAAGTGGATTTATGCAGCTCCTGATCTGAACCCTGAGGCTTACCCAGTGTTTCGGTATCGCCGATGATATCAAGGATGTCATCCTGAACCTGAAATGCAAGGCCTACGGTATCCGCATACTTATCCAGCGCCGGAAGGATTTCAGCTCCTTTCTCTCCGGCAGATAAAGCTCCCATACGAATGGCACATTTTATCAGTGCACCTGTCTTATTCCTGTGAATTATCTCCAATTCATTCAGGCTGACAGCGCGGTTTTCGGCCCCAAGATCAAGGGCCTGACCAAGGCACATTCCCTGAGCGCCAGATGCCTGTGCAAGAAACTGTATCATTTTGACACGCATAGACTTGCCTTCAGAAGATAAGTGTCCTTCAGACAAAATGGAAAAGGCCAGAGTCTGTAGAGCATCACCGGTAAGAATCGCAGTCGCTTCATCAAACTCGATATGACAGGTGGGTTTGCCGCGTCTTAATTCATCGTCATCCATTGCAGGAAGGTCATCATGGATCAGCGAATAGGCATGAATGCACTCGATAGCAGATGCCGGAGTATCAAGATCTTCTAACCTGCATCCCAGCATTTCACCTGTGGCATAGACAAGAAACGGCCTTGCCCGCTTGCCACCCAGAACCAGTCCGTAGCGCATTGCCTGAATCAGGGACTCATTTTGATGATCAAGTTTATCCAGCCAAATCTTGAGCTGTTGGCTGTTACGCTCCTGATAGAGCGGAAGGTTATTCAGCATTTATTCTTCGTCACTCTGGCCGGATGGATGAAATGGAGACAGCTGCGCCTGATCATCATTGCTGAGCAGAATAGACACTCTCTGTTCTGCTTCCGTCAGCTTTGATTGACCGGCTCTTGCCAGCGATATTCCCCTTTCGAATTTTTTTAAAGCATCATCAAGTGCAAGGTCACCGCTTTCAAGCTGTTCTACTAACGTATCCAGCTCCTCAAGGGTGGCTTCGAAGGTCATGTTTTCAGGTTTTTTGCTTGCCATAATCGTTCTGCTTTTTGGGAAGTGGACGAAACTTACCTCAGAGGTTAAGCCCGGTCAAATAGCTCTATTATAATTTGCTGACTGAGTGATAGCTATTATTCGAGAGTGTTAACTTGGAATTTAGCCCGGTAACGCTTATTCTGGTGTTGTCAGAGTCTGTTTTCTGGCTCTTTTTTTGCAAAATGTGATGCTTTTGCAAATAAATGCCTAAAACAACTCGGTTTCTTGCCGATAGAATGAACATTCACGCTGAACGGATAAAGAGAAGTCCGGTAGAAAGTAACAGCATAAGAGGTGCTCAGTGGATTTAGCAACGTTAATAGGTTTGATAGGTGCCTTTGCCTTCGTAATCATGGCTATGATTCTTGGTGGCAGCATTGGTATGTTTGTCGACGTCACGTCGATACTTATCGTGGTAGGGGGATCCTGTTGTGTAGTATTAATGAAATTCACCATGGGGCAGTTTTTCTCTGCCTTTAAGATCGCCGGTAAGGCGTTTATGTTCAAGACCGACGAGCCGGAAGATCTGATCGCGAAAATTGTAGAGATGGCCGATGCGGCACGTAAAGGCGGTTTTCTTGCGTTAGAAGAGATGGAAATAACCAGCAGCTTTATGCAAAAAGGTATCGACCTTCTGGTAGATGGTCATGACGCTGAGGTTGTGCGCGCTGCGATGTCAAAGGATATCGCGCTGACAGAAGAGCGACATACTCAGGGTAGTGAGGCTTTCCGTCAGTTTGGTGACGTAGCACCGGCGATGGGAATGATCGGTACCCTGGTTGGTCTGGTAGCCATGCTTTCAAACATGGATGACCCTAAGTCCATTGGTCCTGCGATGGCGGTTGCCCTTTTGACAACGCTTTATGGTGCGATTCTGGCAAACATGTTGTTCTTCCCGATTGCCGATAAACTATCCTTACGTAAAGAGCAGGAAAAACTAAACCGCAGATTGATTATGGATGGCGTGTTAGCGATTCAGGATGGACAGAACCCGCGTGTTATTGATGGCTATCTGAAGAACTATCTGAACGAGAAGAAGCGCGTTCTTGATGTTGACAGTGAGTAACGGGGAGTAGCCGCAATGGAAGAAGAAGATTGCAAATGCCCGCCACCCGGTCTCCCCGCGTGGATGGGTACGTTCGCCGACCTGATGTCACTTTTGATGTGCTTTTTCGTACTTCTGCTGTCGTTCTCAGAAATGGACGTACTGAAGTTTAAACAGATTGCCGGTTCCATGAAATTTGCCTTCGGTGTGCAAAACCGCCTTGAGGTAAAAGATATCCCTAAAGGTACCAGTGTGATCGCTCAGGAGTTCCGTCCGGGCAGGCCTGAGCCGACGCCTATCGACGTTATTATGCAGCAGACTATCGATATTACTCAGCAGACTCTGGATTTCCATGAGGGTGAGTCTGACCGTGCCGGTGGTAAAAACCGCGAGCAGGGTAAGATGACGGGCGGACAGTCGCCGGAAACTTCAACCAAGATGAGTCAGAGTGAGGATGCCGCGAAGGATATTGAACAGGAGCAGACTGACCAGGCTCAGTCCGCCGCGGAAGAGACAGATTCTCTGGAAGAAAGTATCAAGAAAGCGCTGGAGCGTGAAATTGACCAGGGTGCGATTGAAGTAGAAAACCTGGGTCAGGAGATCATTATCCGGATTCGCGAGAAGGGTGCCTTCCCGGCAGGTTCTGCTTTCCTTCAGCCTAAGTTCAGACCGCTGGTAAGGCAGATAGCTGACTTGGTTAAAGATGTTCCGGGCGTCGTCAGAATTTCTGGCCATACAGATAACCAGGTGCTGGACTCCGAGCTTTACCGCTCTAACTGGGATCTCTCCTCTCAGCGTGCCGTTTCCGTTGCACATGAGATGGAAAAAGTGAAAGGCTTCAATCACTCCCGCCTGAGAGTTCAGGGTATGGCAGATACAGAGCCGCTTAACGATAACTCAACCCCGATTCTGCGGGCACAAAACCGGCGAGTGGAAATCGGTATCCTGCAGGGTAAACCTCACTTTAGCGATGAGGTGAGTGTGCAGGGGAATAATCAGCAGTAATAGAAAAAGCGGGCGAGAGTCCGCTTTTTCATCCAATCCATTTTTTTTTGATTCTGTAGTATAGGTTATGGGGACGGGCTTTGCCCTTTAGGGGAATAGGGCTATAGGGAAAGGCTAAAAAAGCTTGACATTATGTGCAGTCGAATCAAATCTTGCATAACCCCATAACCCCATAACCCCATAACCCCATAACCCCATAACCCCATAACCCCATAACCCCATAACCCCATAACCCCATAACCCCATAACCCCATAACCCCATAACCCCATAACCCCATAACCCCATAACCCCATAACCCCATAACCCCATAACCCCCTAACCCCATAACCCCATAACCCCATAACCCCATAACCCCATAACCCCATAACCCCATAACCCCATAACCCCATAACCCCATAACCCCATAACCCCATAACCCCATAACCCCATAACCCCATAACCCTATTCCTCCGACACCCAAACTCGTGTATAATCGCGCGCCTGATTTTTGTACAGCGAAGCAACCTATGAAATTTATTGTTAAGCCTCATCCGGAGATTTTTGTTAAGAGTGAATCGGTACGTAAGCGATTTACCCGAATTCTGGAATGTAACCTGAGAAACATCATCCAGCGCCAAACGGAATCTGTTGCTGTGTTCAACCGTCGTGACCATATTGAGGTAACGGCTAACAGTGATGAGTATTACCAACAAGTTTTAACTATCCTGACTCAGACTCCGGGTATTCACCATAGCCTTGAAGTTCAGCAGTCTGAATTTAAGGATATGCACGATATCTACGAGCAGGTGCTTGAGCTAAGCCGCAGCAAGATTCAAGACAAGACTTTTGTGGTGCGTGTTAAGCGTCGCGGTAAGCATGAATTTACTTCTATCGAACTTGAGCGCTATGTTGGTGGCGGCCTGAATCAGGCGGTTGAAAGTGCAAAAGTAAAACTACATAACCCGGATGTGACGGTCAATATTGAAATTGCCAGCGACAAGCTGAATCAGGTTATCGCACGTCATAAAGGTCTGGGCGGTTTCCCTCTGGGCACTCAGGAAGATGTTCTTAGCCTGATTTCAGGCGGCTTTGATTCAGGTGTTTCAAGTTACCTGCATATCAAACGCGGTTCTAAGACCCATTACTGCTTCTTTAACCTTGGCGGTCCCGCGCATGAAATCGGTGTTAAGCAGGTGGCTCACTTCCTGTGGAACAAGTACGGCTCTTCGGCCAAGGTGAAGTTTATCGCCGTGGATTTTGAACCAGTGGTTGCTGAAATCCTGGAGAAGGTAGACGACGGTCAGATGGGCGTTGTGCTTAAGCGTATGTTTATGCGTGCCGGTGGTATGCTTGCTGAGAAGTTTGGCATTCAGGCTCTGGTTACCGGTGAAGCGCTGGGTCAGGTGTCCAGCCAGACACTGACAAACCTTCGCCATATCGATGGTGTAACCGATACTCTGATTCTACGTCCGCTTATCAACTGGGATAAAGAAGACATTATCAACCTGTCCCGCGATATCGGTACAGAAGATTTTGCCAAAGTTATGCCGGAATACTGCGGTGTTATCTCCAGAAAGCCAACCGTAAAAGCGGTGAAAGCTAAGCTGGAAGCGGAAGAAGAGAAGTTCGATTTCTCTGTACTTGAGCAGGTGGTTTATAACGCCCGCGTAATGGATATCCGCGATATCGAAAAAGAAACCCAGGAGCAGGCTCCGGAAGTTGAACTGGTTGATGCAGTGCACGAGCACGCCATCGTACTGGATATCCGCAGCCCGGACGAAGAAGATGAAAACCCGCTGGAAATCGACGGCGTAGAAGTGAAACATCTTCCGTTCTATAAGCTAGCGACTAAGTTTGGCGACTTAGACCAGTCCAAATCCTACCTTCTGTACTGTGACCGCGGAGTGATGAGTAAGCTTCAGGCGCTGTATTTGAAGGAGCAGGGGTTTGAGAATGTTAAGGTTTATAGGCCGTAACTTTTACTTATCATTTTGTTTTGTTGAAAAAGGATGCTTCGGTATCCTTTTTTTGAATCTGGGGTATAGGCTATGGGGACGGGCTTTGCCCTTTAGGGGATAGGGCTATAGGGAAAAGCTAAAAAAGTTTGACATCATGTGCAGTCGAATCAAATCTTGCATAACCCCATAACCCCATAACCCCATAACCCCATAACCCCATAACCCCATAACCCCATAACCCCATAACCCCATAACCCCATAACCCTAAATTTTAAGCAAAAAAAAGCACCGCCATCAGGCAGTGCATAAATAATCTTTTTGACAGACAGGTCAAAAATAATACAGGAAGTATGTGTTACATATCTAAGGTGTAAATACATAACAGGTTGGTAGAAATCTACCTAACTCAAAATTGAGTTTTGCAAACACAACATCGCAACAATAAGCCGATTGATTCAGGAGGAATCATGCCGTTCCGGCTTCGTTGCGGGGGGAAATATAGAATTTCTCTGGCTGATCCGCAATGGACAATTTATAATGTTTCGCATAAAAAAAACTAATGGATAGATGTCGAGCCTTCTGTCCTTATTGATGAGATACATTATGTCCAGACGATTACCCCCTCTTAATTCACTGCGAGTATTTGAAGCCGCTGCCAGACAGCTAAGTTTTACAAGGGCTGCGGAAGAGCTGTTTGTTACTCAGGCGGCGGTGAGCCATCAGATAAAGGCCCTGGAAGAGTACCTGGGCATCAAGTTATTCAGGCGCAGAAATCGCTCTCTTTTGCTCACAGAAGAAGGGCAAAGTTATTTTCTGGATATAAAAGATATATTCACTTCAATAGCCGATGCGACGGATAAAGTTCTGGAAAGAAGTGAAAAGGGGGCATTAACCATTAGTCTTCCTCCCAGTTTTGCTATTCAGTGGCTGGTGCCGAGACTGGCTGACTTTAATCAGAAAGAGCCGGATATAGATGTGCGGATTAAAGCGGTTGATCTGGATGAAGGCTCTCTGACCGATGATGTGGACGTCGCCATCTACTATGGCAGAGGGAGCTGGCCGGGTTTAAAAGCCGATAAACTCTATCAGGAGTACCTGGTTCCTCTGTGTTCTCCCCGGTTTATGCTTGGTGATAACCCATTAGAATCATTAGAAGATCTTGGGCGATTTACACTTTTGCACGATACATCGCGAAAGGACTGGAAGCAGTTTGTAAAACAAAATGAAATTGAAGGGGTTAATGTAAACCACGGACCTATTTTCAGTCACTCGACAATGGTATTGCAGGCTGCCGCTCACGGTCAGGGGATTGCCCTTGGAAACAATGTGTTAGCCCGGCCGGAGATCGATGCAGGTCGTCTGGTGGCCCCCTTTGATGAAGTGCTGGTCAGTAAGAATGCGTTTTATGTCGTCTGCCATGACAAAAATGCCGATAGCGGCAGGGTGGCAAAGTTTCGTGACTGGATGCTGGCTAAGGCGGCCAGTGAGCAGAGATAAAAAGCTTTTCATCGCGGCAAATTGCTATATGATCTTGCATCCGCTTTGCGGCTATGAAACTAACTTATTTGGCTAACAGGTCAAAAAGAAAATGAGGTAACACAGTGAAACAGTTAATGCTCTATTGCCGCTCCGGATTTGAAAAGGAGTGCGCAGGTGAAATCCAGGATAAAGCGACCAATCTTGAGGTATACGGATTTCCACGCGTTAAGAACAATTCAGGTTTCGTTCTGTTTGAGTGTTACCAGGAAGGTGATGCTGAAAAGCTGGTAAAAGAGCTTGAATTCAGCTCGCTGATCTTTGCCCGCCAGATGTTTGCTGTAGCCGCTGAGTTTACCGATTTACCCTCATCTGACCGTATCTCTCCGATTCTGCAGGAGCTGGCTGATATTGAAGCCTTCCCGCGTTGTGGCGATATTCGTATTGAGACACCGGATACCAATGAAGCAAAAGAGCTGCTTAAGTTCTGCCGCAAATTTACTGTGCCTCTTCGTCAGGCACTGCGCGGTAAAGGCATTCTGTTTAACAAAGAGAACCCGAAAAAGCCGGTTCTGCATGTCTGCTTTGTTGAGTCGGGACACTGTTTTGTTGGTTACTCCTTAACGGGCAATAATTCGCAGTTCTTTATGGGTATTCCTCGCCTTAAGTTCCCGGCAGATGCACCAAGCCGCTCTACTCTGAAGCTGGAAGAAGCCTTTCATGTATTTATCCCGAAAAATGAGTGGGATGAGCGCCTTGCATCCGGTATGTGGGGTGTCGATTTAGGCGCCTGCCCGGGTGGCTGGACCTATCAGCTGGTTAAGCGCTCCATGTTTGTCCATTCGGTGGACAACGGCATGATGGCAGACAGCTTGATGGAAACCGGTCAGGTGAAGCACCATATGGAAGATGGCTTTAAGTTTGAACCAGCCAAGAAAAACGTCACCTGGCTGGTGTGTGACATGGTAGAAAAACCTTCCCGCGTCGCTCAGCTAATGGGTGAGTGGATCATCAGCGGTTGGGCAAAAGAGGCTATCTTCAACCTGAAACTGCCAATGAAAGGCCGCTACGATGAGGTGCTGGAAGATATCGAAAACCTTAAGCTTTTCCTGATTGAAAATGGGGTGAAGTTTAAGCTGCAGGCTAAGCATCTGTATCATGACCGGGAAGAGATTACGGTGCATGTGCAGTGTTTGTCGAATATATCGCCTAGGTAAAGTTAGTCGGGATATTATGGGGCTATGGGGCTATGGGGTTGATCCTTACCCTATTGCCCTCTAGCGAGCGAAGCGAACGCCCCCATAACCCATCGCCCTCTTTATCCTTTCCCCGTAAACCTTATATCCTGCAAATTAAACCCAAGCTCAATATCCGTCTTAAGCGTAGAAACCCGCTTACACACCCTCGCCATTTCAATATGTTCATCGAACTTTTTGCGGTATTTCGGCGCAAGTTCTTCGGAGTTATACGCAGTTTCAATATCCGGGAACTGGTTTAGTATCTCTTTGGCTGCTTTTGGTCCTACGCCGGGGATACCCGGCACCTGGCTTGAGCTAACGCCTGTCATGCCCCAGTAGTCTGCGAGCTGTGAGGGGGAGACGCCGAATTCGTTTTCGATAAACGGAGTGTCCAGCCAGCGGTGCTGGAAGTAGTCTCTGATCTGAAGTGTGGGAGCCAGAAGCTGGCAGTAGCCTTTATCGGTGGAGACTATGGTCACCTTTTCTCCGTGACCGGCCACCTTTACTGCCAGTGTTGCGACCAGATCATCGGCTTCATCACCTTCTGATAGTAGTGAATCAATGCCCAGCTCCCACCATGCGTCCTGAATGCTGTCCAGGCCGTTAAGCAGAGGTTCCGGCATCGGCTTTCTGTTCTGCTTGTAGGTGGGCAGTATCTCTGCCCGCCAGCCTCTGTCCTGCAGGTGATGGTCAAATACCGCAATAATATGAGTCGGCTGTGATTCTGAGATAATACGGTTAAGAGTCCGTTTGGTGGTCTCTATGGTTCTTGTTATATCTGTGGGATCAGGCTGCACAGAGTGTACCCGGCGAATCAGGTTTAATGCATCGATGATCACTAAGTGGATAGGCATGTATATCAGTAAAAAATAAGGGCTTTGGAAAGCCCTTATTCTATAACAAGTATCGGATTAATTCACAGGCTCAGGAAAAAGAACTAAGCCTCATGCGAGTCAGCGATGGTATAACACGGAACATATTCCGAACCCGGTAGCTTCATTCTGAACTGATCGACGAAATCTTGCAGAAGTGTATCCATTTTTTTCATCAGAACCGGATCGCCATTCAGGGTAAAGGGACCGTGTTTTTCGATCTCTCTTATCCCGTCTGATTTCACATTACCTGCCACAATGCCCGAGAAGGCTTTACGCAGGTTCGACGCCAGAGCTTCAGGTGGTTGCGCCAGATGTAAATCCAGTGCAGCCATGCTTTCATGGGTCGGATCAAATGGGTACTGGAACTCTGCCGGGACCTTCAGTGACCAGTTATAACTGTAAGCATCTTCCGTTTCCTTGCGGTGCTCTCTTACTTCCGGCATGGCTTCTTTAATGATCTGGGCGGCTTTAGCCGGATCATCAACCACAATGGTGTACTGCCTCTGAGCGTTTTTGCCCAGAGTTTCGCCGATAAATTTATCCAGCGAGCGGAAGTAGGCCTCGCTCTCTTTAGGGCCGGTGAGAACAATAGGCATAGGCTGGTCGATATTATCCGGGTGCATCATTATTCCCAGAATATAGAGCAGCTCCTCTGCTGTGCCCGGGCCTCCGGGGAAGATTACAATCCCGTGCGCCATACGAACAAAGGCTTCCAGCCTCTTTTCGATATCAGGCATGATAATCAGTTCGTTAACGATGGGGTTTGGCGGCTCAGCTGCAATTATGGATGGCTCAGTCAGGCCAATATAGCGCTGGTGGCCATATCGTTGCTTAGCGTGTCCGATGGCTGCGCCCTTCATCGGGCCTTCCATAGCGCCCGGTCCGCATCCGGTACATATATTCAGCTCCCTGAGTCCAAGCTCGTGGCCCACTTCGCGGGTGTACTGGTATTCAACCGGATTAATGGAGTGTCCGCCCCAGCAGACAACCAGGTTGGGATCTATGCCTGGGTGCAGTGCGCCGGCGTTTCTCAGTATGGCAAAAACCAGATTGGTAAGATGGACGGGGTCGTGCTGATTTTCCTGATGCATCTGTGCTACATGCATATTGACGTACACAATATCCCTGAGAACAGAAAACAGGTGTTCCTGAATCCCTTTGATAATGGTCCCGTCGACAAAGGCATCTTCCGGGGGATTATTCAGCTCAAGCTTGATTCCTCTTTCCCGGCTGACTACGTCTACGTCAAAGTCGAGGTGCTTGCTCAGCAGTTCGTTGGAATTGTCGGTATGACTGCCGGAGTTCAGCACAGCCAGGGTACAGTTTCGGTATAACTGGTAAAGATCGCTGGTGGCTTCTTTTTTCAGCCGTTTTACTTCGAGCTGGGAAAGCATATCCATGCTGCCCGCAGGGCTAATATGGGTAATCATGGTTCCTCCTTCATATAGGAAGTATTGTTATATTTATGTTAACCATATAACGAAAAGAGGGTAACTCCAACATATTTAAGGCAGTTTTGAGGTGACGCGGGGATAATAGAAAGAGGCTGGGCTTGCTATTTAAAGATAGACTGGTTACTGCCTTTCATTTTTGCTTCATTAAGGGCAGCGTTAAGCCTTTCAAGAACCAGCTCAGGGGTATCTGAATCCTGTAACATTGTCATAGAGATAGAAGCGGTGACAGTGATATTTTGATCCCTGAACTTAAATGGCAGCTTGCTTATCTGAAGCTGAAGCTTTTCAGAAAGGCTTCTGACGCCATTCTCTCCCGATTCCGGAAGAATAAGGATAAACTCCTCACCAGAGAAGCGGGCAATAATGTCTTTCTCACCAAGCTCTTTTGAGATGGTTCTTGCGATAATTTTCAGCGCTTTATCGCCGGCGGTATAGCCAAAGCTGTCATTAAGAGACTTAAAGCTGTCGATATCGATCAGCATCAGATGCAGCGGATGCTGGGTACGAATCCACTTATGGTATTCAACTTCAAGTTTTTCTATAAATGCAGTACGGTTGAATACATTGGTCAGAGGATCCTGCAGCAGACGTTTGGACTGCTCATCCAGGCGGCGCTTATGGTTCTGAGCCAGTTCCTGAAGACTTTCCAGCTGTCTTTGGTTGTGTTTCATCCGCTCAAGCAGCATCTGCTCTCTCTGCTCATTATGCTGTAAGCGTTCAGACAGCATGTTTATCTGCTCAAGAAGAGGGTTCAGTGCCGATCTTGCTGCTTCGAGCTCGGGTGCTTTATCAAGTGCAGCCTGGCTTTCCTGGGATAAGGAGTGCAGCTCATTAGCCATCTGAGCTCGGTGACCGGAGTATGAATCGGCTTGTTCTATGTTTTTGACATTACCGCCGATGACCTGCGTGAGGGAACCGGTAACCTGACCGAGAAACTTCTCAGAGGTCTTTCTTTCGAAATGAGTGCCCTCAATAACCAGCTTTAATACCTGAATTGTCAATTCAAGCAGGGCTTCTGCACTGACTCCGTCAAGCAGCTTAATCCGGATATCACTGAGTAAAAAGCCTGACTCTCCGTCAAAATCTATCTCAGTTATAAGGGATTGTAATTGCTCGGAAATCTTATTGAGAAGCTCACTGTTAAACTCACCATCATGCGCCAGAGAATGGGCAGAATTGGAGGTGATGATTTTCATTGCGTTCTCGTAAATTCCGAGAAGACGTATGGCTTGATCAAGCTGGGATGAGCTTCTTGATGATGGAAAACTTAGTAAGTTCCTCAGGTCGCGTTTTAGCTGGGCTGGCAGGCCTGGTACTCGTTGGAGGGTCTCTCCGCTGTTCTTTATACGTTCGTCTAAGTGACTTTTTTCAGTTTCCATTTTACGGGTATTTTCTTTAAGCGCACGTTCAAGTATAGCAAGCTTAGGGATAAGCTTACTAATATCGTGCTTCTGTTCCAGAGATTTTTGTATAGAAGTTACTTCCTGGTCAAGCTTTTCATGATATCCAACACACGCATTACCAAGATTGGCAATAACACGCTTAAGAACTTTGAGTTCTCTCGTGCTTTTCAGTGAGGTATCGCGTTGAGCGAGACGTGCCTGTTGTAACTTTAACTTCAGATGTTCAAGTTTCTGAATGAATTCAGGATGAGCATCTACTTCTATTTCACTCATAAAGACAAAGTGTAAAAATACCCCTAATAAGATTTAACCGATAAATAATAACAAATATTTTTGTCACTGCATTTAAAATTATTAATAATTGATGATAATTTAATCAGTCGATTCAAGATCTATGATGTCTTCCTCAATTTTATAAGAAGAATGTATTTTAATTAACCCTTTCCCGGCTGCTTTTTCACATGCAGCCCGTATGTCATCACCCGCAAAACTGGCCGCTGGCGCGTTATCGATAGCTTTCAGATTAACCCAATGGTTGCCACTATGCTCAATGGTTAGTTTGCGTGCCATATCCAGCGCCATTAGTAATATGTCAATCAGCTCTTTATCATTTATGGCGGTATAGGCTTTCGGCAAGAAAGGATAGTCTGCAATACCGGCGCGCAGTACTTTTTCTATATCCTGCTCCGGCTCAAATTCTGCTATCCACTGGTTGAATTTTTCAAACAGTTGTTCTGCACCTTCTTGCGGATTGGTGTTTGGCGTAACGTACAGGAACATAGCATCAGAGAAGTGGTAAAGCCTAGCCGGGCTTTCTATCTTTGACTTAATAAATTCACCGAAGTTTCTTTCCAGCTCAAGTCCGGCTTTATATCCTTTTTTAAGATAAGTGGTTTTCAGAAAAGGTAAATCAATCATGATAAAGCGTAATTTATCATGCAAAGGTTCATGGATAAGTTCCCCTGTCTGCCATTGCTCAAAGTTGGCACTGCTTTTCTCCAGTGAAGAGGGCAGTTTTACATTAAGAAGGCGCAGGTTTCTCAGGCCCGATCTTGGGTGAGTATAGTGGTCTTTATATAACTCACTGAGCTGAGTTTTCATTCTTCTAATTATCACTCCTCTATATAGAAAGAGAGCAAATAATAAAGCTGAAAGCAGGAGTACCGCAGTGCCAATGTTGCGATATCTGGCTATTTCTTTTCTGCTTTCCGTTAATTGTTCTTCCTGGCTCTTATAGTGAATAGACTTACCTATAAATTGCTGCTGCTGAACAAAGTCTTCTTCGGTTATTTCTGATAGTTGATTTCTCTTCTGGAAAGTTAAATTGTTATATGTTTGTAAATGGCTGAGGGCGTTTTTATAATCGCTGATATCATGATAAATAGAAGATAATAAAAGATGAGCTGCTATTTCTATTTCACGGTCGCTGACTTTTTTGCCTAATTCAAGGGCCTTTAGCGCTTTATTAATACCTTGTTCTTTCTGGTTCAGCTGGCTATCCAGTTCAGCCTGAATGAGCAGAGAGCGCGCTTTCATGCCTTCATAAAGCGTGAAACTTAATAGTGACTCTGCATTGTTTACATATTGCTCTGCAAGTGGATAGTTATATAGTTGTAAATAGGTGTTTGCCAGGTTTAACCGCAGTTCTATCACTTTCTCCAGGCTGCTTTGCATAGATTCGCCGTCCAGAACATTAAAGTAATAAACCAGCGCCAGGTTATATCTTCCCTGCTGATAGTAGATATTCGCCATATCATTCAATACGCCAGAGAGTACAGGTGAGTCCCCGTAGTTGTCGTAAAAGTCAGCGGCCTGAGACAGGTGATCAAGCGCCTTATCCAGTGCATTTCTTTTTATGTAGAGATCTGCCAGCATGCGGTTTGTTTTTGCCAGCGAATCCGGCAGATCTTTTTCGACAGCCTGCCAGTATGCGCCAAGAAGGCTGTATAATGCCTGATTAAAGCGCATATAACGCAGATTATGCTTACCCAGCTCCTGAGCATACGATATCTGAATATGCGGGTCGTTGAATTCACTCAGATAGACTTTAGCCTGTTCAAATAGATTATCAGCAGGCTCTGTCTGATTGAGTGAAGAGGCGATTTGTGCTTTCTGAACGGTGAGCTGATACCAGAACTTGTTTATTGACAGCTTATCAAGTTGCGATTTTTTCAGGGACTCTTCAATAAGAGTGAGCAGCGGCCGGACTTTGTCATCGCTCAGGCTGGTTTGCCACAGAACTGAAGCTTTATGGATCTGCGCTTCGGTTGTCAGACTGAACAGCCCGTACTTTCTTGCGATCGCTTCTGCCTGATCGGCATACTCAAGAGCCTGCGGGCCGTTTTTCAGAGCCAGATGAGAGCGGGAAACAATAAGAAGCGCTTCAATGGTCGTAATTGGTGTGCGAAGGTCCGCTTCGGAATCGTCGCGCCCCATGGTACGTCCCTTAGCATTTTGTTCGGTAACTAACTTGCGTGATGAGAGGTACCGGTAGGCAATGTCCAGTGATTGCTGCGGATTAATTTCAATCAGCTTGACTGCATCATCCAGCAAGGGAGTGCTGGTTTCAGCCCTAACATTCAGGCTGAAACTAAGCAGAAAAGTAACCAGTAATAAAGAAATAATTCTATACAGCATTAAAGGTATCACTACGTAAAGTTTGTTATTGACGAGCCAGTCTGTTGTTGTGCTTTGGCCCGCTGGCGGTTGAAGAGCGGAACGGGTTAATATCCAGCCCCCCTCGTCGGGTATATCTGGCATAAACGGTCAGAGAGTCCGGGCTGCAGTATTTTTGAATATCAGTGAAAATCCGCTCTACACACTGCTCATGAAATTCATTGTGTTCCCGGAAAGAGACGATATATCTTAACAGCGCTTCCCGGTTTATCTGCTTGCCGGTATAAGAAATTTCCACGCTACCCCAGTCTGGCTGATTAGTGATCAGGCAGTTAGATTTCAGCAGGTGGCTGTGCAGAGTTTCTGTAATTTCGTTCTCCAGAGTTGCATCCTTGAGCAGATCGGAATTGAACTCATAGTCCGATATTTCAATATCCAGATCATCGATGCATTCACCCTGCATATTTACAACAGGCTGATTTGTGTAGTGGCCGAGGGCATTCAGTTTTACTGACACGTCTCCTTCTGCGCACTGACTCAGATCTTCTTTAAGTGTTTTCTGAACGGTTTCCCAGTCAGCAAATTTTGTCTGGTTAAAGCTGTTCAGGTATAACTTGAAAGATTTAGATTCAATTAAGTTTGAGCTGGACGCCGGTATAGAAACTTCGCCAACAGCGACCTGTGGCAGGCCTTTTGAGTTCAGCCAGGACAGTTCGTAAAGCGTCCAGATGTCGTACCCCAGAAAGGGTAATTCTTCGCCAAGAGACAGATCGTCGCGGTTAAGGCTTCTTGGTACGGGTTGCAGCAATCCTGCATCATACTGGTTTTGGTATTCAGTTTTTTGGCCAAGAGTCAGACCCGCAAGCTCTTTTGCGTTAGAATATTTGCTCATACTAAAATTACATTATCGACTAGAATGTCACTAATTCTACTGAATAGCTGATTCACTGTCATCAGGGGCGTACATGACACAAACGATTACCAATAAATTAATCGCATTTTCTCAGTTTTATATCGAGAGCTGGGAAAATAAATATCAATCACTACCGAAAAGTGAAGAGCTAGCCGGAATGGCCTCTCCGTGTGTTGTCAGAACAGAAGATGATAATGTGTACTGGAAACCTGTTGCAAGGAATGAAAGGGCAGACTTTTCAAATCTGGAACAAGGTCTGGAGCTTAGCCTGCATGACGATATTAAGAGTTTTTATGGCTCGCAGTACTGCTCTGATATGGATGTGAGCTGGCGTGGCAATGAGTTTACTCTGCTTCAGGTGTGGAGCGATGACGATTTTGTCCGTCTGCAGGAAAATATTATTGGTCATCTGGTAACCCAAAAACGTCTGAAGCTCAAACCAACGGTCTTTATCGGGGCAACTGACGCGGAGCTGGATGTGATTTCTATCTGCAATATCACCGGTAACGTCATCCTTGAGCGTTTGGGTACGGATAAGAGGGATGTTCTGGCAGGCAGTCTGGAAGAGTTTCTGACCGAATTAACTCCAGAGATTTAGGCTGACAGATTTATGTATGTAACAGAACTGATTTTTGAATGCTTTGACAATACAACCGTCAGCGCCGTGGACAGAGCAATTAATGGCCTGATGGAAGCGCTCAGATATAACGGGCAGGTGCTTGGCAGAGAGTTTCCCATCGCCATGGGAGAGGGCACTTTTTCTGTAAGGGTTGTCTGCCCTGAGGAAGACAGCCTTCATCCGGACAATCATTCGGACTATGTTAATTTCTGTATCAAGGAGTTATCTGGTGCTGCGCTTTTATCGCCAAAGGTGAGGGTGCTGGGAAGAGATCTAAACTCTGAACAGGTCGCTGAAGAAGAGAGACCGGGCTGGCAGGTTCTCTATACCACCTATGTTCACACCTGCTCGCCGCTCAGAAGTGGTGAAACCCTGCTTCCTATCCCTCTGTACAGAAATGGGCCGACGCTGAATGGCGACCATAAAGCTGTGGTTAAATGGCAGACGGAGTGGCAGGCCTGCGATGAACTGCAGATGGCCGGTGGCTGCAAAGCTGAGCATGCGGCTTTAAAAGAGATCACGTCAACGGAGAGTGACCTGTTCCGCCGGGGCTGGGATTTACGCGGCCGGATCGAATATATCACTAAGATCCCTACTTACTATTATCAGTACCGGGTTGGTGGCGAAAGTCTGGAAGCTGAACGCAGCCGTAAATGTCCTAAGTGCGGTGGCGAGTGGCTACTGGATGAACCGCTGCATGATATTTTTTACTTTAAATGCGATAACTGCCGGATTGTTTCGAATATTTCCTGGGATCATTTGAAGTAAAGCTGTCAGTCTGCTCTTATACCAATACCAGTAATTAGCTATTAGCGATTTTGACAAGCAAGGATGAACAGATAATTACTGGGATTGGTATTTACACAAGTGTAAGGAGTCAAAGTATGCTCCTCCCCTTGGCCTCGAAAGGCCGGATTTTCGAAGAAGTAGCATCGAAGGGGAGGCTGGGAGGGGTTGTTTCTTCGAGGCTTAAGGTTCTACGATTTAGTTAAATTTTGTATAACCAACCCCCTCTAACTCCCCCTTCTGTTAACTTTATCAACCAGTTAGGCTTTTTTACTCAAGGGGGAGAACCGTTCTCTGGTCACTTTAATATTTGTGTATAAGAGTCAGGCTATCAGCCGTCAGCTTTCCCCTCTAATAGCTGATGGCTGAAAGTTATCTTGCTTTCGCCAATATCCGGTCCAGATGATTAGCAAACTCCCTGCGCTCGGTTTGCGAGAGCGCTGCTGGCCCGCCGGTCTGGACTCCGCTGGCGCGCATTGTGTCCATAAAGTCGCGGATATTCAGTCTGGCTTTGATGGTCTCCTTAGTATAGAGCTCGCCCCTTGGGCTCAACGCCATACCACCTTTGGTGATCACTTCATCTGCCAGCGGAATATCGGAGGTGATCACCAGATCGCCCTCTTCGACTCTTCTTACTATCTCGTTGTCTGCAATATCAAAGCCGCTTTCTACCTGAATGCTGCGGATATTACTGCGGGCAGGAACCGGAATTCGGTGGTTTGCCACGAAACAGCACTCTTTCCCGGTGCGCTCTGCTGCTCTGAACAGCGTTTCACGGATTACCTTTGGACAGGCATCGGCATCAACCCAGATTCTCATTGTTCTTTCTCTAATTTTTCAATTCTTGCGCTAAGTTCAGCAACCAGAGTTTCAAGCCTGGCAATGCGCTCTTCTGCGGCTCCTTCAGTTTTCGCTGCAACTTCTATTTTTGGAACACGATTCGAGCCCTTCCAGCTTTTGATTGCCGCAATAATTGCCGGCATAGGAACTGGGGATGATAATCTTGCTTTAACCAGAGCAACGGTTGGTTGCTTATTCTGGTTGCTAAGTTCCTGCAGTACTCTTTCTATCTCTGCAGATACATCTTTAGTGTCCATCTGTAACGCTCTTATTTGGGTAATGAATTAATTTTTCTGATATTACACCCTGTATTCCTGCGAGTCCAAAACTGGTCAAATGAAAAATCGCTATGTATGTCTGAACTATCAAATACGAATAGCTTAATCAATACGATAAGGCGGGATCTGAAAATGAGCCGGGCGGAATCCCTGCATAATCAGCCGCCCCTGATAGCAATCATCCCCAAGTGCAGAAAACTCAAACTGATAAACCGTATGCCAGCGCCATTTTCTATCGGGCGTAATCAGTTTATGGGCTGAAAATGCCACGCTCAATAGCTGCAGATCCAACTGGTCACAACGTCTTGCAATCGCCGCCTTTGCCAGTTCGGACTGTCTTCTTTGCTGCCAGAACAGAAAGCAGGCAAAGCTGAGGCCGATAATTGCGAACAGATTTCCCATCATTAGTGTATCGTACCTGTGCGGGTGGCTTGTTGTAGCTTAAGCAGAGCCTGAGCCAGCTCTTTAGACGGGTTGCTGTGCAGCAGCGGCAGAAAAACAAGGCGCAGATTCGGAATCATCACCAGATCAGCAAAAAGCTGGTTGAACAGAGTCTGATTACCTGTTTGTGCCAGACGAAGCAGGAAGGTTTCAGCAAGCTGACTATTTTCCAGCGACTGCCATGCTCTGCCGGCTATGCCGATAAGCACTTCCTGATGGCTGAGCAGCGGACTGGCTAATATGGCTTTAACCACTTGTTCCAGTAGTTCTTTTGGTGCTCCGGACAGGGAGCGCACCAGTGCGGAGAGCAGAAACAGGTCCGGCTCTTTTTCACTACACAGTTCAAGAGACATATCGGTTAACTTTTGAGCCAGTTTTTCCGGCAGTTCAACATGTTCCAGTGCACCAAGCAAAGCGTAAAGCGGCTCGTTTGGCAGGTGGCGAAGTGCTTTTTGCAGATTCAGCGCATTCTGATCCTGTCCCGTCCGGGTGCAGATATCAGTGATTCCCTGAAGGCCAACGGTCTGCCAGTTGCTCCAGCCCAGTTTTCCGGAGAAATAATCCTGCGCATGCTGATAATACTGGCTGGTCTGCATCTGCATCGATGCTCTGATCATGCTGTGAAATACGGCTAATTTGTCCTCTTTTGGCTTAAATGTGTAGGGATTATTTGCCAGAGTCTGCTCGGTTTCCTCATCCAGTTCTTTCACCAGACGGCTGCCCATGGCTTCCACAACATACTTAATAAAGTTGCCGATATCCGACTGCTTAAACAGGCCTCTTTCATCAAGCGGAAACTGCAGAAACCAGATCCAGGGCTGTTTGGTTTCATTCCAGTATGCGATAGCCAGGTGAGCCTGTCGCTGCATGGGATACGGGTAGGGCTGATGCCCCGATTCAATTTTCGAAAACTGTTCGTTTTCAATAGGCTGAATACGGCGGCCTAAATCAAAGACTTTATACTGGCATCCGCTGTTTTCCAGCAGCTCACTGAGGGTTTGGCTATTTTCCATTACTTACACTAAGCTCATTAGTTTGAGATTATTTAGTTATAGATGGTACTCTTAGCGCAAAATTCAAGTGCAAGTCGCACAGTAATCTGAGTCAGCAGGTAGATACCGATAAGCAAACCGTCCTCGCCATGGATGGCGAGATCGAGCTACATGGACGTATTCATGCGTGTTTGTGTTCGGTATCTGTCTGCTGACCCGCTGAACCCCATTTGCAGGTGATTAATGACAAATATCGTTCATCTTAAACAACATCTTATCGATCTTGAGCTGCTTTTGCGGCAGCAGTCAATGTGGGGGAGTGCTTCTCCGGCTCCGGAGCTATTGTCCAGCCGGGAGCCGTTTGCTATTGATACCCTGAAACCCGAGCAGTGGCTTCAGTGGATTTTTATTCCTAAGATGCTGAACCTGATTGAGCATGAACAGCCAATGCCCTGTGGTTTTGCGATTGCGCCCTATTTTGAAGAGTCCTGGAAAGGCGATGAAAGCAAAGTGGAATTAATCCATAAGCTTAAAGCCATTGATGAGGTATGCCAGTAATGGAACAACAAGAGTTACTGGAAATTGTTTATCAGGATGAGTACCTGGTTGCGGTAAACAAGCCCGCAGGAATGCTGGTGCACCGCTCCTGGCTGGATAAGCATGAAACCCGCTTTGTGATGCAGACGTTAAGAGACCAGATTGGTCAGCATGTTTTTCCTCTCCACAGACTGGACAGGCCCACTTCCGGTGTGCTGTTTTTTGCGCTTTCCAGCGAAGTGGCCTCTAAGGTTATGCCTATGTTTGCTGCTCATGAGATGCAGAAAACCTACCATGCCATTGTGCGCGGCTGGATTGAAGAAGGGGATGTGCTGGATTATCCGCTGAAGGAAGAGCTGGATAAGATCGCCGATAAATTTGCCGATCAGGATAAGGAAGCGAAAGAAGCGGTAACTGAATACCGTCCGCTGGGTAAAGTTGAAGTGCCTTATTCTACCGGACGTTTTCCGACCAGCCGTTATTGTCTGCTGGAGCTTAAGCCTAAAACCGGGCGAAAGCATCAGTTGCGCCGGCATATGCACCATCTGAGCCACCCGATTGTCGGTGATACTACCCATGGTGACGGTAAACATAACCGCTTGTTCAGGGAACATTATGATGCGCACCGATTACTGCTTCATGCCTCTGAGCTGAGTTTTGTACATCCGTTTTCCGGTGAAAAACTGGTGATTAAAGCTGGGTTTGATGAAGTCTGGAGTCGTCTGATTTCAGAGTTTGGCTGGAGTAACATAATTTAACGGCAAAAGAAAAGGCCCTTTAGCTGAATAACTAAAAGGCCTTTGAGGTTAGGAGTTCATCAGAGGTTTAGGCGAGCATGGTCAGTTCGTCGACAATAAGCGTCAGGTGCCGGTTGATTTCCGTGACTTCTTTATACCTGTGAGTTCCGCTATCGATCAGAAGCTGTTTTCTCTGCCTCGGATACCGGTACTGGATGCTTTTCGCGAACCATTCTCCTTTCTTCTTGTGAAAGTAGATCTTTAACACATCCTTGTGAGCTTCCTGACGCAATGTATAGCGCTCAATTTGGGTAGGATCCTGAATACCCAGCCCTTTAAGATAAGGAAACATAGGCAGCCTCTTTAAGTGCTAAATAATCTTAAATTTTACTCTTACCCTTAAACTGTAGCAGTCTAAGGGTAAGGCAGATAGCAGATATTGAGTTCAGGATTTAGACTTGTGGACAAGATCTATATTTGAATTTTTAAATCGGATTAATCTACTGCGTTGGTGCAAGTTCCGCGATATTTTTCACTAACATTTCTCTTAGTTTTATCTGTTCATCTTCAGGAAGCCGGTCTCCTTCAGATGAAGTCAAAATAAACAGGTCTTCTGCCCGTTCACCTATTGTGGAAACTTTAGCAGCGTGCAGGTTGATATTCAGCTCAGCGAAGGTAGAGCCTATGGTGGCAAGCAGCCCCGGAGTATCAAGGGCAACCAGTTCCATAAGCGTTCTTTTTTTGGTTTTGGTTGGCAGAAAATCCACCCGGGTTTTAACGTGAAAATGCATCAGCTTGGTTGGCGTTCTGCGTACCCGGATTTTGTCCAGCTTGGCATCTTTGAGTATTTTTAAAAGACCATTAATAATCATTTCGTGTCTTTCAACTTCGACCGGGTCGCCATGCTGATCCAGCACCATAAAGGTATCCAGCACATAGCCGTCTTTGCTGCTCATTATCTGAGCGTCATGAATGTTAAAGTTCCTTCTGTCCAGCTCTGCTACAACCATAGCAAACAGAGCGGCCTGATCTCTGGAGTAGACAAAGACCTCTGTTCCGCCCCGGGTGGCTTTTTTACTCATCAGGATCAGTGACTGGGCTGGATCTTCCATGCGCAATAAATGGGTAGCGTGCCAGGCAATCTGTTTATGGGTATGCCTTAAGAAATAATCGGCTTTAAAGCGTTGCCATAGCAGTTCGATCTCTCTGGCGGTAAAACCTTCTTTACGAAGCAGCGCGGAGGCCATCTGCTGGTTGTGGCGGATTCGGTCACGTACATCTACCGGGTTTTCCAGGCCTCTTCTCAGGGCTCTTTGAGTGGAGTGATAAAGTTCTGTAAGCAGGGTGCGTTTCCAGCTGTTCCACAGTTCGGGGTTAGTGGCACAGATATCAGAAACTGTCAGACAGACCAGAAAATCCAGATAGGTTTCGTCTCTGACTGTTTTGGCAAATTCAGCAATGACATCCGGGTCATAGATATCCCTGCGCTGCGCTGTCATTGACATCAGAAGGTGGTTCTGCACAACCCAGGAAACCAGTTTTGCTTCCGGTTTGGACAGGCCAAGTTCCAGGCAGAAATCGTAGGCTTCAACAGCGCCTATTTCTGAATGATCTCCGTTACGGCCTTTACCTATATCGTGGAAGATGGCAGCAATAATCAGCAGCTCTTTTTTCTGAATACGCGGATAGACTTCACAGCAGATAGGGTGTTTATTGTGGTTTTTAGCGAAGCTGAATGAGTGAATGTTTTTCAGTAGGCGCATGCTGTGCTCGTCCACGGTATAGACGTGGAAAAGGTCAAACTGCATCTGTCCGACAATCTGGCTCCATTGAGGAAGGTAAGCAGCTAGCACGCCGAGCTTGTGCATCAGACTGAATGCCTTGTGCAGGGCATTCGGATGACGGCAAAGCTCAAGAAACTTTTCTCTGGCTTCCGGGATAGTATGCAGGAAGCGGTTAAGGCGTCTTCTGGCGGTTCTGAGCTGTCTCATGGTGGAGGGGTAGACGCCTTCAATGCTGGAATCATTTGCGATATGGATAAACATATCCAGAATGGTTTCCGGCCTTGCCTGAAACAGCGCCGGTTTGCGGGCTTCGATATAAGCCCCGCGGCGCTGAAAGTCCTCATCAATGATTTCTGGTGCGATTTCTTCGCCCTGATCCAGAATCGCTGTGCTGAAGAGTTTAATCAGCATTTTGTTGAGCTCTGCTACCCGGCGCAGCGTCCGGTAGAACTCTTTCATCATCATTTCGACCGGTGTATTGCCTTCTCCGGTAAAACCGAGGTTTTCTGCAACCTTAGCCTGATGGGCAAAGGTCAGTCTGTTATCGTAGCGTTTCAGTTCCAGATGAAGCGCAAATCTGACCCGCCAGAGGTAGTCCTGGCATTCCTGCAGTTCGCGGTACTCGCCATCGGTGAGAAAGCCGTGCTGGCTCATTTCCTGAAGCGTTGTCGCGCCAAAGTGCCTTCTGGCTATCCAGCCCAGGGTATGAATATCGCGCAGACCGCCCGGTGTGGATTTGATATCGGGTTCAAGGTTGTAAGTGGTGTCGTTAAATCGGGCGTGACGGGATTTTTGCTCCTGAACCTTCGCTTCAAAGAAGGTTTCACTTGGCCAGAATTGTAATGAGTGAATCTGAGAGCTAAGTTTTTCAAAGGTCTCTTCACTGCCGCACAGCAGGCGAATTTCCTGAAGGTTTGTGGCAACGGTAAGGTCATCTTTACCTATACTGACGCACTCTTCGACAGAGCGGACCGCGTGGCCCACTTCCAGTCTCAGGTCCCATAACAGGGTAATAAACTCGCTGACTTTTGCTCCTACTTCCGCAGGGATATCTGTATCGGAAAGTACCAGGATATCGATGTCTGACAACGGATGAAGTTCACCACGACCATAGCCGCCAACAGCAACCAGGCTCAGTGAGGAGTATTGCTCGAAGCTAAAGTACTGCCAGAGTCTTTGCAGCAGTTGGTCCATATACACAGAACGGGCATAAACCAGTTCGGTAACCGGAGCCTGATTGAGAAACTCTTTTCTCTGATACTCGGTAAGTAGTTCCAGTTCCTGACGAAGTTCAATGGGTTTGATTTGGAAGTCTTTTAACTTCAGGGGGGATAGATAGGGCATTTGCTGCATTCCGTGCAATTTAGCTGATGCGGACAATTTAGCAGGTGGGGTGGGGTTTGTGAATAAGGTTTGTTGGTTATGCTGGGTTATAGGGTTATAGGGTTATAGGGTTATAGGGTTATAGGGTTATAGGGTTATGGGGGCCCGGAAATTGCGGATGCGACTTCCGGGGAGATAAATTACTTGTTTACCATGATGCGGGGGATGGATTCTTCCTGGCGCAGGGTCAGTACTTCACATCCTGTTTCGGTTACCAGGATGGTGTGTTCCCATTGGGCTGAGTTTTTGCCGTCGCCTGTGTATACGGTCCAGTCGTCTTCGCTGTCTACGCTACAGCCGAATTTGCCGGCGTTAATCATTGGCTCGATGGTGAAGATCATGCCTGGTTTTAGCACTCTGCGGTCGTTGTTTTTGT
Source organism: Vibrio sp. JC009 (assembly GCF_029016485.1). Classification (NCBI taxonomy): domain Bacteria; kingdom Pseudomonadati; phylum Pseudomonadota; class Gammaproteobacteria; order Vibrionales; family Vibrionaceae; genus Vibrio; species Vibrio sp. JC009. The sequence continues at coordinate 2,501,257 of NZ_CP092106.1, read as the reverse complement.
AGTGAACAACCTGTGGCTCTTCGTGGAATTCAGCGCCGATGCCGTGGCCGCAGAAGTCTTTAACGATGGAGAAGCGCGGTGTTACGCCTTTGATGTACTTCTGGATTGCGGTACCGATATCGCCAACGGTTGAACCCGGTTTCACTGTTTTCATGCCGATGTACAGTGACTCCTGCGCTACCATGCACAGTCTTTTGTTCGCGGGTGCAACGTCACCTACCAGGAACATTTTGGAGGTATCACCGTGGTAGCCCTTGGGACGGGTTTCCAGAGAAGCGTTTTCATCGTCAGGAATGATTACGGTAATGTCGATATTCAGGATATCGCCATCTTTCAGTATGCCTGGTTTGCCTTTACCTGTTGAGCCGATGGCATCTTCTGTCGCCGGGATACCGTGACAGACGATATGGTTTACCGAGGTACAGATTGATTTAGGAAAACCGTGGTAGTCCAGAGGAGCAGGGTAGGCACCATTATCTAAAATGAACTTGTGGCAAATCTGATCAAGTTCTTCTGTGTTTACGCCTGGCTTCACATAAGGCTCGATCATTTCCAGAACTTCAGCGGCCAGCTTACCGGCAGCTCTCATTTTTTCTATTTCTTGTTCATTTTTAATATTAATGGTCATTGGTTTTCGTCTTCTCGAACATATGTACATGCTGGCCGGGCTGACGAACAGGTATTGAACACAGACACGCATTAATCCTTCCATGGAGCTCCGCTTTGCCATCCATGGCAAAGAGGGTCTGCTTATCAATACCTGCTCATCAGCCCTAGAGCGGTGATCGACACTCAGCTATCGAGTTGTCATTTTAGGGATTACCCTACAACAATGGGCGACTATTTTACCAGTGAGTGAGTTAAGCGCAATTGAATTCCGTTATCATTTAGGAATCTCGTTTTATTCAAGGATAAGACACAGATAAAAAATCGCATCAATACGGGGTTTTTACTGGCTATTTAGCCCTGAATTATGATATAAAGCGCGCCGAAGTCAGAACTGTTTTCTTCATTTTGATAAAAGATGGCGAAGCTGTTTTCACTTCAACACACAAATTATCTTTAAATCACACACGTTTCGACACATGTTCCGGGGTGCTTCAACTTTATGTTAGAGGTCGGATTCATGGGGGACGTGGAGGCCTAACCCCATAGAGGATTTTAAAATGGCAACTGTATCAATGCGCGATATGCTAAAAGCTGGTGTTCACTTCGGTCACCAGACTCGTTACTGGAACCCAAAAATGAAGCCATTCATCTTTGGCGCTCGTAACAAAGTTCATATCATCAACCTGGAAAAAACTGTACCAATGTTCAACGAAGCTCTTGCTGAGCTTGGTAAAGTTGGCGAGAAGAAAGGTAAAGTTCTTTTCGTAGGTACAAAACGCGCTGCATCTGAAGCTGTTAAAGAAGCTGCTATCGCTAGCGGCCAGTACTACGTTAACAACCGCTGGTTAGGCGGTATGCTAACAAACTACAAAACTGTTCGTCAGTCTATCAAGCGTCTAAAAGATCTTGAAGTTCAGTCTCAAGACGGTACTTTCGACAAGCTAACTAAGAAAGAAGCTCTAATGCGTACTCGTGAAATGGAGAAGCTAGAGAAATCTCTTGGTGGTATCAAAGACATGGGCGGTCTACCTGACGCTCTGTTCGTAATCGACGCTGATCACGAGCACATCGCAGTTAAAGAAGCTAACAACCTTGGTATCCCAGTATACGCTGTAGTAGATACTAACTCTGACCCAGACGGTGTTGACTTCATCATCCCTGGTAACGACGATGCTATCCGTGCTGTACAGCTTTACCTGAACGCTGCTGGCCAGGCAGTTGTTGAAGGTCGTAACCAAGACGTTGCTGCTGTAGCTGCTGAAGCTGACGGTTTCGTAGAAGAAGCTGCTGAGTAATCGCTGATAGCGGACTCTGACGTCTTACTTAGTTTGGCTCAGCTAAGTTTTAAAGGAAAAAGATTTCCTGAAACATGGTTTAAACCAAACTAAGTTATAGTTAGCATCAGGGGCCAAGATTAGGGCCCCTGATTTTTATCTTATCCAGAACCAACTGAGGAATAGAGAATGGCTGTTACTGCTGCTCTAGTAAAAGAACTGCGCGAACGTACTGGCGCAGGTATGATGGAATGTAAAAAAGCGCTTGTTGAAACTAACGGTGACATCGAAGTTGCAATCGAAAACATGCGTAAAAGCGGTGCTGCTAAAGCTGCTAAGAAAGCAGGTAACGTAGCGGCTGAAGGTACTATCATCATCAAAGAAGCTGATGGTGTTGCTGCACTTCTTGAAGTTAACTGCCAGACTGACTTCGTAGCAAAAGATGCTAACTTCACAGCATTCGCAAACGAAGTTGCTGAAGACGCACTTGCTACTAAAGCAACTGCTGAAGAGCTACAGGCTAAGTTCGAAGAAACTCGCGTTGCTCTAGTTGCTAAAATCGGCGAAAACGTAAGCATCCGTCGCGTACAGTACGTTGAAGGTGCTGCACTAGCTTCTTACCGTCACGGTGAGAAAATCGGTGTTGTTGTTGCTGGTGAAGGCGAAGCTGAAACTCTTAAGCACGTTGCAATGCACGTTGCTGCTTCTCGTCCTGAGTACGTTAACCCAGAAGACGTACCAGCTGACGTAGTAGAAAAAGAGAAAGCGGTTCAGGTTGAAATCGCAATGAACGAAGGCAAGCCAGCTGAAATCGCAGAGAAAATGGTTATCGGCCGTATGAAGAAATTCACTGGCGAAATCTCTCTGACTGGTCAGGCTTTCGTTATGGAACCTAAGAAATCTGTTGGCGAAATCCTTAAAGAGCGTGGCGCTGCAGTATCTACTTTCGTTCGCCTAGAAGTGGGTGAAGGTATCGATAAAGGCGAAGAAATGAGCTTCGCTGAAGAAGTAGCAGCGGCTCAGAAAGGTTAATCCTTGAGCGTTAGCTAGTAAAAAGACCGTGGCTTAGGCTGCGGTTTTTTTTGAAAAAAGTATAATTAAGTAACTTCGGTTAGTAGTGATGAATATGAATTTAGGGCTATAGGGACGGGCTTCGCCCTTGAGGGTGATAGGGCAATGAGGGAAGCTTTCCATAGCCCCATAGCCCCATAGCCCCATAGCCCCATAGCCTTGGGGCCCCCAGTTCCTATTCATCACTGTTAATCAACAACCATTATTAATGGAAGGTAAACTCCATGGCGACAAATCCAAAACCTGCGTATCAACGTATTCTGCTAAAACTAAGTGGTGAAGCTCTTCAGGGTGAAGAAGGCTTTGGTATCGATCCTGCTGTTCTTGACCGTATGGCTCAGGAAGTAAAAGAGCTGGTAGAGCTGGGCGTTCAGGTAGGCCTTGTAATTGGTGGCGGTAACCTGTTCCGTGGTGCGGGTCTGGCTGAAGCGGGTATGAATCGTGTTGTTGGTGACCACATGGGTATGCTGGCAACTGTGATGAATGGCCTGGCAATGCGTGATGCGCTGCACCGTGCTTATGTGAATGCTCGTGTAATGTCTGCAATTCCTCTGCAGGGCGTTTGTGATGACTACAACTGGGCGGATGCGATTGCTCAGCTGCGTCAGGGCCGTGTGGTTATTTTCTCTGCAGGTACTGGTAACCCGTTCTTTACTACAGACTCGGCAGCATGTCTTCGCGGTATTGAGATTGAAGCTGACGTAGTTCTAAAAGCAACGAAAGTAGATGGCGTATATAACGCGGATCCGGTAGCAAACCCAGATGCAGAGTTGTATGATAGTCTGACTTACAGCGCTGTTCTTGAAAAAGAACTAAAAGTAATGGATTTAGCTGCATTTACACTGGCTCGTGACCACAAAATGCCAATCCGCGTATTCAATATGAATAAACCAGGCGCACTACGTCGCGTGGTAATGGGCGAAGCTGAAGGCACTCTGATTACAGAGCCTGCTGAGTAATATAGCCCCGATAATTAAAAATTAAGGTGAAAACGTGATTAACGAAATCAAACAAGACGCTCAAGAGCGCATGGAAAAGAGCGTAGAAGCGCTGAAAAATAACCTGACTAAAGTTCGTACCGGCCGTGCACACCCAAGTCTGCTTTCTGGTATTTCTGTAGAGTACTATGGTGCAGCTACGCCTCTGAACCAGGTTGCTAACGTAATTGCTGAAGATGCCCGTACTCTGGCAATCACGGTATTTGATAAAGAGCTTGCTCCTAAAGTTGAAAAAGCGATCATGATGTCAGACCTTGGTCTGAACCCAATGTCAGCAGGTACTGTAATCCGTGTTCCGCTACCACCGCTAACAGAAGAGCGTCGTAAGGATCTGGTTAAGATTGTACGTGCTGAAGCTGAAAATGGCCGTGTGGCTATCCGTAACATCCGTCGTGATGCTAACGGTGATCTTAAAGCGCTTCTTAAAGAGAAAGAGATCTCTGAAGATGAAGATCGTAAAGCACAGGACGAGATTCAGAAAATCACAGACGCAGCAGTGAAGAAAGTTGACGAAACTCTTGCAGCTAAAGAAAAAGAGCTGATGGAAGTTTAATCATCCTCTACGTCTATCGTCACATAAAAACGCTGCACAGGCAGTGCAGCGTTTTTTCTATGTTATCATCCCCTTTCGATCTCTAAATCAACTATCCGTATGTCTGAACAACAATTATCATCAGAAGACCTGCCTAAGCATATTGCTGTCATTATGGACGGCAACGGCCGCTGGGCAAAATCCAAAGGTAAGCCCAGGGTATTCGGTCACAGAGCTGGTGCTAAAGCAGTAAGAAAAACCATTTCCGGCGCAGCAAAGCTGGGGGTAAAAGCGATTACCCTGTTTGCCTTTAGCAGTGAGAACTGGAAGCGGCCTGCGGAAGAAGTGAATTTGTTGATGGATCTTTTTATCACCGCACTTTCTAAAGAAGTGGGTACTCTGCATAAGAATAACCTTCAGCTTAGGGTTATTGGTGATAAGAGCCGCTTTAGCGAGCGTCTGCAAAAGAAAATTCAGGAAGCTGAGCAGCTAACCGCGAGTAATACTGGTATGGTGGTTAATGTTGCGGCGAACTATGGTGGTAAATGGGATATCACTGAAGCAACGCGCTCTATTGCCAGAAAAGTGAAACAGAACGAAATCGATCTGGACGATATTTCTGAAGGTCTGATAGGTGACTACCTGACCATGTCAGATCTGCCGGAAGTGGACTTGCTGATCAGAACCAGTGGCGAGTGCCGTATCAGTAACTTTATGCTGTGGCAACTGGCCTACGCAGAAATGTATTTCACTCAGGAGTTCTGGCCTGATTTTGATGAACAGAGCCTGTCAGAAGCAGTCTCGTGGTTTGTAAACAGAGAAAGACGTTTTGGCTGCACCGGTGAGCAGGTCAAAGCACTAATGGACATATAAGGTAACACTCTTGAAGCAACGAATAATTACCGCCCTTATTCTGGCTCCTCTGGCGGTATTAGCCATTTTCGAACTATCGCTCCCTCTTTTCATTCTTCTGATGGCTGCGGTTACCGTCATTGGTTTCTGGGAGTGGGCTCAGTTTGTCAACAGCCGTTCCCGCTACATGGCAATGATTCCAACTTTGATCTGTTTTGCCTTTAGTTATCTGGCCCTTCCCTCCGATGTGATGAGCCTGAATATTATCGCTCCTGAGCATACCTTTACGCTGATTATTGCCGTCATATGGTGGGTGCTGGCAAGTGCGTTGGCTATCACTTACCCCAGGTCTGCGGCTACATGGGAAGGCTCAAGAGTTTCAAGGCAGGTGTTTGGTATGCTGACCCTGATCCCTTTCTTCTGGAGCGTGGTACTGCTTCGGGCCCAGGACATTGTGAATGAACCCTACTATGGTGCAAAACTGGTATTTTTTGTCTGCCTGATCGTCTGGGCCGCTGACAGCGGAGCCTACTTTGCCGGTAAATCATTCGGTAAGCATAAAATGGCGCCGAAAGTTAGCCCGAATAAGACAATTGAAGGATTGCTTGGCGGTATTGCCTGTGCCCTGATTGTCGGAGGCGTGGCGAATTACTTCTTTGAGCTTTCCTTTTCCAGCACCGGCGTTATGGCTCTGATTACTTTTGTGACTGTGGTGATTTCTGTGCTTGGTGACCTGGTGGAGAGTATGTTTAAGCGTGTGTCTGGTATCAAAGACAGCAGCCAGATTATACCGGGCCATGGTGGCATGCTGGACAGAATAGACAGCCTGACCGCTGCATTTCCTGTTTTTACGCTGCTCTATTTTACACTTTAACCGGCTTAAGATAAGCACCGATATTTCCAATACTGACGACTAGATAGTTTACTGAATGCGTAAGATAACAATACTGGGAGCAACAGGTTCAATAGGAACCAGTACCCTGAAGGTAGTTGCTGAAAATCCTGATAAGTTTGAAGTGACAGCGCTTGCTGCCGGAACAAACGTTTCGCAGATGGTGCAGCTTTGTCTTACCTGGCGGCCTAAATACGCGGCAATGGCAGATAAGGCTGCGGCATATGAGCTGGAAAAACAGCTGAAAAGCCTGAATATCAGCACTGAAGTTGTCGCCGGTGTGGAAGGCATGTGTCATATTGCTTCGCTTAAGGAAGTGGATATGGTGATGGCCGCTATTGTTGGTGCAGCAGGTCTGCTTCCTACCATGGCGGCAGTTAAAGCAGGTAAAAGAGTTCTGCTGGCAAATAAAGAAGCGCTGGTTATGTCCGGGCAGCTGTTTATTGATGCGGTAGAAGAATATGGTGCCGAGCTATTGCCTGTGGACAGCGAGCACAATGCGATTTTCCAGTGCCTGCCAGAATCCATTCAAACCAGCCTTGGCAGTTGTGACCTGCAGGCAAATGGCATTGAAACTATCCTGCTGACAGGTTCAGGCGGGCCATTCCGCTATACCGATATTGCCGAGCTTGCCAGTGTGACGCCAGAGCAGGCCATTGCGCACCCTAACTGGTCAATGGGACCTAAAATCTCAGTAGATTCAGCGACCATGATGAATAAGGGGCTGGAATATATTGAAGCTAAGTGGCTGTTTAACTGCAGTAAAGAGCAGCTTAAGGTAATTATCCATCCACAGTCTGTTATTCACTCTATGGTTCAGTACAAAGACGGTTCCGTACTGGCTCAGATGGGTGAGCCGGATATGTGCACGCCGATAGCGCTGACCATGTCTTACCCGGAGCGGGTTTCCGCTGGCGTTGCGCCTTTAGACTTTACCAGGGTAGGAGAGTTAACCTTCCTTGAACCTGACTATGCAAGATACCCTTGCCTTAAGCTAGCCATTGATGCCTGTTATGAAGGCCAGCATGCGACAACCTCACTAAATGCTGCTAATGAAGTGGCTGTGGATGCTTTTTTGAAGAATAAGCTGAACTTTACCGATATAGCCGCTGTCAATGAACAGGTAGTAGAGCGAGCCTGTTCAGGAACAGAGCAACTGAGCTCAGATAGCTTGGAAAGCTTGATTGAGGTGGATAAAATGTCCCGAAGGCTGGCAGAAGAAGTCATCAGAGAACGTTTATCATGACAGGTTTTTTATGGAATGCAGTGAGCTTTATCATTGCGCTGGGAATACTCGTAGCCGTTCACGAATACGGCCACTTCTGGGTTGCGCGTAAGTGCGGCGTCAGGGTAGAGAAATTCTCCATCGGTTTTGGCCGCTCTATCTGGAAAAAGATAGGTAAAGACGGTACCGAATATACCATCTCAATTATTCCTCTTGGTGGCTTTGTTAAGATGCTTGACGGTCGTCTTGATACGCTTACAGAAGAGGAAAGGCCGTTTGCGTTCGATCAAAAACCGCTTTGGCAGAGAAGTGCCATTGTCTCGGCCGGTCCTGTGTTTAATTTTGTCTTTGCTATTTTTGCCTACTGGTTAATCTTTCTTATCGGCGTGCCGGCGGTAAAACCTGTTATTGGCGAAGTGACTCCGGCATCTATTGTGGCTGAGGCGCAAATCACTCCGGGGATGGAGATTACCTCTGTTGCCGGTGTTCCGACCCGTGACTGGGAGTCGGTAAATATGGGATTGATTTCTCATATCGGTGATAAAGAAATTGAGCTTACGGTTGCGCCTGAAGGCAATATAGGTCTTCAGGAACGCAAGATGCTGGATATCCGCGACTGGGAGTTTAACCCGGAAACGGACTCGGTAATGAAGACGCTGGGCTTTCTTCCCTACAGACCGGAAATTTTCACCACCATTGCTCTGGTTTCTGAAGGTGGAGCTGCAGAAGAAGCCGGATTTCAGGTGGGTGACAAGCTGCTTAGCATAAATGGTGAGCCGGTAGCAGACTGGGAGTCGGTGGCAGATACCATTCGCAGTGAACCCAATAACGAAATTAAAGTATTAGTTGAACGATCCGGATTAAACAGGGAACTTATTTTAGTTCCTGAAGCCAAAGTAGTTTCAGGCGGGAAAACTATCGGTTTTGCCGGTATTGCTCCTGAAATGGCTGAATGGCCTGAAGAGTACCGCATTGAAATCAAATATGGTTTATTCGAATCGGTAGGTAAAGCGGTAGAAAAGACCGGCCAGGTTATCGGGCTGACTTTTACCATGCTTAAGAAGCTGGTTGTCGGGCATGTGGGAATTGAGAATTTAAGCGGACCTATCTCTATCGCAAAAGGGGCAGGTGCGACGGCAGACTTTGGTCTTGTCTATTTCCTCGGCTTCCTTGCGATGATCAGTGTTAACCTTGGAATCATTAATTTAATGCCGTTGCCGATTCTGGATGGCGGACATTTACTGTTTTACGCGATCGAAGCCGTTATTCGCCGGCCTGTTCCGGAAAAGGTTCAGGAAGCAGGGTTTCGTATTGGGGGAGCCATTGTCTTTTCGTTAATGGCTATCGCAATTTTTAATGACTTTATGCGCCTGTGATATCAACGCTTTGGTAGAACCGGCAGGCAAAAAAAAGAATACGTAGTAAGGAATAATCAGAACAGGTATGGCTATTAAGCAATTACTGCTCACTACTCTTATTGTTGCAAGCACAGCAGTACAGAGTGCCGAAGAGTTTGTAGTACAGGACATCAGGGTAGAAGGCCTGCAGCGTGTTGCACTGGGTGCGGCCTTGCTGAAAATGCCAGTCAGGGTTGGTGATACTCTGGACCCTAAGGGTGTATCAGACATCATTAACGCACTGTACAGCTCAGGAAACTATGAGGACGTCAAAGTTCTCAGAGATGATGATGTACTGGTTGTTCAGGTAAAAGAGCGGCCAACCATCGCCAGCATCGCATTCTCGGGTAATAAAGCGATTGAAGATGAACAGCTTCAGCAGAATCTGGATGCGTCCGGCATTCGTGTTGGTGAGGCGCTTGACCGAACCACGCTGAGCAATATAGAAAAAGGTCTGGAAGATTTCTATTACAGCGTAGGTAAGTACAACGCTTCAGTAAAAGCCGTTGTGACACCTCTGCCGCGAAATCGTTCTGATCTGAAATTTGTATTTACTGAAGGCGTGTCGGCTAAGATCCAGCAGATAAACTTTATCGGTAACGAAATTTTTGACGATGATGAGCTGAGATCCCGCTTTGATCTGAATGTGGATGTAGCCTGGTGGAACTTCCTTGCCAATGATAAGTATCAGAAGCAGGTTCTGGCGGCTGATATCGAAAAGCTTAAGTCTTACTACTTAGATCAGGGTTACCTGAAATTTAAAGTGGACTCTACTCAGGTGGCTATCTCTCCGGATAAAAAAGGTGTTTACATCACTTTGACTCTGGAAGAGGGTAAGCAGTACAAGGTGAGTGGTGTTGACTTTAAAGGCAACCTTATTAGCAAAGAAGCCGAATTTGAGCGCATGCTTACCTTTATGCCCGGTGATCTTTATAACGGCTCTCAGGTGACCAAGCTTGAGGAAGATGTTAAGCGTATTCTGGGTGAAGCTGGTTACGCCTACCCTAAGGTAACGACAGTTCCTGAGTTTGATGATGAGAAGCAGACGGTTAAGCTAAATATCCATGTTGAGCCAGGCAAGCGTATCTATGTACGGGATATCCGTTTTACCGGCAACACAGTCACTAAAGATGAAGTACTTCGTCGTGAAATGCGTCAGATGGAAGGCAGTTGGCTGAACTCTAAATCCATTGAGACAGGTAAGACTCGTCTGAACAGGCTTGGCTTCTTCGATCAGGTTAATGTTCAGACCGTTCGTGTTCCGGGTACCGATGATCAGGTGGATCTGGTTTACACCGTTTCTGAGGCGAACTCAGGCAGCATCAACTTTGGTGTTGGCTATGGTACTGAGTCTGGTATGAGTTTCCAGGTTGGTCTGCAACAGGATAACTTTGCCGGAACGGGTAACCGGATTGGCGTCAGCGCCATGATGAACGACTACCAGAAAAACGTCAGCCTGGAGTACCGTGACCCGTACTGGAACCTGGATGGTGTCAGCCTTGGTGGTAAGATCTACTTTAACCAGTTTGAAGCATCCGAAGCGGGTATTGTTGACTATACCAACGAAAGTATCGGTGGCCGCTTAACCTGGGGTTTCCCGTTTGATGAGCTTAACCGTTTTGAAATTGGTGTAGGTTACACCTACAACAAAATCTCCAACCTGGATTCCTATGTACAGATTGAGCAGTTCCTGGAAGCTCAGGCTGAGAATATGGACGGTGGCGATCTGATAGTAAATGACTTTGACGTCACGCTTACCTGGACCCGTAACAACCTTAACCGGGGCTACTTCCCGACAGCAGGTAACTACCAGAAAGCTTTTTATACAATGACCACACCTGGTTCTGACGTACCTTATTTCAAAACCCAGTATGATGTCAGACAGTATATCCCGTTGACGGATAAGCACGATTTTACGCTTCTTATGCGTGGCCGGTTAGGTTATGGTAACGGATACGGTAGTAAAAACGGCAATGACAACCTGTTCCCGTTTTATGAGAACTACTTTGCGGGCGGCTTTACAACGCTTCGTGGCTTTGGCTCTAACAGTGCCGGTCCGAAAGCAGTGTATGACGAAGGGATCGGCAACAACCCGAACTACATTGCAACAGACGACTCTGTTGGTGGTAACGCCGTTGCACTGGCAAGTATTGAGCTGATCGTACCGACACCATTTGCATCTGAAGAGACCCGTAGTCAGATTCGTACCAGTATCTTCTACGATATGGCGAGTGTCTGGGATACAGAGTTTAACTACCTGTCAGATGACAATGTTGCTTACGGTGACGAGTATTACTACGACTACTCAGATCCAACAAATTATCGTTCTTCTTATGGTGCGGCACTACAATGGATGTCTCCTATGGGTCCATTAGTCTTCTCGATTGCTAAGCCAGTTGAAAAATATGAAGGTGATGATGAAGAGTTCTTCACCTTCACTATCGGCAGAACATTCTAAAAGGAAATATGCTTTGAAAAAGATGGTAAAAGCGGCTGGTATCGGCCTTGTTATTCTTAGTTCTTCTCTGTTTGCCAACGCGGCAGAAGCAGCGCAGAAGATTGGTTATGTTGGTACTAACTATATCATCAAGCAGCTGCCTCAGAGGGAGTCTATCATCACTGACCTGCAGAATGAGCTGAAGGATGACAGAGCTGAACTGGATAAGATCGGTGCTGCAATTAAGACAAAAGCACAGAAAATTGAAAGAGATGGCGCTCTGCTGGGTGACGAGGGTATTCAAAAACTGAAGATTGAAATCTCATCTCTTCAGGCTGAAGGTAAGATCAAACAGGAAGCTTTTGCTAAAAAAGCAAAAGGTCTGGAGATCAAAGCGAAGCAGGAGATGATGAAGCTGGTACAGTCTGCGGTAGACAAAGTCGCTGAAAAAGAAGGCTATGACATCGTTGTGGATGGTTCCATGCTTGTTTATGCAACACAGGATGCGAACCTAACAGAAAAAGTACTGGCGGAACTGAAGTAACACTATGACAGCATATACTCTTGCAGAATTAGCAACAATTGTAGGTGGCACTGTTCAGGGAGATGATTCTGTTGTTATCTCTCGTGTGGTAGCCATGGATAAAGCCGGTGAGGGAGAGGTGACATTTCTCTCTAACCCGAAATACAAAAAGCACCTGGCTGACTGTAAGGCTTCTGCTGTCATGGTAAAAGAGTCTGAGGCAGAACTGTGCGTGACTAATGCGCTGGTTGTTGATGATCCTTACCTGGCGTATGCAAAGGTAGCTCAGGCATTGGATACAACGCCTGCTCCTGCTGCCGGTATCTCTGACTCTGCAGTGATTGCCGGGGATGTGACGCTTGGTGAAAATGTTTCTGTTGGTGCAAATGCGACTATCGAGTCCGGCGTTGTCCTTGGTGATAATGTCTCAATTGGTGCGGGTTGCTTTGTTGGTAAAAATGCCTCTATTGGTGCCAACACTAAACTGTGGGCTAATGTTTCTGTTTACCACGATGTTGCTATCGGTGAGTCTTGTCTGGTTCAGTCCAGTACGGTTATTGGCTCTGATGGCTTTGGCTATGCTAATGAGAAAGGTGAGTGGGTGAAAATCCCTCAGACCGGCTCTGTGAAAATCGGTAACCGCGTTGAGATTGGTGCCTGTACCACCATTGACCGTGGCGCACTGGATGATACGGTTATCGAAGATAATGTGATTCTCGATAACCAGCTACAAATCGCTCACAATGTACACATCGGATATGGTACAGCCATGGCCGGAGGTACTATTGTCGCCGGCAGCACTAAGATCGGCAAATACTGTATTATCGGTGGCGGTACTGTGATTAACGGACATATTGAGATTGCAGATGGCGTGACCATTACCGGTATGGGAATGGTGATGCGCGGAATCGATGAGAAGGGTGTGTACTCTTCGGGTATTCCTCTGCAACCAAATAAAGAGTGGCGCAAAACGGCTGCCCGGGTCCACAGAATCGACGATATGAATAAGCGCCTGAAAGAGGTTGAGAAGAAGCTCGAATCCTAAGGCACTCAGACTTCGGAAGAATACTGGATTAACTCACTGTTCTTCGCTGTTTTTTTCAAAGGGTCTGCAAATTGCGGGCCTTTTTCGTTTATACTTGCAAACAGATTAATTTTTTATATAGGAATATGGCTTTGACTACTGAAAAGAAAACAATGGATATCACCCGAATTAAGGAACTGCTTCCTCACCGCTATCCATTTCTGTTAATTGACCGAGTGACAGACTATGAAAAAGGTAAGTACCTGACAGCTCTGAAAAACGTCTCTGTTAATGAACCTCAGTTTACCGGCCATTTCCCTCAGCTTCCGGTTTTCCCTGGCGTATTGATTCTTGAAGCCATGGCTCAGGCTACAGGGCTTCTTGGTTTTGAAACTTTTGGCGAAGCAGGAGAGAACGAACTCTACCTGTTTGCAGGCGTTGATAATGCGAAGTTCCGCAAGCCGGTTATGCCTGGAGACCAGATGGTTCTTGAAGTTGAACTAATCAAAGAGCGACGCGGTATCGCTGTATTTACCGGTGTAGCAAAAGTTGACGGTGAAGTAGTTTGTTCTGCTGACCTTAAGTGTGCACGTCGAGAGATTTAATATGATTCATGAAACCGCTCAAATCCACCCAACAGCGGTGGTAGAAGAGGGAGCAGTTATCGGAGCCAATGTAAAAATTGGTCCGTTCTGCTTTGTTGACAGCAAAGTAAAGATTGGTGCCGGCACTGAGCTTCTGTCTCATGTGGTTGTGAAAGGTCCGACAACCATTGGTGAAGACAACCGGATTTTTCAGTTCGCTTCAATTGGTGAAGAGTGTCAGGATCTGAAATACGCCGGTGAAGATACCCGCCTTGAAATCGGTGACCGGAATACGATTCGTGAAAGCGTAACCATGCACCGTGGAACCATTCAGGATGCCGGTATCACAAAAGTAGGCAGCGACAACCTGTTTATGATCAATGCCCATGTTGCCCATGACTGCATTATCGGTGACCGCTGTATCTTTGCTAACAATGCAACCCTGGCCGGTCATGTGAAAATCGGTAATCAGGCCATTATTGGTGGCATGTCCGCAATTCACCAGTTCTGCCATATTGGCGATCACTGTATGCTGGGTGGCGGCTCTATCGTGGTTCAGGACGTTCCTCCGTACGTTATGGCTCAGGGTAACCACTGTGAACCTTTCGGTATCAATATCGAAGGCCTGAAGCGCCGTGGTTTTGAAAAGAAAGAGATCCACGCAATCCGCCGTGCCTACAAGTCTCTGTACCGCTCCGGTAATACACTGGAAGAAGCCAAGGCTGAGATTGCCAAAGAAGCGGCAGAATTTAAGGCTGTTCAACTCTTCCTGGATTTTCTGGATAAATCTGAACGCGGCATTATTCGATAATGGCTTTCAGCTTTCAGCTGTCAGCTTTCAGAAGGAGAACAATAAGAGTTTTGCTTACTGGAACTGACAGCGGATAGCTGACAGCTGACAGCTGGAAATCACGATGACACGTCCATTAAGAATCGGTGTTGTAGCCGGAGAACTGTCCGGAGATACCCTGGGTGAAGGGTTGATCAAGGCCATCAAAGAAAAGCATCCTGATGCAGAGTTTGTAGGGATCGGTGGTCCTAAGATGATTGCTCAGGGCTGCAAATCTCTTTTTGATATGGAAGAGCTGGCAGTGATGGGGATTGTAGAAGTCCTTGGCCGCCTCCGCCGTCTGTTTCATGTAAAAGCCGAGCTGGTAAAATTCTTTACCGATAATCCGCCGGATGTCTTTATTGGCATTGATGCGCCTGATTTTAATCTCCGTTTAGAAAAAGACCTTAAACTGGCCGGTATTAAAACGGTTCACTATGTCTGCCCTTCCGTCTGGGCATGGCGTCAGAAGCGTATCTTTAAGATCAAAGAAGCGACCAATCTGGTGCTGGCTTTCCTGCCGTTTGAAAAAGCATTTTGTGACAAATTTGGTGTGCCCTGTGAGTTTGTTGGCCATACGCTGGCTGATGCTATTCCGATGCACTCGGATAAAGAGCAGGCACGGGAAGAACTGGCTCTTGAGCAGGATAAAAAATGGCTGGCAGTACTGCCGGGCAGCCGTGGCGCAGAGCTGAAAATGCTATCCGAGCCCTTTATCGAAACCTGTCAGAAGCTAAACCAGAAATACCCTGAACTTGGTTTTGTGGTCGCACTGGTAAACAGTAAACGACGTGAACAGTTTGAGCAAAAATGGAAAGAGCTGGCCCCTGAGCTGAACTTTACCCTTGTGGACGGAACGGCAACAAAAGTGATTCAGGCATCGGACGCAGTTATGCTGGCGTCAGGTACGGTTGCACTTGAGTGTATGCTGATCAAAAGGCCGATGGTGGTTGCTTACAATGTCAATCCAATCACAGCTTTTATTGCCAGAAGGCTGGTTAAAACCGAATTTGTCTCTCTGCCAAATATTCTTGCTGAGCGGGAAATCGTTAAAGAGTACATTCTGGAAGAGTGCCATTCAGACAATCTGTTTGCCGAGGCAGACCGACTGCTGAGCTCAGACAACAGCGAAGTGATTAATAAGTTCACTGAGATGCATCAGTGGATTAAAAGAGATGCCGACACTCAGGCGGCAACTGCAGTATTAAATTTAATTGGAAAAAATGATGTCTAAAGATCTTCCGCCATTTGAATACCCTCAGGGTTACACACTTTTTGCCGGGGTAGATGAGGTAGGAAGAGGCCCGCTTGTGGGCGATGTGGTCACAGCTGCGGTTATCCTTGACCCTGCTAATCCCATTGAAGGGCTGACGGATTCAAAGAAGCTGTCAGACAAAAAGCGTCTGGCACTGTTTCCTGAAATTCAGCAAAAAGCGCTGGCATGGTCAGTGGGCCGCTGCTCTCCGGCAGAAATTGATGAGCTGAATATTCTCCACGCCACCATGCTGGCAATGCAGAGAGCGGTTGAAGGACTTTCCATTACCCCTGACTATGTACTGATCGACGGCAACCGGGTCCCTGAGCTAAAAATGGCCGGTGAAGCGGTGGTAAAAGGCGACCTGCGGGTAGCAGAAATAAGCGCAGCATCTATTATTGCTAAAGTCATCCGCGATCAGGAGATGATCGAGCTGGACGCAAAATACCCACAATTCGGCTTTGCCAAACACAAAGGCTACCCGACTAAAGCGCACTTCGAAGCGATTGAAAAGCATGGGGTGATTGGGGAGCATAGGAAGAGTTTTAAGCCGGTTAAAAAAGCGTTAGGGCTAATGTAGGTATAGGTTATCGGGCTATGAGGTAATGGGGCTATAGGGGCTTAGGGTTCCTACCCTCCTATAGCCCCCCAGGGCGAAGCCCACCCCATAGCCCTATCGCCTCTTAAGATACAGATTATTCGAGTAAACAATTAATGTCAGATCCCAAATTTGTTCACCTCCGCATCCACAGCGACTTCTCCATGGTCGATGGCCTTTCCAAGGTTCCGCCGCTGGTTAAGAAAGTTGCTGAGTTAGGTATGCCGGCGATGGCTCTGACGGATTTCACTAACCTTTGTGGCTTGGTGAAGTTTTACAATACTGCGCATGGGTGCGGTATCAAGCCGATTATTGGTGCTGACTTTACCATGCAGTCTGATGAGTTTGGTGAAGAGCTGACTAAGCTTACCGTCCTGTCTACCAACAATACCGGTTATAACAATCTTACTCTGCTGATCTCCGAGGCATACCAGCGCGGGCATGTTCAGCATCAGCCTGTTATTGATAAAGCCTGGCTGGCTAACCATAGCGAAGGCCTGATTATCCTCTCCGGCGGTAAAGACGGTGAGATTGGTAAAGCGCTGTTAAAAGGCAATCAGCCTCTGGTGGAGAAGTGTGTCAACTTTTATCAGGAGCACTTTAAAGACAGATTCTATCTGGAACTAACCCGGACAGGCCGTGCCGATGAAGAGACGTATCTTCACTTTGCACTTGAGCTTGCAGAAAAGGCTGAGTTGCCGGTGGTGGCCACCAATGATGTGGTGTTCCTGACAGAAGAGCAGTTTGATGCTCACGAAATCCGGGTTGCCATCCATGACGGTTATACGCTGGAAGATCCGCGCCGTCCGAAAAACTACAGTGCTCAGCAGTATCTTCGTACCGAAGAGGAGATGTGTGAACTCTTTGCAGACATTCCTGAAGCGCTGGAGAACTCAGTGGAAATTGCCAAGCGCTGTAATGTTACGGTTCGCCTTGGAGAGTACTTCCTGCCGGCTTTCCCTACCGAAGGGATGGAAGAAACAGAGTTTCTTATCAAGAAGTCCGAAGAAGGGCTGGAAGAGCGTCTTGAGTTTCTTTTCCCGGACCCGGAAGAGAGAGAAAAACGTCGGCCTGAATACGAAGATCGCCTGCAGATCGAGCTGGAAGTTATCAACAATATGGGCTTCCCGGGCTACTTCCTTATCGTAATGGAGTTTATCCAGTGGTCTAAGGATAACGATGTGCCGGTAGGACCGGGGCGTGGTTCAGGTGCCGGCTCTCTGGTTGCCTATGCGCTAAAAATTACCGATCTTGATCCGCTGGAATATGACCTGCTTTTCGAACGATTCCTGAACCCGGAACGTGTTTCCATGCCCGACTTTGATGTCGATTTCTGTATGGATAAGCGCGACCAGGTGATTGACCACGTAGCCGAGATGTACGGCCGTGATGCGGTATCTCAGATTATCACCTTTGGTACCATGGCTGCTAAAGCGGTAATACGCGACGTCGGCCGGGTTCTTGGTCATCCCTACGGCTTTGTTGACCGTATCTCTAAACTGGTGCCGCCTGATCCGGGTATGACGCTGGAAAAAGCCTTTAAGGCAGAGCCACAGCTTCCGGAAATTTATGAAGCTGACGAAGAAGTTAAAGAACTGATTGATATGTGCCGCATCCTTGAGGGTGTGACACGAAATGCGGGTAAGCACGCTGGTGGCGTGGTAATTTCACCCACCACAATTACTGACTTTGCGCCTATCTACTGTGATTCAGAGGGCAACTTCCCGGTTACTCAGTTTGATAAAAACGATGTAGAAACCGCCGGGCTGGTTAAGTTTGACTTTCTGGGTCTGAGAACCCTGACCATCATCGACTGGGCTCTGGGCCTGATTAACCCGCGCCTTGCGAAAGAAGGGCTGGATCCGGTCCGGATTGAGTCCATCCCGCTGGATGACGCTAAGTCTTTCCGCCTGCTGCAAAACTCAGAAACTACTGCGGTATTCCAGCTTGAATCGCGCGGTATGAAGGAGCTTATCAAGCGCCTTCAGCCGGACTGTTTTGAAGATATTATCGCACTGGTGGCCCTGTTCCGTCCGGGACCGCTTCAGTCGGGCATGGTAGATAACTTTATCGACCGTAAGCATGGCCGCGAAGCCATCTCTTATCCGGATGAAACCTGGCAGCACGAATCTCTGAAAGAGACGCTGGATCCGACTTACGGCATTATCCTGTATCAGGAGCAGGTAATGCAGATTGCCCAGATACTGGCCGGTTATACACTTGGCGGTGCGGATATGCTGCGTCGTGCAATGGGTAAGAAAAAGCCTGAAGAGATGGCAAAGCAGCGTGCCGTATTTGAAGAAGGTGCCATTAATAACGGCGTGAATGGCGAACTGGCCATGAAAATCTTCGACCTGGTGGAGAAGTTCGCCGGTTACGGCTTTAACAAATCGCACTCCGCTGCCTATGCGCTGGTTTCTTACCAGACGCTCTGGCTGAAGACCCATTATCCGGCTGAGTTTATGGCTGCGGTAATGACAGCCGATATGGATAACACCGAGAAGGTGGTTGGTCTGGTGGACGAGTGTTTCCGTATGGGGCTTAAGGTGCTTCCGCCGGATATTAACTCAGGACTGTACCGCTTTAATGTTGATGAAAATGGCGCTGTTGTTTACGGCATCGGCGCTATCAAAGGCGTGGGTGAAGGCCCGATTGAAGTCATCATTGAGTCGAGAAACAGAGATGGTCACTTTAAGGATCTGTTTGACTTCTGTGCCCGGATTGATCTGAAAAAGGTCAATAAGCGGGTAATAGAGAAGCTGATTCAGGCAGGGGCGCTGGACAGACTGGGCCCTCACCGCGCAGCTATGATGGCATCGCTGGATGATGCCGTAAAAGCCGCCGGTCAGCATCATCAGGCAGAAGCCTTCGGCCAGACCGATATGTTCGGTGTACTGACCGAAGCACCGGAAGAGGTTGAGCAGGCCTATGCCCAGGTTCCCGAGTGGCCGGAAAAAGTCTGGCTTGAAGGCGAGCGGGAAACATTGGGTTTATATTTGACCGGACACCCAATAAACGCTTACATAAAGGAACTAAGTCGTTATACCAGTTGTCGATTAAAAGATGCGGTGCCGACAAGAAGAGACCAGTCGGTAACACTTTCAGGACTGGTTATCGCTGCCAGAGTGATGACAACCAAGCGTGGTACCAGAATTGGTATCATGACACTGGATGACAGATCCGGCCGTATGGAGGTGATGATGTTCTCCGATGTGCTGGATCGCTACGCTGAATTGCTGGAAAAAGACAAAATTTTGCTCGTTTCCGGACAGGTCAGCTTTGATGACTTCAATGGTGGGCTTAAAATGTCCGCCCGCGAAGTTCTGGATATCAGCGAAGCCCGTGAAAAATACGTGCGCAGTTTGTCGGTATCCGTAGAGCAGTCACAGATAGACGAACAGTTTTTTGAGCGCTTCAGTAAGGCACTGGAGCCGTACAGAGCGGGAACTGTACCGGTAAATGTGTATTATCAGCGTCAGGATGCGCGTGCTAAAATTGTTTTGGGAACAGAATGGCGCGTAACCCCGGATGATGCACTGCTGGATGATTTAAAACAGTTACTTGGCAAAAATCAGGTAGAACTCGAATTTAACTAAAATCCAGTTGCTCAGATGTAGCGACTGTATAACTAAGGACTCATAGATGAGCTTAAACTTTCTAGAATTTGAAAAGCCTATCGCAGAGCTGGAAGCAAAGATTGAAGCACTGAGAGATGTTTCACGTCATGGTGGTGATGCTTCCGTTGATCTGGATAAAGAGATTCAGCAATTAGAAGAGAAGAGTCTGGAACTCAAGAAAAAAATCTTTGGTGACTTAGGTGCATGGCAGGTTGCTCAGCTGGCCCGTCACCCGCAGCGTCCGTACACGCTGGATTATATTGATAATATTTTTACAGAATTTGATGAACTGGCGGGTGACCGCGCATACGCTGATGATAAAGCGATTGTTGGCGGTATGGCTCGTCTGTACGGCCGTCCTGTCATGGTTATCGGCCATCAGAAGGGTCGTGAGACTAAAGAAAAAGTAATACGTAACTTTGGTATGCCAAAGCCGGAAGGGTACCGTAAGGCCCTTCGTCTGATGGAAATGGCAGAGCGTTTTAAAATGCCGGTGATTACTTTTATTGACACTGCGGGTGCTTACCCTGGTGTGGGCGCAGAAGAGCGCGGACAGTCCGAAGCGATTGCTAAGAACCTGAAAGTGATGGCAGGTCTTAAGGTGCCGGTGATTGTCAATGTTGTGGGTGAAGGCGGTTCTGGTGGCGCACTGGCAATTGGTGTTGGTGATTATGTGAACATGCTTCAGTACTCTACGTACTCTGTTATTTCTCCTGAAGGTTGTGCCTCTATTCTTTGGCGTGACTCAGACAAAGCCCCACAGGCTGCGGAAGCAATGGGCCTGACCGCGCCAAGACTGAAAGAGCTTGGTCTGATCGATGAGATTATTGAAGAGCCTCTTGGTGGTGCTCACCGCGATCCGGTGAAAATGGCGGTAAACCTGAAAAACATTCTTGTGCAGCAACTGGAAGATCTGGATCAGTTCGATACAGATATCATTCTTGAGCGCCGTTACCGTAGGCTGATGAACTACGGCTACTGTTAATCGCAGCTTAAACAGATAGAATAAAGCGAGTCATATCAGGGCTCGCTTTTTTATTGAGGTTATTTTGTTGCTACCAGGCTTTTCTTCCATTCTTGATAAGTATCACCCGAAGGGCGGGACCCTTGTTCTTGCGCTCAGCGGTGGTATTGACTCTGTGGTTCTGCTGCATCTTTTATCTGAATATAAGTCCCGCCATCCGGAAAACAGATATACAGCGGTACATATTCACCATGGTTTGAGTGAAAATGCAGACGAGTGGGCAGAGTTTTGTCACCAGTGCTGCCATGAGTGCGGGATAAATCTGGTTGTGGAGCGGGTTAAACTGGAAATTGATGCCCAGACCAGTATTGAGCAGGAAGCGCGTGATAAGCGCTATGAAGTGCTTTCCCGTTTTGTTGAAGCGGATGACACCCTGATAACAGGCCAGCATCTGAGTGACCAGACGGAGACCTTCCTGCTGGCTCTTAAGCGGGGAAGCGGGCCTAAAGGCTTATCTTCTATGCCGGAAAGGATGACTTTTTCTGAAGGTCAGATTATCAGGCCGCTGTTGACGGTAAGCCAGCAGGCCATTTGTGACTATGCTGAGTCTAACGCTCTAAGCTGGGTGGAGGACGAAAGCAATCAGAATACCAAATTTGATCGCAACTTCCTCAGGCAGGAAGTGGTTCCGGCTCTGAAATCCCGCTGGCCTCACTTTGAAGAGTCGGTCAGCAGAAGTGCCAGAATCTGTGCTGAACAGGAAATGCTGCTCAATGAGCTTTTATCTGACAGGCTTGTGGAGATGGTATCTGACTTAGGGGGACTCTCTGTAGAGAAGCTGGCGAGACAGAGTGCATTAGCCCGCAATCAGTTAATCAGGCTCTGGTTATCCGGGCGTGGCTGCCTTATGCCGTCACAAAAACAGCTTTCCATGATTTGGGATGAAGTGGCAAATGCCAGAGAAGATGCCAATCCAAAGCTGGTACTGACATCCGGTGAAATCAGGCGCTTTCGCGGCGAGCTGTTTGTTACCGGGAAGTATCAGGATATCAGTAACTGGAGTGCTCCGGTTAAAGCGGGAGAAAAGGTTCTGCTGCCTGACGGGCTGGGCTCATTGCAGTTAAAACCAGGGTGCTTGCACGGTTCACTCAGAGCTTTTAGTTGCGAAGAAGCATTGCGGGTCAGCTTTAATCCGGAAGGCCTGACCGCTCATCCTCTGGAGCGCAATCACAGCCGAAACATGAAGAAGCTGTTCCAGGAATATGGCGTGCCCAGCTGGCTGAGGAGGCGTACACCGATTCTGATGCTGGATAACAGAGTTGTGGCAGTGCCGGGGTTATTTGTTGATCAGGCTTTCAGTGGGCGTGATTGTGATTTAGTATGGGATAAAACACTATAAATCACGATAAAAGGAAGGAAGTTATGAAAGCATTAGCACTGGGAGCTCTTATCGGAGTGACTGTTTTCAGCGGATCAGCCCTTGCCGGTGATCCTGCTGCCGGGAAATCTAAGTCTATGATTTGCGGGGCTTGCCACGGTTCAAACGGTGTATCATCCATTGACGGCTACCCGAGCCTGAAAGGTCAGAATGAGAAATACCTGGTCAATGCGCTGAAAGCTTACAAATCAAAACAGAGAAGTGGCGGACAATCAGCATTAATGCAGCCGCAAGCCGCTATTCTTAGTGATCAGGATATTGAGAACCTGGCTGCTTACTACTCCAGCCTGAAATGAATTATTAGTTAACTGTGGCTTATCCATTGGCTATTTTGCTGTTATCAGTAATAATAATGCCAAAGTTACAATTTAAGGGATTAAGATGAAAAAAATCGAAGCAATTATTAAACCTTTTAAACTTGATGATGTACGTGAAGCACTGGCAGAAGTTGGCATCACAGGTATGACAGTATCTGAAGTAAAAGGTTTTGGTCGTCAGAAAGGTCACACAGAGCTTTATCGTGGCGCAGAATACATGGTGGACTTCCTTCCAAAAGTTAAACTGGAAATCGTAGTGAACCAGGACGTGGTTGAGCAGTGTATCGAGACTATCATCGAAACGGCTCAGACTGGCAAAATCGGTGACGGTAAGATCTTCGTAACGGATGTGGAGCGTGTTGTACGTATCCGTACCGGCGAAGAAGACGAAGACGCTATTTAATTAGTAGCCTGCCTATGGTTGGAGGGGCAAAGAACAGCTCCTCCCCTTAGCCTGGAAAGGTTGGGTTTTCGAAAAAGTTACTTCCAAGGGGAGGTTGGGTGGGGTTGCTTAATTGAAGTATCAGTTACCGATTATACTAATGCGTGTTCAACCCCCTCTAACTCCCCCTTCTGTTTACTCCATCGATCTCTTTACTTTTTCGTTCAAGGGGGAGAACCGTACGGTGGTGCCTGTATGAAAAAGAAACTCACTGTAGCAACTCTGCTGTTATTTTCTTCTCCTTATCTAGTCTATCAACTAGTTTTTGATATCCCCGGGCAACCCACACTTGTCTCTGCTACAGAGCAAAACTGGCAGGAGTCCACTCACTGCTACCAAAACCCTGACGCTCAAATACTCGATAAAGACGGCAAAATTAACCTGCTGGTCTGGAATATCTACAAACAAAACCGTGCCAGCTGGCAGAAGAGCCTGAGCCGCTTTTCCGCTGATGCACAGCTGATGCTGTTGCAGGAGGCCAGCCTGACGGACAGCTTTAAGAGCTGGATGGTTTCGGAGAATCTCGACAGCCAGATGGTAAAAGCCTTTGATGCCTTTGATACCAGTGCCGGGGTGATCAGCCTGTCTCACTCTTTTCCGGCTAAAGCTTGTGCTTATACCAGCATTGAGCCCTGGCTGAGACTGCCTAAGTCTGCACTTTATACACGCTATCCGCTAAGCAATGGGCAGCAATTGGCGGCTATTAATGTTCACGCCATCAATTTCACCCTTGGCACCGAAGACTACGAGAAGCAGCTTAAGCAGTTGCAGAGAGTGGTTGATAATCATAGGGGACCGCTTCTTCTGGCAGGTGATTTTAATAGCTGGAGTGAAAGCCGGATGAAAGAGCTTAGCCGTGTTGCGGATAGCTTAGGACTTGCCGCTGTCCCATTTGACCCGGACAACCGAAAGCAATTTGTCACAGGCCTTCCTCTGGATCATATTTACTACAAAAACCTGAAGCTTATAAACGCAAAAGCGCCCGAATCGGACGCTTCTGATCATAACCCGTTGCTGGCTGGTTTTGAGCTTTTAGAATAGCAGTATCTGCAAAGCCCAGACCAGATAGAAACCGACCCAAGGCAGAATCGCAATCTTAAGCGCCTGAGTTTTATTAAATTCAGTCCAGGCCCCGATGGCTGAGTAGCTAAGAACAATATACCAGGGCAGAAGCAGAGGTAATGAGCTGGCAAAAGCAGACCATTCGCTGGTCAGAGGCAGCTTTAACAGGCCATTCAGGCTGTTTAAGTCCGCTGCATAGTACATCACCTGGCCGTGCTTAATCAGTACTGAAACATAGCTGGCGAAATCGCCCAGTATTGCCGGAAACATAACAACACAGCTGGCAGCGCACCATTTCCAGTAACCGAACTGATACTGGCTTGGTTTAGTGGCCACAAGAAACCAGAATGCAAGCAGCGCGATACCCACAATGCGGTTAAAGATATCACCCATGATTTCGCTGGCCATCAGGGTATTTTTATCCAGCAAGGCTATCTGATCAGGGGCAACAGCCGTCAACTGGGGAATCAAATTGGACTTCAGCCAGTTGAAATCAACGATATCAAAGTAAGAGCCCCAAAAGACAAACGGGCTCAGCAAAAGGATAATAAACAGAAACCAGCCCCACATGCCGCGCTGATAAAGCGCAGCAAAGCAGGAAGTTGGCGAGCGAAAAATATCCAGAAGCAGAACTAATGGATTACGGGACGGTTCTACAATCATACGCTCACCTTAGTGACATCAACGTAAAGCTTAATTTTCTGACCAGGCTTGATGTACTTATTCTTATTCAGATTGTTCCATTTCAGGATATCAGCGGACTTAACTCTGAATCTGCTGGCAATGGCGCTGATGGTGTCACCGGAGCGAACTTTATAGTGAACAGTACGGATAATGGCACCATCGCTGCTGTTCTTCCAGATAACCAGTTTCTGGCCGATGCGCAGGGTGTCCCTTGGACCCATGCCGTTCCATTTAGCCAGCGAGGTGTGAGATACCTTGTGTTTACGGGCGATAGTCCAGAAACTGTCACCCTTAGCAACCGTGTGAGTTACCTTGTATTTGCCACGCGCCACGGACTGAGTTTTCTTCAGGCGGTTTTGAGCGCTTAAGGTGTAGGCGGCTCCCTTCTGGCTGGAGGTAGGTATCATCAGATACTGACCGACACGGATCATATTGCCGCTCAGGTTGTTTACGGTTTTTATCGTCTCGGTTGTGGTGTTGTGCTTGCGGGCAATCAGACTGATAACATCACCGGATTTCACCTTGTAGCGAACCACTTTAATGCCTTTACCACGGTTTTTCTCTGCCAGTTCAGTAAAGTTACCCACGTTCTCAATTGGCAGCAGGAAGCGGTGCGGACCTTCAGGTGGTGTTGCCCACTGGTTGTAGGCCGGATTTAGTTTTTGCAGATCGCCGACTTTCATCCCAGCATACTGCGCTGCCAGAGCGATATCCAGCTGCTCTCCCGGATCAACCATTTTCAGAACCGGTTTGTTTGCAATTGCCGGGATTTTTATGTCGTACTTTTCCTGGTTTGCGACAATGTCAGCCAGAGCCAGCAGTTTTGGCACATAGCCGCTGGTCTCTTTTGGCAGATCAAGCGAGAAGAAATCAATCGCTTTACCGGCCTTCTTGTTTTTCTTGATCGCTCTTGAAACGCGGCCGCCGCCACTGTTGTAGGCTGCAATTGCATGATTCCAGTTGCCGTCAAAGCGCTGATTCAGGCTTTCAAGGTATTTAAGGGCGGCATCTGTCGCTGCAACAACATCGCGTCTTCCGTCGTACCAGTAGCCCTGCTTCAGGCCATACATCTTTCCTGTGCCCGGTACAAACTGCCAAAGACCGGCTGCGCTGCCGTGGGAGTAGGCAAAGGGATCAAAGGAGCTTTCTACTATCGGAAGAAGCGCAAGCTCCAGAGGAAGCTGGCGCTTTTCTATCTCTTCAACAATTAGATAAAGAAAAGGCGTCGCCCTCCGGGATACCGCTTCCAGATGCTTAGGGTGAGTAATATACCAGTTACGGTAATATTCAACTTTTTTCTGATCCGGAATAGGCATCTTCAGCTGCATTGCAATGCGTTGCCAAACGTCTTCCTGATTCCATGGTGTTTGCTTTGGCTCTTCCTGAGTCACATCTTCCGGTTTGGTTGTAACCTGATTAGACTGCGCAGTTTCGGATGGCTGATCCGTTGCATCAGATGATTCTGGCTGGCTTTCAGCCAGAGTAGCCTCATCTGTTGACGCATTGGTATCCTGCGCGGCAGAGTCATTTTGTTGAGTCGTCTGGCAACCAACCAGAAATAACAACAGAACCCAACTAAACACCGTTCTCATTAATATCTCACCTTTGCTAGAAAATAGCTGATGATAATACTTGCCGTACTACTGAGAGACAAGTAACTAACAGTTAAAATTCGTTTTTCCACTGCCGTAATGCTGTGAAGATCTCACAAGGGGTGGTACCTGTTGTCCGATTTGACACCGAACAGATGACACTTTCCTCATTAAGGCGGAGAAATGGATTGATCCGTTTTTCCTGCTCCAGGGTACTTGGCAGTGTTGACTGGCCCTGTGAACGAAGCTGCTGGGTCTTATCTCTGTAGGCCAGCAAATCCTGATTGTCCGGCTCCACAGCCAGGGCAAAAATGATATTTGAAGCTGTGTATTCGTGGGCGCAATACACCTGGGTTTCGTCCGGCAGGTTAGCCAGTTTCATCAGTGAGTGATACATCTGTTCGGCGCTGCCTTCAAAGATGCGTCCACAGCCTGCGGAAAAGAGCACATCGCCGCAAAACAGCTTTTCATCGCCAAAGTAACCAATATGGTCATTGGTGTGGCCGGGCAGTTCCATAATCTGGAAAGTGGTATCAAACAGTGAGATTTGATCGCCTTCGGATAGTTCAAGTGTTACACCCGGCGTTATGGACTCTTTTGGTCCGGCAACGATGACATTCGGGTAGTGCCTGGACAGGGCGGAAATGCCGCCGGTATGGTCATTATGGTGATGGGTGATCAGAATTGCTTCCAGCTCAAGTCCGTTCTCTTGCAGATAATTGATGACAGGAGTCGCATCACCCGGATCAACAACCGCACACCCATTGCTGTTATTTTGAATCAGCCAGATGTAATTGTCGTTAAATGCAGGTATGCTTTTGATAGTCAACATATAGTTTCTCTCCGGCAACTAATATTGGGGTACTGATGAAGCCAGCGCGTACATCACGTAAAATTAAACAGCCTCATTCATGGCAGCAGATGAAAAACGGTGCATGGATTTCTGAATCAATCCAGACCCGTATTGACGAGTGGTGCCCGAAGTTGTTTGGCTATCATATGCTTAAACTTGGTGGTTTAAGTTGTGAGCTTGCCAGTAGTATGTGCAATATTCAACACCAAGTTCACCTTGATACTATGAATCCGCTCCGGAACGTGGTCGCCGATCCCTACGATTTGCCTTTTTTAGAAAAAAGCATTGATGTGGTATTGCTGGCCCATCAGCTTGAATACTGCAATGATCCCCACCGTCTGTTACGTGAAGTTGACCGGGTAATGGTGGACGACGGTTATCTGGTGCTTACCGGTTTTAACCCGCTCAGCTTTACCGGATTAGCCAGTATGATGCCCTGGAGGAAAAACAACCTTCCCTGGAGTGGCCGGATGTTTACCCCGACCCGCACAAGAGACTGGCTGGGATTGCTTAACTATGAAGTGATTCACTGTGATAAGTATGCGGTCTTCCCCATGAAACACCCGTTCTGGACCTGGCTGGAGAACAGCCTGGGAGACTGGTCCGGAAACTTCGGAACTCTCTATTTTATCGTGGCAAGAAAGCGAACCTATCCGTTAAAACCGATAAAGCCACACTGGAGACTAAAGCGGAGATTGTCACCTGTTGGGCTGAATTACAGGGTTAACAGTGACCAGTCCTAGTCTGTTGAGAGAAGTTTGATGAGGTCAGTGGGCAGAGAATGGTTCTCCCCCTTGAGCAATAAAGCCTAATTGGTTGATAAAGCTAATAGAAGGGGGAGTTAGAGGGGGTTGGTTATACAAAAAGTTAACTAATTCGTAGAACCTTAAACCTCTAAGCAACAACCCCTCCTAACCTCCCCTTGGATGTAACTTCTTCTAAAATCCGGCCTTTCGTGTCTAAGGGGAGGAACTTCTCTCTGTTCAATTAGACTTGTGTATAAAAGTTAGGCTGCTAGAGATTGGTTAGCCTTGATAACCCGTATCCTCTTCAGTAGGGGATTCAGCCGCAGCTCTGGCTATTTCATCACAGATTTCGTTTTCACGGTGTCCGGCGTGACCTTTAACCCATTTCCACTCAATCTGATGGCGTGTGGTTTCTGCATCCAGCTCTTTCCACAGATCCGCATTTTTAACCGGCTTTTTATCCGCGGTTTTCCAGTCACGCTTTTTCCAGTTATGAATCCACTGGGTGATTCCCTGACGAACATACTGGCTATCCGTGGTCAGAACCACATGGCAGGGCTCTTTTAGCGTCCTGAGGGCGATAACAGCCGCCATCATCTCCATTCTGTTATTGGTAGTCAGTCTGAATCCCTTCGCAATCTGCTTTTCAGTCTGCTTATATCTGAGTACTATGCCATATCCGCCGGGGCCGGGATTTCCCAGGCAAGAGCCGTCAGTGAAAACTTCAACTAGTTTTGTCATGATTTGATATCATTTAATAAAACACAATCGACATAGTCTTACACATATGAGCAGCAGTAACAATTCACAACATGACCGCATCATAGTTCTCGATACCGAAACCACAGGTATGAACCGGGAAAGCGGGCCTCACTATTTAAATCACCGCATCATTGAGATCGGTGCCGTGGAGATAGTCAACCGCAAGCTGACGGGCAGGCACTTTCACTGTTATATCAAGCCGGACAGAGAGATCCAGCCGGATGCGGTAGAGGTTCACGGTATTACCGATGAGTTCCTCAGAGACAAGCCGGTTTATGCTGATGTTCATAAAGAGTTTCTTGAGTTTATCGACGGAGCCGAACTGGTTGCGCACAACGCGCCCTTCGATACCGGCTTTATGGATCATGAATT
Organism: Vibrio sp. JC009; assembly: GCF_029016485.1. NCBI lineage: Bacteria > Pseudomonadati > Pseudomonadota > Gammaproteobacteria > Vibrionales > Vibrionaceae > Vibrio > Vibrio sp. JC009. Next base: position 2,472,308 of record NZ_CP092106.1, on the reverse strand, counting down.
CGGTATGCTGGATCCGTCCATCGGTAAGACAGAACAGTACTGCAAGGTTACCGATACACTGGCCATGGCGAAGAAGATCTTCCCGGGCAAAAGAAACAACCTTGATGTCTTGTGTGAACGCTATGGTATAGATAACTCGCACCGTACACTGCACGGGGCATTGCTCGATGCCGAGATCCTGGCTGATGTTTACCTGTTAATGACAGGCGGTCAGACCTCATTACAGTTCAGCGCGGGACAGCAGTCAGAAGGTGACGCCGGTTCAGAAAGCATAAAACGCGCAGTGAGTGGCAGAAAAGCGCTAAAGGTTTTACGTGCCTCTGCCGATGAACTAGAAGAGCACAGTAAGCGATTGGATATTGTGGAAAAAAGCGGTAGCTGCTTGTGGCGTAATTAAGAAGAGGAAACTATGTTGCGAATTCTGTTCACTATTATTGGATTGCTGTTTAGCGTTCAAGTCTGGTCACAGGCAGAAGAAGCAACATTTTCAATTCTGGATAACCGCTTCCGGATCGATCCAAAAATCGATCAGGTCTCCTTTGTGATTTACCGTGAAGTGCCTTCCCGCTCCTCCATTCTTGTCAGACCCGACGGTACTAAGTACTACGCCTGGAAACACCCTGAGAACGTCTCATGGTTCTCGGACAAGAGCATGGATATCATCTCTGTGGTAAAACCCATGCCGGGCCCGTGGCAGGCGATTGGTAAGATCACCCCTAAAAACAACATTACCCTGCTGTCAGACGTTAAACTGGATGTGGATGACTTCCCCTCGCGACTTTATCAGAGTGAAAAAATCAAATTTACGGCCAGGCTGACCTATGAGGATAAGCCGCTAAAGCTGAAAGAGTTTCTGGATCGCGTGACCTTAAGAGTCGAGTTCACCCCGTATCTGAAAGATGAAGAATTGCTTAAAGCTGAAGAGAAGCCAAAATCCGTCGAAATTGCCTCATTTTATGACAGCGGTGAGGGGCTGGATGAAATCGCCGGAGATGGCGTATTTACCGTAGAGATTCCAATTACGGTTGATCCTGGTAAATACCGGGCAAGAATTACTTCTGGCAACGGCGTGTTTATGAGAGCGGTTGAAGATACAGTGCTTGTTTATCCTTCTCCGGTTTCGGCGACCTTTGTTCAGTCCAGAGAAGAGGGTGTTGACCATAGCATGCTAGTGTCCGGTGAGCAGGGTCTGATTCTGCCGGGTACGCTGGCGGTACATATTGAACAGGCGGGACCGAATAACAGCAAGATTGTTACTCAAAGCTCGGTAGCAGAGGATTCGTTCTCTATGGAGTTTGCCCTGCCTTATGATGAGACTCCGGGTAAGCATACCTGGAAGGGTACAGCCTATGCCACAGAAGGCGCATTCCAGCGAGAGCTGGTCATCGACCTGCCCGGTGCTGGTTTTAGTATTATGGAAAAGCTGGATGTTGAAAAACAGACCCAAGCCTTCCTTAAACATCAGGAAGAGAAAAAGCGCCAGCTTGAACTGGAGCGGATTCAGCGTGACAGGGAAGAAGCCCGTATCGACGGCATGCTTATTATTCTTATCGGCAACCTGGTAGTGATACTGCTTGGCTTAATTGGCTGGTTCCTGTTCAGTAAACTTAGGATAAGAAAAGTGGCTGTACCAGAAATGCAACTTAATGCTCCGCCAAAATCTTAAAAAAAACTTGTTATTGAATCATCTACGCTGCTACATTTTCTAAAACGCTGACATTACCCGGCTGAATTATCGGCGATCCTGGAACAAAATAATACCAATACCAGCCGGGGTTAATACTAATAGAAGAGAATCCTCATGTATCAAGATCTAATTCGTTCAGAACTGACAGAAGCTGCAGAAGTCCTTAATAAATTTTTAAGCGATGATGCAAACATTCAGCAGATTGAAGCTGCTGCAAAAATGATTGCAGACTCATTCAAACAGGGAGGCAAGGTGCTTTCCTGTGGTAACGGTGGCTCCCACTGTGATGCGATGCATTTTGCTGAAGAGCTGACCGGACGTTATCGTGAAAACCGTCCTGGTTATCCGGGTATTGCGATTTCTGATCCAAGCCATCTGTCATGTGTAAGTAATGACTTTGGTTATGATTATGTCTTTTCCCGCTATGTAGAAGCTGTGGGCGCGTCCGGTGATGTGTTGTTGGGTATCTCTACTTCGGGTAATTCCGGCAATATTCTTATCGCTATCGAAGCGGCAAAAGAGAAGGGAATGAAAACCATCGCTCTGACCGGTAAAGATGGCGGTAAGATGGCAGGAACGGCAGATATCGAAATTCGTGTCCCACACTTTGGCTATGCTGACCGTATTCAGGAAGTTCATATCAAGATTATCCATATCCTGATCCAGCTAATTGAAAAAGAGATGGCGGCGTAAGGCTCAGCAGAGATGTGTGAACTTCTTGGCATGAGTGCCAATGTACCTACGGATATCTGTTTTAGCTTTTCCGGTCTGATGCAGCGTGGGGGCAATACCGGCCCCCATCGTGATGGCTGGGGGATCACTTTTTACGAAGGTAAAGGCTTTCGTACCTTTAAAGATCCCGAGCCAAGTTATAGTTCAAAAATTGCCGAACTGGTTCAGAATTATCCCATAAAAAGTTGTGCGGTCGTCAGCCATATCAGGCAGGCAAACCGGGGTGGGGTCAGTCTTGAAAATACCCATCCTTTCACCCGTGAACTCTGGGGACGCTACTGGACCTTTGCCCATAACGGGCAACTGACAGATTACAGCCATCTGCAAACCGGCCGTTTCAGTCCGGTTGGAGCCACAGACAGCGAACTTTCCTTCTGCTGGCTTCTGAATAAACTGCAAACCAGATACCCAGAGCCACCGGAAGATATGACAGAAATGTTCCGCTATGTGGCGGAGTGTTGCGACTCTCTGAAAGAGCTTGGTGTGTTTAATATGCTTCTCAGCGACGGTGAGTATGTGATGACCTACTGCACCAATCATCTGTACTGGATTACCCGCAGAGCACCGTTTGGCAAGGCGGTGCTTATTGATGAAGATATAACGGTGAACTTTCAGGAAGAGACGACTCCTAATGATGTGGTTACTGTTATTGCCACTCAGCCATTAACGGAAAATGAAACCTGGCAGAGAATGAAGCCGGGGGAGTTTAATCTGTTTCGGTTTGGGGAGTTGTTGTCGGGCAATGCTGAGCAGTTGAAGGATGTGGCGTTTGCTGCGCCTAAGCCGGGGAATCAGGCGCCATCGTAATAGGCTATGGGGCTATGGGGCGTAACCCTTTGGCCCCAGCTCTTGTCCGTCTAGCCAGGCTTTACCTTGTTTCATCTCCAGCCTGCCTTCAACAAACCACTGAATGGTCATCGGGTAGATTCTATGTTCCTGAGACTGAATTCTTTCATTCAGGATTTCGGCTGTGTCATCCTCAAAGACCGGGACTTCAGCTTGTAAAATAACAGGGCCGCCATCCAGCTCTTCAGTTACAAAGTGTACGGATGTGCCGTGAACAGTGTCGCCGGCATCAATAGCTCTCTGATGAGTATTCAGACCGGTATATTTAGGTAAAAGGGAGGGGTGAACATTGATCATTCTGCCCAGATAATGGCGGACAAACTCATCGCTGAGTATGCGCATATATCCGGCCAGAACGATTAGATCAGGCTTATAAGTATCGATCTCTGTCATCAGAGCCTGGTCAAAAAGCTCACGGGATTGATAAGCTTTCGGATCCAGAACGATGGCATCGATACCTGCATTTTTTGCTCTTTCCAGTCCGTATGCACCGGCTTTATCTGAAAATACTGCCGACACTTGTCCTTTAGTGATCAAAGACCCGCAGGCATCAATCACAGCCTGCAGGTTGGTTCCGTTTCCTGAGATAAGAACAACAATGTTTTGCATGAGTTAGTTAATTTCTACCTGCTCTTCGCCATCTTTCGCTTGAGCAATCTCACCAATTACCCAGGCGTTTTCGCCTTCAGCTTTCAGTAGTTCCACTGCCGCATCAGCCTGATCCTTAGGAAGTGCAACAACAAGGCCAACACCACAGTTGAAGGTACGGTACATTTCGAAGGTCTCAACGTTACCTTTTTCCTGTAGCCAGTTAAAGATAGCAGGCCATTCCCAGCTTGAGCCATCAACAACCGCTTTTGTACCTTCAGGCAGAACGCGCGGGATGTTTTCCCAAAAGCCGCCACCGGTAATATGAGAGATAGCGTGGATATCATGTTCAGCAATCATTTTCAGTGCTGACTTGATATAAATCTTAGTCGGTTCCAGCAGTTGTTCACCGATAGAGTGGCCGTTTAGCTCTTCTGTTAAATCAGCGCCTGATACTTCAATAATCTTACGGATTAGTGAGTAACCGTTAGAGTGAGGGCCGCTTGAGCCAACAGCAATCAGTGCATCACCGGCTGTCACTTTCGTGCCGTCAATTACTTCAGACTTTTCTACAACACCAACACAGAAGCCTGCAACGTCGTAATCTTCGCCTTCGTACATTCCCGGCATTTCTGCCGTTTCGCCACCGATAAGTGCACAACCAGACTGAATACAGCCTTCGCCGATACCGCTTACCACGTCAGCTGCTGTGTCTACATCCAGTTTGCCGGTCGCGTAGTAGTCAAGGAAGAACAGTGGTTCTGCGCCCTGAACAATCAGGTCGTTAACACACATAGCCACAAGGTCGATACCAATGGTGTCGTGCTTTTTCATGTCCAGAGCAAGACGAAGTTTAGTTCCCACGCCATCGGTACCTGAAACCAGAACAGGCTCTTTATATTTGGTTGGCAGTTCGCACAGCGCGCCAAAACCACCAATACCGCCCATTACTTCAGGGCGACGGGTGCGTTTAACAACACCTTTAATTCTGTCTACCAGAGCATTACCTGCATCAATATCAACACCAGCGTCTTTATAGCTAAGAGAAGAGTTATTACCACTCACGGGATGTCCTCGTCATGTAAGTTGGATGGGGAAAACGGCGCAATTCTAACTGAGTTAGAGCAAAAAGGAAAACGTTTGCGTAAGAAAAGATAATCGTTTGCGCCAGAAAAAATATTTGAGAGTTTTATATTGAAAACCTGTATAATCGCGCGGTTTAAATTGAAAAACTCATGTTACCGGAGAAGAAAATGAAAGTTGTTGAAGTGAAACATCCGTTAGTTAAACACAAAGTAGGTTTAATGCGTGAAGGAGACATCAGCACAAAGCGTTTTCGTGAGTTAGCTACAGAGGTTGGTAGCCTTCTGACTTACGAAGCAACATCAGACTTTGAAACTGAAAAAGTGACCATCGAAGGCTGGAATGGTCCGGTAGAAGTCGATCAAATCAAAGGTAAGAAAGTAACGGTAGTGCCTATCCTGCGTGCAGGTCTTGGCATGATGGATGGTGTTCTTGAGCACGTACCAAGTGCACGTATCAGTGTGGTTGGTATCTACCGTGATGAAGAGACACTGGAGCCAATCCCTTACTTCAACAAGCTGGCATCTAACATCGATGAGCGTATTGCTCTGGTTGTTGACCCAATGCTGGCAACAGGTGGTTCAATGATTGCGACAATCGATCTGCTAAAAGAGAAAGGTTGTAAAGCAATTAAAGTACTTGTTCTGGTTTCTGCGCCAGAAGGTATTGAAGCTCTGGAAAAAGCGCACCCGGATGTGGAGCTGTACACAGCAGCTATCGATGAGAAGCTGAACGATAAAGGCTACATCGTACCTGGTCTTGGTGATGCGGGTGATAAGATCTTCGGTACTAAATAAGCTGTCAGCTTGTAGCTATCAACTGTCAGAGAGGGACGCCAGAGAGGCGTCCTTTTTTTATCCCTAAATCTAGATTGGCATATTTTGCTAGCATGGTGTCACCATCTGCCAGTGCGTGGCGTAATCGGATTGCTTAAAATAGCGTCATCAATTCAATACGTGAGGAACAAAGATGACAACTTCAAATACAGCACTGATTACAGGCGCATCGGGTGGCATTGGTTTAGAACTGGCGCGAATTCATGCGCAAAAATGTGGTGACCTGGTACTGGTTGCCCGTTCGGAAGATAAACTGAACCAGCTTAAAGCTGAGCTGGAAAGCCAGTATAAAGTCAGTGTGACAGTGCTGGCGGAAGATCTGTCACAGGCCGATTCGGCAGAGCGTATTTTTAAGCAGACAGAAGCGCTTGGTTTGCAGATTGATACCCTGATTAACAATGCCGGTTTTGGTGGCCACGGTCTGTTCCACGAACGTGAGCTGGCGGCTGATCAGGCAATGATGCAGGTAAATATGGTGACTCTGACCAACCTGACTCACTATTACCTGAAAGGTATGGTGGCGCGTAACAATGGCCGTGTTCTGAATGTCTCCTCCACGGCTTCGTTTATACCAGGACCACTACAAGCGGTGTACTATGCAACTAAAGCGTACGTCACTTCGTTTACTCAGGCGGTTGCTGAAGAGGTACGCGAGTACAATGTTACTGCTACCGCTCTGTGTCCGGGTGCGGTGGCTACAGGCTTTGTTGCGGCAGGCGATCTTCAGGGCATCGATATCTGGAAAAATGCAAAAACACCGGCCTCTGTTGCCAAGTGCGGTTACTCTGCTATGGAAAAGGGTGAGCTGGTGGCCTTTAATGAAGGTAAACTACGCTTTATGCTGGACTGGATTATTCCGTTCCTGCCAAGAAAAATGGTATTGAAAACCTCTCGTCAGGCAATGGAAAAATCAGCTTAAGTGAAAAAAGGGTGTGAAATGAAAAGGGCAAATAAGTTTGTTATCTCTCCCACATGGAAATTGCTGCTAAGTGATATGCAGATAGATATCAATGCGGTACTGGCCAATGCCAGGCTTCCGGCAGACTTGTTTAACCGGCCAAATCCCACTCTTTCACCTGTGGAATATTTTCAGCTCTGGTATGGAATTGATAAAGCGGCGGGAGAGCGACAGCTCCCGCTTCTTCTGGCAAGGCATATGACGGTGGAGTCATTCGATGCACCGATATTTGCGTCAATTTGCAGCCAGGACCTTAATACCGCCGTATCACGGCTGAGAGAGTACAAACCTCTTATCGGGCCTATGATTCTGGACATAGAAGAGACAGAAAAAGAGACCAGACTTGAAATAAGCTGTTATGGTCATCAGGGGCCGCTTCCTGCCTCACTGAGTTTAAGCGAAATGGTATTTTTTACTCAGCTTGCCCGTTTAGCCACCCGTGAACCTATTACTCCTCTGGCGGTGGAGTTACCAGAACTGCCGGAGAACACCGAAGAGTTTGAATCTTATTTCGGCTGCAAGTTAGAACCGGGTAAGCAGGTTGCAATACGCTTCAGTGCAGAAGATGCCCGTAAACCCTTTATGACTCAGAATGCCGCTATGTGGGAGTTCTTTGAAAGTAAACTTAATCAGAAGCTGGCGGATATGACATCCAGTGCTAATACGGTGGACAGGGTGCGGGCTGTTTTACTGGAAGCGCTGCCCGGCGGACAAAGCACCATAGAACACGTGGCTGAAAAACTGGCCATGAGTAAGCGCACACTACAGCGTAAACTGACAGCTGAAGCGGAGACGTATCAGTCAGTTTTGCAATCTGTCCGTGCTGAATTAGCGGACCATTACCTGGAAAAATCCAGCATGTCGCTGGGGGAGATCTCTTTTCTGCTGGGATTTAGTGAATCAAATTCATTTATCCGCGCTTACAGCTCCTGGAAAGGGATATCGCCGGGGAATTACCGGGAGATGTTTCACTAAGTGATTTTGTGGCTTATTCATTCGTTTAATTTACAAAGTTACCTTAAGGTTCATCATAAAACCAATTGAGCTCTCTTTGCGATAGCTGTAGGCAAGATCAAGGTGAACGACTTGCCATGGGCTAAGACCAATCCCCATGGTGAGTAAGTTGTCCACTGTATCTTCCAGATCTGCTTCATAGCCAACCCTGAACTGGATCCAGCCGGATGTTCCCATTTCCGCACCGAAACGGACAAATTGTGTTTCATCATCCAGATGAGAGAAGTGCTCTTGTTTATTCAGATCAATGTCCGCGGTGAGCACATAGTTATAGCCGGTATATGCGCCTCCTAATGTGGCATATGGGTTTAATTCATAGTGGCTGCTTTCATCAACATCTACTTCTTGTCCGATAATATCTCTGACTGACAGAGCCATGCGCCAGGGTCCTCTGTACCAGAGAGCACCCAGGTCAAAGTTCACTCCGCTGCCATAGTTTTTTACCTCTGCATCGTCAACGCCGGATGTATCCTGGGAGGTTCGGGTACTCATTTTCTGATACTTGGGAGAGATTCCCAGTGAAATCGTTTCTCCGCGGATATTCAGTAACTGCGCAAAGGTCACACCATAGTTTGCAACAAAAAAGTGGTACTTATCGTGTGTTGAGTTTTCGATACGATCTTTGGTGCTTTCCACTGAACCGGTTTTATAGTCGGCTGAATGAACACTATCAACTCTTGTGCTCTCTCCCTGGATAAAAAAACTTATTGGCAGGACGGCATTTGGAATAGCGAAAGCATATGCCGCTTCCATATTACTCATATCGATGGCTTTTCCATCCAGTGAGCTCAGGTTGTTGTTTGTCAGTTCAATCAGTTCAGAAGAGATGTTTTCCGGCGAGAGTGAGTACAGGTCATCGAACTGCTCTATCCCCTTTACTTTATTGGCGTTCTCTTTGTTTTGTCTGTAGGCATAACTGGCGGCAATGACAGCACCAAATCCATGTAACTGGTCTGGCGTAGCCAAAAGGGCCGGGTTATAGAAAGAGGCGACAGTATAGTCTGCACTTGCCACCCCCGCTTTTCCCATCCCGGTACTTCGGGCGTCACTGGCGATTGATATTGATGGAAGAAGGGCAAGTCCGAGAATTCCGAACAGGGACTTAAAACACATAGATTATCTCCATAGTCACAGCACTGAAGTAACAAAAATAAGGCTGGTATCCTCTTGAAATGGTGAGGAAAATGCAAAAGGAGATTTGTTATTTTTCTGAAAGTTTGTCAGGCCTGAGTCAGGCGGGAAGCGAGCGTTGCCATTTGAAATAGCATGCTTTCTTTATGCAATAATAACGTCAAATCACTCACCAAACCCTCGTTCCCATGCTCCAGCGTGGGAATGCATACTTCGGCTGAGATTTCCACGTAACACACTAAAAAGTAAAGAAAATCAGTTTGGTGACAGTTTGTACCCAGGCTGGTAACTTTGAGCCTGATATGCAATGGCATGGACTCCCTCACCTTCGTCGAAAATATCGGCTAAGGTAAGAGTGTCAACTAAAAAGGAGCCCATGCCATGAACAAGAATATCACTATTTCTATCGACCTTGCTAAGACTGTTATTCAAGTTGCGATAATTAATAAGCACGGAAAGCTTTCATCTAATCAAAAAGTATCTCAATCAAAGTTAATTTCAATGGTGGCTAAGCACCCCAAAGCTGTTATTTGTATGGAAGCTTGTGCAACGGCTCATTATTGGGGTCGAAAGTTCCAGCAGGCAGGACATCAAGTCTTACTCGTGCCTGCTCAGATCGCCGCTAAGTATCGCTCGGGAAATAAAAATGATCCCAATGATGCTTTGGCTATTTATGAAGCCAGTCAGCGGACAGATATTCATTTCGTTCCGGTTAAAACTGTTGAACAGCAAGATCTTGCCTGCTTACTAAGACTGCGGGAAGGTTATATTAAGCAACGAACACAGCTTGCTAACCGTATCCGGGGGCTTGCGATGGAATATGGCATCAAATTTCCCATAGGAATCAATTCGCTCAGAAAACAGCTACCGTTTGAGTTGGAAAATGCTGAAAATGAATTAACCCATGCTGCTCGGTTTATTCTAAATAATCTTAAAGAACAGTTGCTCGCGCTTGATACCCAAATTGATGATGCCACTCAAGCTCTTACCAATCAGGCAAAACAAAATGAAGATTGTAAGCTTTTAGCCTCGTTACCGGGTATTTCATGGATTTCAGGCAGTGCTTTGTATGCCAGGTTAGGAAATGCATCGGCTTATAAGTGTGGTAGGGATGCAAGCGCAAGCATTGGATTAGTGCCTGCTCATACAGGAAGTGGAGGTAGAAATATCAACCTTGGCATTACTAAGCGAGGAGATCGTTATCTCAGAGCTCTTGTCGTTCATGGTGCCCGAGCTGTAGTTAGTCATGTCAAAGATAAAACTGATCCACTTAGTCAGTGGATACGCTCTCTGTTAGAGAGAAACCATGTGAATAAAGTCGTTATTGCTCTAGCGAATAAGATAGTCAGGATGGCGTGTGCCATATTGAAATCAAAACAGCCTTACCAGCTTAAGTTAGCTTAACTGAAATAAGGTAAAGCTGAATTTGGAGCAAACGACAAACCAGCGTAATAGCAAGTAATTAAGATAAAGTGTTAGCACAGCACACAAGGCAAACTCTGTGTGGGAATGAGGCAATAAATGCCTGGACTGCGATTAGAAGCCTTGTTAGTGGATTTAGCCATAAAGGTTCGGGGTAGCGCCCCATGATGAAACCGAATATACGTGCACTTGCATAAACTCTTATTATCTTAAACCACTTGTGTTACAGGGGGAGTCCATATACATTCCCACGGAGGACCATGGGAACGAGGCTTCTGCATAACTATTCGAGTTTTGATCTAATGCTTCAAGCAATAGTTTACGGTGACAGCAAATAAAAAACGCGAGCCTTAATAGACTCGCGTTAGAAACTTATATCAAAAGAAGCGAATTACGCATCTTCTTCCATCTGAGCGTTATCTACAACATGAGATTCGCCAAGATCATGCGGAAGGATAAGGTTAAGCAGGATAGCTACGATACCGCAAAGGCTGACACCCTGAAGGCTGAATTCGCCGATACCGAAAGCCATACCACCGATACCAAATACCAGAGTTACCGCAACAATTGCCAGGTTGCGTGACTTGTGCAGGTCGACATTGTTTTTGATTAGTGTGTTCAGACCAACAGTTGCGATAGAACCGAACAGCAGAATCATGATGCCGCCCATTACCGGAACCGGAATAGTCTGAAGAATCGCGCCAAGCTTACCAACAAGAGCCAGAACGATGGCTGTGACAGCTGCCCAGGTCATGATTACCGGGTTAAATGCTTTTGTCAGCATAACCGCACCTGTTACTTCACTGTAGGTTGTGTTTGGCGGAGCACCAACCATAGAAGCAGCCATAGTTGCCACGCCGTCACCCATAATAGTGCGGTGCAGGCCAGGCTTCTTCAGGTAGTCTTTACCCGTTACCTGAGAGATTGCCAGCATATCGCCAACGTGCTCAACTGCCGGAGCAATCGCCACCGGAATCATAAACAGGATAGCGTTGATGTTAAATTCAGGCATGGTGAAGTTTGGTAGAGCCAGCCATGAAGCCTGAGCAACCGGTGTGAAGTCCACAATACCCATAACAAGGCTGATGGTGTAACCAACAGCGATACCGCCAACGATTGGAAGCAGTTTAAGGAAACCTTTAGCAAATACGCTGATCGCGATTACTGTCAGCAGTGATGCACAGGAGATCCATAGAGCAAGGTCCGCATCCACAAGCTGAACTGCACCGTCACCGGTTTTGCCCAGCGCCATATTAACTGCGACAGGAGCCAGACCCAGGCCGATAACAATGATAACCGGACCCACAACAACCGGTGGCAGAAGTTTATGAATAACCTCCACACCTTTCGCTTTAATAACGGCACCCATAAGCACGTAAACCGCACCAGCTGCCATCAGGCCACCCATAGTACCTGCGATACCCCAGGTCTGGACACCGTACATAATAGGAGCAATAAAGGCGAAGGATGAAGCGAGAAAGATAGGAACAGAGCGGCGGGTGATAAATTGGAATAAAAGAGTACCGACACCGGCTCCGAAAAGTGCAACGTTTGGATCAAGACCTGTAAGAAGAGGAACAAGAACCAATGCACCAAATGCGACGAAGAGCATTTGAGCGCCTTGAATTACGTTTGTCATGATGGTTTCCATTGTGTGTTAAACAAAATTCGCGGGATTCTATCACTTAGCAAACGTTTGCTTTAGGGGTTCAGATCAAAAAAACTGTGATAAAGTTATCAAAAACATAAATAAGACAGATTGAACTCAGGCCAAATTCTCTCCTCTGACAAAGGTAATTACCTTGCCCCTCTATGCAGAGTTGTTTACCATTTAAGGAGTTACAGTTATCAGACTACTTACAGTTTTAGGGGCACTATGCGCTTTTTCACTTTATTGTTAATGGGATTATTTGTTTTTCCTGTTCAGGCGACTACGAAAGTAAATGTTTTTAGCGTGGAAGTCATGCTGGATACCAACGACGCTGAAGCCGAAACCAAAGCTCGTTCAGAGGGTCTGAAAAATGTCATTGTCAGGGCCTCTGGCGAAAAAAATGTGGCGGATAATGCGATAATTAAAAAAGCATTAAGAAGCAGTTCAAAGTATCTTTCACAGATCGGCTATGGTGAGCAATCAGGAAATCCTACGCTGAAAATGGTTTTTAACCCGCCACAGATTCAGTCGCTACTGACTCAGGCGCAATTGCCATACTGGTCAGATGAAAGGGCAAATCTAGCCGTCTGGGTTGTTGAAGAAAACCGCCGCGGACGTGAGATTCTTTGGGAACAGTCTGAAAGTCCGTTTATCAATCAGCTTCGTTACTATGCCGCACTGCGTGGATTACCGGTTACCGTGCCCGTTGGAGACTTTGAAGATGTGACCGGTATTGCGCCAACGGATCTCTGGGGAGGTTTCTTAGAACCTCTTAGTAATGTCACCAAACGCTATCCGGTTGACGCCGTGCTTGTGTTGCGTGTTCATAAAATGGGTTCAAAAGATGGTATACGCTGGTCGCTTTACGACTCAAAGCCTGAAATGCTGACCTCGTTATCACTGCAGCCTGTTAGTGGAACACAAGTGGGCCAGACGGCTCAGGCGCTTGAAAAAGTGATTGATGAGGTCACTAATTACTACGCTCAGAAAAGTGCAGTGAAAAGAACGGGAGAGTCTTCAGAATCTGTCCTTGCTGACTTTATCGGTATCAGCAGTGCCAACAGTTTCTTTGTTTTAGAAAAGCAGTTAAAGCAGATGCAGAGTGTTGCATTTGTAGAAGTGGTTCAGGTAGTTGGTCAGCGTGTTACCTTCAGAGTGAATCTGCTGGCTTCTGATGCTGAGTTTGAAAATGAACTGATTCAGAACAGCGATATCAAAAAAATTGACCGTGAGTTTACCGAAGCCGTTCCGCAGCTGGATGTGGTTCCTTCCGACAATGTGGAAACCGGAATAACGCCTTATGAGGGAAGCTCTGAAGCCAATACTGTTTCAGCAGAAGAGAAATCAGACCTTTCTTCTGGCAGTGAACTCTCAGGAATATCAGAAAATAGTCTGATATATGAGTGGCTAAGATAATTTGAAGTGGGTTAGCTTTAAGTAAGCCGGACAGTCGTTGAGCTTGTCCGGCTTTTTTCTTTTACAGTATCTCTAATACCTGCTCCGGCGGTCGGCCAAGTCTGGCTTTTCCTTTCGCCAACACAATAGGCCTTTCAATCAGCTTAGGGTTTTCTGCCATAGCCTGAAACAGTTGCTCATCGCTTAGCTCCGGATTGCCCAGATTCAGCTCTTTATAAACCGCCTCTTTGGTTCTCATCATCTTTCTGACTTCAGCTAACTCCAGTTGCTGAAACAACGCTTTTAAATCCTCAGCAGAAGGTACATCTTCCAGATATTTTACCACTTCAGGTGTGACGCCATTTTCTTCTAACAGCGCCAGTGTCTGACGGCTTTTTGAGCATCTTGGGTTGTGATAAATCACGACTGACATAAGCTTTCCTTAAGATTTAGTTATTGTAGGGATAAAAATCTGTCCCGCTGAACCATGAGCTGATCAATCCGGGCGTCGTACCTTGCCTGCTTTAAGCTGCCCAGTTCCGCAATCTGGCTTGCCTGAGTATAGTTCATCAGTGCTTTGTTCCAGTTTGCCCTTAATGCAAAGATCTCTGCCCGTGCAGCCAGCTCTTCGTCGGTGATACCCAGGCTGTTATTGGCCTTTGCCAGCAGTTGCCAGCCATTGGTATCGCTTGGGTTATCATGGGTATATTTCTGTAGCAGGGTGATAGCAGCCTGGTTGTTGCCCGCCTCCTGCTCAGCATTGGCAAGGTTTAGCATAAGCACCGGGTTATTTGGCTTCAGTGTCAGCGCCTTCTTCAGCATGTTTACCGAAGTTTCCGGTGACTTTTTATAGATATAAAAGTCGCTTAGCGCATCCAGATAGAACTCGTTTACAGCATCCTGTTTAAGCAGCTTTTTCAAAATTGGCTCAGCCAGATCCAGCTGCTTGTTATCCAGGTAAACCAGAGCTTTGCCGTATTCATATGCAACTTTCAGCTCTTCTGACGCTTTTTTTAGCTTTCTGTCAAACCAGTCGTGTGCGGCTTCAGGTTTGATGTTAGCGTAACGGGCTACAACTCGTGATTTTGCCAGGTGGTACTCAAGAGAAGGCTGTACTCTCATTGGCGGATAGCTTTGCGCCCTTGCCCGTGAGTCGGTAATACGATCTTCCGGCAACGGGTGAGTCAGCAGCATAGGTGGTGGTGTGCTTGCGTAACGGTATTCATCGGCCAGCCGGCTGAAGAAGGCCGGCATTGCATTGACATCAAAGCCGGCTTTAGCCAGCGTGCTGATGCCAAAACGGTCTGCCTCTTTTTCGTTACTGCGGGTGTAGTTTATTGAGCTTTGCATCTGTCCCGCTGTGGTCGCTGTTATCGCTGCTATACCTGCTTCAGGAGCTGCAATAGCCAGAAGCAGCGATCCTGCAAGAGCGGCGATAGTTGCCGGAGAGCGCCGCGCCTGCTCTTCCATGCTCCGGGCCAGGTGTCTTTGAGTGACGTGGGCTATTTCGTGAGCCATCACAGATGCCAGCTCACTTTCTGATTTGGCATGCAGGAAAAGTCCGGAATGCAGTGCAACATATCCGCCAAAGAAGGCGTATGCGTTGATTGCCCGGTTACGGATCATAAAAAAGTGAAAGGGTGTTTTTACATCGGATGCATTGGCGACAAGCTTGTGCCCAAGGTTTGAGATATATTGGTTCAGAACAGGGTCATTAATGACCGGCTGACCGGAACGAATCATGCGCATATAGGCGTCACCATAGATCAGTTCCTGATCAATAGTCAGAGTGCCGGCCGCAGCGGTACCTATATCAGGTAGTTCCAGATTGTTTGCCAGAGATACCGAAGGCGCGCAGATGGCGGCTGAAACACATAAGGCAATGGTTGCACTTACTTTTTTTAACATAAAAGTTTTTTTGCTCCGGATGAAATAACTACGTTTATATGACATCAAAGTTGTCGCTTGGTTTCTTTATATTGCTTTAAATATGGGGGAAAGTATCCCACTGAAGGAAAAAAACCTTTAACATAGTCTTAAAAGACTTAGAGTATAGGTTTCCTATAATAAGCAAAGGGAAGCAGAATGAAAGCCCGTATTTGGAATACCTGCTTGAACCATAACGAAAAAGAGAATCACATCTAATGCTGGAAATGCTAAATCGCTGGTATAAACGTCGCTTTTCAGATCCTCATGCGGTCAGTTTGGTCGTTATACTTTTTTCTGGATTTATAACCATATATTTCTTTGGCCATCTTCTGGCTCCACTGCTGGTGGCTATTGTCCTGGCGTATCTGCTTGAATGGCCGGTGATGAAGCTGATTAAGGTGGGTGTACCCAGAACCATTGCTGTTATCGTCGTGCTGATTGTATTTATCAGTATTATGCTGATTGCCTTTTTTGGTCTGGTTCCGACCATCTGGCATCAGGTTGGAAATCTGGTGAATGATATTCCGAGCATGTATATCGGGCTTCAGGAGTTTGTTGCCAAGTTGCCGGAAGAGTATCCGGAACTGGCCAACCTGCAAATCGTAGAATCTGCGTTTGAAAACGCGAAAAACCAGATGATTGGCTTGGGTGAGACAGTTGTTAAAGGCTCTCTTGCTTCTCTGGTCAGCCTTGCGACTGTTGTCGTCTACCTTATTCTGGTTCCGCTGCTGATTTTCTTCCTGCTGAAAGATAAAGAGCAGATGCTGAATATGCTGAGCAGTTTCCTGCCACAAAACCGCAGACTGGCTACCAAAGTGTGGAAGGAGATGAACCTGCAAATCTCCAACTATATTCGCGGTAAGGTGCTGGAGATCCTGATTGTGGGCAGCGTCAGTTATATTACCTTTGCTCTGCTTGACCTGCGTTACTCGGTATTGCTTGGTGTGGCTGTGGGCTTGTCGGTTCTTATTCCATATATTGGTGCTGCGGCTGTTACCGTGCCGGTGGCTATCGTAGGTCTGTTCCAGTGGGGCGTGGTTCCGCAGTTTTACTGGCTTCTGGCTGCGTATGCCGTTATTCAGGCTCTGGACGGTAATGTGCTGGTGCCGGTGCTTTTCTCCGAGGCGGTAAACCTTCACCCGGTGATGATTATTGTTTCAGTACTGGTGTTTGGCGGGCTTTGGGGGTTCTGGGGGGTTTTCTTTGCTATCCCTCTGGCAACGCTTGTAAAAGCGGTCTGGAATGCGATTAAGAGTCAGGATGACGACACCGCTGTCGCTGAGCAGTAAATAACTATTTTCATATATAGCTCTTATATGCTGCATGGTTTACAATTGATCGTATCAATACGGGGATTGAAACCATGGCAAAAGAGAAAGCAACGGTACTGGTCGTTGATGATACGCCGGAAAACATTGATGTACTGAGCGAAGTACTGAAGGAGCAATATCGGGTAAAAGCAGCACTTAATGGCAAAATTGCACTGAAGATTGCCAAAGCTACGCCTCGCCCCGATATTATCCTTCTTGATGTTATGATGCCTGAGATTGATGGCTATGAGGTTTGTAAAAAGCTCAAACAAGACCCTGATACCTGCAAGATTCCGGTTATCTTTGTCACTGCAAAGACGGCAACTGAAGATGAAGAGTACGGCTTTTCTGTTGGTGCTGCGGACTACATTACCAAGCCAATTAGTGCGCCTATAGTCCTTTCCCGTGTCAGAACCCAACTGAGTTTGTATGATCAGTCCCGCCACCTGGAAAAACTGGTCCGTGTCAGAACCTCTGAGCTAAATGATACCCGGCTTGAGGTTATCCGCCGGCTTGGTCGTGCTGCTGAATACAAAGACAATGAAACCGGGCTGCATGTCGTCCGCATGAGCAAATATACTCAGCTTCTTGCCCGTAAACTGTCTGATGATGAAGCCTGGATTGATCTTCTGTACAACGCAGCTCCCATGCATGATATTGGTAAAATTGGCATCCCGGACGGTGTTTTGTTAAAGCCGGGAAAGCTGGATGCTGATGAGTGGGCAACGATGCAAAAGCATGCGGAATACGGTGCAGAGATCATTGGCGAGCATGCTTCTCCTCTGCTTCATATGGCTCGTGAAGTGGCGCTTTATCACCATGAAAAATGGAATGGTAAGGGCTATCCTTATGGTTTATCCGGGGAAGCAATTCCATTAACTGCCCGGATTATTGCCATAGCGGATGTGTTTGATGCATTGACCAGTGAACGTCCTTATAAAAAGGCCTGGTCTGTGGAAGATGCGTTAAACTTAATTCAGGAAGAAGCGGGTGAACATTTTGACCCTTCTCTGGTACCGTTGTTTATAGAATGTGTGCCGGATATTATTGAGATCATGCAGCAATACGCTGATCATTAAACTTTCCCTGTAAACCGAAAGCTATCCCTTTCTCTGAGGAGACGACCTTGGTTAACGAAAATATCTTCAAGCGAGGCCATTATCTGGTTTCGCTTGTCACCGTTACGGTAGTTATCTTTATTGCCGGAATCTTTTACTGGTCTGATAAATATTTTTCAGCAGTAGAGCGCTATGCCCTGACCGATGAGCTGGTATATCACCTGAACACTGCCAGATTGCATGAACTTTCCTATACCCGAGATAACCTGGATTCAGAAGCTCAGAAAACCCTTGATTCCATTGATGAAATTTTTAGTATTCTTAACCGTTATGACAATGAGATAGAAGAAGAGCTGGAAGGGCTGAGTAAAGAAGTAAAGATCTTTATCGATGAACTGAATAGCTACCGGGATCACTTTTCTAATTTCGTTAGCCAGCGCCGCGCTGCAGGAGAGCTGAGAAGCGCCGTTTCAGATTTTGCCACCAAAGCGCTTCATTTGATTAAAGAGCAGAAAATCAGTGCGCAGAAAACGGCAGAACAGCAACGTCTTGATATTAAAGCTCTGACTGAGCGGATAAATGTGATCTCCGGAAATACCGAAGGCGTCACGGATATCATTGTGCTGGCCGACCGTACTCAGGTTTATGAAACCCGCTTTGCCAATTCTCACCGCAAGGATGATCTGGAATATATGCTGACCGAGAGTCAGGCGATGTCGAAGACGATTTCAGGCCTGATGTACACAGTAAAAAACAGTCAGAGTCTGGAGCTTGTCGGCGATCTTAGTGCAACTTATGAGTCTTATATGCGTGTGCTGGGAAGTGTCAGAAATGAATATGCAACATCAAAAGATCAGGCTGTAACCGGCAGCGCTGAATACAAATCCATGAATCGTCTGTTAAGTGAGCTTGTCAGCTATACGCTTGATCTGAAAGCCAATCAGGACAGAGTGCTGACCGGTAAACGTCTGGAGCTGGCGGAAAAGCAGGGTGAGCTTGGCAGGAGCGTCTGGATATATAGCGAAGTTGATGAATTGCTAAAAGATCTGAATGAATCTATCCAGATGGAGAAGGATTTTTCTCAACTGGACTCATCTCGTACGCAGGCTATGTATGCCCGAACGGTTGCGGAAAAGTTGGGCCATCTGGTATCAGGTGCATCGGAGCTCGCTTCAGAAATTAACGATCAGGAGCAAAGACAAGGGGTAGAAACTTTCATCTCTTACGTGAACCAGTATATGACCTTTTTTAAAGAGGTGGTTGAGCTGGATATGGCGAACTCTGATGATACCAGCATCATGACGGTTTCGGTGGTCAATGCCAGTGATATGCTGCTTGCGTACAAGGAAATATCCAGCGCAACAATGGAGTCGTCACGCAAGAAAACCGACTTTATCTTTATTGTGGCCGTGGTGTTTGCTGTCACTCTTCTGTTGCTGATGATGGATATCCGTAAAGCGCAGTCAAAAATGAAAACTCTTGCGGATAATCTTAAAAAGGCCAATGAAGAGTCCGAAGAGAAACGCAGAACTCTGGTCACTCTGTTTAACAATATTCCTGACGCCCTGTTTGTGAAAGATAACGATGGTGTTTACACCGATGTGAATCCGACCTTCGCGAAAATTACAGGAAAAACCAAAGAGCAGATTGTCGGCAGCAGAGATACCGAGGTTTATGATTATGCGCCGGAGCTGGCGCAGAAGATTCAGGCAACAGACTGTCTGATCCGTGAAGAGTGTACGATGAAGAACTATGAGCAGTGGGTTGAGGATAAGTCTACTAATCAGCAGATGCTTCTGGATCTCATGCTTGCGCCTATGGTGGATGATGATGGCGAGAGTCAGGGATATCTTGGGATTGCCCGTGATATTACCCAGCGAAAGCTGCATGAAGATGAGTTGCATCAGTCCAAACTGGAAGCAGAGGCTGCCAATCGTTCGAAATCAGACTTTCTTGCCAATATGAGCCATGAAATCCGTACTCCGATGAATGCCATTATTGGTATGGCTAACCTGGCGCTGGATACGGAACTGAGCCAGCAGCAGCGCGGATATGTTGAAAGACTGAGCAGCAGTGCAGAATCCCTTTTAGGCATTATCAATGACATCCTGGATTTTTCTAAAATTGAAGCCGGGAAAATGGATATTGAGCGTGCCGAGTTCCGGCTGGAAGAGGTTATCGAAAACTTTGGTAACCTGGTTGGACTAAGGGCACAGGAAAAAA
This sequence comes from Vibrio sp. JC009, assembly GCF_029016485.1. NCBI lineage: Bacteria > Pseudomonadati > Pseudomonadota > Gammaproteobacteria > Vibrionales > Vibrionaceae > Vibrio > Vibrio sp. JC009. The sequence goes on along the minus strand of NZ_CP092106.1, from coordinate 2,452,445 downwards.
ATCTGGAGTTTAACTTCGATATTGAACCGAGACTGCCAACGGCACTTATCGGTGACTCACTTCGTCTGGGCCAGGTACTGACCAACCTGGGGAACAACGCCGTTAAGTTTACCGATAACGGGGGGGAGATTCTGGTTAAGCTCTCTGTGGCGGAGGAGTCAGCAGATGAGGTTACTCTTAAGTTTGCTGTTCAGGACAATGGTATTGGCATGACGTCTGAGCAACAGAGCAAGCTGTTCCAGTCATTCACCCAGGCGGATTCTTCTACAACCCGGAAATATGGAGGCACAGGGCTTGGCCTGACCATTTCCAAGCGCTTTGTTAACCTAATGGGCGGGGAAATTTGGGTTGAGAGTGAGGCTGGTGTTGGCTCTACTTTCTTCTTTACTGCCAAACTGGGTAAGCAGAAACGTCAGCTGGATTTCCGCAAAGAGGTATCGGACAAGGTAGGTCAGCTGCGTGTTTTAGTAGTTGCTAGCAACGCCACTTCGCGGGCCATCTACGCACAGCAACTAACCGGACTGGATTTTGATGTTGTAACTGAAGACTGCCCGGCAACGGCGATATCACGACTGGAAATTGTTGATCAGCCCAATCCGTTTGATGTATTGCTAATTGATTGGGATTTGCCGGTACTTAGCGGGTTGGATACGGTACGAACAATCGAAAACAATCCGAATATCATCAATAAACCGAAAGCGATTCTGATGGCACCTTATGGCAAGGAGCAACTGTCCGAATCTGCGGAAAATCTGGGCGTGAACGGTATTCTGAATAAGCCGATCACGCCATCGAGTATGCTCGATTCCATTCTGATTGCGCTTGGTAAAGAGGTGGTCTTTGAGCACAGGTCGGCAGATAAGCCTCAGCTTCTGAATGAGGCTCAGGATAAATTGCGTGGCGCGCACATTCTTCTGGTAGAAGATAACGAGGTGAACCAGGAACTGGCTATGGAACTGCTGCGAAAAGCCGAAATTAAGGTGACGGTTGCAAATAACGGCGCAGAAGCACTGGAGAAGGTTGCTGGACAAGAGTTTGATGGCGTGCTTATGGACTGTCAGATGCCGGTGATGGATGGTTACGCTGCCACAAGGCATATCCGTGAAAAAGAGAAGTACGCCGCTCTGCCTATTATCGCGATGACAGCAAACGCTATGGTGGGAGACAGAGAAAAAGTGCTGGCAGCGGGCATGAATGACCATATTGCCAAGCCGATAGATGTTGAAGATATGTTTGTCACTATGGCGAAATGGATAAAACCTAATCCGTCCAGAAAAGAGCCGGTTGTAAACGAGTCATCTGAAGAAGTGCAGGATATTCCGCTGCTGGATTCCATTGATCAGAAAGAAGGTCTTAAACGGACGCAAAACAACAAGTCTTTATACAATAAGCTGTTGAAGTTATTTGCCAACAATAATGCAGGTTTGCCGGAAAGGTTTGATGTTTACGTCAGGGAACAGGACTGGGATAGTGCAGAACGTGAGGCGCATACTCTGAAAAGCACGGCCGGTACAATCGGAGCCGGTGAAATTCAGCAACTGGCGGAGCAACTGGAGCAGGCATGTAACGAGAAGTCGGAACAGGCTGATCAGGTGTTGCAGGAGCTGACTGCCAAACTTACCCCTATCGTTTCAGCTCTGGAAGCCTTCTATTCGGGAGTGCAGAAGCAAGCGGTAGAAACCAGCTGTAACAAGGGTGAGGTAAAAGAGACGATTGCCGCTTTAGAGGCTCTGATAGAAGAGTACGATACTGAAGCGCGGGTTGTGGCTCAGAAACTGGAGCAGCAGCTAAGCAGTTCGCCGTTAGCGCAGGATGCAGGAAAAATTGTGGATGCGATTGAGGGTTATGACTTTGATGGCGCAGAGCAGAGTCTGAAGGATTTGATTGGTAAGCTAGAACTCTGAAATTACTAGCATTTTCTCGTTCCCATGCTCCAGCGTGGGAATGCAGACCGAGGCCAGAGGAGAGCGGTATAGTCTTCTTTTTTACGCTTTTGTGAATGGCGTAACAAGTTGATTATGTTGGGTTTGTTTAGTCAGATATGCATTCCCACGTTGGAGCGTGGGAACGAGGGATTTCGGGAGCTTTTAGGTGAGGGGAGATAAAGCCAGTCTTCACTCACACGGCGGGGCCATATGAATTACGGCAAGCCCGCCAAGCGAGGTCTCGCGGTACTTCTTATTCATATCTTTACCCGTCTGATACATAGTATCAATCACCTTATCCAGAGAGATCAGACACTTACTGGTGCGCTTAAGCGCCATACGTGATGCGTTAATTGCTTTAATTGCGCCCATGGCATTACGTTCAATACAAGGAACCTGAACCAGACCACCGATAGGGTCACAAGTCATTCCCAGTGAATGCTCCATGGCGATTTCAGCGGCGATACAGATCTGCTCGTTGCTGCCACCTCTAAGGGCCGTCAGGCCCGCTGCTGCCATAGAAGAAGAGACGCCCACTTCACCCTGACAGCCTACTTCAGCACCGGAAATGGACGCATTGGTTTTATACAGAATGCCGATGGCACCGGAAACGGCAATAAAGTCGCGCAGGGCTTTAGTATCAAGAGGGCGGATAAACTGGTTGTAGTACATGAGTACGGCCGGGATAACGCCGGAAGCGCCGTTGGTCGGAGAGGTGATCACCTGTCCGCCGGAGGCATTTTGCTCACTGGCGGCAAAGGCGTAAGCATTAATCCAGTCCATGATTTCCATTGGGTCGTTGGTCAGAGCGCGGTTAGCTTCCAGCTTTTTCAGCAGGGCCGGTGCACGGCGGGTGACATTCAGGCCGCCCTCCAGAATTCCTTCGGTTTCCAGGCCTGTTGTGACACATGAAGACATCACTTTCCAGATCTTATCTGTCATCTGGTTAATCTCTTCATCAGTTCTGAAAGCCAGCTCATTGCGCATGACCAGCCCGCCAAGGCAGAAACCGTTATCTTCGGCCTGCTGCAACAGCTCTTCGGCTGAATGAAACGGAAACTCCACTTCGGTTTCTGAGCCGCCGCTGTTGCCTTGCTGCAGTTCATCAGCAGTGGCAATAAAGCCCCCGCCAATTGAGTAGTAAATTTCTTTCTCAACCAACTGACCCTCTGCATCAAATGCAGAAATACTCATGCCGTTTTCATGAAGCGGCAGGTTATCTGTATGAAACAGAATATCGCCATCACGATCAAATTTTACGGTGCGCTTTCCGAGTAAAGGCAGCTCACCGGCTTTGATACTGTCTGCCATCAGTTTATTTGCTGCAGCAATATCAATCGCGTCAGGCTTATTGCCCAGTAGGCCCAGAATCGTGGCTCTGTCAGTGTGGTGACCGATACCGGTCAGAGACAAAGAGCCGTACAGGTCAACCTGAACTCTGGATACCTGATCCAGCCTGGAATCCAGCTTGTTTGCAAACTGGTATCCGGCAATCATCGGGCCGTTAGTATGGGAGCTGGATGGACCAACTCCGATTTTGTAGATATCAAAGATAGATAGCATGGAACTTACTCACTAGGACAGGGCTGCCAGCAGCCAGTCAGGTATATAAAAGCATAAGCCAACTGTAATTGCCGCAAATAGTAGCAAGGATAGCTGGCTGGTAGTAGGTTTACGGTACAGAAGTTTCTGTTTTTGAATAAAGCTTAGCTGATCTTCTGTATTGCTTCCCCAGAAATAACTGGTGAAAAGGCCGGAGATCAGAAATACAGCGGTACCAACAGGGGCAAACCAGGGCCAGGAAACATCCATATTGCGGCAGATAGCGATAGCAATAATGCTGAGAATACTGCCAACGATGACTCCCTTCTCATTCGCTTTATCAAAGGCCAGCCCCAGCACAAAAGAGCCCAGACGGATGCCGACAAAAACCGAGGTCAGGCTGGCGATGGTTTTCAGAACCGATTCATTGGAAATCGCAAACAGCGCCGGGATCACCACGATAGCTGCGGTAACCAGACTAAGTTTACGGGCGATACCTTCGTAATGGTGGTCTGCTCTGTCTTTATTAATAAAGCGCTTGTAGATATCAAAGGTTGCCACGGTTGCGATGGAGTTATAGGTGGAATCCAGAGTGGACATAGCCGCCGCGGCAAGCGCTGACATAATCAGACCGACCACAACCGGATTGGTGTGATTGAACACAAAGTCCAGAATAATATTGTTGCTGTTTTCAAAGCTCTGCCCCTGATAGAAAAGGTAGAGCAGAACGCCAATCACACTAAAGAACAGATAGATAAAGAAAGCGCCGAACCCGCAAACCAGCATAGATTTCTGTGCGGTTTCAACATTTTTTGTTGCCAGCGTTCTCTGGATAATAAGCTGATTGGAGCCGTAAACGCTCAGGTGCAGAAAGGCAACGGCGACAACCCCTGCCCACAGGGTGGTATCCACACCCAGATCAAAATCCAGATTAACAATGGTGGCCTTTTCAGTCAGCTCGGCCAGCTGTGAGGCACCAGCGCCATCCTGAAGATTAAACAACAAAATAGCGAAAATAGAGGCGCAGCCGGTAAAGAGTACAACGGACTGAAGCATATCAGTCCAGATTACCGTGGAAATCCCGCCTGAATAGGTATAGAGCGCGGTAAACAGGGTGATATAGATAATGGCTTCTTGTATTGAGACCGGCAGGATTTGAACAAGGATAAGAGAAACGGCGTATAAAATAACACCTGCCGAAATGCACTGTACCAGGATAAACACCAGCGAATTGATGGTGCGGGCAACAATGCCGAATCTGTGCTCCAGATACTCATAAATGGAGGTCAGCCCCAGCTTATAGAAGACAGGGATAAAAAACACCACCGCAAAAAAGATCACGATAGGGTAGTTAAGATGAATGGCAAATGCCTGCATCCCTGTGTTGTAAACCCAGCCCGGCTGGCCGAGAAAAGTCATGGTGCTGATGTAAGTGGCCAGGATGGATACCCCGGCTGTAAACCAGCCAAACTGCTTTCCTCCGGTGGAAAAATCCCCTCTCGCAGCACTTTTTCGGTTCACTATATAGCTGATTAATAAAGTAGCAGCAGCATAAAACCCCATGATTGCAAAGCTTGAATACGTAACCATTTTGTTTTTGCCTTATTCGTACCAGTTTTATTCGTGGCGCCTATTTTACTCATAAAACGGAATTTGCGGATAAGTTTTATACGCAAACAGGCTTGTAAATGTGATTTTTATCACCTTTATACCTGGGTTTAACATCACGGTTACATAATTGTCCGCTCAGTAGATCTGGATCACGCATTTTATTATTTTGGGTACGTATTCATTTCTAATTTGATCATTGTCACAGTTAGGGTGTGGGTATTCTGGGTAATATTCCTCCGTCGGCTAATTCTGTTCCGATTTAGCCAAACAGATAAACAGAGACTAAAACTTAATACCCAGACAGAGGATTAATCGCTCATGACTTCTAAAATACACATGAACGAAGTTCCATTAGTGCAGAGAATCGCAGCTTACCTTGCAATACTGGTTGGCTACTTTTTTTACTGCTACAACTTTGTAATTGTTGACTATGTTCGCCCATATATCGTTGAAGCTTACGATGGCATTACACTTGCTGATACAGCGCAGTTCTATACCTGGCAGTCAGTTGGTGCACTTATCGGTGCATTAAGCTGTGCGTGGTTCGCAACAAACCTTGGTAAAAAATCTACTCTTATCGCGATCACAGCACTGAACGGTGGTGCAACCATCATCAATATGATGTTCACTGACTACACTACCTGGGCTCTGATGCGCTTTATTATCGGTATCTCTCTGGGTGGTTATTTCACCGTAGCGGTATCAACCATGATTGGCCTGTTTAAGCCAAGCGTGCGCGGTAAACTGACGGCTTTTGCATCAAGTATGTTCTCACTGGCACTGATGGTAATGGGTGCGTATGCAGCATTTATTTCAAGCATTGATGCACCATGGCAAAGCATTATGTGGGTTGGTGGTATTCCTCCTCTGGCTGCTGCTGTAGTAATGGTATTTATTCTTCCTTCTGACAAGAAAGTGATTGCTTACGGTGAAGAAGAGCAGGAGCAATCCGCTACTGACAGCGCTCCTTCGAAAAAAGGTTCATGGGGTGAAATGTTCAATGCGCAAAACCGCAAGATCACTATCTCCTGTTTGCTTCTGGCTGGCCTGAACTTCTACGGTTATCAGTTCTTCGGTGGCTTCGTAACCACTTACCTGAAAGAAGTACGCATGTTTGACGGTGCGACTGTTGGTATCATCTTCTCAATCTCTGCATTCGGCAGCCTGTTCGGTGCATGGGTTTGGGGTGCGATTGCTGATAAGTACGGTCGTAAGGTAAACGCATTCGGCTTTATCCTTGCGGGCGTCATGGCATCTATCTTCTTCGTTGCGCCAAGTGATGTAACAATCGGTAGCCTGAACCTTCTGGCTCTGCTTGGTCTTATCTACAACTTTGGTCTTTCTTCAAGTGCAGTATGGGGTGGTTACTTCTCAGAACTCTTCCCGGCTCATCTGCGTAGCTTTGGTGCTGCACTGTTCCACGGTGGTCGTATTATTGGTATGTGGGCGCCTATGGTTCTTGTATTCATCAAAGACCGTACCGACCTTACTACCGCAATGTGGGGCTCGCCAATCGTATGGATTGCTGCCGGTCTGCTTTGGTTCTCACTACCAGAGACTCTGAAAGGCGGGATCTTCTACAAAAACAAAAGAGCTGGTGAACCAGTAACTAACTAAATTTTAAACAACGTCAAAAGCTTACTCAGGGAGATACCTGTTCCTGAGTAAGCCAATATAAAGAAGACAATAACAGGATTGCATAATGAGCAAATATCAAGAAACCAAACGCATCGTTCGTGAGTACTTTGATGCGATGGAAAGCGCAACACCGGAATCCGTTGCAGCTGTGCTAAAGGATTATGTAAGCGAAGATTACCTATGGCGTGGAGTTTACCCATTCCGTGAACAGCAGGGTGCTGATGCGACTGCTGAGGTTTTCTGGGCACCACTGAAGAGATCTATGACTCGCATGCAGCGTCGTCAGGATATCTTTATCGGTGGTACCAATGAAATCAGCGGTGAGCAGTGGGTAATGAGCATGGGCCACTTCATGGGGCTTTTCGACGCAGATTGGCTAGGTATTCGCGCAACCGGGAAAATGATGAGCATCCGTTATGCTGAATTTACCTGTGTAGAAAATGGCAAGATCACCAAAACCGGCCTGTTTATGGACCTGCTGGGTGTGATGGATCAGGCTGGTTGCTACCCGCTACCACCATCAACCGGTCGTCACTTTGTTTACCCTGGTCCGCGTGACCACAACGGTCTGCTGTTTGAAGATGCACCTGAAGAAGAAGGTGTAGCGACACTGGCACTGGTTAACAAGATGGTTGATGACCTGAGTGCTCTGAACGACAGCGGCGCTATGGGCTGTCCTCCTGAAGTGCTTGAGAAGAGCTGGTCTAAAGACATGATCTGGTACGGCCCTTGTGGTATCGGTGCGTCTTACACCATTCCTCGTTACCAGCAGCAGCATCAGCTTCCTTTCCGTAATAACCTGAAAGATAAGAAGTTCAACGGTCACGTTTGTCGTTTTGCAGAAGGTAACTTTGCCTGTTTCTTCGGCTGGCCGAACCTGTCTAACACGCCTATCGGTGGCTTCCTTGGGTTGCCTGGCGGTGAAATTCGCGCAGATATGCAGGTTGTGGACGTTTACTACCGTAAGGATGACAAACTGTCTGAAAACTGGGTTCTTATCGATATCCCTTACTGGCTGAAGCAGCAGGGTCTGGATGTATTTGAACGTACTCAGCAGATCATGAACCCTGAGCTGTAATCAGCAGTTGTCGTTCCCTTAATGATGGGAGTGTAATTAATACCCTCGTAAGAGGGTATTTTGGTATATAATTCCGACGGTTTCAGTATTTATCGGCTAAATGTGATGACAGAAAAGAATGCAAACGTAACCTCTAAAGATGTGGCAAAACTGGCTGGCGTTTCTCAGTCAACGGTTTCGCGTGTATTTATGGACGGTAGCTCGGCATCAGAGAAAACCCGCGCCAAAGTATTAGAGGCAGCAAAGACTCTGAATTACCGGCCCAATGCATTTGCCCGCAGCCTGACCACCAAAGAATCAAAGCTGATAGGTCTGGTGTTTCCTGACGCGGACTACCCGATCCATATGGAAACCTTGCAACTGATCAGCTCGGAATTGCAGAGAAATGGCTATTCAGCCGTATTGATTCCCTGGGTTCTGGACGACCAGAGTCACCACACCATCCCCAATATTTTCCAGTATAAAGTTGACGGAGTGATTGCCGCTTCTGCGCAGTTTAATACGGCTTTATATGAGGAGTGTCGGGACTTCAATATCCCTATTGTTCAGTTTGCCCGTGTGGAGCAGGGAACAAAATGCAGTTATGCCATCAGTGATAACTACAGCGCCGGTCAGATAGCGGCCAATGAATTTATTGAGCGTGGTGCAAAACGCCTTGCTTATATCACAGGTGAGATACCGACGGTAACGAATGCTGAACGCTTTTCCGGTTTTACTGATGCTGCGAAAGATTTGCTCGGAAATGATCCCGTTTATCTTGAAGCCTACTATGGCTACGAAGCTGCACAGGATAAAATTCGTGAGTTACTGACTCAGGATGACAGGCCGGACGCCATTTTTTGTGCTACCGATATTATTGCTATGTCAGCAATGGACGTGGCTCGCTATGATTTGGGATTGTCGATCCCGGGCGATCTTCAGGTGCTGGGTTTTGATAACCTCCCGCAGGCCAACTGGAAAAGCTATCAGCTCTCTTCTTTCAAGCAGGATTATGGCCGTCTGGCCCGCGAGGCGGTGAAGATTGTGGTGAACCAGATCCATGAGCAGGATGACAGTCTGGTGAAGCTGATGATCCCGGCTCAGCTGGTGGACAGACAATCTTTGAAAGCGAAATAAGGCACCAGACGGTGCCTTATTTATCAGAGATCTACTTGTTGGTTAAATAGTCCAGAACCACTTCGTGGTGATCCTTGGTCTTAAACTTATTGAAGATATGTTCGAGGTTGCCCTGCTCATCAATCAGAAATGAGGTTCTGACCACGCCCATATTCTCCCGGCCCATAAATTTCTTAAGTTGCCAGACACCGTAATCTTCGCAGGTTGTGTGTTCCGGGTCTGCCAATAGCGTAAAATTCAGTTCCTGCTTATTGGTAAAGTTGGTCAGTTTCTTTGGTGTATCCGGGCTGACACCAAGAATAACCACGTTCAGTTTTTCCAGTTCAGCTTTAGAGTCTCTCAGCGCGCATGCCTGCACGGTACAACCCGGTGTGGAAGCTCTCGGGTAAAAGTACAGAAGCACCTTTTTACCGGCAAAATCACTAAGTGAAACCTGTTGTTCATTCTGGTCCAGCAGAGTAAAGGCTGGAGCGGGTTTTCCAATTTCTGGCATATTTTTATTTCCTTCAGGGCTGGCCCTGTTTGTTGAGCAATGGTGCGGATTATTGTCCGCTTTTTATAAAATTAAGTGTGCCTGATACGCTTAGCTTGTCGCACAGTTCATTAAACTCTTCCAGCAACTGCATCAGATTACACTCTGAATCTACGGTTGCCGTCATGGACAGCTGGAACTTGTCGCTATCCTGATGAATCTTTTCTTTTTCTATGGTCTGTGCTGAGAGAGAAGCGAGGCCAATATTCCGGTCGGCGAAGAACTGAGTGAACTGTTCGGTGAGGCCCGGCTTATCATCCGATTCCACGAATATTTCGACCGTGTAAGTGTCAACCATATCCTGATGCGGTGAGGTTCTCTTCATAATAGTGATCAGGTCATGTTCCTGACAGAGAACCGGCAGAGAGGTTTCAACCCGGGTTATGCTGTTGTTACTGCCGTTTAAAAGCATAATCAGGGTGAATTCATTTCCGAACAGTGCAATGCGGCTGTCGACAATATTGCAGCCGGCTTTGGTTACAAGGTGAACAATTTTATTCACTATACCAGGGCGGTCGGATCCAACCGCTGTAATAACAAGATGTTGAGTCATAGGTAAACTCTCTATCAAACGCTTTTTCTGCATACTAGCACAGTTAAAAGGAAGATAAATATTCCAGTTTATGCATCGGGAAGTGAGATAAGTTCAACTTATCGTTAATTTGTGGCGAACAAGGCGGTTTAATCCCTTGTGTTTACTGAGTTCCTTGCATTACTATGCCATAAGAAGAAATTAAGGGAGATAGACATGTTTTCAGGAAGTTTAGTTGCATTGGTAACACCGTTTTCAAGTGATGGCGAAGTCGATTTTGACAGCCTGAAGAAACTGGTGGACTACCATATTGAAGCGGGTACTGACGGAATTGTTGCCGTGGGCACAACCGGTGAGTCAGCGACGTTGACTGTGGAAGAACATGTCAAAGTAGTGAATAAAGTGGTTGAGTTTGTTGCAGGCCGGGTTCCTGTTATTGCCGGTACAGGCGCAAACGCGACACACGAAGCGATGACATTCAGCCGTCTGCTGAATGATTCTGGTATCGATGGCGTACTGAGTGTAACGCCATACTACAACAAGCCGACTCAGGAAGGCCTTTACCAGCATTACAAAGCGATTGCTGAAGTGAGTGAAGTTCCGGTGGTTCTTTACAACGTTCCAGGCCGTACAGCGGTTGACCTGAAACCTGAAACCGTTGCACGTCTGGCAAAACTGGACAAGATTGTGGCACTGAAGGATGCAACAGGCGATCTTGAAAGAGTTGCAATTCACCGTGAACTTTGTGGAGAAAATTTCGTCTTACTAAGTGGCGATGATGCAACCGGTCTGGAATTTGTCCGTTTAGGTGGTCAGGGCGTGATTTCGGTAACCAATAACATTGCTGCTAAAGATATGGCAGATATGTTTAAGCTGGCACTGAATGGTGAATATGAAGAAGCCGCTCAGATTGATGAGCGCTTGCAGACTCTGCATAAGAATCTGTTTATCGAATCCAGCCCGATCCCTGTTAAATGGGCGGCTCATAAGCTTGGTTTGATTGAAGATGGCCATCTTAGATTGCCGATGACTGAGCTGTCAGAAGAGGCTCAGCCTGTAGTGCAAAAGGCATTGGAAGACGCAGGTCTTCTATAATCCGCACCGGATTTTAGGCAGTATTACTCGGGACCAGCCTATCTGGTCTCGATTTTTTATTTTTAGGAGTACCAATGAAGTTTTCTCGTCAGCTGGTGGTGAGTTCACTGGCTGTTGTTGTTTTAAGTGCGTGTTCTGGCAGCCCGAAAGAGCGACGTCAGGCGAAAGATGATTTTGACTATCTGAAAACTGAGCCTTTTTCAACATGGGTAATGCCGGAAGATTCCGACCCTCAGTTCTATCCGAACTACGATATTCCCGCAGGTAACTTTGAGGGACCGATTGGACGTGACGTAGATATTCGTCCGCCTCAGCAGATCCTGGAGCTGATTCCGGGGGCGCGCTATGAGCAGCAGGGTGGTGAAGTAACCATGTGGCTGATCCGCGAAAATGAAGTAGAAAGTATCTGGCAAACGGCGCTGAATATGGCGGCGGAGCAGGGCATTGCACTAAGAGAAAACAGCGACGATTACGTTGAAACTGACTGGGTTGCATGGGAGTCTGAAGATGAAGACAGCCACCTTGAAGCCCGTTATGCTCTAAACCGTTTTGAAGCGAATAACCGCTACGGCTTTAAAGTTTCAATGCTGGAATGGCGTGAAGACGGTGTGGTGAAAGAGGTAAGCAAAACCAACCTTGAGCGCTACAACATCTTTATGACCAATCTGGTTACCTCCCGTTACGATCAGGATCTGCGTGAAGAAGCATTCCGTAAGGCGCAGGAGCTGGTTAAAAACATCCCTGTGATGATGGGGAAAGACAGAAGTGGCCTGCCGGTAATTATTGCAAGGGCTCAGTACAATGTGTTCTGGGAACGCGCAGTGGATATTCTACCTAAGATTGGCTTTGAACTTGAAGAGAGAAACCGCTCTCAGGGTTATATCAAAACCAAATACTCAGAGCCGGATGATGAGTTCTGGGAAAAAGTCGGCACTAAGCCTTTCGAACTGGCCGGAAGTAAATATACTTTCTCGCTGGGTGACTTAGGTAACCGTACGTCAATCTCAATTTCTGACTCATCAGGAAAGCCGGTCACTGAAGAAGTGCTGGAATCTATCGTTCCTGCGCTGGTTTCGGTTATTGGTGAAGAGTAATAATCACTAAATTAAAATGAAAAAAGGATGCGCTAAGCATCCTTTTTTGTATCCTGATGTTTTTCCGGGTGGGCTGCTTTGTCCAGTTCATTGAGCCTGTCCAGATCACTCTTTTGGCTCTGAGGTCCGCCCATAGGTCCGAATTTTACCTTTGCGGTGTATTTAAGAGCTGCAATATTCCCTCCGACGACACCGACAACCAGAAGAATGATCACCCAGGGATTAGTTAAAAATTCGACCATAACTTACTCCGGACAGATATTGATTACGTAATTAACGATAATGGTATCCAGATTCTGACGCACACTGTTAATACCAAGTATAGGCGCGTTTTGCAGTGCCTTGTCCAGATCGCTGACACAAAACTGTTGCAGACATGCCTGTGAGACAGAACTATGACTGATATGCCAGGGTTCAGGTGCAACACCGCCTAAGTCTTTTGCATAGGGGAAGAAAAAACCAAATTTACGCAGGTTTTGCTTTAGCCAGACAAAGAAACGGGCCTGATGACCGCTATGATATTCCCAGGGCTCTAACGCTAGCCTGGTATCTTCCGGCAACTCGTTTAACGCATAGACATCAAAGTCGGTACCCCAGTGGTGACGGCTTGCACCGGGCAGGGCTGACCAGCGGAGAATGGCCGAGATCTTTTCATCGTCTGAAAGGGTTTCAGTGACCAGTGGCTGGCTATCGTGATCAAGAACAGGGGTATCACCGGTGAATTTGCGGTTCCAGATAATCTGCTGGCGGGCGTAGTCGCGGAATCCGCTGGCAATCATCATCTCAAAACCGGCGCCTTTTGCGGCCGATACCAGGGCTATCAGATCCTCAGAAACCTGCCTGTGAACAAGCAGTGTCTGGAAGTGGGTTTCCACCTCTTCCAGATGGGTGTTTGTCTGTCCGGTCAGTTCCTGAGGCGTCATTTGCCATTCCTTATCGGCTAAGCAGCTTTTCCATGGTTCTTACGTACATATCGGTGAGCTTTTCCAGATCCGCGATATTTACACACTCATTTACCTTGTGAATGGTCGCATTTAGCGGGCCCAGCTCAATTACCTGACCGCCCATTCTCGCGATAAAGCGGCCGTCGGATGTACCGCCGGTGGTCAGCAACTCTGGTTTCTTATGGTTGATTTCTTCCACCGCTTCAACAACTGCATCCAGCAGTTCGCCGTGGTCAGTCAGGAATGGGTCGCCGTTAAAGGTCCAGTCCAGCTCATAGTCAAGGCCGTAGGAATCCAGTGTTGAGTGAACGCGGCGTACAATCTCATCGTTGCACAGCTCAGTGCTGAAACGCATATTAAACTGAACATTCAGCTCGCCCGGAATCACGTTTGATGCGCCCGTTCCGGCATGAATGTTAGGGATCTGGAAGCTGGTCGGCGGGAAGAATTCGTTGCCGTCATCCCACTTAGTGGTTGCAAGTTCAGCCAGCGCAGGCAGAGCCTGATGTACAGGGTTATTTGCCAGATGCGGGTAAGCAACGTGGCCCTGAGTGCCTTTTACTTTAATATCACCGGTAATTGAGCCGCGACGGCCGTTTTTAATAACGTCGCCGGTTTCGTTTGTGCTTGAAGGTTCGCCCACGATGCACATATCGATGTTTTCACCGCGCTCCATCAGAGTTTCAACCACTCTTACAGTACCGTTAATAAACGGCCCTTCTTCATCCGAGGTGATCAGAAAACCGATGGAACCTTTGTGGTCAGGATTACTGGCAATAAAACGCTCCACAGCCACAACCATACAGGCAAGTGACCCCTTCATATCCGCAGCGCCACGGCCATGCAGGTGACCGTCAATGACTGTTGGTTCAAAAGGAGGGGTGTGCCACTGATCTAAAGATCCGGCCGGAACCACATCAGTATGTCCGGCAAAGGCAAATAGCGGTGCTTCGGTGCCTCTGCGAGCCCAGAAGTTGGTGGTGTCTTCAAACACCATCACTTCGATCTCAAATCCTAACGCTTTTAATCTTTCTATCATGACATCCTGACAACCCGCATCTTCAGGTGTAATCGATTGACGGCTGATTAAATCTTTTGCTAATGCCAGTACTGGGCTGTCGCTCATCCTGTCTTCCTTGTATTTTTTTAATTCGTTTATTTACTAAATACAGCGCTATATTGCTCTGCTTTAAAACCGATATGATATGAGCCATCTATAGAAAGAATAGGCCTTTTTATCATAGCCGGGAACTCCACAAGCAATTTGATTGCACTGTTTTCATCAAGAGTGTCTTTCTGCTCCTGAGTCAGCTGCCTGTAGGTGGTGCCCCGTTTGTTCAGCACCTGCTCCCATCCGAGTTGATCACAAAAAGTTTTTACCAGTGCTTCGTCTACACCCTGCTTACGGTAGTCATGAAACTCAAATTCGATTTCCGCTGCCTGAAGCCATTTTTTGGCCTTTTTGATGGTGTCGCAGTTTGGAATGCCGTACATGGTAACAGTCATAATTACTCTCATTCTCAGATTGAATCTCTGAATCCTAACAGGAACGGGGGATAGTGACAAAGTGTTCATTTACTGAGGCTTCTGTCTGCGGTTTATCATTCTTATGAAATATATCTTTGCAAACCTGTTGCTTAGTGAATGGGTCTCTTTTGATCAAGCGCAAATTTGTTCTTAGAAAGTGAGAAATAATGTGCATAGACAAAATTGGGAGGTGTCATGGAATTAAGTCCTGTATTTGCCAGGCGTTTGTATTTAGCTCTTTTGGTTGAGAGCCTGGACAGGCCGAATGTACCAAAGTTGATTGAAAAAACGGGCTGGCCAAGACGCACAATTCAGGATGTATTAAAAGCTTTGCCGGGAATCGGTATAGAGCTGATGTTTGTTCAGGATGGAAAACGCCACAATGACGGTTACTACCAGTTGTCTGACTGGGGGCCTTTTGACAGTCAGTGGGTGATTGACCGCCAGAACGAGATAGCATCTACCCTGGAATGTCATAAATAAAAAATGCCGACATCAGTCGGCATTTTTTATGCGTTACGTTTTTATGGCATTAGCGGCAATCCGATATTTCTGATTCAGATAACTGCTCAAGCGAAAATCCACGTTGTTCAAGCAGCTCAATCAGGCTCTGTTTTCCGATAAGGTGCAAAGTACCGACTACCACCAGAAACTTACCCTGCTTTGGTAAAAAACGGTGATTATCCAGTCTGTTGGCCCAGTTCAGATTGCGGCTATAGAGAAAGGAGTCTGCCAGTTCGTTGCTGAGAACACTTTCTTCTGCCAGCTTGTTAAGACTGACTTTATCTCCGGATAGCCAGTTATCTTTCATACACCGGCTAACCTGTTTATTCTCTTCCCAGTTATCCAGGATATCGTTAATCAGTTCCCTTCCCACTTCACGGTTGGTAAAGAGTGAGAGCTGAAAATCAACACTTTCCAGCCCCATCAGAGGGATACCTTTTTGCTTTGCCTGATTAGACAGGTAAGTGTCTACTCCCCACTGATCCTGATAACCGAGCTGATTAAAGTAGCTAAGTTGCATCCAGAGTGCTGCCTGCCAGGTTGGTTGGCTTAGTAATACTTTATCGGAAAGCCCTATCTCTTTACTAATACGGGAAAGCTTCTGTTTCTGGATTGCGCTCAGGTATTCTCCTGTGATTTCCTGCTTCCCGGCAGGAAGCGTAGGGGCGCTGTCCATATCAATTTCCAGTATGACGGCGTCACTTTTGTCCAGAAACTGCAGTACAGGCTGCGGAAGCGGATACATATCCGGTTTTCCCAGGTGTATCGAACCCAGAATCATCAGCTCTTTTCCACCTTTAGTTGCTTTCCAGTACAGCGGTTCAGCACTGGCAAAGGAGCATAGCAGCAGTGTACTCAGAGCAAAGGATGTGGTCAGTTTACGCAACATAAATTTTTCCGAAGATGATTAGATATCTTTTATCTTAAACGATCTCAGCCTGTTAGCGTTAGTCACAACGGTAATGGAAGAGAGCGCCATAGCGGCACCGGCGACAACCGGGCTGAGCAAAAAGCCGGTAAGCGGATAGAGCGCACCGGCGGCAAGCGGAATGCCCAGTGAGTTATAGATAAATGCGCCGAACAGGTTCTCTTTCATATTTCTGACCGTGGCTTTTGACAGCTGAATCGCACTGTCAACGGCAACCGGTGACGAGTTAAGCAGGGTCATCTGCGCACTCTCAATGGCCACATCCGAGCCGCTACCCATGGCAATACCAATATTTGCCTGTGCAAGAGCGGGCGCATCATTGATGCCGTCTCCTACCATAGCCACATTTTTACCCCAGGCCTGAAGCTCCTGGATATGCTGTGCTTTTTCATCGGGAAGTACTTCTGAAATCACTTTTGTTATTCCGGCCTGTGCTGCGATTTTCTGGGCAACCACATGGTTATCACCGGTGAGCAGAATAACCTCTATGCCCTGTTTAGTGAGCTTTGTAACCGCTTCTTTCGCTTCTGGTTTAAGCGGATCGGCAATGGAAATAATACCGGCAATCTCCCCCTCTATCTGAACGACTACAGGTGTCCACGCATTTTCCAGGGGTTTTTGCAGCATATCTGAAGTGATTTCACCTCCAAGCTGACCTATAAAGTTAACCGAACCAATATGAATCTGCCTGCCATCAATCAGACCTGAGATGCCTTTTCCTCGCTGATTTTGGAATTGGACTACTTTTTGCGCGCTGAGTTGCTTCTCTTTTCCATAATCACAAATAGCTTTAGCTAAAGGGTGCTCTGAGTGGCTTTCCAGCGATATAGCGTATTTAAGCAGCTCGCTCTCGCTCATGTCTGAGCAGAGGCTGATATTCTGAACCATAGGTTTTCCCTGCGTCAGAGTACCGGTTTTATCAAAAACAACCGTATCTATCTTGCTGGCACTTTGCAGTACATCGGCGTCTCTTATCAGAATACCAAGCTCTGCGGCTTTACCGACTCCCGCTGTTACTGAAAGTGGAGTGGCAAGCCCCAGGGCGCAGGGGCAGGCGATAACCAGCACAGTGGTGGAGACAACCAGCATATAACTGACTTTCGGCTCCGGCCCGACAAAGAACCAGATCGTTGCAGCAAACAGTGCAATCAGAACCACAACCGGCACAAAGAGCGCTGATACCGAATCAGCCAGTCTGGCAATGGCAGGTTTGCTGCTTTGCGCCTGTCTGACCATATTGATAATCCGCGCCAGCATAGTATGGCTGCCAACGCCGGTGGCTGTGATCAGCAGGCTGCCGTCACTGTTGATGGTGCCCGCCGCTACCTGTTGTCCGGGTGTTTTATGTTTAGGGATAGGTTCCCCGGTAAGCATGCTTTCATCAACATAGGATTCGCCTTCCGTGACCAGACCATCTACCGGCACTTTTTCACCCGGTTTGATTCTCAGCAACATGCCTTTCTGCACATTTTCTATGGCGATATCTTTTTCACTTCCTTCTTCTACCAATGTGGCAGAGCGTGGCTGAAGCCCGATAAGCGCCTGCAGGGACTGAGTGGTCTTTAGCTTGGCTTTAGTCTCAATAAAGTGACCCAGAGAGATCAGACCGATAATCATAGCGCTGGCTTCAAAATAGACATGCCTTGATGACTCAGGGAACCAGTCCGGAGCCAGTACGACCAGAGCAGAGTAGATCCAGGCTGAACCCGTACCCAGAGCAACCAGCGTATCCATGGTCGCACGACGGTGCAGCAGAGACTGCCAGGCGTTTGTATAAAATGAGCGTCCAGCCGTAGCCAGAAGAACCAGACAGACAAGGCCGACAATTCCCCAGGCAAACTGATCCGACGGACTTTTTATCATCATATTGCCGCCAAGCAGTCCCCAGAGCATCAAAGCGCCGCCCACAGCGATAGCGGCAATTGCGCTCTGTTTGTACGCCTTTTGCTGCTGTTCAATCTGCTGCTGTAACTCAGATTGCTGATCGCTTGCATCATCAAGAATTCTGGCTTTATATCCTGCATCCTGAACAGACTGAATCAGACCCTCAACAATATCCGGCTTGTCAGAAGTGAGTGAAACCACGGCGCTTTGCTCTGCCAGATTAACCTGAGCCCGGGCAACACCTTCAGAAGCCAGGCAAGCCTTTTCAACCGAGGCAACACAACTGGCGCAGGTCATTCCTTCCAGCAACAGGTTGACCGAAACCTGCTGCGAAGAACTGTTTTGCTGTTCTTTAATTTTTTGTTCTGGCTCTTCTTCAGGTTTGGACGGGGTCTCAGCCTCAGTAGCATCTTTAGCCTGATAGCCAAGCCCTTCAACAATGTCTATCGCCTGCTGCTTGCTGATTAAACCGTAAAGGCTAAGGTGTTCTTTAGAGACCTCAAGCCGGACAACGTTATCCCGCTCTGAAAAAGCAGCGTTAACCTTAGCAACGCACTTACCACAGCCAAGGCCGGAAAGTGAAAGCTCAACAGTATTTCCCGGCTGATAATTAAGAGATGAGATTGTGTTAAACAGCGTTTCAACCGACTGAACCGAGGTAAGGGTTACACTCTCTTTAGAGATGGACTGAATTTCAGTACCGTCCAGTTCACTTAACGCGCCTTCCAGTTTTTTAACGCATTTACAACAGCTTAGCCCGCTCAACGGTATTTGATATTCACCCATCACTTACACCACAAATTATCCAGATAACCTAAAGATAAACCTTACCGCAAGGTCAAGGTCAACATATGTTTCGACTTTGCATACTTATATTCCTCGCTCCCACGCAGGAGCGTGGAACGAGATCTCCTCAGTAACATCAGGTGGAGGTGGGGTATCGATAAGCAGACCGTCCTCGCCATGGATGGCGAGTTCGAGCTACATGGATGTACTTGCAGCGTGTCTGTGTTCGATACCTCACCTCCGCCTGAAGCCCACCGATATCAAAGCGTCAGTGAAATGCATATATACCATTATGTTCGAAAAGATCATGGTAACCTCAAAGCTGTTAAATCTATTTCGGGAATAAAAAGCCGGTCTTAAACATAAACGTAAGTTGTAGATTTACAGTAGGGTGGTAAAATACCGCCACATTTTCAGGCCCATGCCTTAAATAGACTCATTCCAATCCAAGGTAACACTAATGACGGTTAAAACTCGTTTTGCTCCTAGCCCGACTGGCTATCTTCACGTAGGTGGTGCTCGTACAGCACTTTATTCATGGCTTTACGCTAAGAACCAGGGCGGTGAATTCGTACTGCGTATTGAAGACACAGACCTTGAACGCTCTACACAGGAAGCGGTTGATGCCATTCTTGAAGGCATGAGCTGGATGGGACTGGAGTGGGATGAAGGCCCGTACTTCCAGACAAAACGTTTTGACCGTTACAACGAAATGGTTGATAAGTTGCTTGCTGAAGACAAAGCATACAAGTGCTACGCGTCTAAAGAGCTGCTTGACGAAGTTCGTGCTGAGCAGGAAGGCAACAAAGAGATGCCTCGCTACGATGCAAACCACCCTAAAATCAAAGCAGCTAACGAAGCGGCAAAAGAGGGTGACCCTTGCGTAATTCGTTTCCGTAACCCAAAAGAAGGCACGGTAGTATTTGAAGACGAAATCCGTGGCCGCATTGAAATCGGCAACGACCAGCTGGATGACCTGATTATCCGCCGTACTGACGGTTCTCCGACTTACAACTTCTGCGTAGTAGTTGATGACTGGGATATGGGCATTACTCACGTTGTTCGTGGTGAAGACCATATCAACAATACACCTCGTCAGATCAACATCTACGAAGCACTGGGCGCTCCGGTTCCGACCTTTGCTCACTGTGCAATGATTCTGGGTGATGACGGCGCGAAACTTTCTAAGCGTCACGGCGCTGTATCTGTTATGCAGTACCGCGATGAAGGCTACCTGCCAAACGCACTGAACAACTACCTTGTTCGCCTTGGCTGGTCTCATGGTGATCAGGAAATCTTCACACCTGAAGAGATGGTTAAACTATTCAGTCTGGATGCAATCAGCAAGTCTGCATCTGCGTTTAACACTGATAAGCTGCTTTGGCTGAACAACCACTACATCAAAACGTCTGAGCCTGAGTATGTGGCTGAGCACCTTCAGTGGCACCTTGATAATCAGGGCATTAACAAAGAAAACGGCCCTGCGGTAACAGAAGTGATCAAGCTGGTTGGTGAGCGTTGTAACACGCTGGTGGAACTGGCTCAGCAGTCTCGCTACTTCTATGAAGATTTCTCTGAGTTTGAAGCCGGTGCTGCTAAGAAACATCTGCGTGGTGTTGCAAAAGGTCCGCTGGAACTTGCACTAAGCAAAGTTGAAGCTCTGAGCGAGTGGACAACAGAAAATCTTCACAACGTAATCAAAGAAGTGTGTGAAGAGCTTGAAATCGGTATGGGTAAAATCGGTATGCCACTGCGTGTTGCAGTAACCGGTGGCGGCCAGTCTCCTTCAGTTGATGCAGTAATGCAGCTGATTGGTCAGGAGCGTGTTGTTGCCCGTATTAAGATGGCTCTTGAGTTTATTGCTGAGCGTGAAGCTAACGCGCAATAATTGGTTACAGGTTACAGGTTACAGGTAAACTGGTGTACAAATGTAAAACCCGTTGGTATTTCCCAACGGGTTTTATTTTTTTGCGTGTTATTTTAGGTCTATGCTGTTCAGGCGGCCCATAAACATGAGTATCGGGATATTTTTCTTATGCGCTTCCAGCAGCGCGCGCTTTGTTATTGAGTAAGCTGCCAGTTTGCCGTGCTTCTTAATGGAGCAGAGTTTGCTGCGGTATTTGTGCTCGCCATCGTCTGTGTACTCGATCCATTTGGCGATGTAGTAGGGCTCTTTGTCATCCGGAGCTGATTTCTTGGTTCTGGCCTTATAGATGATTTTAGGTTCCAGATCATGCGGCAACCGTGTCATCAGATACGGGTCTTTCAGCAGCCTTCTCCAGTGTTTTCCCCACATTTCGGAGCCAAGTTCGTTTCTTAGCTTGATCGCCTTTTTCAGCGCTTTTTCCTCACCAAGACGTACAAAACCGACAGAGCGGTGCAGTATCGTGTCTTCTGGTGTGTGAATATGAAGCTTGAAAGCCGTCTTGCCCTTAGAAATGAATCTGTGTCCGGTATTTGTGACTAAGTTACTTCTACCCATAAATCGCTGTACTGAGTGATAGTTCTGTTAATACTTAATAGTATTGCATACGACTGGGAAATAGAAAAACAGAGAAGGTAAAAAATGCCTTACCGGACGGTATGATTTAGGAGAATGGCGTCCCCACCAGGACTCGAACCTGGATCGATCGCTTAGGAGGCGACTGTTCTATCCGGTTGAACTATGGGGACGCTGTGCAGAAAATTATTGTATACCAACTCTTTCTTTTAACCAAGCGTCCAACGACTAAGTGCTTATACTTCAATCAAGTACAGTTTTATAGGGTGCATTTTTATGGAATAATTTACGAGATAGTTCTCATCCAGAAACAGCAGATTTTAAGCACTTGTTCCATTGATCTAGCTCTGGTTGCTACTTTTCCGAAGCCTAATGTATGGTGATTGCGCACACGAAGTGTGCGATCACGATATTTTTTGCTCTTATTGGGCAATTAGTCAAAACGCAAACATTAAAAGCCCTGCCATCGTAGTGACTGGCGTGTATTTCCTTTTGGCAGGATAAGGTCAGTTGGCGGTTTCTATCCGCGCGAGTTGCAAGAGGTTATATGCCACACTTGAAGCCCAGACATAGGCCTTGAACTTCTCCAGACCTTTCCAGTTGCACCTCGACAGTCCGAAGCGACGTTTCAGGCAAGAGATGTTTCCTTCAACACCTGCCCTAAACTTATAAAGCTTTTTGTACACCCAGTCGCTTTTCACCATGTCTTCAACCTTCAGGCCGCGTTTTTTATTGAAGGCGACATCCTTAACCCCCATTTCCTTAGCCTTCGTAAGATTGTCCTGACTGGCGTACCCGCCATCGGCAGCAGCCTGTCTTGGAGCCCTGCCGTATATTTCCTTTTGCCTTTCCAACATAGGACACAATCTCGCGGCATCTGCCGGATTACCTTCTTCAATATAAACATCTAACACCAGGCCACTCTTACCTGTCGTCAGGTTTAGCTTGTGCCCATATTGAATGTCTCTGGAGCCTTTTCTGATGATATCGGTATGAGGCTCGAAGATGCTGAGTACCTTCTCCTGATGAGGAACGGATTCGCCATTAAACACCCTTCTTTGGGTTTGGCTAATCACTTTTTCTGTGAGCTCCAGGAGTGCTTTAGCTTCTTCTTCCAATTGTATAAATTGAAAGGATTCCCGTAGTTGGCTTTTGGGGTTAAGTGCCATGTACAAATAGTCACGGGTCTCTTTAGTATTAGCAATCAACCGTTTGTATTGCTTTACTCTGTTGCTTCCTCTGGAATAGGCGATGGCTTTCATGCGCCGTTTAGCTGCCCGGGTCCGGTCACAAAATGTAACGGCTCCCAGCTCCAGTACGGAGGCCATTTTCCGGAGCAGACGAACCATGACACGAACACAGTCCCAGAGAAGGTTGCTGTCGCTGGGTGGGGAGATATGAGTTTCAGTTACCGTACTGTCAATTCGGACCATTCTGCCTTTTTCAATTCCTTTTGCCGCTGCATCACTAAGCAGCAGACGATTAATCGCTTCCCAACTTGCCGCATCAATTTTGCTAATACAGGATTGTAAGCAGGAGCCGGAATAACGTATGGATGAATCAACTCTGGCAAAAGAGCTGTAACTTAATGAGTCCTGTAAATAGAAGCTGAGTTCGTCATAGGTTAATCCCATCATTTGTTTGAGCAATGCCGCTCTGACAATGGTATCAACAGTCAGCCCTTTGCGTCCGGTTTGCTTTGCCCCGGAAGTAAAAATAGCATTGGTTGCGATATCTAATATCGCGGGAATGGCGTCCAATCTCTCAGATATATTTTTTAATTGCTGGCCGGTCTCGTGCTCACCGTAAAATTCGAATATACTGATTTGTGGGTTGTGTGTTTCACGCATCCTAAACTCCGGTTTTTTTAATCTAGTCAATGAGTTAGCACTATTAACTATAGTAAATTTATCGGAGTTTTCCTTCTTTTTATCCTACATTTTTCAAATATTTCAATATGTTATCGTTTCTGGATGAGAACGAGATAATAAAGAAGAAGGAGGTGGCAGGCCTCCTTCTCATTCGCTTAGCCAAGTTCAGAACAATAATAGTGATGTATTGAGCATCGTTATTTTTGGAAACTTAGGCTTTAGGCAGGATTGTTTCTACTTCGCTATGTGGGCGAGGGATAACATGAATACTTACTAGCTCGCCTACATTTTGAGCAGCAGCGGCGCCTGCATCTGTGGCTGCTTTTACAGCACCAACATCACCACGTACCATAACAGTAACCAAACCACTACCGACTTGCTCACGTCCAACAAGTTCTACGTTTGCTGCTTTTACCATTGCGTCAGCAGCTTCTATTGCGCCAACCAAACCTTTAGTTTCAACCATTCCAAGTGCATTTAAAGACATGTTATTCTCTCTTCTTTATTTAATTGATTGATATCAAGCCATTTTCTTAAGCTCATTAACGATCATTTTAGTGATCATTTCTACATCTACTGAACCTTCGGTAGATGTTCCGTTAGTATCATTGGTGGGTGTATTGTGACTATAAGATAGCTCCTCCGTATCGTAGGCTACACGACGAATATCTATCAGGTGCTCTGGGGTAACGTTGTCAGAAGTAGAGCTTCCACCTACCGCACCACAGCCCAATGTAAAGGAAGGGAATAGATTCGTTGAAAGACCCACAGCTCCGTGCGTCGAAGGTGTATTTACCAACATTCGTGAAACCGGCTTTTTCAGGCCAAACGCACAGATAACAGATTCATCTTTGGAATGGATCGCTAAAGAGTGGCCTACCCCTCCGTTGTGAAGCAGCTGGACTGACAATTCACACGCTTCATTCCAGTCTTCCACCGTGTAATATCCCATCAGGGCGGTTAGCTTCTCTTTCGAGAATGGGTATGAAGGGCCCACTCCTGCCTCTTCTCCGATAAGAAGACGAGTATCTGACGGAACCGTTATTCCGGCTAAATTAGCAATATACTGTGCATCTCTACCGACGATTGCTGGGTTCATGGCGCCATTCGGGCGTTCCATTATTTTTTTCACGTTTTCAAGTTCGGTATTTTGAAGGAAATAGCCGCCCTGAGCTTTAAGGGTCGCTCTCACCTGAGCGTCAATCACCTTATCGGTAATAATAGCTTGTTCAGAAGCACAAATTGTTCCGTTGTCGAAGGTCTTGCTTGCCATTATTTTGGTCACGGCGTCACTGATATCTGCTGTGCGTTCAATATAAACCGGTACATTACCCGCGCCCACACCAAGCGCAGGGGTACCTGAGCTGTAGGCGGCTTTCACCATGCCCGGGCCACCAGTGGCCAGAATCAGGTCAACCTTGCGCATCAGCTCACCGCTACCTTCAATAGTAGGGATATTCATGACGCTCACCATGTCTTCACTGACACCACAAGAGCGTAGCGTGTCACGGATAAGTTCAACGGTTTTCCCGATACACTGACTGGCGCTAGGGTGTGGTGTAAATACGATGGCATTGCCTGACTTAATAGAAATCAGGGACTTATAAATGGTGGTAGAGGTTGGGTTGGTTGAAGGCACAATGCCTGCGATAACCCCGGTAGGGACAGCGATTTCGATGATTTTCTTAGAGATATCCTTGTTCACCACACCGATAGTTTTCATATCTTTAATGGCTGCGTACAGTTTTTCGCTCGCTAATATATTTTTAGTGGTTTTATCTTCTACTTTACCAAACCCGGTTTCTTCAACAGCGAGTTGTGCGAGTTCGCCCGCTTTATTAGTCGCTGCTTCAGCAATGGCCTTAACAATACTATCTACACGCTCCTGGGTTAGCTGAGCAAATTCATTCTGAGCGGTCCGAGCTGAGTGAATCAGAGCTCTTGCTTCTTGAATTGATAATAGATCTTTATCTACCATTATCTACGCCTCATAATTATTATGCGTTAAAATAAATGCGCTAAAATTAATATTTACCCAAGCCTTACATGTTTAAGGCTTTTCACTCAAAGCATATCCTTTCTCTTAAGGGGAAGGTCAACAATATCGTTAAAATAATTATGAATATGTCGGGTTATTCAACTAGAAATATTCCGTGTGGCAGGTATCATAATTTCAGTCACATATTTATCACTATCTTTAGTTGTCCAATAATCTATGACGTATCGTTCATAGCACTTGTCTTCAAGTGAGTAGTTATTTAATTTTGCCCACGTTGATATTTTTTCATAGGTTTCTTTTATAGTGGAGTGGCTTCCTATGTGATAGCACCTAGCCATGGTTTTACCACCGATAAAACGGGTTTTATCTGATGGGCAGGGAGTAGCCGTTTTTTGTAAAATACATGTTTCTTTTGCTTCTCCAGTAATACGTTCCCGATGTGAATTGAACTGCAGCATCACTGGCCCTACAATATTAGTATTCATCTTCTCGACATAATCTGTAAACTCAATATTGATAACTGAAGCTCGAAGATCTTTGTTAAAGTCTTGTTTTAAAAAGAGATAATTATCGCCTGAGAAAAATTGCACCGAAACGTCAGTGTTTTGGTTCTCTTGAACACTTCTTGCTTCGAGTATGAGATTATGCCAATCGTTTACTGAGTTATACCTAACTTCTAAATCTCTTTTTTCTTTAAAAAGCTCGGACATTTTGCTCTTGAAAACTTCTTGCAAAACATTGTCAATATCACAATCTCTACAAGAAATTAGAGGGCTCATTTCATCGAGTGTAAATCCCATTTGTTTATAGTATTTTATAATTGGGATGAGGCTAAGGCTATCGTCTGTATAATAACGATAGTTGTTAGAGTTTAATCTTTTTGGTTTAATTAACCCTATTTTATCATAATAACGAAGTGCTTTAGCTGAGATGTTGCATAACTTGCTGGCATCGCTAATTGAATACTTATTCAACTTAAAATCCTCCAATTACTTGTTATTATAAAAGTTGAGAGTGTCACAAAACACTCTCAACTTATTAAGGTTAATCAACGATATAGCGATTTATAGTTTTAGCACCTTCCTCATGTGCTCTAAAATACAAAATCAATTCATTATCCTCTGACAATGTGCTTCCGGCACTTTCGAGCAAACCGTTAGCTTCTGCAGTTAGTAAAGCTTCTAAAATAGAGTTTTTAGTAAAGGCTTTAAACGAGCCATATATTGGATTAAGTGAGTCCATTACCTCAATTGTGCTGGCCTTTTCAACGGTAGTGAAATATTTTAATATCGCATAGTTTAATGGTTTCATTGATTGTTATCCTTTTTGAATAGGTCCATTGGGTTCATAGCAATGACTAAAATACCAAAAACCATGATTATCGCTGCAAGCCAGGCAATCGGAGCCATTGTCCAACCGGCAATACCGAAGGCTATACCCAGAACTACCCAACAACATAATGGTCCCCAGAAAGAGAATGTGCCGTTACAAGCCATGCCCAATGGAGCCCCGCACATAGCATTGCCTTTATACCAGAACATAAATGCTCCATATGCTGCTAAGCCTGCAATAACGAAATATGGCATGGATTGAGAGTCAGCCAATGCTTCAAATATCATCGCGGTTCCATTTTCGCCGGCAATAAGCCCAAAGATAGGAACCAGAAGAATCAAGTTAGTTAACCCCGAAGTTACCTGACGTATAGTGATGCCAATTTCCGGATCAATCATAGAAGTACCGTAACCAGCTACGCAGCCTTCGAAGCCCCAAAATAGAGCGGCAAGGAAGCCAAAAAAGATGCCTAGCATCACGGTTTCAGAAGCGTCACCATCCAAGCCAGCGGTTCCGCCAATAAGAACACTGGCAAAAAAGCAGATAGCAATACCTAGCATCATACGAGCGGTTAGTTCCTGCTTGAAAAGGATCCGAGCCAGAATGGCACCGATAGCCGGGCACAGGGCACTGATAGGGACAACAATGGAGCCTGCCATCTGCAACCCGACCACATAGGCTGTACTTGCTAACGGGCCGCCAATAATCGCGGATGCTACCATGATTGCACCGGGCTTGGTTCTTATTGAGCGAGTGAAGTCCCCCAAACGGCCCCGCACCCCAGCAATACCTAATGCCCATATTGCGCTAGATGAGTCTGTTAAAGCAGCCCCAATGGCGGCAAGAAGATAGGTTGTTGCAAAAACAGAGAGACCAGAGCCTTCTCCATACCAGACACTCCATATACCCATAGACATCGCCAGGGTCATGAAGGCGGTATAAAATCCGTATGAAAGCCCTGAAAATAAAGCAGTAGAAACCCCTTTTTTACGAAAGTCACTCCTTAGTTTTTTTTCTGCGCTATCGGAAGTTGGGATGTTAATAGCACTATCTAACAATGTTGTTTTTTCCATGTGTTAAATGCCCTTTTTATAGATACGTTATTGGAATATTAGTTATTGCTGTAGGCATAAATGCCAAGATGTTCTCCATTTTTAATATGCTTTTTTATTAGTATAAAATAGTGTTAAATTTTCAAACTCTTGCGCATTTAACAAGACTCTTACATCACTGCAACATGAGAGTGTGTTTAATAGCTCAATCATTGAATGTGAAACTTTGGAGAACTTAATAATATTAACCGTAGCGAAGATATACTCATTTTACGGGATGTTAATTAATGGTTTTTTCCTTTGTGATGCTTATCACTATGATTATTGAATAGAGGGTAAAAAAAGTGATCTTAGTATTATGGTTAAGTTGATTATTTAACTGAATTTAAATTTGCTGATAATTACTCTTAATAACGATGTGATTTTATGTGCAAATTTATGCGAGATACTTGATAGTGGGTAGTAATATGAGCGAGTTCAAATTATTTAGTTCCTGTTAGTAAAACAATATTGACCTTACCCTTAAGGGGAACATTAGGATGCTGTATTTGGAGCTTACTCATTTAACGAATTAACCAATGATTAAACTGAGGTGCAGTAAAAATGGAAGAATTCATCCGGTACAAGGGCGAGGAAGCGTTAGGTCTTATTGAAACATTGGGAATGGTTCCTGCTATTTTCGGTGCAGATGCAATGCTAAAAGCTGCAAATGTAAAGCTTGTAGCGTATGAAAATATAGGTTCAACACTGGTTGCAGTTATGGTTAAAGGAGACGTAGCAGCAGTCACATCGTCAGTAGACGCTGGCTCTGTAGCGGCAAAAAGTATTGGAGAATTAACAGCCTCTAATTCAATGCCGCGTCCGATTAACGCGATCGGAGATATTGTTTCCGTTCACGGTTTACCTGTAGAGGGGCCACAAAGTGAGTTAGATGAAAGCCCAGCAGCAATGGGATTTATAGAAACCTTTGGCATTGTATATATTTTAGAAGCTGCTGATGCAATGATTAAAGCAGCTGATGTAGAACTTGTTGGATATGAAAACGTTGCTTCCGGGTATATTTCTGTGCTCGTAAAGGGAGATGTTTCTGCTTGTATAGCTGCGGTGGAAGCGGGAGTATATGCTGTTGAAAATATGGGAACAAAAGTTTATAGCTCAGTGGTAATTCCTTCGCCACACCCAGACTTACTGAAAATAACACAATTATACAATATAAATAATTTGTTACCTTAAATTTATAAATACACATAACATAAAAGTTTCAAACTTCTAATGTAAATCATATGTTATGAAAATGTTTTTGTGGAATGTGGGCTTCTGCCAGTGTGGAATAAATTTCAGTACATATTTAATAATAAAAAGTAGTTAAAACTATAAAAATAACTAGATATTTGTTCTAAATATAACCTGGTTTTAAAGGTGAAAATTATGGATCTTGTGAGTTTTTTTATAAGCTTGAAGAGATCTGCTAAAAAATTATTAGAGGCTGGTCGTAATTAGCTAAAACAAATGATGATTACCAGTGACTATCTAAGTATTGAGAGCAAAAGGCATGATTAAAGAAGAATTAATTAGAATAATAAAAAATGCTGGCATTGTCGGTAGTGGTGGTGCTGGATTACCCACTCATATAAAAGCTGATACTAAAGTGGACACGATATTAGTAAATGGTGCGTCTTGCGAACCACTTCTAATGAGTGACCCTTACTTGATTGAAACCGCAGGAGCAGAGATGCTGAAAGGCGTTGAAGCTATGATGAATGCCACTGAGGCTAGTCGTGGCATTGTGTGCCTGAAAGCGAAACATAAGACAGCATTGAAATCTTTAAAAACGGTCGTTGAAGAGTTTGGTGACTCACGCATTGAAATATTCGAATTAGAGAACTTTTATCCTATTGGTGACGAGCATGTATTAGTACATGAAGTTCTGGGTAGAACAATTCCTCAAGGCGGATTACCACTTCATGTTGGTGCTGTCGTTAGTAATGTAGAGACCTTTTACAACATTGGGTTAGCACTGAACAATATACCGGTTACCGATCGTTACCTTACAGTCTTTGGTGCGGTTAAAACACCGATGGTCGTTCGTGCGTCGGTTGGTACAACAGCGGCAGAGGTTATCGAATATGCCGGCGGTGCAACCATCAATGATTATGTTGTCGTAGATGGCGGTCCAATGATGGGGCGTGTGTTGTCAGATGTGAACAGCCCAATCACTAAAACGACCAGTGGGATTTTAGTTCTTCCGCCAGAGCACACGGTTGTGGTTAGAAAAATTATGCCTACACGGCAAGTCAGTAAATTGACAACTTCGATCTGCTGCCAATGCACGTTATGTACTGAACTTTGCCCGCGTTTCTTGTTAGGCCACGATATACAACCGCATAAACTCACCAGAATTGGAGCGGAAGACGTTTTGGGTAACAAAGAAGCGCATAAAGCACTGCTTTGTTCAGAGTGCGGTGTGTGTGAAAAATTTGCATGCCCTATGGGACTCTCACCAAGGGAACTAAATGCACAAATCAAGATGAAATTAAGAGAAGGCGGTGTTCGTTTAGAGACGACGGGAGAACCACAGGAAGCTCACCCATTCAGAGAAAGTCGTCGAATTCCAACGCAACGCCTTATCCAGCGCCTTGATCTTGCTAAGTACGATGTTAGTACATCTTATGGGGGAGAGATCGTTCCTGATCAGGTATCTATTCCTTTATCTCAACACATTGGTGCTCCTGCGAGGTGCATAGTTGATGTTGGTGATTGCGTAGAAAAGGGGCAGTGTATTGGAGAGATCCCGGAAGGCAGCATGAGCGCAAGGATACACTCGAGCATCACCGGTGTCGTTTCGTCCATATCAAATAACGTAATAACAATCAGAAAGTAATAGGTGAAGTTTATGCAATTGCAAACAATCGGTTGTGTTGAATTAAACAGTGTGGCGGTTGGTATTCTGGTGGCCGACGCTATGATTAAAGCGGCTGATGTGGACTTAGTTATGGCTAAAACAACCTGCCCTGGTCGTTACTTGATAGTTGTTGCTGGAGATACTGCTGCAGTGACAAGTAGTGTGGAGTCGGGTTGTATGCTCGGTTCTGCCATGGTGGTAGATAGCTTCACCATTCCCCGGATACATCATTCAGTGGCATCTGCTCTTCAGGGCATCCCTGAAGCGAATGATATGGCAGCCCTTGGTGTTATCGAAGTTTATACCTGTGCAGGTTGTATCTTAGCTGCTGATGCCGCTGCTAAATCCGCTAATGTTGAAGTCTTAGATATCCGTTTTGCTGCCGGGTTAGCCGGTAAGGCATTCGTTATTTTGTCAGGAGATGTCTCTTCGGTTCAGGCAGCAGTAGAGGCGGGTGTTGCTGGTGTTGGTGAGTCCGGGCCGGTATTGAGCCATGTAGTGATTCCATCTCCGAGCCAGGATCTACACAAATATATCATTTAATAACTTCTGATCTTCAGAAAGGTATACCTTCATGTATGAAGAAATGAAACAACGGATTATTCAGGAACACGTGCCGGGTAAGCAAATTACTCTGGCTCACGTTATCTCAAATCCACAGCCTGAACTTTTCAATGTGTTGGAGCTAGACAAAGAAAAAGGGAATGCAATAGGGATTTTGAATATTACGCCATGTGAAGGTGTAATCATTGCCGCTGATGTTGCAACTAAAACAGTGGAAGTAAATATTGGTTTTTTAGAACGCTCAGACGGCTCGCTTATGATCACCGGGGATGTTTCAAGTGTAGAAACAGCTATTAAAGAAGTGATTAATTATTTTACTGAAAAGTTAAATTATGATTGTGTTTCCATGACGCAAATGTAAGCCGGGATTATATTTTTAGACACAGCAATAAAAACATAAATTAACCTGTTTCACTTAACACTTTTCTCTATTTAGAAGGATGAATATATTGACCTTCCCCTAAAGAGAAAAGATAGGCTGTTATTTAAAACAAGATAATACAAAGAATATCTGCAACTGGGCGGTACTAATCATGATAATGGATAAAGACTTAGTTTCCATACAGGAATCAAGAGTTCTTATGGAAAATGCAGCTAGTGCACAACTGGAGTTATCTTTATTTTCTCAGGAAAAACTTGATGCCATTGTCGAGGCTATGGTTGCCAGTGTTTCAAAGCAAGTTGAAAGCTTGGCGAAGCTTTCTGTCGAAGAGACAGGTTATGGACGCTGGCAAGACAAAGTCAAAAAAAACCAGTTCGTAACTCAGCATGTTCTCACCTATTTACGCACTTTAAGATGTGTTGGTGTTATCGCTAAAGATGAGAAACAACGTACATTGGATATAGGTGTACCTTTTGGTGTGTTAGTCGGACTATCTCCGGTAACCAGCCCTGTATCTACGACAATATATAAGGCACTTATTGCGATAAAATCTGGCAATAGTATTGTTTTTTCTCCTCATCCAAATGCTGCTAAATGTATTAAAGCTACGCTTGATTGCATGATTGAGGCGGCAGAAGAAAGTGGCCTGCCTAACGGGGCTCTATCCTATATGGATACGGTGACAAAAGAAGGAACCAGAGAGTTATTAAACCACCCTGAGACCGCACTAATCTTGCTTTCAGGTGTTCCCGGTATGGCTGAGTTAGGGCGCTGTTCGGGAAAGCCTGTTATATACAGCGGAACAGGAAATGGGCCAGCTTTTATTGAGCGAACAGCTGATATCTCTCAGGCAGTTGAAGATATTGTTTCTAGTAAAGTATTTGATAACGGTATTTCTCCTTCGGCAGAACATTCTATTATTGTCGATGCATGCATCGAGTCTCAGCTCCGCTTACTTATGCAGGAGCAAGGTGCTTACTTCATGACGGAGGAAGAGTCTCTCGCGTTAGCGGACCTTCTATTTGCAGAATGCGGAAAACACCGGTTAGGGATGATTGGTGTGTCAGCAAAACAGCTTGCTAATCGAGCTAATTTTATTGTTCCTGATAACGTTCGTCTCTTAGTCACTGAGCGGAAGTATGTCACCAAGAACGACCCATATTCTAGAGAGTTATTAGCCCCGGTACTTGCCTATTATGTTGAAGATGATTGGATGCACGCATGCGAAAAATGTATCGAATTACTGCTTCATGAACGCAATGCTCATACGCTAACTATTCATTCTAACGATGAAGAAGTTATTTCACTTTTCGCTTTAAGAAAACCAGTGGGAAGATTATTAGTTAATACACCAGCCTCTTTTGGTGGGATTGGATTAACAACAAATTTGACGCCTTCGGTATCACTTGCGAATAGAACTTACGGGCAAGGTATTACGGCGGACAATATATCTCCGACTAATTTAACTTATATAAGAAAGGTTGGTTATGGGGTGAGGAAAATAAGTGAACCCCATGAGCAAAAAGCAAAGCCTCAATATGAGGGTAGTTCTATTGATGCTGTCCAAAAATTAATTCAGGAAGCACTTAGAGCGATACAAAATAGTTAAAATATAAAAAATAGATCAAATATTAACGTTAAACAATAACCTGGAATAAAGGTGAAAGATTATGAATCTTGCGGATTTTGCTAATAAACTTGAAGAAGCAACAAAAAATTTATCAGAAGCCGATCGCAATTCGCTAAAGCAAATTTTCCAAAATGTATCAGCAGAAGTGTTTTCTCACCCCGCTTCTGAGTCAAAAGTAATGCCAGTCGGCACAACTATTCCAGATGGCCCTACAGAACGACATGTAAAACTCAAAGAAAAATTCTTAAAACATGTTCCGTCTATCAGTATTGACCGAGCCCGTATTATTACTCAGGTTTATAAAGAAAATGTGGGTATGCCACCAGCCCTTCTGCGTAGTAAAAGTTTTCTTCGTAACTGTGAAACTGCCCCTCTGGTTATTCAGGATAACGAACTGATTGTTGGTGCGCCATGTGGTGCTCCTCGTACAGGTTCTTTCTCTCCGGATGTTTCCTGGCGTTGGTTACGTGATGAACTGGAAACAATAGGCACACGCCCTCAAGACCCATTCCATTTATCTGACGGTGATAAAAAAGAGCTGCTTGAAACCATTTTCCCTTATTGGGAAGAGCGCTCTGTTGAAGAGCACTGTGAAGGTTTATATCGTGAAGCCGGATTATGGGAGCTCTCTGGTGAGTCTTATGTCTCTGACTGCTCTTATCATGCAACCAGTGGTGGTGGTGATTCTAACCCTGGTTATGACGTAATTGTCATGAAAAAAGGGATGTTAGATATCCAACGCGAAGCACAAGAGAAGTTGGATGCACTCGATTATCAAAACCCGGATGACGTAGAAAAGATCTACTTCTACAAGTCAGTGATTGAGACAGCAGAAGGTGTGATGGTTTATGCCAGGCGTATGTCCGAATACGCTGCCCGGCTTGCTGCGAACGAAACAGACCCTCGCCGTAAACAAGAGTTGCAAAGAATTGCTGAAGTGAATGCTAAGGTTCCGGCTCATCGTCCGGAAACCTTCTGGGAAGCCATCCAGGCGGTTTGGACTATCGAGTCTCTTTTGGTTGTGGAAGAAAACCAGACGGGTATGTCCATTGGTCGTGTTGACCAATACATGTATGACCTTTTCATCGCGGACATTAAATCAGGACGAATGAACGAATATGAAGCATTCGATTTGGCGGGCTGTATGTTGATTAAGATGTCAGAGATGATGTGGTTAACCAGTGAAGGTCAGTCGAAGTTTTTTGCGGGCTATCAGCCATTCGTAAACATGTGTGTTGGTGGGGTTACTCGTGAAGGTCGTGATGCAACCAATGAGCTAACTTACCTTCTTATGGATGCGGTACGTCATGTTCGGGTCTACCAGCCGACACTTGCAACACGTGTTAATAATAAGTCACCTCAAAAATATTTACGCAAGATTGTTGATGTAATTCGTTCTGGTATGGGCTTTCCTGCCGTACATTTCGATGATTCTCACATCAAGATGATGTTGGCGAAAGGCGTCTCCATGGAAGATGCACGCGACTATTGCTTAATGGGATGTGTTGAACCACAAAAATCCGGTCGTCTCTACCAGTGGACTTCAACGGGCTACACCCAATGGCCAATCTGTATCGAGTTAGTGCTTAACGGTGGTGTGCCGCTTTGGTATGGCAAGAAGGTTTGTCCGGACTTAGGACCACTGAGCCAGTATGACACTTACGAGAAGTTTGATGCTGCTGTAAAAGAGCAGATCAAGTACATCACCAAGTGGACCAGCGTTGCGACAGTGATTTCGCAAAAGGTTCACAGGGATCATGCGCCTAAGCCACTTATGTCAATGCTATATGAAGGCACAATGGAATCGGGCCGTGATGTGTCTGCCGGTGGTGCTATGTATAACTTTGGCCCGGGTGTTGTATGGAGTGGTCTTGCAACTTACGTCGACTCTATGGCTGCAATTAAGAAGCTGGTGTTTGATGACAAGAAATACACCTTAGGGCAACTGAATGAAGCTCTGAAGGCAGATTTTGTTGGCTATGAACAGATTAAAGCTGATTGTTTAGCCGCGCCAAAATACGGCAATGATGACGATTATGCGGATGAAATCGCCACCGATCTTGTGTACTTCACAGAGACTGAGCACCGCAAGTTTAAGACGCTTTACTCAGTGTTGAGTCACGGAACACTATCTATTTCAAATAACACACCTTTTGGTCAGTTACTTGGTGCATCTGCGAATGGTCGTGAGGCCTGGTCGCCACTTTCAGATGGTATCAGCCCAACTCAAGGAGCGGACTACAAGGGGCCAACAGCCATTATTAAGTCAGTTTCCAAGATGGATAATGACTATATGAATATCGGGATGGTTCACAACTTCAAACTGATGTCAGGCCTGTTAGATACGCGTGAAGGAGAGGATGGAATCATCACGCTGATTCGTACCGCGAGCATGCTTGGTAACGGTGAGATGCAGTTCAACTATCTTGATAATGATGTTTTGCTGGAAGCGCAAAAACATCCAGAGAAATACCGGGATCTGGTGGTACGCGTAGCTGGCTACAGTGCTTTCTTCGTAGAACTGTGTAAAGACGTAC
This sequence comes from Vibrio sp. JC009, assembly GCF_029016485.1. NCBI lineage: Bacteria > Pseudomonadati > Pseudomonadota > Gammaproteobacteria > Vibrionales > Vibrionaceae > Vibrio > Vibrio sp. JC009. The sequence goes on along the minus strand of NZ_CP092106.1, from coordinate 2,416,940 downwards.
AAGACGAAATCATCAGTCGTACAGTATTGAAAGACTTTTAATCCACGATTGCTCCTGTCTTCCAGGCAGGAGCTTTTTTAGGAAGTTGTAGCTCCATGATAGAAAGAAAAGCACGCATCTTTAATATTCAAAAATACAATATGTATGATGGCCCCGGCATACGCACGCTCATCTTTTTCAAAGGTTGTCCTCTGCGCTGCGAATGGTGCTCCAATCCGGAAAGTCAAAAATACCATCATCAAATCTTATATAAAGATGAGTTGTGTACGCAGTGCCGTATGTGTGTAGAGGTTTGTCCGACGGATACTCATTATCTGGACCCTGTCACCTTTGAGCATAAAGTATCTGATGCTAACTGCACCGGTTGTGGGTTGTGTGTCGATGCTTGCCCAACTAACGCTTTAGCCCTGATAGGTGAAGATAAAAGCATAACTGAGCTACTGGATATCATCGAAGAAGATAGACATTTTTATCACACAGGTGGTGGGGTCACTCTTGGTGGCGGAGAGGTTTTAGCGCAGCCAGAAGCCGCGATTAACTTGCTCGCGATGTGTAAATATTCAGGTATCAATACAGCTATTGAGACGTGTGGTTACGCAAAAAGAGAAGTAATCGAGAAAGTGGCTGAACATACAGATCTGTTTCTGTATGACATTAAACATATGGTATCCGAAGAGCATTATCGTTTTACCGGTGTTCACAATGAGTTGATATTGGACAACTTGAGGTGGCTTCTGGATAACAAGCAAAACGTAAAGGTTCGATTCCCCTTAATTAAAGGCGTAAATGATAGCGAAGAAAACTTACGCTTATTAGTTGAGCTTTTATCTCCTTATAAAGATTTTAAAAATTTCCAAGGAATAGATTTATTACCTTATCACAAGATGGGCGTACATAAATATGCTCAATTGGGCCGGGAATATGCTTTCGATGACTATTCCAGATTAACACAAGAAGAATTAGTAAAAGTAGAGCGCTATTTGCAACAGAGTGCTATCCCTGTGTCGATTATTGCGCACTAACGACCAAGTAAGCCTTAAAGGAAAGAGTGATGAATGCTATCGGAATGATTGAAACAAAGGGATTTTTGGCAGCGGTTGAAGGTGCCGACTCTATGCTCAAAGCTGCGGATGTCGCTTTGTTGAATAAGAGTTCTGCAACTGGTGGTCTGATTACGATTACCGTTACTGGCGAAGTATCCGCAGTCCAGACGGCCGTTGAGGTTGCAGCAAATTCAATTTGTCGACTTGGACAAAACTTATTGATATCAAATCATGTTATTGCCAGACCGAGCTCGACATTAGAAACTATCATTCCATCAGTAATACAAGCCGACAACATAGAAGACATTGAGCAGTCACTTTCTCCTGTAGTGGAAACACTTGCTGCAGAACCATCTATTGCAGAAGAAACAGAGGTGAAAGATGAAACATCAGAACCGAAATCTGTTGAAGAAACGCAGCCTAACTATAGCGAATCCAGATTAAAAAGGATGAAGCTAAATCATCTGCGAAAGATAGTTAGTGAACTGCCAGATACAAATATAAATATAGATTTAGAAAAAGCGACGAAAAAAGAATTAATTAAGGCTATCTGTGATAGCCAAATAATAAAAGGGCATAAATAATGGTAGATAAAGATCTATTATCAATTCAAGAAGCGAGAGCGTTAGTTCACTCTGCTCGCTCCGCTCAAAATGAATTTGCTCAGCTAAGCCAGGAGCGTGTAGATAGTATTATTAAAGCCATTGCTGAAGCAGCGACTAAAAAAGCGAACGAACTCGCTCAACTGGCTGTTGAGGAAACCGGGTTTGGTAAGGTAGAAGATAAAACCACTAAAAACTTGTTGGCAAGTGAAAAACTGTACGAAGCCATCAAAGATATGAAAACTATCGGGGTTATCAACAACGATATCTCTAAGAAAATAATTGAAATCGCAGTCCCTACCGGGGTTATTGCCGGTATTGTTCCTTCAACAAACCCGACGTCTACAACTATTTATAAGTCGCTGATTTCATTGAAATCAGGAAATGCCATCGTATTTACCCCTCACCCTAGTGCAAGCAAATGTATAGGGAAAACCGTCACTCTTATCCGTGAAACTCTCCGTTCATGCGGAGTGAACGAAGACATGGTTAGCGTCATGAATATCCCTACTATTGAAGGCAGCGGTGAACTGATGCGAAAAGTGGACCTTATTCTGGCAACCGGTGGCCCTGGTATGGTTAAAGCCGCCTACAGCTCAGGAACTCCGGCTCTTGGAGTGGGCGCTGGTAATGTTCCTGTTTATATCGAATGCACAGCGGATATCAATGACGCAGTAACCAAAATCATGGCAAGCAAGACGTTTGATAACGGGACAATTTGTGCCTCTGAGCAAGCCATTATTACCGATAAGGTGATTGATGCCGAGGTGAGAGCAACTCTGAAAGCTCAAGGCGGATATTTCCTTCAAAAGGCTGAACTTGAGAGCGTGAAGAGAGTCATGGAACGCCCTAACGGCTCTATGAACCCGGCTATCGTGGGCAGAGATGCGAAGTATATTGCGGATTTAGCGGGTATTACGGTGCCATCTGACACTCGTCTTATTATAGGAGAAGAGTCTGGTGTGGGTCCCTCCTATCCATTCTCTAAAGAAAAGCTTACCGCTTTAATCGGATACTACATCGTAGAAGATTGGAATGAAGCGTGTGAGCTATCGATTCAGCTCCTTCATAACGGTGGCGTAGGTCACTCTTTAGCGATTCACTCTAAGGATGAGTCAGTTATCTGTGCTTTTGGCCTGAAGAAGCCGGTTTCGCGTATGTTGGTGAACACACCTTCAACGCACGGGGCCGTGGGCCTGTCCACGAATCTCTTCCCGTCCTTTACTTTAGGTTGTGGCGCTGTTGGTGGAAGCTCTACTTCAGACAATGTTACACCAGAGCATCTTTTTGATATTCGGCGTGTAGCCTACGATACAGAACAACTGCTTCATAAAGCGATACAGGCTCATTCTCCGTCAGCATCCTCCCTATTCATGCACGACGCATCGGTATCAACAATTAACAGCGTTGATACTATCCCTGTCGAAATTTCGGCAAGACACGTTCATTTAAGCGAACAGGATGCCCAGGCACTCTTTGGAGGACCTTTAACGAAGGTACGTGAACTATCTCAGCCCGGGCAATTCTTATGTAAAGAACGTATCCGTCTAATTGGACCAAAAGGCGTTATCGACAACGTTGCTGTTCTTGGCCCGAGCCGAAACAGTTCACAAGTTGAGATCTCGAAAGCAGATGCTCGTATTTTAGGAATCAAAACACCTCTTCGTCAGTCTGGTGATACGGAAGGTACCCCGGGAATTATTCTCGCATCACAGAACAATATCGTAGGCCTTGAAGAAGGGGTCATTATTGCCGCTCGTCATATCCATATGCATACCAAAGATGCAGAACGTTTTGGTGTTGTTGATAAAGACGTAGTGAGTGTTCACCTTCAGGGAGAGCGCGCATTAATACTGGAAGAGGTTCTGGTACGTGTAAACGATGATTTTGCGCTATCCATGCATATTGATATTGATGAAGGAAATAGCGTGTGTTGGAACAAAGACACAACTGGTCGAATTGTCGCTAAAAAAGCAAGTCAGTCAAGTGTGCATTAACGGTATCACCACAAGGCAATGTTATGGATCCAGATACTTTAATACAAACGATTGTTGAACGTGTAATTACTCAGCTGCAAGAAAGCTCCAATAAAAACACCACCCAGGTTCTGGTTTTTGGCGCTTACTCTCAGCAGGTGGAACAGCACATTCTCAAGTGTGTTTGCGCCACAGATGTCGAACTTTGTTATTGGGATACCAATGACCAGTACAAGGAAGCAGAGCGTTACATCATACCCCAGTTGTCATGTAGAGATATGGCTGATCTCGCATTGGGCAAAGCAAAAGGACCAATGGCTGAAATGGTCTTACGTCTCCTACTTGAAGGAAAGGCTGTTGAAGTTATTGATTATGAGTACAAAGCGTATGAAAAAACCGCTTCGCCAGCTTTATATAAGTTGTATCTGCAACATGAAAGCACATTGAGTTCGTTTGGTCTGAAGTGTCTCAAACCAGATCCAGAACCCGTTCTTCGATTCTGGCAGAAACTGATTACTGAGAAAGATGTGGAGCGAGCAGCACAAAATAGTGTGAAAGAAATACAGGTGGCAAAAGACTGTGTGATAACCCCCCTCGCTGCGGATCAAGCAAAGTCTAACCGTATTGATATCAAAAAAGAGCTATAAGCGAGTTCATTATGATTGTAGGTAAAGTGATTGGTAATGTTTGGGCTACTCGAAAAGAGAATACGCTAAGCGGCCTCAAGTTTATGGTTGTTCGATATCAAGACCCGGTTGCAGCAGAAAACAAAAATAGCTTTGTGGCTGTTGATTGCGTTGGTGCTGGTATTGGTGAGCAAGTGCTGGTGGTTACCGGGAGCTCTGCACGTATGGCGATACAAAATGCAGATGCCCCTGTAGACGCAGCAATTGTTGGCATCGTTGATGAAGTGCAAGTGAGTGCGGAGTGATAGATGGATACGCTTGGGGTCGTTGAAACAAAAACTATTGCATCAGGTGTAAAACTCGCTGATGAGATGCTCAAGATTGCAGACGTAACACTTGTTAGAGCCTCCACTATTTGCTCCGGCAGGTATCTGATTTTTGTATCGGGTACGCAATCTGATGTTGATATGGCTGTGGGTCATGCTCGTTTAACAAATAAATTAACCGGAAATTTTGTGATTTCCGGTATTTCACCAGAGCTGGTTGCGGTTCTGAAAAAAAGGCTATCAGTCAAAACTGTTCAGGCTATAGGTCTGGTTGAATCGAGTACGGTTTCTTCTGGTGTTGCAGCAGCGGATATTGCCGTAAAAAGTGCTGATATTGACTTGATTCGCTTTATTAGCGGGTTGGGAATATGCGGAAAATCTTATTTTATATTCAGTGGTGAGTTAGCTGCCGTTGAAGAGGCCAGCAAGATGGCCAAAGAATTTTTGGGGACGAAATACATCGAATCAACAGTGATTGCACGCCCGGAACATGACGTGGTTAAAGCAATAATAGGTGTGAGATAAATATGAAAAAAACACTGGTAGAAGTAAAGACTCTCGACAAGCATATTTGTGTCAAGGATAACGCTATCTATCTGGATGGGAGCATCATTTTAACGCCAAGTGCGAGAGATGAGTTAAACAAACGAGGTGTATCTATTTTACATGGTTCACCAGCGGAGTCCGAAGTGGTCGAGTGCGCTGCAGATTGCACGTGTGAAGCTTGTATTGAGCAGGCTGCGACAGGTAGTACAGAAAAGTTCTTTTACTCTGTAGCCGCGATATTGAAACAAGATTTTGGTGTTGAAGATATTAAACAGCTGCAAGAGATGAGCTGTCGAATAGTAAAAGCTATCAACAAACAATGATATAGAAAATATTTGCCACAGTCCGGCAAATAATATGATGGAGATAGAAATATGAACGCATTAGGTATGGTTGAAACAAAAGGTCTGGTTGGCGCAATTGAAGCGGCTGATGCAATGGTTAAATCTGCAAATGTTGAGCTGGTTGGTCGTGAGCAAGTTGGCAGTGGCCTGGTGACTGTAATGGTACGCGGTGATGTAGGTGCAGTAAAAGCCGCAACGGACGCAGGTGCTGCGGCGGCTGGTAATGTTGGTGAGGTTGTTAGTGTGCACGTTATTCCACGACCACATCATGAAGTGGAAAACGTACTGCCTAAAGTTAATAAGTAATTTTGGTAATTGCCTAGCCGATATCATTTAAGCTACGACGGTTTATATTGTCTTAAGACTGTTTGTCCTTCCACGATGGATATGCAGTCTTTATTTTCATATTTGCATTCCGTCAGAGAAGTTTTGGGAACAATGTATGACACAGTTTTATGGAAAAACAAAAGTTTGCTACGGCAAAAATGCCATGGATAACCTTCATAAGTTACCAGGAAAAGATGTTTTTATTGTCACAGATGGTTTTATCGCTAAAACAGGCTTTGTTGATCAGGTAAAAAGTCACTTATCAAAAGGTGTTACAAGCACGATTTTCGATAAAGTTGAAGCTGATCCTTCCTTAGATACGATAACAGCTGCTACACATCTCTTTATGAAAAGTGGCTCAAATGCAATTATTGCTATCGGTGGAGGCTCTGCGATTGATGCAGCTAAAGCGGTTGCTTACTTTGCAACTCAGGCCGATTCGGTACGTCAACCGCCTTACCTTGTTGCTATTCCTACGACGAGTGGTACAGGTTCAGAAGTGACCTCAATTTCTGTTGTCACGGACAAAAAAAAAGGTATCAAAATCCCTCTTCAGGATGAAACTCTTACCCCTGATCTTGCCATTTTAGATGCGCGGTTTACACGAACAATGCCACCGTCTATTACCGCAGCAACAGGTATGGATGTGTTAACTCATGCAATTGAAGCATACGTCTCAAACCGGGCAAATCTCTTTACCTCGATTTATGCGGAAAATGCCATCAAGATTGTTTTCAAGTATTTGCCTCGTGCCTATGCAAGCGGCGAAGATATGGAAGCACGTGAGCAACTGCTTCTGGCTTCCTGTATGGCAGGAATGGCCTTTAATAATAGTGGATTAGGAATAACTCATAGTGTTGCTCATAGCCTTGGAGGTCTATTTCATATTCCTCATGGCATTGCAAATGCGGTGTTATTGCCTTCTGTTATCGAGTTCAACAGCTTTGATGCATGTATACAATATCAAAAGCTTGCGAGCTTTTTAGGGCTACCGGCTTCATCGATGGATGAAGGTACGAGTTCATTTTTAGAGGCGATACGTCAACTTAATGCATCTTTGGATATTCCATGTCGAATCAGCGGATTGGATATTAATGAAAATGAATATGTTAGCAATATACCAACGATGACCAATAATATTCTTCATGATATCTGTACAGTAACTAATCCTAAAAAAGCTTCCTATGACGACGTGATTCAGTTGTTAAGAAAAGCGTGGTGACGAATTCTTATACGTGAAATCTCAGTATTGGCATAAATAGTCTAAACTGTGACTAAGGTGCTGACGTTACTACCAAAGTATTATGGGTGTGCACTTTTGAGTAAATTATAATTTTCGCCTGATTTTTCCTGTTTTATACAAAATGGACGACGCTGCTGATGGTTGTAAGTATGCACTTATCAAGGATGAAAATTAAATCGATATGTGATGATAATTTCCTGAATAAAGGTGCCATATGCAACTGAGTGTCAGACAAAAGCTGCTTGCTGTTGTACTTCCTTTGCTTGTTACACTTCTCTATTTTTCCGGTAGCCTGATTTATGATTCGCTGAATAAGAAAACGTCAGCGCAGTCTATTTATCAGTTCGTGGAGCTGTCGGCCTATAACAGCCGGCTGGTTCATGAGCTTCAGAAAGAACGGGGTATGTCGGCTGGATATTTAGGCTCCAAAGGTAAAAAATTTAAGGACAAGCTGAGTCAGCAGAGAAAGCAGACCGATAGCCGCCTTGCCGATCTTAAAAAATACCTTTCAGAACATGGTGAGACCCTTGAGAAGTACCCTGAACTCTGGATAGTGATTGATACAGCAAACAATATGCTGAAAAAAATTACGTCAATGAGGCAGGGGATTACCACCCAAATTACCCCTCTGGGCGAGGCGTTGAAATACTATACGACACTGAACGGACATCTGTTATCCGTTCCCGGGCTGGCGGTAAGTGTTTCCGAGGTGGCGGATATCAGCCGCTCGCTTGCGGCATACTATGAATATTTGCAGGGCAAAGAGAGGGCCGGTATTGAGCGGGCAGTATTAAGCAATACATTCGGTGGTGGTAAATTTGGACCGGGCATGTTTAAGAAGTTTGTCACTCTGGTGAGTGAGCAGAACAGTTACTTCTCTACTTTTCAGGTTTATGCCTTCGCTGATCAGGTTGCTTCTTATACCAGGATGATCCAGCAGGCTCCTTTTTCTGAAGTGGATGGATACAGACAAAAAGCCTTTTCAGGTGATTTAAATCAGAATGCGGAAGAGTGGTTTGCCGCATCAACCCGGCGGATTAATCTTCTGAAAGAGAAGGAAGAGATTCTGACTGAGCAGATTCTGTCTCTTTCGTCCGGCATAGTATCAAAGCAGCAGACGGCATTTTTATGTTATTTGTCGATTTCTGTTGCCCTTCTTATTGCTACCGGATTGTTAAGTTACAGGCTGATTCGCGGGGTCAGTGCCCAGGTGGAAGAGCTTAATGACACCATGAAACTTGCGTCCAATAAGATTCTGACCTCTCGCTGCAGCGTTGTAAGCCAGGATGAGCTTGGTGATATAGCGAATAACCTGAACCGCATGCTTGATGAATTTACGCTTGCGATACAGGTGATTTCTCAGTCCAGTGAGCAGCTCGCCACTGCATCTGAAGAATCAACGCTTACGGTGAAAGCGAGCGCCGACCAGCTAAAATCCGAACAGGCTCAGGTACTTCAGGTAGTGGCTGCGATAGAACAGATGAGCGCTTCGGTTAAAGAAGTGGCCGGCCACATTCAGGCGACATCAGATGAAGCCGGCAACGCAAATCAGCTGGTGTCGGAAAGCAGTAGCTCAGTAGATGACTCTGCTGTTGCCATTGATACGGTTTCCAGAACGATTGAGTCCACATCCGGAACAATTAGCGACCTTCATGAAAGCAGTGGCAAGATCTCCGGATTTGTTGGTGTGATACAGGGAATTGCTGAGCAGACTAATTTGTTGGCCCTGAATGCTGCCATCGAAGCGGCAAGGGCAGGAGATGCGGGACGGGGTTTTGCCGTTGTGGCTGATGAAGTCCGCTCGCTTGCACAGAGAACGCAGGAGTCGACGCAGGAAATTGAGAATATGGTAGGCAAGTTACAGGAATACAGTAACAGCGCCTATGCTCAGGTTAATGATGCAAAATCTCTGGCCTTTGACAGTGTGGGAAAAACACAGGATGTAAAGGCGAAGCTTGAGGATGTTGTTTCGGCAATAGACAATATTTCACGAATGGCGGTTCAGATAGCCGCGGCGGCAGAGCAGCAGGTTGCGGCAACACAGGAAATTTCGTCCAATGCTCAGGGTATTAGTGACAGTGTGAAGACCTCTGCCGAAAGTGGCGAGCAAATTGCGATAGCAGCGCAGGAGCAGGCAGGACTTGCGGATAAACTTCAGAACCTGGCTGCTGAGTTTAAAGTTTGATTACTCACTGTTTTCAATGAAAAACGGGGATGCAATTGCATCCCCGTTTTGATCTTAAGTCTGCTAATAAATCTCTTTATGCAGCACATCGCCAATCTGTACGCTGCTGGCAAGGTGCGGCTGGTCAATCACAAGCTCTGACTCCTGATCATAGGTTCTGGTCACAGTGTAAGTCACTTCACTCTGAGAAACCTTATTCCTTGGTATGCCGTGCTGGTCAATAAAAGAACCTGTGTGCCAGAGTTGCAGCTTATCGCCGACTTTGACGCCATGAATACGGCCAAGGTCTATGGTGACCATATCGCCATGAACGGCAACCACTTCCGGCAGCGTAATTTTGCACGACAGCTCTGTTTCCATATCCAGCATAATATTGCGGCTGACTCTTAACAGCATCTCACCGTATGTGGAAGCCCAGAAACGGGCGCTTCGGGTATCAACCTTACTGGTCTTCGGAAACGGCCAGTTAGCCACTTCACGGTAGGCCCGGCTATAAACCTCATGGCCGGTCTTGCCGTCATAAATCTGCATTTCCAGCGCAAACTGTCGGTTGATGGAGTCTTTACCCAGAACTTTCTGCTCTATAGTTGCTGTCATATCGGTAATTACGCCGCCGATGATGTACTGGGCGTTGGTATCTTCAGCGATCATCTGCAGCGTGGCAGGCTGATTTCTGTCAATCTGGTAATCGGTTGTACCCACGGAGACAAAGCTGACCGATTCCTGATCCAACTGACGGTTAACGACATGGCTAAAGTCATCGCCAATGCTGTAAATCTGTCCCATTACCGCCTGCTGAGGAGAGGCAAGGTCAACATTACCGACCAGAAATGTCTTCTTATACTGGTCCACATGGCAACCTCTTGCCGACGGGTAAATATCCATCTGGGCTCTGAGCGTCATTTTTCCATCACTTGCATTGGATTCTACAACCCGGATGTAGCGGACCTCATGGTTGGTGAACTGGTATTCAGACTTGGCCACGCTAAGAAAGGGGCTAAGATTGCTAATGGTGCCAATATCGGCACCTGAATACTTCATCGCCTTATATAGCGCATCTTCCAGAGCGTGTACCCTTGCCGTCTCTTCTGATGAAACATAGGTTGTGCTGCCAGTGACTTCGTACCATTCAGAATGTGCTAAGGCACTGAATAGTAGCGAAAACAGAGCTGGAATTAATGTGAAAATCATTTTTTTCATTGATGCCTTACCATTTGGGTATAGTTTTTGCTTCGATATCGGGTAACTGATTCAGGTGTTGTTTTTCCGTTTAGTGCATTTACAGAAAAGCAAAGATTGTTCCAACACGGTAAAAGAGAGATTACCAAATGGAGCAGTAACACCGAAAGTATATCTGGAGATCAAACTAATGAAAAAATGGTTTATAGCTGCAATGACGATGTTTCTGGCATCCTGCGCTTATTCCCCGATTTATAACGGTAAAGAGCCGTATGAGGGAAGCCGCTTTATGCTGTATGAGAATCCGCGCCATACACTGGACTTCTTTATTGAAAGTATGACCGAGGACCTTATCGTCACCAATACCAGCGTATCCGCCAGAACACCCATTGCTGTTACCTCGTTTGTCGATGTACAGCATATGGATTCGACTAACTGGCTGGGTAACTCTGTATCAGAAGCTTTTATTCACCAGCTGCAGCAGCGTGGATTTAAGGTGGTTGATTTTAAAACCACCGGCTCAATCCGTGTAACCCAGCAGGGCGACTTTGCTATCAGTCGCGACTGGAGCGATTTGATGCAGGAGCAGGAAATTCAGTATGTGCTGACAGGCACTATGCTGCGTCAGGAAGGCGGCGTTATTGTTAATGCACGAGTTGTTGGCCTGAGAAGCCGCGTGGTAGTAGCTACGGCGCAGGGTTTCCTTCCGGCTGACCGCATTGGTCTGGATCTGGATACTATGAATACCATCAGAACTCAGGATGGACTGATTATCCGCTCTGATCCGAGCAAAACATCCCGCAATACCATTATTTTGCGTCAGTAATTTCGCAGGAGTGAGAGTGATGAAAAAACTACTAGTACTGGCATTTGTTTTAATTGCCGCGGGATGTCAGCCACTTCAGACGATTGAAGAAGACACCGTGTTAAGAGCCGTTGGTTATGCAAGCATCAGCGAACAGAAAGGCAGCAACGACGAAGAGAAGCGTGTCCGCGCCATGAGAGCGTCAAAAATCGACGCTTACCGTGAACTGGCTGAGCAAATCTACGGAATGCGGGTAAGTGGTCGTGCAGACCTTCAGGACCAGCGTCTGGGCCTTGAATCAACAACGGGTGCCGTTGACGGTGTTATCCGTGGTGCAGAAGTGGTTCGCAGCTACCCGGTTGGTGACAGCTATGTGACTGAGCTGGAGCTGGACATCAACAAAATGGACAGGCTACGCAACTACGGTGAAGTTCAGCAGGTGCCTTCTAAGAGGCAGCAGACACTGTTCTAAACTTCTCCCTGATCTCCAGAACGAAAAAAGCGGCAAATATTGCCGCTTTTTCTATTCTTGTCTTTCTATGCCTTGATGTCAGTACCAAGGGTTGAGACAGAGGTCGTCTGACCGCCGGCATTATATGTCATGCCAAACTTACCACGGCTTTGCTGCATCAGGTTATTCAGCTTGTTGTAGCTTAACTGAGCTCTCTGCAGAGCCTGACCGTTAATTTCATTTGCCTGTTTGCAATCGTGCATCACAGAGCGTATCTGGGTAACAATTTCTTTCAGCTGCTCATCTTCTTCAAGAAGCTTTGTATCGTGATTTTCCGCAATTCGCTGATCGGTCTGCTGCAACTGAGTGATCAGTGTCAGCTTCTCTTTCGCTAAAGCTTCAATATCAGAAGATACACGCTTAGCAATCGCCACTTTCTCCTTTTCCAGCAGATCGGAAAGAGAGCGTGCGTTTTTTAACTGAAATTCCAGTAAGTCAACAAGTTTTGCCATGGTACAAGTTGCAGTCTGTTAAGACAGACCGCCTAATTCATCTTCAAACTTCATCATGTTGTCAGCCAGTTTTTCGGCATCAACACGGTATGAACCGTTTGCAATTGCTTCCTTGATAGCGGCGACCTTAGCGCTGTCAAAGCTTGGCTGTGAAGCCATTGTCTGTTGCAGTTGTCCCATAGCTTTACCCTGCTGGCTCAAAGATACAGAATCAGAACTGGTTTTTGACCCGGATACAGAGCCTGAATCAGGTTTGGTGTTCGATTCTGTACGCGCCTGGCTGCGACTTGTTGTCATAGTCTGACCAGTGCGAATATTATCAATGCCTGCCATAATAAAAGCCTTTTCGCTTATAAAGTGAACTTCGTACCCAAAGTATCGACTGAAGGGGTCATTACTTTAGAGCTTTTTCACATAATTTCTAAAAAATTTCTCTTCCAGTTAGTTTGCGTTAAAAAAGATTAAAAATACACTGTTATTTCAGCTACGCCGGTCACAATGCCCTCAACAATTCGCTTGGATTTGTCGTTTTTTACTCTGATTTGCTCCCCTCTGGAGCCGTCGGTTAGTGCCGTCCCTTTGGTTGTGATCGTCATTTCTCCTTTTACGGCTTTAATGACAACTTTTTCGTTTCGGCAAACGACGCAGACATCATTACGTTCCAGCACTTCACCGACACGAATGTTCTTTTTCAGCTTTGCTCCGATAACGTGTTCCGGCTGGGTAAAGCCCTCTCTGCGGTACGCGTTTTGTTCAATCATGGAAAGAGTCAGGTCCTGTCTGCTAATAATTTCTCCTCTGGTGAGTGAAATGCGGGCAGTGACCAGAGGAAGTGAAAGAGTTGTTCTTACGGGAACATACACTCGCCAGTTATCTTCGCTACACTCTATAAGGACGGTAACATTGCTGGTGCGTTTTCCCTTGGATGATGAAGAGGCAAGCAGAGGAGAAGGGCAGCTGGTGACTTTTAATCGTGAGTCTAAATTGGCGGCATGTGCAATCAGTTCACCACCTTGCGGAACTTCGATTATACTTTTTACGTGAGCTTCCGCCGCTTTTTGAATAATTTCAAGCTGCTCTTGTGTTGCGGCATGGCAACATAAAGAAAACAAAAATATGAAAAAACCGATAGATTTATCAAGTTTTTTATATAAAGCTTTATACTTAGAGTTAAAATACATATTTGGTACAACCTGTAGTATGAAGCACATTTTGTGCGACCTCTTTAACATAGCCTAGTAAGGTTATCATTTTTTATACAGAAGTTTGAGATGGAGTTGAAGTTATGACCGGTATTCTGGATTCAGTTAACCAGCGAACGCAACTGGTAGGTCAAAACAGACTAGAGCTGTTAACATTTCGTCTGATGGGGCGTCAGCGTTATGGGATTAACGTATTTAAAGTAAAAGAAGTGCTTCAGTGTCCTCAATTAACTTCTATGCCTAACTTGAATCCAATGGTTATTGGCGTAGCGCATATTCGCGGACAAACTATTTCGGTTATCGATTTAAGCCTGGCTATCGGTGGCAGACCAACGCCTAACCCGGAAAACTGCTTTGTGGTTATTTCTGAGTTTAACCGTACCGTTCAGGGCTTTTTGGTGACATCGGTTGAAAGAATCGTGAACATGCACTGGGAATCTATTCTTCCGCCACCGGAAGGTACAGGTAAGGCAAACTACCTGACAGCCGTTACCAATATTGATAACGAGCTGGTAGAAATTCTGGATGTAGAAAAGATCCTTGCTGAGATCGCACCAGTTGAAGAGCAGATGAGCACAGAGATCGCAGAAGAGATTGCCGTCGTTGAACAAGAGAAAGAAAAGCCGATTGTTCGTACTATTCTGATTGCTGATGATTCCACCGTTGCCCGTAAACAGGTTCAAAGAGCTATTGAATCCATCGGATTTGAAGGTATCCTAGTTAAGGATGGTAAGGAAGCATACGATAAACTGGTGGAACTGGCTGCCGACGGAAGTATCTTCGACCACATTTCTTTGGTGATATCAGATATCGAAATGCCCGAGATGGACGGGTATACTCTTACTGCAGAGATCCGTCGTAACCCGGATCTGAAAGATTTACACGTTATTTTGCATACTTCCCTGAGTGGGGTATTCAACCAGGCCATGGTTGAGCGGGTAGGCGCTAACGAGTTTATCGCGAAGTTTAACCCGGATGAACTGGGTGCTGCTGTAAAAGCTGCGGTAAGTAAATAATAAAAAGAGAGTTGAATGACAGCTATCACAATAAATGATCAGGAATACAGAGAGTTTTGTCGCTTCCTGGAGTCTCAATGCGGAATTGTTCTTGGAGACAGCAAACAGTACTTAGTACGCAGTCGCCTGAGCCCGCTTGTTAGCAAATATAAGCTGACCTCACTTTCTGATCTGTTAAAAACCGTTGTAAGTGGACGCAACCGTGACCTTAGGGTCGCGGCAGTGGACGCTATGACAACGAATGAAACCCTGTGGTTTCGTGATAGCTACCCTTTCACTGTGCTTGCCGACAAACTATTGCCGGAAATGGCGGCAAAGAAACGCCCGATAAAAATCTGGTCAGCGGCAAGCTCCTCCGGTCAGGAGCCATATTCAATGGCAATGACCATTCTGGAAACTCAGTCTAAAAAGCCGGGCATGCTGCCTGGCGTGTCTATTACCGCGACAGATATCTCCTCCAGCATGCTTGATATGTGCCGTGCCGGTGTCTATGACAACCTGGCTCTTGGCCGTGGTCTTTCTCCTGAACGCCGCCGTATCTTCTTTGAAGATGCAGGAGACGGCAAAATGAAGGTAAAAGACAATGTTAAGCGCCTGGTCAATTTCCGCCCTCAGAACCTGATGGAAAGTTACGCTCTGCTGGGTAAGTTCGATATCGTTTTCTGCCGCAACGTACTGATTTACTTCTCACCTGATATGAAATCTCAGGTACTGAACTCTATCGCTAACACTCTGAACCCAGGCGGATATTTGCTTCTGGGCGCTTCCGAATCTTTAACTGGCCTGACGGACAAGTTTGAAATGGTGCGGTGTAATCCGGGGATTATATATAAGCTGAAATAAGGGATATGGTTATGGGACGGACTTCGTCCTTGAGGGAAATAAGGCTATGGGGAAAAGCTAAAAAAGCTTGACATCATGTGCAATCGAATCAAATCTTGCATAACCCCATAACCCCATAACCCCATAACCCCATAACCCCATAACCCCATAACCCCATAACCCCATACCGTGCATTTCCCCCCCATCTAAGCTAAGATCAACCCGACACTTTAAATCCTATTCCTTCATGGCGTAGATATTGCAAACAAACCAAGGACAACAAAGTAATCCGAAGTTCGTGAGAAGTTGGCACACAGATTGCTTTGTTTATCTTAGTAAGTCACTTAAGAAGTAATTGAGGCAGCATATGGCCATTTCTTTCAACAATGCTTTAGGAATCCACCAGCACACGGTGGGACTGCGTGAGCGCAATGCAGAGACTATCTCTACTAACATTGCGCAGGCGAACACTCCTGGGTTTAAGGCGAAGGGAATGGACTTTCAAAGAGCGCTACAGGCGGCAACGTCGGAGGCAAACTTTGGGCTACGTCGTACCAATGATCGGCATATTGCTGCCGCTGCTTCTGTGACCGGGGAAAGTATGTACCGCCTCCCGACTCAGCCGGATACCGGTGATGGCAATACGGTAGATGTGGATCTGGAGCGTAACCTGTTTATGCAAAACCAGATTCGTCATCAGGCATCACTGGATTTCTTAGGAAGTAAATTCAAAAACTTAACTAAGGCAATCAAAGGGGAATAATTAGATGAGCTTATTTAATGTATTCAATGTAACTGGTTCTGCGATGAGTGCTGAATCTGTTCGTCTAAATACCACTTCGAGCAACCTGGCAAATGCCGAAAGTGTGAGTGGTTCCGCTAAGGAAACCTACAAAGCTCGCCATGCAGTATTCGGAGCCGAGTTAAGTAAAGCGAAGTACAACCAGGATCATAACATTCCGGTAAAAGTAATGGGGATTGTCGAGAGTGATAAACCTCTGCAGGCGGAATATAACCCGGATCACCCACTCGCTAACGAAGAGGGTTATATCTATAAGCCGAACGTTAACGTGATGGAAGAGATGGCTAACATGATTTCTGCTTCCCGTTCATATCAGACGAATGTTCAGGTAGCGGATGCGAGTAAACAAATGCTGCTGCGTACGCTGCAGATGGGTCGATAAGGAGATAGCGTAATGGCAATCAACAACGTTGGTCAGAGCGGTTTATCTTACCTTGATCAGCTTAAAGAGCTGCAAAAAGAGCAAACCCAGCCTAGTGAAACCACAGGTAAGCAGGATCTTAAACAAGAAGACTTCTTATCTCTGCTCACTAAGCAACTTGCTCAGCAGGACCCTTTTAAGCCGGTCAGTAATGACCAGATGATTGCGCAAATGGCTTCATTTGCGACCGTTGACGGCATCAACAAGATGAACGGGCAGTTTGAAAGCCTTAACTCATCGATGACCTCAAATCAGGCTCTTCAGGCATCTTCGCTTGTTGGACGTGATGTGCTGGTTCCTGGTGCCGCAGGCATTAAAGCCGATAACGCAGGTATGGCTGCTATGGTTAAGCTTCCTCAAAATGTCGACAACCTGTTTGTCCGTGTTGAAGACCAGCTTGGTCAGCTTGTTCGGACCCTTGATATGGGTGCGAAGCCTTCCGGTGATAATCGGATTGAATGGGACGGAAAAGATGAAAACGGTAATCCATTGCCGGCTGGCAAATATAATGT